>NZ_FMWW01000003.1:0-949127 GCF_900103205.1 Pseudomonas sp. NFPP12
CCCTGCTGGCCGACGTTGTAGTCGCTGAACTTGTTGTGCGACAGCCCGCCGCCATTGGGCGTGGCAATGTTGACGATGGGCACGCCA
The DNA here is from genome assembly GCF_900103205.1 of Pseudomonas sp. NFPP12. Classification (NCBI taxonomy): domain Bacteria; kingdom Pseudomonadati; phylum Pseudomonadota; class Gammaproteobacteria; order Pseudomonadales; family Pseudomonadaceae; genus Pseudomonas; species Pseudomonas sp. NFPP12. Next base: position 88 of record NZ_FMWW01000003.1, read on the forward strand.
TTGCCGGCCTGTCCCAGTGTTGTACCGCTGCCGTTGACCACGATGCCGTCGGCTATCGCCACCACGGGCTGCCAGAACATCACGTTAGCCAGGATGAACGCCAGACCGCGTTTGGACAGCCCCCAGAACGAATCCCGCGCTTGCAAGGTGGCGCAAGGCTGGCGGGCCAGAAAGGCGAACTGACGAGCGTCCATGTCGTATATCTCGGGCAAAGAGCGGAGTTAAAGGAACAGGTCCAGGCGGAAATAGATCGGGGCTTCCCGTTCACTCAGGGCTTCGGGCCGTTCGAGGGAATGGGCAAAGGTCACGCTGGCGGCAAGGTGCTTGCCCCGGGCGAAGAATTCGATGGAGTCGCTGGAGACCCGGCCATGCTGCTCGGCGTTGTAGCGGTCGTTGCGGATCGCGCCGAAGTCATAGCCCAGCCCCGCGCCGTATTCGGCGAACACCGGGCGCAGCCAGTCCCAGCCCACCGGACGAGTCCAGCGCAGGTCGTTGCGCCAGTAGTAGCCGCTGTCGCCATTGAGGCTCTGGTCCTTGTAGCCGCGGATCGAGGACTGGCTGCCCAGGCTCATGCGTTGCGAACTGAACAGCACGTCCTCGCTGCGCTGGCCGGTGACCAGGCTGCTGAACACCAGGGATTCTTCCCCCAGCTTGAACGGCTGCAGGTAGCTGGCGGTGGCGCTGTACTTGCGATAACGGGCGTTGGCCTGGCGGTTGCCGAAACGGTCGCGCTGGTTTTCACGCTGGGCATCGAAGGCGCCGATGCCGTCCTGCAGCCCCAGGTCGAGGTTGAGAAAGCCGCTGCCGATACGCCGGCCATGGTTGATGCCGAATTGCGCCTCGCTGAGGCGGTTGCTGCTGTTGCTCAGCTTGCTGTCTTCGATGTAGTTGTTGGTGCGCAGGTAGCTCAGGCCGCTGTTCAGCGAGGTCTTGCTCAGGGCGTCGCGATGGATCACCCGCTCCAGGCGCAACTGGTGGTTCTGGCTGTCGCCGGTCTGCTTGAAGTTGAAGCCCACGGCCTGGGCCAGGGAACGGTATTCGCTCTGGCTGTAGCTGTAGCTGAGGTTCCACCAGCCAAACGGCAGGTTGTAATAGAGCATGGCGTTGCGCGAGGTTTTCTGGTGGTCGCTGATGGCGTCGTGGCCGCCGCGCAGCACCAGTTGGTCGGCCAGCCCCAGGGGGCTGTCCCATTCGAAGGAGCTTCCCCACTGCTGCTCGCCGGTGCTCTTCTGGCCCTCGTTGCTGCGTGATAGGCCAACGCGCCAGGGCTTTTGCGCGTTGTTCTTGACCAAGACCTCGCTGCCGCCCACGGCCTGGCCCGGGGCCAGTTCCATCTGCGCCTGGTTCGACGGCAGGCGGTTGAGCTGGTCCACCATCTGTTCGATCTGCCGCAGGTTGAGCAGCTCACCGCTACTGCCGGGGAAGGCCATGTTCAGCTCACGGGCACTGAGCTTGCTGCCTTCGGCGGCCTTGAGCCCTTCGAGCTTGCCTTCCACCACCAGCACTTGCAGGTGGCCGCTGGAGAGGTCTTGCTGCGGCAGGTAGGCACGGCTGGTGACCAGGCCTTTTTCGATATAGCGGTCGGTGATGACCTTGAGCAGTTCATTGAGCTGCGCTACCCCCAGGCACTGGCCGATGTAGGGCTGGAGCAGGCGCTCGCGCTCGGCAGCCGACAGCGAGTCGGCGCCCTTGAGCTGGATGTCCTTGATCGGGAAGCAGCGGCTGTCGGCCGGCGCCGTGGGCGCTACAGGCGCGGCGCTCTTGCCGGGCAGGTCCTTGAGTTCTTCGAGGCGCCGCTGCTGTTCTTCCAGCAGGCGGTTCTGGCGGTCGCGGATCAGGTCCTGGTCGCCGGGGTTGAAAGCCGGGCCCGGCAACGGCGCGGCAGTGGCGCTGGGCAGCGCAGTGACCAGCAGCAAGCAGGACAAGGCACAGCACAACCTCATCCCGAGGGTGGAGAGAGACATATTCGGTCCTTCGAAACGGCAGCAAGGGTAGAGAAAGGGCGCGCGATGTTAATGTGCCACCATTCTGACGTCAATTAAGCGCGAGCATCGTCGATGGATGGCTGGTTTTGCGGGGCATGCGCCCTGCTACAAGGCCGGATGCTAGAGCTATCGGCGACGCCGGCAAATCAGATCCATCTGAATTGCCGAGTAAGAATTCCTGATCAGGCACGGCAATCAAAGCCGCGGCCACCGGCTCAATCCAACTGAACTTTCCCTGCCTCCGCTGCCTCAACCGGATGACTGCCCGTTCCGAATCACGAGGCCTACGCCATGAAGAACCTGAGCATTCTTACCCTCGCCAGCAGCCTGCTGTTCGCTCTGCCCACCTGGGCCTGCACCCCGGACGAAGCCACCGCCAAGCGCGAACAGCTGGCCCAGGAAGTCAGCAAGATCACCGAGCAGAACCCGGCCAAGGCCAAGGAGATCAACGCCGAACTGCAGAAGATGGACCTGAGCACCTCCAGCAAGGACCTGCCGGACAATTGCCAGTTGATCGACCAGCGGCTCAAGGAACTGGCCACTGCCGAGAAAAAGGCCGAGAGCTGACACCCGCAAAGCAAAAAGCCCGGACCAGGTCCGGGCTTTTCATCTGCATCAGGCGCCAGGCTTATTCAGCGGCGGGGGCCTGTGGCTTGCGGCGCTTGAGCGGCGCCAGGCCATCCTGGCTGACCAGGCTGTCGCTCTTCGGCCGGTTGGCGGTCTTGCGCTTGGTCGGGGCCTTGGCCACGGCCTTTTTCTTGTCGCCCTTGGCGTCGGTCTTTTTCTTCTTCACGCCCACCGCCTTGCCGGAGGCCTTGACCTTCTTCGGCCCGCTGTAGGTGCCTTTGACTTCCTTGATGGTGCGGCGCTCGAAGCTCTGCTTGAGGTAGCGCTCGATGCTCGACATCAGGTTCCAGTCGCCGTGGCAGATCAGCGAGATGGCCAGGCCATCGTTGCCGGCACGGCCAGTGCGGCCGATGCGGTGCACGTATTCGTCGCCGCTGCGCGGCATGTCGAAGTTGATCACCAGGTCCAGGCCGTCAACGTCCAGGCCGCGGGCAGCGACGTCAGTGGCCACGAGGATCTTCACCCCGCCTTGCTTCAGGCGGTCGATGGCCAGCTTGCGGTCCTTCTGGTCCTTTTCACCGTGCAGGACGAAAGCCTTGTAGTCCTGGGCCACCAGGCGGCCGTAGATGCGGTCGGCCATGGCCCGGGTGTTGGTGAAGACGATGGCCTTCTGGTAGGTCTCGTTGGCCAGCAGCCAGTTGACGATCTGCTCTTTGTGCTGGTTGTGGTCGGCAGTGATGATCTGCTGACGGGTGGTTTCGTTCAGCTGGCTGACGCTGTTGAGTTGCAGGTGCTCAGGGTTGTTGAGGACCTTGGCGACCATTTCCCGCAGGCCGGAGCCGCCAGTGGTGGCGGAGAACAGCATGGTCTGCTGGCGGTTCGGGCACTCGTCCACCAGGCGCTGTACGTCTTCGGCAAAGCCCATGTCGAGCATGCGGTCGGCTTCGTCGAGCACCAGTACTTCGACTTCCTTCAAGTCCAGGTTGCCGGCGTTGAGTTGCTCCAGCATGCGCCCCGGAGTGCCGATGAGGATGTCCGGCACCTTGCGCAGCATGGCAGCCTGGACCTTGAAGTCTTCACCACCGGTGATCAGGCCCGACTTGATGAAGGTGAACTGGGAGAAACGCTCGACTTCCTTGAGGGTCTGCTGGGCCAGTTCCCGAGTCGGCAGCAGGATCAGGGTCTTGATGCTGACGCGGATCTTCGCCGGGCCGATCAGGCGATTGAGGATCGGCAGGACAAAAGCCGCGGTCTTGCCGCTACCGGTCTGTGCCGTCACCCGCAGGTCACGCCCTTGCAGCGCGAGCGGAATAGCCGCTGCTTGCACCGGCGTCGGCTCGACAAATTTAAGCTCGGCCACGGCTTTGAGCAGGCGTTCGTGCAGGGCGAATTGGGAAAACACGGGTGCTACCTCGAAGATATGCAAAAAAACAGCTGCATAGGGTACCGGTTTCGAGCGCGAAGGCCGAGTTTCTTTGTGCAAACGGTGGCAAAGAGTTGGTTTTTTGTTAACCGATTTGTCCTTAACCGTAACTTTCCCAGGGTTAAATGCTCTAATCCCCCTCCTGTGCCTTATAGAAGAATCGTTTTAGCCCATGGATTTCAAACAGCTCTGGCTCAATACCCAGGATCTCTGGGGAGCACTCGACCAACACCCTCTCCTGCACGCCGGCATCGGCCTGGCCCTGTTACTGGTGGTCGCCCTGCTGGTCGGACGAGTGGCACGCTACCTGGTGCTGCACGCGGTCAAGCTGCTGGGCCGCCAGCCGGCCCTGCACTGGCTCAACGACCTGCGCCACAACAAGGTGTTCCACCGCCTGGCACAGATGACTCCCTCCCTGGTGATCCAGTTCGGCCTGCACCTGGTACCGGAACTGAGCAAGACCAGCCTGCTGTTCCTCGGCAACCTGGCCATGGCCTTCACCATCCTGTTCCAGCTCCTGGCCCTGAGCGCCCTGCTCAATGCCCTGCTGGACATCTACGCGCGCACCGAACACGCCCGCACCCGCTCGATCAAGGGCTATGTGCAGTTGGCGAAAATGGTGTTGTACGTGTTTGGCGCGATCATCATCGTCGCCACCCTGATCGACCGCTCGCCGCTGTTGCTGCTGTCGGGCCTGGGCGCCATGTCGGCGGTGATCCTGTTGGTCTACAAGGACACCCTGCTGTCCTTCGTGGCCAGCGTACAGTTGACCAGCAACGACATGCTGCGGGTCGGCGACTGGATCGAAATGCCCCAGGTCGGCGCTGACGGCGACGTGGTGGACATCACCCTGCACACGGTCAAGGTGCAGAACTTCGACAAGACCATTGTCTCCATCCCCACCTGGCGGTTGATGAGCGAATCGTTCAAGAACTGGCGCGGCATGCAGCAGTCCGGCGGCCGGCGGATCAAGCGCAGCCTGTACATCGACGCCAGCGGCGTGCGCTTCCTGCATGACGATGAAGAAGTGCGCCTGAGCAAGGTGCGCCTGCTCACCGACTACATCGGGCGCAAGCAGTCCGAGCTCAAAAGCTGGAACGAAGCCCAGGGCAACGTCGCCGCGCTGTCGGCCAACCGCCGGCGCATGACCAATATCGGCACCTTTCGCGCCTATGCCCTGGCGTACCTGAAGAGCCACCCGGAAATCCAGCCGAACATGACCTGCATGGTGCGCCAGATGCAGACCACGGCCCAGGGCATTCCCCTGGAGATCTACTGCTTCACCCGCACCACCGCGTGGGTGGATTACGAGCGCATCCAGGGGGATATCTTCGATTACCTGCTGGCGGTGATGCCGGAATTCGGCCTGAACCTGTACCAGCAGCCCAGCGGCACCGACCTGCGGGCCGGCCTGCTGCCCGCGGTGCTGGGTGCCAGCCATGTGCCGACGGTAGAGAAGCAGGCTCTGTAACCCGGTAGGAGCTGGCTTGCCAGCGAAGGCGTTGGCCGGCCAGACGCAACGCTTGCGGGCCCTTTCGCCGGCAAGCCGGCTCCTACAGGTTAGGGCCTCAGGCGCGGTGCCGCGCCGCGGCGGCTGATCCACACCGCCCCCAGAATCACCAACCCGCCCAGCAACAGCCGTCCCAGGTCTTCGTGCTGGTTCCAGATCAGCAGGTTGATCAACAGCCCCACCGGCACATGCAGGTTGTTCATCACCGCCAGGGTGGCGCCGGTCACCAGGCACGCGCCCTTGTTCCACCAGTACATGCCCAGGGCCGTGGACACCAGGCCGAGGAACAGCAGCACCGCCCACTGCAACGGCGCGTCGGGCAGGTAGTGGGCCTTGCCGAACAGCAGGAACGCCGGCAACACCACCAGCAGCGCCCCCAGGTAGAAGTAGCCGAAGCGCCGGTAGTGCGGCTCGTCGCTGGGGTAGCGCGCCACCAGATGCTTGTACAGCACTTGCCCGGCGGCATAGGTGAAGTTGGCCAGTTGCAGCAGCAAGAAGCCCATGAAGAAGTCCGGGTTGACGCTGTCGTAGCGGATCACCACCGCGCCTGCCACCGCCACCAGCGCCGCCAGCAGGCCCCAGGGGTTGAAGCGCCGGTTCAGGGCGTCTTCGATCAGGGTCACATGCAACGGCGTGAGGATGGTGAACAGCAGTACTTCCGGCACCGTCAGCACGCGAAAGCTCAGGTACAGGCACACGTAGGTGATGCCGAACTGCAGCGCACCGATCAGCAGCATGCCGCGCATGAAGGCCGGGGCCACCCGGCGCCAGCGGGTCAGTGGAATGAACACCAGCCCCGCCAGCAGCACCCGCACCAGCACCGCGAAGTAACTGTCGACATGCCCGGCCAGGTATTCGCCGATCAGGCTGAAGGAAAACGCCTGGATCAGCGTGACAAAAAGTAGATAGCCCATGTTCGCCTCGTCTTGAATGGCGGCGACGATAGCGGTTTTGCCCCCTCAGATGAAATCCCGGACAAAAAAAAGCCCGATCTCGCTAGGCGTGCAATCGGGCGTCGGTACTGAAGGAGCAACCAGTACAAAGGGAGGTTCGATGCGCGAACCGGCTTGAAGGGGGATGCGCAGGCGCTACTTGAACACCGGTGGATTATCTGCGGATTAACGGCGCCGCCCTGCCCTTCGCTGAGCGGCGCCTGGGCTCAAGAGTCGCGGCTCAGGCCACCTGGGCCAGCTTGGCATTGGCCTGGTTCAGGCCCTTCTCGTGGAAATCGCCCCCCAGGTTCAGGCCTTCGGCGTGGATGAACTCCACATCGTGGATGCCGATAAAGCCCATCACCTGGCGCAGGTAGGGTTCCTGGTGGTCCGCGGTGCTGCCGGCGTAGATACCGCCGCGGGCAGTAAGCACGTAGGCACGCTTGCCGGTGAGCAGGCCCTGGGGCCCGGTGTCGGTGTACTTGAAGGTCACCCCGGCGCGCAGTACGTGGTCGAGCCAGGCCTTGAGGGTGCTGGGAATGGCGAAGTTGTACATCGGCGCGGCCATGACCAGGACGTCGGCGGCCAGCAATTCCTCGGTCAATTCATTGGAGCGTTGCAGGGAGTCCTGCTCGGCGGCGCTGCGCTGCTCGGCGGGTTTCATCCAGCCCCCCAGCAGGTTGGCATCCAGGTGCGGCACCGGGTTGCGGGCCAGGTCGCGTACCGTGATCGAATCACCCGGGTGGGCGGCTTGCCATTGCTGGATAAAGGTCTGGGTCAACTGGCGGGATACGGAATCCTGCTGGCGGGCACTGCTTTCAATGATCAGGACGCGGGACATGGCACAAATCTCCATCGGGGTATGCGTAAGTCGATGGAGCGCAGATTAAACAGAGTGATATCGATGAAAAAGCGCAAATAACTGCTATAACCAATCAACAAATTCGTTTATAAGCGGAGCCAGCCCTGCAGCAACCGGCCGGGCCGGGCCCACTTCGATCATTTGGCCTGGCAGGTCAGGTCCAGGCGCAGCTTGATGATCTTGCGATTGAACTTGGCGGTAACGTTCTTGCTCTGCCCTGCGGCGACTTCCACCTTGCGGGTGCGCGGCGCTTCGGGGCCATTGCGAAACACCACCGAGCACAGCGCATCGCTCTTGCCGTAGTTGTTCAACTGGATGGAGCCGATGTCTTCATCGGTGTCATAGGCCGTGTAATCGATGCTCTGGCCGTTGAGCTGCTTCTCGACTTCGATGGGATAGGCCCAGGCGCTCAAGGGCAACAGAGCCAGCAACACACAACAGAATTTTCTCATTCGGCAGTCTCCAGTAAGGAGCGCCAGCTTAGGACAAGAGGAGCCCCTCATGAAAGCGCCCCGCGTGACCCTGGATCAATGGCGCACCCTGCAGGCGGTGGTCGACCACGGCGGTTTCGCCCAGGCCGCCGAAGCGCTGCACCGGTCCCAGTCCTCGGTCAGCTACACCGTGGCCCGCATGCAGGACCAGCTCGGCGTGCCGCTGCTGCGCATCGACGGCCGCAAGGCAGTGCTCACCGAAGCCGGCGGCGTGTTGCTGCGCCGCTCCCGGCAACTGGTCAAGCAGGCCAGCCAGCTGGAAGACCTGGCCCACCATATGGAACAGGGCTGGGAAGCCGAAGTGCGGCTGGTGGTGGACGCTGCCTACCCCAACGCGCGCCTGGTACGCGCCCTGACCGCCTTCATGCCGCAAAGCCGTGGCTGCCGCGTGCGCCTGCGCGAGGAAGTGCTGTCCGGGGTCGAGGAAGTGCTACTCGAAGGGGTGGCCGACCTGGCCATCAGCGGCTTCAACATTCCCGGCTACCTGGGTACCGAGATGAGCTCGGTGGAGTTCGTCGCCGTGGCCCACCCGGAACACGCCCTGCACCGCCTGCAGCGGGAACTGCACTTCCAGGACCTGGAAAGCCAGCTGCAAGTGGTGATCCGCGACTCCGGCCGCCAGCAACCGCGCGATGTCGGCTGGCTCGGCGCCGAACAGCGCTGGACCGTGGGCAGCCTGGCCACCGCCGCGACCTTCGTCGGCAGCGGCCTGGGCTTTGCCTGGCTGCCCCGGCACCTGATCGAGCGCGAGCTGCGCGAAGGCCTGCTCAAGGTCCTGCCCCTGGACCAGGGCGGCAGCCGCCACCCGACCTTCTACCTTTACTCCAACAAGGACAAACCCCTGGGCCCGGCGACGCAGATCCTCGTGGAGCTGCTGCGCACCTTCGACACCGCGCCCCTGGATGCGCCCTTTGCCGCCCCCGAGCAAGCCTGACGCCCCACCCACCAGAACAGGAGTTCTGCCATGGCCTATTTCGAGCATGAAGGTTGCACCCTGCACTACGAGGAATACGGCCGGGGCGAACCCCTGCTGCTGGTCCATGGCCTGGGCTCCAGCGCCCTGGACTGGGAAAAACAGATCCCCGCGCTCTCGGCCCGCTATCGGCTGATCGTCCCGGACATCCGCGGCCACGGGCGCTCCGACAAGCCCCGGGAGCGCTACAGCATCAAAGGCTTCACCGCCGACATCGTGGCGCTGATCGAGCACCTGAACCTGGGCCCGGCCCACTACGTCGGGCTGTCCATGGGCGGCATGATCGGCTTCCAGCTGGGGGTGGACCAGCCGCAGTTGCTCAAGAGCCTGTGCATCGTCAACAGCGGCCCCGAGGTCAAGCTGCGCAGCGCCAACGACTACTGGCAGTGGTTCAAGCGCTGGAGCCTGGCCCGGGTGCTGAGCCCGAGCGCCATCGGCAAGGCCCTGGGCCCGCGGCTGTTTCCCAAGCCGGAGCAGGGCGAGCTGCGGCAGAAGATGGCCGAGCGCTGGGCAAAAAACGACAAACGTGCTTATCTCGCCAGCTTCGACGCCATCGTCGGTTGGGGGGTTCAGGAACGTCTGTCGCGAATCACCTGTCCAACCCTGGTCGTCAGCGCCGACCGCGACTACACCCCGGTGGCGCTCAAGGAGGCTTATGTCAAACTGCTGCCGGACGCGCGGCTGGTGGTGATCGAGGACTCCCGACACGCCACGCCGCTGGACCAGCCGCAGCGCTTCAACCAAACCCTGCTGGACTTCATGACCACAGTCGACACCACCACCCAGGATCACTGACCCATGCTGAAAAAAATCGCCCTCGTCGCCGGCTCCGTACTCTTCGCGGCCAACCTGATGGCCGCGCAACCGGCCAAGGCGCCCCACGTCCTGCTGGACACCAGCTTCGGCAAGATCGAAGTGGAACTGGACCCGGTCAAGGCACCGATCTCCAGCAAGAACTTCCTCGACTACGTCGACAGCGGCTTCTACACCAACACCATCTTCCACCGGGTGATCCCGGGGTTCATGGTCCAGGGCGGTGGCTTCACCGCGCAGATGGTGCAGAAAGACACCCGCGACCCGATCAAGAACGAAGCCTCCAACGGCCTGCATAACGTGCGTGGCACCCTGTCCATGGCCCGCACCTCCAACCCCAACTCGGCCACCAGCCAGTTCTTCATCAACGTCGCCGACAACGCCTTCCTCGACCCGGGCCGCGATGCCGGCTACGCCGTATTCGCCAAGGTGGTGAGCGGCATGGACGTGGTGGACCAGATCGTCAACTCCCAGACCACCACCAAGCAGGGCATGCAGAACGTGCCGATCGACCCGGTACTGATCAAGTCGGCCAAGCGTATCGACTGATACTTCGCAGCCTGTCCCGACGGCGGCGCCCTATCCGGCGCCCCGTCCGTTTTCTGCACAGGAGAGCCCGTACCCCGGGCTTCAGACCCCATGCTCTTTCGTCGTTTTGAACAACTGATCGACATCTTCCGCGACGCTCCCAGCGCCACCCCGCCCAACCGGGTCCTGCCCTTCTACTTCCACTACATCAAGCAAGTCTGGCCGAGCTTCGTCGCCCTGCTGGTGGTGGGCCTGTTCGTGGCCCTGATCGAGGTGTCGCTGTTCAGCTACCTGAGCACCATCATCGACCTGGCCCAGGGCACCCCCAGCGTCCAGGTGTTCACCGACCACGGCCTGGAACTGGCCTGGATGGCGGTGGTGGCGCTGCTGTTCCGGCCCCTGATGGTGGGCCTGCACGACCTCCTGATGCACCAGACCATCAACCCTGGCATGACCAGCCTGATCCGCTGGCAGAACCACAGCTACGTGCTGCGCCAGAGCCTGAACTTCTTCCAGAACGACTTCGCCGGGCGCATCGCCCAGCGCATCATGCAGACCGGCTATTCGCTGCAGGACTCCTCGGTGCAGGTGATCGATGCCCTGTGGCACGTGACCATCTACGCCATCGGTTCCCTGGTGCTGTTCGCCGACGCCGACTGGCGCCTGATGATCCCGCTGCTGCTGTGGATCGCCGGCTTCATCGGTGCCATGCGCTACTTCGTGCCACGCATCCAGAAGCGCTCGGTGGACGCCTCCGACGCCCGCTCCAAGCTGATGGGGCGAATCGTCGACGGCTACACCAACATCACCACCCTCAAGCTCTTCGCCCACACCCACTTCGAGCAGAGCTACGCCCGCGAGGCGATCGCCGAGCAGACCGAAAAGAGCCAGTTGGCCGGGCGCGTGGTCACCGCCATGGACGTGACCATCACCAGCCTCAACGGCCTGCTGATCGCCGGCACCACCGGCCTGGCCCTGTGGTTGTGGAGCCAGTCGCTGATCAGCGCCGGGGCCATTGCCCTGGCCACCGGGCTGGTGATCCGCATCGTCAACATGTCCGGCTGGATCATGTGGGTGATCAACGGCATCTTCGAAAACATCGGCATGGTCGAGGACGGCCTGAAGACCATCGCCCAGCCCCTGCAACTCACCGACCGCGAGCAGGCACCGAAGCTGGCGGTGGCCCAGGGCGGCGTGCGTTTCGAACATGTGGAGTTCCACTACGGCAAGGCCAACCGGGTCATCAGCGACCTCAACCTGGAGATCCGCCCGGGGGAGAAGATCGGCCTGATCGGCCCGTCCGGGGCCGGCAAGTCAACCCTGGTCAACCTGCTGCTGCGCCTCTACGACCTGCAGGGCGGCAAGATCCTCATCGACGGCCAGGACATCGTCGGGGTAACCCAGGAAAGCCTGCGCGAACGCATCGGCATGATCACCCAGGACACCTCGCTGCTGCACCGCTCGATCCGCGACAACCTGCTCTACGGCCGCCCCGACGCCACCGACGAGGAACTCTGGGAAGCAGTGCGCAAGGCTCGTGCCGACGAGTTCATCCCGTTGTTGTCCGACGCCCAGGGCCGCACCGGCTTCGACGCCCATGTCGGCGAGCGCGGGGTCAAGTTGTCCGGCGGCCAGCGCCAGCGCATCGCCATTGCCCGGGTGCTGCTCAAGGATGCGCCGATCCTGATCATGGACGAAGCCACCTCGGCCCTGGACTCGGAAGTGGAAGCGGCGATCCAGGAAAGCCTGGAGACCCTGATGCAAGGCAAGACCGTGATCGCCATCGCCCACCGCCTCTCGACCATCGCCCGCATGGACCGCCTGGTGGTCCTGGAACAGGGGCGCATCGCCGAGACCGGTACCCACGCCGAACTGCTGGCCCACGGCGGCCTGTATGCGCGCCTGTGGCAGCACCAGACCGGAGGCTTCGTCGGCATCGACTGAGCCTCTGTAGCCGCTACAGAAAGTTACCGCACAATGCGCCAGAGCCCCCGGTTTCAGGGGGCCCTGGCGTTTTTCATGGGCGAGTGGAATTGCGCCGAAAGCCTGCTGTACTCAGCCTAGGTTCCGGAGCGGAACCTGTAGTTAACCTGCGGGATGCATAACAGTTGTATCGCGTTGATAGGTTGACCTATCAAGGACTCTCTCATGTCTTTGTTCAAACGTTCTGTCACCGAATTGCTCGGTACGTTCTGGCTGGTCCTGGGCGGTTGCGGCAGCGCCGTGCTGGCGGCGGCCTTTCCCAACGTCGGTATCGGCCTGCTCGGGGTCGCCCTGGCCTTCGGCCTGACGGTGCTGACCATGGCCTTCGCCATCGGCCATATCTCCGGTTGCCACTTGAACCCCGCGGTGTCCGTGGGGCTGGTGGTGGGTGGACGCTTTCCGGCCAGGGAACTGCCGGCCTATATCGTCGCGCAGGTGATCGGCGGGGTGATCGCCGCGGCGCTGCTGTACTTCATCGCCAGCGGCAAGCCGGGGTTCGAACTGGCCTCGGGGCTGGCGTCCAACGGCTATGGCGCACACTCCCCCGGCGGCTATTCCATGGCCGCGGGTTTTGTCTGTGAGCTGGTGATGACCTTGATGTTCGTGGTGATCATCCTCGGTGCCACCGACAAACGCGCCCCGGCGGGGCTGGCACCCATCGCCATCGGCCTGGCCCTGACCCTGATCCACCTGATCTCGATCCCGGTCACCAACACCTCGGTCAACCCGGCCCGTAGCACCGGACCGGCGCTGATCGTCGGCGGCTGGGCGTTGCAGCAGCTGTGGATGTTCTGGCTGGCGCCGATCCTGGGCGCAGTGATCGGCGGTGTGGTCTATCGCTGGCTGGGCAAGGAAGACGGCTGAGCAACGCCGGCGAGGGTCACGCCTGCCGATAGGGCAAGGCGCCCCTCGCCTCTTGCGCATAGGCGCGGATTCCGGCCTGTTCCTGTTGCAGGAAATCCTTCACCGCAGCCTTCAGCCCGGGATGGCGTAGGTAGTGCCAGGAGCGGGTGAGCACCGGTTCGAAGCCGCGAATCAGCTTGTGCTCGCCCTGGGCGCCGGCGTCGAAGCGCTGCAGCCCCTGGGCGATGGCGTACTCCATGCCCTGGTAGAAACAGGTCTCGAAATGCAGGCGGTCGAACTCCGCCAGGCAACCCCAGTAGCGCCCATAGAAACTGTCGCCGCCCACCAGGCTGAAGGCCATGGCCACCGGGCGCCCGCCCTGCTTGGCCAGGACCACGCGGATCGCTTCGGGCATGCGCTCGGCCAGCAGGCTGAAAAATGCTCGGGTCAGGTAGGGTGACTGGCGCCGCACCGCGTAGGTGTTGGCGTAGCAGGCATAGACGAAATCCCACTGCGCCTGGTCCAGTTCATGGCCTTCGAGCCACTGGAAATCAATGCCCTGCCCCGCCACCTGCTCGCGCTCCTTGCGCATCTGCTTGCGCTTGCGCGAGCTCAGGGCATCGAGGAAATCCTGAAAGTCCCGGTAGCCACGGTTCTGCCAGTGAAACTGGCAGCCCAGGCGCTGCAGCCAGCCCGGTTGCTGCTCCAGGGCCGCGTCGCTGAAATCGTCGGTGAAGTTGATATGGGCACTGGAAAGCCCTTCGATCTCCAGGTAGCCGGGCAGGCTTTTCAGCAGTTCGAGCGCATCTGCCTGGGTCGCTGCCAGCACCCGGGCGCCGCTCACCGGGCTGAACGGCACCGCCGTCAGCAGCTTGGGGTAGTAGTCGATTCCGGCCCGGTCGCAGGCATCCGCCCAGCCATGATCGAACACGTATTCGCCGTAGGAATGCCATTTGCGATAGCTGGGCAGCGCCGCCAGCAGCCGACCGTCTTCGACATGCAGCAGGTGCTCGGCCTGCCAGCCAGAGCGCGGGCCAAGGCTGCCGCTGTCTTCCAGGGCACTGAGAAAGGCGTGGCGCACAAAGGGCTGCCCGTCCTTGAGCAGGCCATCCCATTGCGCAGGATCGACGGCGGACAGGCTGTTCAAGGATTGCAGCGGCATCGGGGTCCCCGGAATTCAGATCGAACAACCCGGGGAGTATCCTCCATCCCCGGGTTCACCGAAACCGCCGCAGCGCTAGCGCCCCAGGTGCTCCGCCAGAAAGTCGATGAACACCCGGGACTTGCGCGGCAGGTGCGCACTGTTGGGAAACAGCACATGCACCGGCTGCGTGGCCAGGCGGTACTCGGGCAATACCCGCACCAGCCGCCCGTTGCCCAGGTCATCGAGGACCATCCACTCCGGCAGCACCGCCAGCCCCAGGCCGGCCAGGGCCATGGCGCGAATCGCCGTCGCCGAGTTGGACTCGTGCCCGGGGCTGACCTTGACCTCCACCTCGCCACGGCGCAGATGGCTGAAGGTCCAGCCCGGCGGCCCGCCCAGGTTACTGTTGCCAATCCAGGGCCAGGCATCGAGCTCTTCAGGCTGCGTCACCTGCCGGTCCTTGAGCAGCGCCGGGCTGGCCACCAGGGCAATGGCGTAGTCCGCCAGCTGGCGCCCCTTGAACCCCGAGTCCGCCAGGTGCCCGAGGCGGATCACCAGGTCGAGCTTTTCCGCCACCAGATCATTCAACGACGAGTTGAAGTGATAACTCAGGCGCACCTCGGGATAACGCGCGGTGAACAACGGCAGGATCGGCAACACGAACGTCTCGGCATACTCCGCCGTGGAGCTGATGCGCAACTTGCCACTGACCCGGTCGCGCCCGTGCAGCACATTGTCGAAGGCGGTGTCGATATTGGCGACAATCCCCTTGAACTCGTCGTAGAGGGCCTGGCCGGTCTCGGTCAGCGTCACCTGCCGCGTGGTGCGGATCAGCAAGGTGCTCGCCAGCGCTTGCTCCAGGGCCTTTATGTGCAGGCTGGCCATGGCCTTGCTGATGCCCAGGTACTGCGCGGCGCGGGTGTATGAGCCGAAGTCCACCACCGCAAGAAAGGTCTGTACCCGGTGCAGCTGGCCGTGAAAATTTTCGCTCACTGTCAAGCTCCATTAAACAATGCGTCAAGTATAGGCACCTCGACACCCTGCCCCCAAGCTCCCTAAGCTGCGCGCCAAAAGGGAGACGGCATGACTTACAGATACAAAGTGGCGGTGGTATTCCTTCTCGGATTCTTCATCGACTGCGTCAACATTTTCATGTCGGCGGTGGCCCTGCCCACTATCGCCGCCCAACTGCAAGTGTCCAGCGCCGCCGTGGCCTGGGTCGCCAATGCCTACATCCTCGGCCTGACCCTGGTGATCGCCATCAGCACCTGGCTCGCGGCGCGTTTCGGCAACCGCCAGGTGCTCTGCGCCTCGATGCTGCTGTTCAGCGTTGCCGGGCTGATGTGCGGGCTGGCCGACAGCTTCATGCCACTGGTGTTCTGGCGGCTGGTCCAGGGCATGGCCGGCGGCCTGCTGATTCCCCTGGGGCAGGCACTGACCTTCAACCTGTTCCAGGGCACGCAACGGGCGCGGATCTCCACCCTGGTGATGGCCGTGGCGCTACTGGCGCCAGCGCTGTCGCCCACGGTGGGTGGGGCCATTGTCGACCACAGTTCCTGGCGCTGGGTGTTCTTCGCCAGCCTGCCGCTGTCGCTGCTGGCGGCGTTGCTGTCCTGGTGCTGGATCAACGCCGAGCGCTCGGCGCCACCGCCGCGCCCGGACCTGCGCGGCCTGCTGCTGGTGACTGCGAGCCTGGGCTGCCTGTTGTTCGGCATGTCGCTGTACGGCAGCGGCTACCCGGCCCATCAGGCCGCACCGGGCCTGGTTGCCGGCCTGCTATTGGCCGAGTGCTACCGGCGTCACTGTCGGGCCTGCGCCCGGCCCATCGTCGAACTGCGGCTGCTGAAAAATCCGCGCCTGGGCCTGTCGGTGGCTATCTATCACGCGATCCCCGGGCTCTTCACCGGGGTCAATCTGCTGAGCCTGTTCTTCCTTCAGGAGAGCTTGCACCTGAGCGCACAGCACAGCGGCATGTTCATGCTGCTGTATGCCGCCGGCGCACTGCTGGCGATGCTCGCCTGCGGACGTTTGTACAATCGCCTGGGCGCCGCACGGCTGTTCGCCATCGCCCTGGTGCTGCACAGCGCCGGCATCGCCAGCCTGTACGGGGTCGATTCGCTGACCGATCTGCCCCTGATCAGCCTGGCCTACCTGCTGATGGGCCTGGGCGGCGGCGCCGGTGCCAATACCGCGCAGACCACCGCCCTGCTGGACTTCGACGGCGCCGATACGCACAAGGCCAGCGTGATCTGGAACATCAACCGGCAGATGGCCTTCAGCCTCGGCGCGGCCTTGCTGTTGATGCTCTACAACCTGCTGCTGGGTTATCGGGGCGTCACCGGCGCCTACCACCTGAGCCTTTTGCTGGCCGCCGCAGCCGGCCTGCTACCCCTGTTGACCCTGAACCGACTCCCACCACCCGAGGCCTCCCATGCCCAACTCGATCGCTAGACAGGCGCAATACAGCGTGCACTGGATTCACCAACTGATTCACAGCGTCTTCACCAACCAGCGCGGGGATGCCGAGGCCTGCATCGATCCCTTGCTGGGGCTGTTCGCCGAAGACTTCCAGATGGTCACCACCGGCGGCGCCATGGTCGGCCGCGAGCAGGTGGAACAGCTGTTTCGCGAAGGCCTGGGCCAACGCCCCGGTCTGGAAATCAGCATCAGCCAGGTGCGCTGTGTGTGGCAGGAAGGCCAGAGCGCGGCGATCCACTACAAGGAAACCCACCGCCTGGGCCAGGTCGAAAGCGCGCGCCTGTCCCTGGCGATCATTCGCGTGCAGGGCGATGCGGCGCAGTGGCTGTACCTGCACGAAACCGCCTGCCCTTGAGAGGCGCCCGTGCAGCGGGCAAAAAAAACCCCGCCGGGGCGGGGTTAAAAACGAGAGGAGCTATAACGGATGAGAAAGAGCTCTACCTGGGTGTTGCAACAGCCTTAGAACACGTACTGCACACGGGCTACGAGGGCATCGCCGCTGTCATCGCCAACGTTGTTGGTGATCTTGTCGGTGTTGACCTTGATGTAGTTGGCGGAAATCTTGATCGCCTCGTTGGCGTACCAGTTGACCCCGATGGTGTTCATGGTGGCCTTGGCATCGCCGACGTCACGGGTGGCGGTGGCGGCTACGACGTTCTTGTCATCGACCTTGATGTTGTCGTAGCGGTAGAACACTTCCCAGGCACCGTACTGCTTGTTCTCGGGCTTGATGGTGTCGAACTTGGCGCCGTCGAGTTTGTACACCCGGGCCTCGCCGGTCAGGGTATAGGCCAGTTGGCCGTAGAAACCGGTGGCCTTGACGTCCTTGTAGGCGTTGCTGTCGGCCTGCAGCTTGCGGGTCAGGTATTCCGCCTGGGCCGAGAACGGGCCGGTGGCGAAGGCGAATTCACCGCCGAACACCCGGTCATTGTCATAGGCGCCAACGGCCGTCTGGCTCGACGCGTTGAGGCCGGCGCCGCCGCCGAAGGTGGCACGGTTGCCGTTGGTGCCGGCATCGTTGCCGCCGTTGGTGGCGATACCACGCACGCCCAGGCGTGGGCGGATCCGCGAGTCGAAAGCAGTGTCGCTCACATCACGGCTGGCAAAGTCCAGACCGAAGTGCAGGACGTTGCCGGTCTCGTGCATCGGGGCGAACACGGCACGGGCGTTGAACTGCTTGACGCTGTCGCCGTCCTTGTCGTTGATGTCCTTGGCCGCCACGCTGCCGGACAGGTAGGCCATGTCGGCGACCACCGAGCTGGCCTGCAGGCCCATGCCGTTCTCGTGGGAGTTGACCCAGTCGGCCAGCTCGTAGGCGGCGTTACGCTCCATGGCAGTGACCCACTTGGAACTGGTGGCCTTCTCCAGGCCGAAGTCTTCGTCGAAGCGGCCGGCGCGCAGGGTCACCGGCTTGAAGCCGACGTAGGAGATGGACGCCTCGTCGAAGTAACCGTCATCGGCGGTGCCCGAGTTGTGGGAGAAGTCGTAGTTGATCTGGTATTTCCAATCCTTGTAGGCGGTACCGCCCAATTCCAGATAGGCGCGGCGGAAGTACGCGCCGTCGCCGCTGTCACCATTCTTGGTGTAGAACCCGTCGAAACGGCCATAGTCGGCTTGCAGACGACCGCCCAGCTTGAAGCTGAACGCGGAGTCGGTGGTAGCAACCTCAAGGCCGCCCTTGGTTTTGACTACGATATCGGCGCCGTCGGTGGTGACGGTGCCAGCGAAAGCCTGGGCGGTTACTGCCAGGGCCAGGGCGCTGGCGGCAAAACCGGCGAAGTGCTTACGGATCATCGAAGAGTTCCCCTAATTGGTGGTCTGTAGCGTTGGAAAACACGCGGGGTTGGCCCGCTGGTGTTGGGTGGGAATCTTGGCGAGGGGTTATTTCAGCCGGGTTGCTGATAGATAAAGATTTGATTACAGGGGAACTTTTTTACTTCGAAATGAAATAAGGCAAAAAGCCCGTACTAGAGCCTTTGCCCTGGGTTTTGCGGGGGAATAGGGGGACACAAGAACACTGTCACCTTTGATCGGATGACAGTTTCATGTGGTGTCTGTAGCCGTCGAGCCCCGGCGAGGCGGCGAACGGCTCTGTAGGAGACGCCGCGATCCTGAGGGCGCTGGAGGTTCGATAGGAGACCGTCAAGCAAGGCCCTGCGGGCCTTTTCGCAGCCTCGCCGTGGCTCGACAGCGGCTACCGAGCCATGGGGGAGGCAGGATCAGCGGTGGTTCTGGCGCTCGGCGGCCAGACGCTCGGCCAGTTCGTCGAGACCTTCCAGGGGCGGCTCCGGAAGCACCCGCAAGGTGGCCTGGAGCAGGCGCATCTGGCGAATGAAACGCCGGCAATTGGGGCAGAACAACAGATGATGGCGCACCATCAAGCGCTCGCGAAAGCTCAACTGGCCATCGAGATAATCGCTGGATCGTGCCACTTGTTCCTTGCAGGTCAGCATTGGCCGGTTTCCTCAAAATGCTCCACGGTGGCGAAGACCTTCAGACGCGCCCGGTGCAGCAGTACCCGGACATTGGAGAGCGTGAGCCCCAAAAGGTTACAGATCTCTTCCAGCTCCAGGCCCTGGCGTTCGCGCAACAGCAGGACACTGCTCTGCAACTCCGACAGGCTGAGCAAGGTGTGCTCCAGGCAGTCACGCAGTTCGGACTCGGTCAGCAGGGCTTCCGGGGTGTCTTCGTGCCAGGCGAAAGGCGCCACCAGCCAGTGACCATCGCTGGAGGAGAAACGCTCATCACCCACGGTGCCATGGGGCGCCGGCAGATCATCGAGCAACACTTCCCGGCGGTTCTGCTTGTAGCGGCCCTTGGCCGCGTTGGCGGTGATGGTCAGCAGCCAGGTCTTGAGGCTGGAACGCCCCTGGAAACCCGCCAGGTTGCGCACCACCGACAGCCAGGCGTCCTGTACCACTTCGTCGGCGTGGCGGTTGCCGACAATGGCGTAGGCCACGGCGCGCATGGCGCTCTGGTAGGTGCCGACCAGTTCCTTGTAAGCCTTTTGTTCGCCCGCCAACAGGCGCTCTAGCAGTTGCGTGTCATCAGCAGCGGCCATTCGTGCCTCGTTCAATCATGCAGGTTTGAGGGGGTGTGACGCGCCAATCACGCCCGACGCCACACCCCAACCCTGGATCAACGCTTGCGCAGCAACACGCTACCGATCGAATAACCGGCGCCAAAGGAGCTGAGCACGGCCAGGGAACCGCTGGCCAGGTCGTCCTGGTACTTGTGGAAGGCAATCACCGAACCCGCCGAACTGGTGTTGGCGTAGGTGTCGAGAATCACCGGCGCTTCTTCCACCGAGGCTTCGCGGCCCAGGAGTTTCTTGACGATCAGGTGGTTCATGCTGAGGTTGGCCTGGTGCAGCCAGAAGCGCTTCACGTCGCTGACGTTGAGCTGGTTTTCTTCCAGGTGCGCAGCGATCAGCTCGGCCACCATCGGGCATACATCGCGAAATACCTTGCGGCCTTCCTGGACGAACAGCTTGTCGCGGGCGCCGATACCCTCTTCCGCGGCGCGGTTGAGGAAGCCGAAGTTGTTGCGGATGTTGTTGGAGAACTGGGTCAGCAGCTTGGTGCTGACGATGTCGAACTGGTGCTCGGAGGTGGCCAGGTCGGCTCGCTCGATGACCACCGCGGTGGCGGCGTCGCCGAAGATGAAGTGGCTGTCGCGGTCACGGAAGTTCAGGTGCCCGGTGCAGACTTCCGGGTTGACCATCAGGATCGCCCGGGCCTGGCCCAGTTGCACGCTGTTGCAGGCCGCCTGGATGCCGAAGGTCGCCGAGGAGCAGGCCACGTTCATGTCGAAGCCAAAACCCTGGATCCCCAGTGCGGCCTGGACTTCGATGGCGATGGCCGGGTAGGCGCGCTGCAGGTTGGAGCAGGCGACGATCACCCCGTCGATGTCGGCGGCAGTCTTGCCGGCCCGCTGCAGGGCTTGCTCGGCGGCGGCCACGGCCATCTGGCAGAGTACCGACCATTCGTCGTTGGAGCGTTCCGGCAGGCGTGGAGCCATGCGCTGCGGGTCGAGGATGCCGTCCTTGTCCATGACGAAGCGGCTCTTGATGCCCGAGGCCTTTTCGATGAAGGCAGCGTTGGATTCGGTCAGGGCCTGCACTTCGCCGCGCTCGATGGCGGCAGCGTTGTCGCTGTTGAACTGGTGGACGTAGGTATTGAACGATTCCACCAGCTCTTCGTTGGAGATGCTGTTGGCCGGGGTAAACAGGCCGGTGCCGCTGATGACGACGTTGTGCACGGTCGTTCCTCTAATGTGTTGAGGCAGAAGGTATTGGCACTCACGTGCCAAACCGTAAAGGGACGACTCCCGCCAAGGGAGCCGTTTCTGGCATCGCTTTATTCCGATCCGCCCAGGCTGCCTGCGATGCAGAAAGCCGGGGCCGGCATTTATGACGGCGGAGTTTGCCATAACCTCCGCCATTTCGCCGCAACTGCAAGATCGACGGAGTCAACCCTGTACCGCCCCTGGCGGCGCTTTCGCTGGCACGCCAGCGCCTACGAAGGGCTTTAGATCAGGCGTCGACCAGGCTCCACTGCTTGCTCAGGCGCTTGTCGGAAATCGGCACCTTGGTCCCCAACTGCTGGGCGAACAGGGACACCCGGTACTCCTCCAGCCACCAGCGGTACAGCTCCAGCTGCGGGTCGCGCTTGCCTTCCTGGGCATGCTTCTGGGCCCGGGTCTGGTACTGGCTCCACAGGCCCGTGAGCTCGCTGCTCCAGACCCGGTCCTTCTGCACCTGGCTGCCGAGTTTCTCGAAGCGCAGTTCCACGGCCTTGAGGTAACGCGGCAGTTCCTTGAGCCACAGGGCCGGGGTTTCCCGGACAAAGCCCGGGTACACCAGGTTCGCCAGCTGGGCCTTGATGTCGTTGAGGGCCACGGCCTGGGCCAGGTCGATCTTGCCCTTGAAGCGCTTTTGCAGGCCGTGCCAGAGCTTGAGGATCTCCAGGGTCAGGCGTGCCAGGCGCTCGGCGTGCTCGGTCCAGGCACCACGCTTGCGCTCGGCCAGGGAGGCCAGGCCCGCGCCATCCCGAGGCAGCACGGCCTCGCCTTCAAGAATGCAACTGTCGAGGCTGGCCAGGAGAATGTCCTCCACCAGCGCATCGACCCGGCCCAGTTCGCGGTACAGCAGGCCCAGCTCGGTAAGGCCCGGCAACTTGCCCCGCAGGAACTTGGCCGGCTCGGCCAGTTGCTGCAACAGCAGGCGCTGCAAGGCCCGGCGATGCTGGAACTCGGCTTCGGCAGCGGTGGAGAAGCGCCCTTCCTTGACCGTACCCGCCTCCTCCACCAGGGCCGGGTACACCGTCATCGACAGCCCGGCGATCTTCTGCTGGGTCTTTTCCGCCACCGCGGCAAATACCTTGGCTTGCACCGGTTGCTGGCTCTTGGCAGTCTGCGGCACCGCCAGGGCAGCCTGGCTGGCTTCGGCGAAACGCGCGGTCAGTTCGGCCAGGTCGCGGCCTTCGCCGAGGAACTTGCCCTGGGCGTCGACGATTTCCAGGTTCATCCGCAGGTGGCTTTCCACCTGTTGTTCGGCTTCGCTCCAGGCCTCGTCGCTGACCCGCGCGCCGGTCATGCGCAGCAGCTCGCGGCCCAGGGCCTGGGGCAAGGAGCCCTCGGCGAAGACCATGCGCTGCAGGGCGGCCTTGACGAAGTCCGGCACCGGCACGAAGTTCTTGCGCAGGGCCTTGGGCAGGTTGCGCACCAGGGCGATGCACTTGGCCTCGATCAGCCCCGGCACCAGCCATTCCAGGCGTTCGGCGGGCAGTGCCGGCAGCAGCGGCGCCGGCACCCGCAGGGTCACGCCGTCCCGGGGATGGTTGGGTTCGAAGTGGTAACTCAGGGCCAGTTCCAGGTCACCGATATGCAGGGTGTCCGGGTACTGCTTGGCGGTGACCTCGCTGGCCTCGCGGGCCAGCACGTCTTCCTCGCGCATGATCAACAACTGCGGGTTCTTCTGGCTGTGCACCCGGTACCAGCTGTCGAAGGTCGCGGTCTGGTGGATCTCCGCTGGCAGGCGCGCGTCGTAGAAGGCGAACAGGGTTTCCTCGTCGGCCAGGATGTCGCGGCGCCGGGCCTTGGCTTCCAGGGCATCGAGCTGTTCCAGCAGTTGGGTGTTGGCGCTCAGGCACTTGGCCTTGGACTGGATTTCGCCACGCACCAGGGCCTCGCGGATGAACAGCTCGCGGGACACCACCGGGTCCACCGGGCCGTAATGCACTGGCCGGCGGCCGACCACGATCAGGCCGAACAGGGTGATCTGCTCATAGGCCACTACCTGACCGCGCTTCTTCTCCCAATGGGGCTCGAAGTGGTTCTTCTTCACCAGATGGCCGGCCAGGGGCTCGATCCAGTCCGGCTCGATCCTGGCCACCATGCGCGCATAGAGCTTGGTGGTTTCCACCAGCTCGGCGGTCATCAGCCATTGCGGGCGCTTCTTGCCCAGGCCCGAGGACGGGTGGATCCAGAAGCGCCGCTGGCGGGCCCCCAGGTAGTCGCCGTCTTCGGTCTTCTGGCCGATCTGGCTGAGCAGGCCTACCAGCACCGCCTTGTGCAGTTTCGGGTAGTCCGCCGGCTCCTTGTTCAGGCTCAGTTGCAGGTCGCGGCAGATCAGGCTCAATTGCCGGTGCGAATCACGCCACTCGCGCAGGCGCAGGTAGTTCAGGAAATTCTTGCGGCACCAGTTGCGCAGCGGGCTGGCGGTGAGGGCCTGGCGCTGTTCTTCGAAGCCGCGCCACAGGTTGACCAGCCCGGCGAAGTCCGAATCCACGTCCTTCCACTGGGCGTGGGCCTGGTCGGCGGCCTGCTGGCGCTCCGGCGGACGCTCGCGGGGGTCCTGGATCGACATGGCGCTGGCGACGATCAGCACTTCCTGGAGGCTGCCGAGCTTGGCCGCTTCCAGCAGCATGCGGCCCATGCGCGGATCCACCGGCAGGCGCGCCAGTTGCCGGCCCAGTGGTGTCAGCTGGCTGTTGCGGTCGACTGCCGAGAGTTCCTGCAGCAGGTTGAAACCGTCGCTGATGGCCTTGCCATCCGGCGGTTCGATAAACGGGAAGGCGGTGATTTCCCCCAGGCGCAGGTGCAGCATCTGCAGGATCACCGCCGCCAGGTTGGTACGCAGGATCTCCGGGTCGGTGAATTCCGGCCGGCCGAGGAAATCTTCCTCGCTGTACAGGCGCACGCAGATCCCCGGTTCGACCCGGCCGCAACGGCCCTTGCGCTGGTTGGCGCTGGCCTGGGAAATCGCCTCGATGGGCAGGCGCTGGACCTTGGCCCGGTAGCTGTAGCGGCTGATGCGCGCAGTGCCGCTGTCGATCACGTAGCGGATGCCCGGCACGGTCAGCGAGGTTTCGGCGACGTTGGTGGCCAGCACCACGCGGCGGCCCGGGTGGGACTGGAAGATGCGCTGCTGTTCCGCCGGCGACAGGCGCGCGTACAGCGGCAGGATCTCGGTGTGCTTGAGCTGGGCCTTGCGCAGCATCTCCGCGGCGTCGCGGATCTCCCGCTCGCCGGGCAGGAACACCAGCACGTCCCCGGGGCTGCGCCTTTCACTGCGTTCATGGGCGGCGATTTCATCCAGGGTGGCGAGGATCGCCTGGTCCACCGTGAGGTCGTCCTCGACCCGGTTGCCCTCCTCGTCCTGTTCCAGGGTCAACGGGCGATACCAGGTTTCCACCGGGAAGGTACGGCCGGAGACCTCGACGATCGGCGCGTTATCGAAGTGCTTGGAGAAGCGCTCAAGGTCGATGGTCGCCGAGGTGATGATGACCTTCAGGTCCGGGCGCCGCGGCAGCAGGGTCTTGAGGTAGCCGAGGAGGAAGTCGATGTTCAGGCTGCGCTCATGGGCCTCGTCGACGATGATCGTGTCGTAGCGTTCCAGGTAGCGATCGTTCTGGGTTTCCGCCAGCAGGATGCCGTCGGTCATCAGCTTGATCAGGGTGCTGGAATCGCTCTGGTCCTCGAAGCGCACCTGGTAGCCCACCAGCGAGCCCAGGGGCGTGGCCAGCTCTTCGGCGACCCGGCTGGCCACGCTGCGGGCGGCAATCCGCCGGGGCTGGGTATGGCCGATCAGGCCATGCTGGCCACGACCGATTTCCAGGCAGATCTTCGGCAACTGGGTGGTCTTGCCCGAGCCGGTCTCGCCGGCAATGATCAGCACCTGATGCTTGAGCAGCGCCTCCTTGATCTCGTCGCGCTTGGCGGCAATCGGCAGGCTGTCGTCATAGCGGATCTGCGGCACGCTCTGGCGCCGCGCCGTCACCAGGTTGCAGGAAGCCTGCATGCGCTCCAGCCACTGGGCGAGCTTGGCCTCGTCGGGCTTCTTGCGCAGTTCGAGCAACTGCCGGCGCAACCGGTGACGGTCGCCGAGCATGGCTTGATCGAGGTTTTTCAGCAGTTGGTCGATTGCAGGCGATTCGTCAGTCATCAGGTACGCAAGGGTCGTCTATTTAGGCAGGGCGCGATTGTCGCAGAAAAGTCCATGCAATACGTAGGAGCCGGCTTGTCGGCGAAGGGGCCAGTGAGGGCGCCTTCGCCGGCAAGCCGGCTCCTGCACGTCTACTTATTCGTCTTCCAGGCCTTGGCGCCGGTAAGGGAAGACATCGATCACCTTGCCGGCGCGGATGGCCTCCTGCAGGCCCTTCCAGTAATCGGCGTTGTACAGCTCGCCGTGCAGCTGGTCGAACAGCTTGCGCTGGCCGGCATCGGCGAACAGGAACGGCGGGAACTCCTCGGGGAACACGTCGTGGGGGCCGATGGAGTACCAGGGCTCGGAAGCCATTTCATCTTCCGGGGTACGGGGGGCCGGAATGTGGCGGAAGTTGGCTTCGGTGAGGAAGCAGATTTCGTCGTAGTCATAGAACACCACCCGGCCATGGCGGGTGACGCCGAAGTTCTTCAGCAGCATGTCGCCGGGGAAGATGTTGGCCGCCGCCAGCTGCTTGATCGCCAGGCCGTAGTCCTCCAGGGCCTCGCGCACCTGGGCTTCGTTGGCATGCTCCAGGTAGAGGTTGAGCGGGGTCATGCGCCGCTCGGTCCAGCAGTGGCGGATCAGTACCGTCTGGCCTTCCACCGCCACCGTGGAGGGCGCCACTTCCAGCAGTTCCTCAAGGCACGCCGGGTCGAACTTGCTCAGGGGGAAGCGGAAGTCGGCGAACTCCTGGGTATCGGCCATGCGGCCCACCCGATCCACGCTTTTCACCAGCCGGTATTTCTCGATCACCGTGGCCCGGTCGACGTTCTTCGACGGCGAGAAGCGGTCCTTGATGATCTTGAACACGGTGTTGAAGCCCGGCAGGGTGAACACGCTCATGACCATGCCGCGCACCCCGGGGGCCATGATGAAGCGATCGTCGGTGCTGGCCAGGTGGTTGATCAGGGCACGGTAGAACTCCGACTTGCCGTGCTTGTAGAAACCGATGGAGGTGTACAGCTCGGCGATGTGCTTGCCCGGCAGGATGCGCTTGAGGAAGCCGATGAATTCCGCCGGCACCGGCACGTCCACCATGAAGTAGGAACGGGTGAAGGAAAAGATGATCGAGACGTCCGCCTCGTCGGTGATCAGCGCGTCGATCTGGATCCCCCGACCTTCGCGGTGCAGCAGCGGGATCACCAGCGGCCACTGTTCTTCATGGGTGAAGATGCGCCCCACCAGGTAGGCACCCTTGTTGCGGTAGAGCACCGAGGAAAACAGTTCCAGGGTCAGTTCCGGGTCCTTGCACACCCAGTCCGGCAGGTTCTCCCGCAACTGCGCCTCCAGGCGCCGCAGGTCCCCCGGCAGGTCGGCGTAGTCCTCGCTGAAGCGGTAGTCGGCGAACACCTGTTCGAGCATCGTCGCCAGTTCGCCCTGGGGCTTGTAGCTGCGGGTCTGTGCGGCCCGGGCCCGGCGCAGGCTGGGCCGGGTGGTGTGGATGAACATGCAGCCATCGCTGATCAGGTCGTGGCTGAACAGGCCGCAGAAGATCGAGTTGTACCAGGTCTCGGACAGCTCATCGTCAAAGCGCAGGTCGATCAGGCTGATGTAGGCGCTTTTCACCAGTGGCCACTGGCTGACATCCATCAGCGACTCGGTGCTGAAGGCCTGGTGCAGGCGCGCCACGGTCTCGCCCACCTTCTCTTCATACAGGTTGATCCGCGCTGCCGAGGCCTTTTGCGCTTGCTGCCACTGCGCCTGCTCGAAGCGTTGCCGGGCACCGTCGGTGATCTGGCGAAAGTGCTCGCGGTAATCGTCGAAGCCATCGAGGATCATTCGAGCGATATCGGCGGCGGGCCATGACTGCGACATAAAGAGACCTCTGCGGGAATTTACGATGCCAGAGCTTAGCCAGTGAAACGAGGTGAAGAGAAGCGTATTTTTGTGATGGGACGTACGCCGAAAAATGACCCGGCGGTCGCTCTGTCTCCAGGCCTCTGCAACGCAGGATTGAACGCAACAATCGGGGTGCGGGTTTTCTTCGCCCCGTGCGCCAATAAGGTTTGCCATGCCCGGCCACGCTGGGCAAGATCCCTCGCCCCGAACCCAAGGAACCTCCTGTGAAACCTGTCGATCTGCTGCGCCTGCTGTCGCTGGCCGCCATCTGGGGCGCGAGCTTCTTGTTCATGCGCATCATCGCCCCGGTGCTGGGCAGCGTGCCCACGGCCTTCTTCCGGGTGTCCATCGCCGCGCTCGGGCTGCTGGTGATGCTGGCGTTGATGCGGGTCGACTGGAGCTTTCGCGGCAAGCTCAAGACCGTGCTGCTGCTCGGGGTGATCAACTCCGGGATACCCGCGACGATGTACTCGGTGGCGGCCCAGGTGCTGCCCGCCGGCTACTCGGCGATCTTCAATGCCACCACGCCGTTGATGGGGGTGTTGATCGGCGGCCTGTTTTTCCATGAACGCCTGACCCCGAGCAAATTCGCCGGGGTCTGCCTGGGCCTGCTCGGCGTCGGCATCCTGACCCGCGCCGGCCCCGTGGCCTTCGACCGAGACCTGCTGCTGGGCGCCCTGTCCTGCTTGATGGCCACCACCTGCTACGGCTTCGCCGGGTTCCTCGCCCGACGCTGGCTGGACCAGGCCGGCGGCCTGGACAGCCGCCTGTCGGCCCTGGGCAGCATGCTGGGAGCGACCCTGCTGCTGTTGCCGCTGTTCGCCTACAACGCCATCAACCAGCCGCCCCCCAGCTGGGGTGGCTGGAGCGTATGGCTATCGCTTTTGGGGCTGGGGCTGGGCTGCACCGCGTTTGCCTACGTGCTGTATTTCCGCCTGCTCAGCGCCATCGGCCCGGTGCGCTCGATGACCGTGACCTTCATGATCCCGCCATTCGGCGTACTGTGGGGCGCCTTGCTGCTGGACGAGCCGCTGTCCATGGCCCACCTGTATGGCGGCGCGCTGATTGCCGCCGCGCTGTGGCTGGTGCTCAGGCCGGGACCCCGGGCCATCCCGAGCGAATAACTGACCGATCGCTGATCTCCCCCAGATACCTGCGGTGGTGGAATAACCAGGAAAGTTAAAAACAACTTTCAAGCACTCCCCCCCACCGTCTCATCTAAAACACACTTCCATCCTCGCCACACTCCCCCGCAAAAAATCTGGAAAGATGAAATTCTACTGATCCAGAAATCAAGTATCAGACACTTCCAATCTAAAACAACTTAAACAACCTACAAATAACAAAGACGATTCTGCGCCTTTAATCAGACATTCCTTACTCCCCCAAAATACTCCATCCCCCCTCTGCCCCTGCCTGTAGCACGCCCCTATCCTCGTTGAACCACCGAACCCACTGCAACTTCCCGGACCGTTCCAACACCGCCAGAACTTGCATGAATACAACACTCGAGTCGGACTTTTTTTACAGCACGAGCCTAGGACAACTCACAACCCAATAGTTCTTATTTCGTCTCGAGAGTTAGCCCCTCCAACGCTGTAACTCCCCCCTTGCACAACGCTATTTGCCAACACGCTCAATGTTGTTTTCAAACCCTCGACTGAACAGGCATCGCCTTGAAGAATAAAATGTTGCAAAAGAACCATTTCAAATACGCCAGTACCACGACCGCTGTCGCTCTAGCACTGAGTTCGTTATCCCCCGCGGTCCTTGCCGATACGACCTGGACCGGGGATGCCTACCACCTGGCAGTCGACCCGAACGGCAACGCCTATCGGGTCAACGAAGACAACGCCTGGGAGAGAAATGGCAACTGGAGCAAGGGCGCTCCCGCCAGCAATGAAGTCGTCAACGTTGACAGGCCGCTCAGCAGGGGAACCAACGATGTCGCGCAACTGGATAGCGCACAAATGATCGGTAGTCTCAACGTCGGCACCAGCAGCAATGGCCTGGGCCAGTTGAATGTGGGCGGCAACGGCTGGCTGGAAATCGCCGACGCACTTACCCTGGGCAGCGTACAAGGCGCCGTGGGCAAGGCCTCATTCAACAACGGCGCGAGACTGGGCACAGCCGGCGACTTGATCGTCGGCAAAAGCGGGTCCGGCGAGTTGAACCTGGGCAGCGGCTCGCGAGCCCACACCCAGGGCAATGCTCTGATCAGCGCCGAGCAGGGTGCATCTGGCGCGCTCAACGTCGATGGCGGTGCAACCCTGACCAGCGACAAGACATTGACTGTCGGCGGTGCCGGCAACGGTTCGCTGACCGTCGGCAACGGCGCTCAGGTCAACGCTCGGGACAGCATTGTGGCGGCTGCCCCAGGCGCCACCAGCGCTATCAACATCAGTGGCGCAGGCAGCCAATTGAACGTCTCCGGCAACATGACCCTGGGCCAGAGCGGCAAGGCGGCCCTGACGCTGGCCGATCAAGGCCAGGCCAGGGTCGGCAGCGGCGCCCTGCAGATTGCCCGGGACGCCAGCGCCAGCGCTGCGCTCTATGTGGGGGCGGCCAGCGCCAATGCCGCTGACGCTCGGGCTGCGGGCCAACTGGATGCAACACGGGTGATCTTCGGCCTGGGCCAGGGGCTGGTCCAGTTCAACCATAGCGACAGCGACCACTCGTTCGACGCCGGCTTCGAAGGCCATGGACGCATCAGCCACATCGCCGGACAGACCCTGTTCAACGGTGACTCCAGCACCTTCAGCGGCGAACTGCATGTCCAGGGTGGCGAACTGCTGCTGAACAACGCCATGGCCGGACAGGTGCAGGTTGATCGCAACGCCAGCCTGCACATCGGCGCCCACAACGGCAGTGCCGGCGCAGTACTGAGCGATATCGGCAACGATGGCCAGGTGGTGTTCGATCGCAACAACTCGTACCAGTACGACCAGGTGATTTCCGGTAGCGGCTCAGTCGAGCAACGTGGTACCGGTACCACCGTGCTCACCGCAGAAAACACCTACAGCGGCGGCACGCTGATCAGCAACGGCACCCTGCAACTGGGTGCCGGCACAAGCGGCGGCCGCAGCGGCTCGATTCTCGGTGACGTGCAGATCGATGCGCCCGGCAGCCTGGTGTTGAACCGCGCCGACAGCTACCGCTTCGGGGGCTCAATGGCGGGTAGCGGTACGCTCAACAAGCGCGGTACCGGCCGCACCGAACTGAGCGGCAACAGCTCCAACTTCCACGGCCAGAGCCAGGTCGAAGCCGGTATCCTCGCAGTCAACGGCACCCTCGGTGGCTCCACCGACGTGCATGCGGGCGCGACCCTGGCCGGCAATGGCCAGGTCGGCAATGTCACCCTGCACGACGGTGCCACAGTGGCCCCGGGTAACGACATCGGCACCCTCACCGTGTCTGGCAACCTGGACCAGCACAGCGGCTCGACCTTCTACACCGAACTGCTGAGCACTGGCGCCAACGACCGACTGCAGGTGAACGGGGCAGCGCGGCTGGACGCAGGCAGCATCGTCAACGCCGACAAGCTCGACAGCGCCCGCTATGAGCTGGACAGGCGCTACCTGATCCTCGCGACCCAGCAGGGCCTGAGCGGTCGCTACAACCTGACCGGCGATACCCGAGTCTCGACGTTCTACAATCTGGTGGATAACTACGACAGCCACAACGCCTACCTGGATGTACAGCAGACCCGTCTGTTCCAGGACGCCGCCCTCTCGCGCAACCAGCGCGCCACGGCCACTGCGCTGCAAAGCCTGAAGGGTTCTGCCGTACCGGCTCTGACGCCACCGGTGCACAACAAACTATTCGAGGCCATCGCCTACCTGCCCGACGATCACCAGGCCCGCGCGGCCTTCGAGCAACTGTCCGGGGATTTCCACAGTTCGACCCGTTCGGCGCTGATCCAGGACAGCCGCCTGGTCCGTGACGCGGCAAACAGTCGCCTACGTTCGGTGACCGCCACCCAGGACAGTGGCGCCAGCCGTGACAGCGATTCAGGCCTGACCCCCTGGATCACCACGCTGGGCAACTGGGGGGAGATCAAGGGGGACAGCAATGTCGCCAGATTACGCAGCGACACCCAGGGCGTGCTCGCCGGTGTCGACACCCAGGTCGGTGACAGCGGTCATATCGGCGCGTTAACCGGTTACAGCCGAACGGAACTGAAAAGCTCGTCACGGGATGCTTCCAGCGACAACGACAATATCCACCTGGGGGTCTATGGCGGGGCCCAGGTCAGCAACTTCGACCTGCGTGGCGGCCTGGCCTACACCTGGAGCCGGATCGATGCCAAGCGTTCGGTGAACTTTGCCGGCTACAGCGACCATCTGCAGTCCACCCATCAAGCCGACACCCTGCAGGCGTTCGGAGAAGTGGGCCGGCGCCTGGACTTCGGCCCTTCAGTACAGCTGGAACCCTTTGCCAACCTGACCCACGTGCAGGTCAAGAGCGATGGCTTCAAGGAACATGGAGGCCTCGCGGCCCTGAGCGCCAAACAGGTCTCGGACCAACAAACGTTCGCCACCCTGGGGTTGCGTGCCAGTGCCAGCAAGCCACTGGACAGCGGCAAGTCGCTCAGCCTATTTGCCAGTGCCGGCTGGAAACATGCCTTGGCCGGCGTCACACCGGCCAACACCTATCGTTTCGACGCAAGTGATGCATTCCGTGTCGAAGGCGTGGCCTATTCACGCAACAGTGCAGTACTCGAAGCGGGCGTGGAAACCCGGCTGACCCCTGAGTTGAGCCTGGGCGCCGCATACAGCGCGCAACTGGGTGATGCGTCCAGCGAGCACGGCCTGCGCCTGAACGCTAGCTACCAGTTCTGACCCGGCCATGACCACGGTGCGGCGGCTACGCCGCGCCATATCGCTGATCGGGCGGCAGCCAGGCCCGCAGCTTGGCGTGCTATGGCCAGAGGCTGCAGCCGGTTGCGGCTTCAAGGAACACTCAGGGTGATCAGGTAGGCGCCCGAGGTCACGGCCTTGCCTGCCTGGTCGACAAAGGCATAGTGCTGGTCGTAATAGCGCCCCTCGCGCCCGCTGTCGGCCAGGAGCTTGACCTTGACTACGGAGTTTCCCGGGCCGCTGGCGCTGGCCAGCCGGCCGACCCGCCGAACGTCAATGGATCCCCCACGCGAGCCCTGAGGGCACTGACGCAAGTTCAGCCCATCGCTGGCAGCATTGGAGGAGCAGTTGGACTCTACGATCTTGCCGTAAAAACGGATGATGCCTTGCCCTGAGGGAGTGGCGGCAAGGCAACTGCCCGATAGCCCAAGGAACAGACTCAAAGCAGTGGAAGCAAGCGCTACGTTCATCCTGACTCTCCTTGTGTGTAAGGACTGTATCGTCAGTCTAGGTACGAGCTTTAGCTTTTGAGAAAAGTCTGATGGACTGTTTGGAAGCATTAGAAAAGAAGTCCAATCAATTGGTTATCAAAACCACCTGCAAGCGTTGCTCAGGCGACTCTTCGAGCTGCCCCGCGCGGCGCTGAAGCCCTGTCCCAATGCAGTTGGCGAGTACCTTTTCGACAATGATGCCATATGGCCACCATTCGACATAAAAGTCGACCCTTCATTCCATAAATAGGGAAAACAACCGACCGGGCATTGCGCCCGGCCGGTGTCGTCAGCGACGGCGCG
Organism: Pseudomonas sp. NFPP12; assembly: GCF_900103205.1. Taxonomy (NCBI): domain Bacteria; kingdom Pseudomonadati; phylum Pseudomonadota; class Gammaproteobacteria; order Pseudomonadales; family Pseudomonadaceae; genus Pseudomonas; species Pseudomonas sp. NFPP12. Next base: position 32,600 of record NZ_FMWW01000003.1, read on the forward strand.
CAGAGCTCACGCCGCCCAGGGCGGTCAAGGCTGCTTGCGGAACACGAACACCAGCCCGACGATGATCAGGCCCATGCCCACCAGGCTCAGCAGCCCCAGGCGGTTGCCGAAGAACAGGTAGTCCATCAGCGCGGTCACCGCGGGCACCAGGTAGAACAGGCTGGTGACATTCACCAGGTTGCCCTGGGCAATCAGCCGATACAGCAACAGCGTGGCCAGCACCGACACCACCAGCCCCATCCACAGCAGTGGAATCACGAAACCTGCACTGTGCTCGAAGTGAAACGGCTGGAACGGCACGAACAGCGCGCACAGCAGCAGCCCTGCCAAGTACTGCACCGGCAGCGTGCCCAGGGGATTGTCGGTGATGCGTTTCTGCATGATCGAACCGGCGGTCATGCTGACCAGGGCCAGCAGCCCGCACAACATGCCGGTGATGGACATCCCCGCCAGGCCGATGCTCTGGTAGACCACCATCACCAGCCCGGCAAGCCCCAGGCTCAGGCCAAACAGCCGGCTCCAGGAGCGCTGGCGCTCCACCAGCACCACCGTGAGGATCGGCTGCACCCCCATGATGGTGGCCATGACCCCGGGGGTCACCTTCAGGTCCAGGGCCAGGATGTAGAAGATCTGGTAGGCCCCCAGCAGCACCAGGCCGGTGGCCACGGCAAAGCCCATGGCCCGGCGCCCACGGGGCAACCTGAGCTTGAGCAGGGGCGCCAGCAGCATCAGGCCGATCAGCGCAATGACGAAGCGCAGCAGCAGGAAGGCAAAGGGTGAAGCGTGGGCCAGGCCCCATTTGGAGAAGATGGCGCCACTGCTCCAGAGCAGGACGAACAGGCTCGTGGAAGCGGCCGCGAGCGCGGACTTTTTTGAAATGAGCAACATGAAAACCACCTGTAATCAGGCAAGAAGCCAATTCAGCCGAGGCTGAAGTTCAGTAGTGTTTTTTCAGGCGGGCGCAGGGAACAGCAGCGGTTGCTGATCAGCCCGAGAAGCCAACGCCCGGCGGTGATACGACTGCGTACACCGGCGTGCTACTGACAGGTGGGGGGTAATGACCGATCTGCACAGGCTGCTGATTCCCGCACGGCACGACGCCAGCGTTGACCGCTGAAACCACTACCGCGTTGAGAAGGGAAAAAGCCATGTACTGATGGTTCTCGAGAGAGGAAAAACCTGAGTCGCTGGACTCATCGGACGCCGAATATAACCAGCGCCCGATATTCATTGCAAGATTTATCCGAACAGCCACTTCCACAGGACTACCAGCACCACCACTGCCAGCACCGGGCGCAGGATGCGGTACAGCTTGGGATGGCGGCGCTTCCACTGCTTGACCACGCCACTGAAGCTGTCGCTGAAGCGCTTGCTCCAGGCGTAGGCCTGGTTGATCCCGCCGACACGCTCGTCATCCAGGTTCTGCGGCGCGGTGGCGCGGCCCAATTGGGCGCTGACCCAACGGTTGATGCGGGTCATCAGGCGGCTGCTCAGCGGACGCTCGATGTCACAGAACAGGATCACCCGGGTGATCTCGGTTTCATTCTTCACCCAATGCACGTAGGTCTCGTCGAACATCACGTCTTCACCGTCGCGCCAGGCGTACTCCTGGCCATCGACGAAGATCCGGCAGGCGTCGGAGTTGGGGGTCGACAGGCCCAGGTGATAACGCAGGGAACCGGCGAAGGGATCGCGGTGCGGGTTGAGGTGGCTGCCGCCGGGCAACAGCGCGAACATCGCGCCCTTGACGTTGGGAATCGCGCTCACCAGCTCGACGGTCTTCGGGCACAGGGCCTCGGCCGAGGGCAGCGGCTTGTCGTACCACTTGAGGTAGAAGCGCTTCCAACCCTTCTTGAAGAAGGAACCGAAACCGGCATCGTTGTTCTTCTCGGCGGCGCGGATGTAACCCTCGTCGAACAGGTGCATGGCCTCTTCGCGGATCACTTCCCAGTTGTCCCGCAGGATGTCCAGCTCGGGAAACTTGCTGCGGTCCAGGTACGGCTTGGAAGGCACCCCGGAGAACAGGTACATCAGGGCGTTATAGGGGGCGAACAGCGCCGAATGGTTGACGAACTGGCGCAGTACCGGCAGACGCGCCTTGCCGCGCAGGTGCACGTAGAGAATGCTGCCGACGAACAGCGACAACACCGCGACCTTGGCGGTAAAGGAAAAGCTCATGCAACGACTCCTTGGAAATAGGCACCTGTAGGGGGAGCGTTCACCCGACCTGGCAGCCGGCAATGATAAACACTCCTGGGCCCTGGAAAAACCCGCACAACCCAACATTCAGCGTTAACGGTTATGCAACAAAGGCGTTAAGTAGCATAAGCAGCCAGGCCCTGGCCTGATATGGGTCAGCATTCGCCGGCAAGCCGGCTCCTGCGGGCGAATGCCTGATCCGTGCTTACTGCTGGTTTTCCTGCTCGGTGAACAGGTCGCTGAAAAGCATGCTCGACAGGTAGCGCTCACCGGAGTCCGGCAGGATCACCACGATGGTCTTGCCCTGCATTTCCGGGGTTTCCGCCAGGCGTACCGCCACCGCCATCGCCGCGCCGCAGGAGATGCCGCAGAGGATGCCCTCTTCCTGCATCAGCCGCAGGGCCATGGCCTTGGACTCTTCATCGGTCACCAGTTCCACCCGGTCGACCATTGCCAGGTCCAGGTTCCTGGGCACGAAACCGGCGCCGATGCCCTGGATCTTGTGGGGGCTGGGCTTGATCTCTTCACCGGCGAGTTTCTGGGTGATCACCGGAGAAGTCGCCGGCTCCACCGCCACCGAGAGAATCGGCTTGCCCTGGGTCTTCTTGATGTAGCGCGACACACCGCTGATGGTGCCCCCTGTGCCAACCCCGGCCACCAGCACGTCCACCGCGCCGTCGGTATCGTTCCAGATTTCCGGACCGGTGGTCTTTTCGTGGATCGCCGGGTTGGCCGGGTTATCGAACTGCTGCGGCATGAAGTACCTGGCCGGGTCGCTGGCAACGATTTCCGCCGCCTTTTCGATCGCCCCCTTCATGCCCTTGGCCGGCTCGGTGAGCACCAGCTCGGCGCCCAGGGCCTTGAGCACCTTGCGCCGCTCGATGCTCATGGACGCCGGCATGGTCAGCATCAGCTTGTAGCCACGGGCGGCGGCGACGAAGGCCAGGCCGATCCCGGTGTTGCCCGACGTGGGCTCGACGATGGTCATGCCCGGCTTGAGCTTGCCGCTGCTTTCGGCGTCCCAGATCATGTTCGCGCCGATCCGGCACTTCACCGAATAGCCCGGGTTGCGCCCTTCGATCTTGGCCAGGATGGTCACCCCGCGCGGGGCGATGCGGTTGATCTGCACCAAGGGCGTATTGCCGATGGAATGGGCGTTATCAGCAAAAATTCGGCTCATGGCTGGGTCCTTATGCAGCAGTGAAGAAGTCCCCAAGGGTATGCCTGGCGCCCTTGAGCGTCCAGTCGCGCAACACCCGGGCCAGCCGGGCCGGTCGTGCCTATGCAAGAGACACATCAGCGACGCCGAGTTCATGGCCCGGCTCCTGCGTTCCCCGAACCTGCGCCCCGGGCCACCCCGGGAATATTGACTCGAACGTCTGCCAACGGACGCAGTCAATGCCTGTATACGGCTGGAGGCTGCTGATCATGAAAGCTCGTTACCGTTGGCCCCTGTGGGTCCTGGCAAGCCTGGTGCTGCTGCTGGTGGCCCTGCACATCGCCCTGCCCTACCTGGTGCGCGACTACTTGAACGACAAGCTGGCGGACATGGGCGACTACCGCGGATGCATCAGCGACATCGACCTGGCCCTGTGGCGCGGCGCCTACCGCATCAACGGGCTGGAGATCGTCAAGGTCAGCGGCAAGGTGCCGGTGCCCTTCGTCAAGGCGCCGCTGATCGACCTCTCGGTGAGCTGGCATTCGCTGTGGTACGACCACGCGGTAGTGGCCAAGGTGCAGTTCATCCAGCCGGAGCTGAACTTCGTCGACGGCGGGGCCGACAAGCAGGCATCGCAGACCGGTGAGGGCACCGACTGGCGAGCCCAACTGGGCAAGCTGCTGCCCATCACCCTCGACGAAGTGCGGATCGATGACGGCAAGATCCACTTCCGCAACTTCAGCTCCAAGCCGCCGGTGAACATCGGCGCGACCCAGGTCAACGCCAGCTTCTACAACCTGACCAACGTGGTGGACACCCAGGGCAAGCGCGATGCGCGCTTCGACGGCAAGGCCCTGCTCCAGGGCCAGGCGCCCATGGAAAGCACCGCCACCTTCGACCCCTTGAGCAACTTCGAGAACTTCGAGTTCCGCCTGCGGGCCCGGGATATCGAGCTCAAGCGCTTCAACGACTTCGCCTCGGCCTACGGCAAGTTCGACTTCAATGCCGGGCACGGTGACGTGGTGATCGAAGCCCAGGCCGAGAAGGGCCAGTTGCACGGCTATATCAAGCCGCTGTTGCGGGACGTGGAAGTCTTCAACTGGCAGCAGGACGTGGAGAACCGCAACAAGAGCATTTTCCGCTCGGTGTGGGAGGCCCTGGTGGGCGCCGGGGAAAACCTCCTGAAGAACCAGCGCAAGAACCAGTTCGCCACCCGGGTCGAGCTCAGTGGCAGCGTGCACCAGCAAGATATCAGCGCGTTCCAGGCGTTTTTGCAGATATTGCGCAACGGTTTCATCCAGGCCTTCAATGCCCGCTACGAGCAGCCCAAGCCGTCGCCTGACTGAGTCACCCCGTGACGCTCCATTCAGAGACTGAATGGGGCGTCCACGTTCACAGTCGACCGGGCAGCGCGTTATAGTCGCGCCATCACTCCCCATTCAATCGACCTGCCCCGGGCAGCTCGCCGTCACCGTTCGAGGAATTGCAGATGAAGTTCGAAGGCACCAGCGCATATGTCGCCACCGATGACCTGAAGCTGGCAGTCAATGCCGCCATCACCCTGGAGCGTCCGCTGCTGGTCAAGGGCGAACCCGGCACCGGCAAGACCATGCTTGCCGAGCAACTGGCCGAATCCTTCGGCGCCAAGCTGATCACCTGGCACATCAAGTCCACCACCAAGGCCCACCAGGGCCTGTACGAGTACGACGCGGTCAGCCGCCTGCGCGATTCGCAACTGGGCGTGGACAAGGTGCACGACATTCGCAACTACCTGAAGAAGGGCAAGCTGTGGGAGGCCTTCGAATCCGAGGAGCGGGTGATCCTGCTGATCGACGAGATCGACAAGGCCGACATCGAGTTCCCCAACGACCTGCTGCAGGAACTGGACAAGATGGAGTTCTACGTCTACGAGATCGACGAGACCATCAAGGCCAAGCAGCGGCCGATCATCATCATTACCTCCAACAACGAGAAAGAGCTGCCGGACGCCTTCCTGCGTCGCTGCTTCTTCCACTACATCGCCTTCCCCGACCGCACCACCCTGCAGAAGATCGTCGATGTGCACTACCCGGACATCAAGAAGGACCTGGTCAGCGAAGCCCTGGACGTGTTCTTCGATGTGCGCAAAGTGCCGGGCCTGAAGAAGAAGCCCTCGACCTCGGAACTGGTGGACTGGCTCAAGCTGCTGATGGCCGACAACATCGGCGAAGCGGTGCTGCGCGAGCGCGATCCGACCAAGGCCATCCCGCCCCTGGCCGGCGCCCTGGTGAAGAACGAGCAGGATGTGCAATTGCTCGAACGCCTGGCGTTCATGAGCCGTCGCGGTAGTCGTTAAGAGGCTGATGCCATGCTGCTCAACCTGTTCAATGAAATGCGCGCGGCCAAGGTGCCGGTGTCGGTGCGCGAGCTGCTGGACCTGATCAACGCGCTCAAGCAGCGCGTGACCTTCGCCGACATGGACGAGTTCTACTACCTCGCCCGGGCGATCCTGGTGAAGGACGAACGGCATTTCGACAAGTTCGACCGGGCCTTCGGCGCCTACTTCAACGGCCTGGAAAAACTCGACGACCACCTGCAGGCGCTGATCCCCGAGGATTGGCTGCGCAAGGAGTTCGAGCGCTCGCTGACGGATGAAGAGCGGGCGCAGATCCAGTCCCTGGGCGGCCTGGACAAACTCATCGAAGAGTTCAAGAAACGCCTGGAAGAACAGAAGGAACGCCATGCCGGCGGCAACAAGTGGATCGGCACCGGCGGCACCAGCCCGTTCGGCTCCGGTGGCTTCAACCCGGAAGGCATCCGCGTCGGCGATGCCGGCAAGCGCCAGGGCAAGGCGGTGAAAGTCTGGGACCAGCGCGAGTACAAGAACCTCGACGACTCGGTGGAACTGGGCACCCGCAACATCAAGGTGGCCCTGCGCCGGCTGCGCAAGTTCGCGCGCCAGGGTGCGGCGGAGGAGCTGGACATCGACGGCACCATCGACCACACCGCCCGGGATGCCGGGCTGCTGAACATCCAGATGCGCCCGGAACGGCGCAACAGCATCAAGTTGCTGTTGCTGTTCGACATCGGCGGTTCCATGGATGCCCACGTGAAGATCTGCGAGGAACTGTTCTCGGCCTGCAAGACCGAGTTCAAGCACCTGGAGTACTACTACTTCCACAACTTCATCTATGAATCGGTGTGGAAGAACAACATGCGCCGCGGCTCCGAGCGCACCTCGACCCGGGACCTGCTGCACAAGTACGGCGCCGACTACAAAGTGATCTTCGTCGGGGATGCCGCCATGGCGCCCTATGAAATCACCCAGGCCGGCGGCAGCGTGGAGCACTGGAACGAAGAAGCCGGCTACGTGTGGATGCAGCGCTTCATGGAGAAGTACAAGAAGCTCATCTGGATCAACCCCTATCCCAAGGACACCTGGGGCTACACCGCTTCAACCAATATCGTTCGCGAGTTGATCGAAGACCAGATGTACCCGCTAACCCTGCGTGGCCTGGAAGAAGGCATGCGCTTCCTGTCCAAATAAACCCGTTCGCCAGCAAGCCGGCTCCTACAGGGTGATGTAGGAGCCGGCTTGCCGGCGAAGCTTTCAGCCCCTCACCCGAACCGGCGCAGGAACGCCACCTGCTGCCGATGCGCCGTTTCCTGCACCACCGGCGCCAGGCGCACCTCGCTGCCCGGCAGGCACTGCGCCAACCGCGCCAGTGATAGCGGCGTCAACGCTCCCAATCGCGGATAGCCGCCAATGGTCTGGCGGTCATTGAGCAGGACGATCGGCTGGCCGTCCGGCGGCACCTGAATCGCCCCCAGGGGAATGCCCTCGGAAATCATCGGCCGGCCCTGATACTGCAAGACCGGCCCGAGCAAGCGCGCGCCCATGCGGTCGGCCCGGCTGTCCAGGCTCCAACTGCTATTGAAGGCATCGAACAGGCTCAGACCGCTGAACTGGCCGATCTGCGCCCCCAGGATCACCTCCAGCGGTGCAGCGGATTGCCAATCCGGCAGTTGTTCCGCCGACAGGCTCTTGAGCGCACCGCCAGCTCCCGAATAACTCAACACCCCACCCTCGCTCAGGGCGCGGCCATAACCATCGGGGCCACCCAGGGCTTCACGCAACACACTGGCGCAACTGCCCAACACCTTGGGCGCGTCGAAACCGCCAGGGGCGGCCAGATAGGCCCGGGCCCCAGAAAATGGCTGGGTGAATCGCAGCCGCTGGCCCTTTTGCAGGATGAAACTGCGCCCCGGGGTCAAAGGCCGCTCATCCACATAGGCCCCAAGATCAGCCCCGGCCAAAGCCAGCAGGCAATAGTCCTCGGCCTGCAGGGTGAAACCGCCCAGGGTGATTTCCACCACCGGCGCATCCAGGGCATTGCCCAGCAGCCAGTTGGCCCAGGACATCGACACCCAGTCCAGCGCCCCGCCCTGGGTCACGCCCAGGTGGCGCACGCCAAAGCGCCCGGCATCCTGCAGCAGGCACAGCGGGGTGCTGGCCTCGATCGTCAGTCGGCTCATGCCGGCACCTCCAGTGGCGTGTCATCGCCCCCCAGGCGCAGGAACTCGGCCCGCTCCACTGGGGCAAAGCGCACCCGATCCCCCGGTTGCATCAGGCTGTAGCCGTCGCGCTCGCGGTCGAACAACCGGCTCGGGGTGCGGCCGATCAGGTTCCAGCCCCCCGGCGATACCACCGGGTAAGCCGCGGTCTGCCGTTCGGCGATCCCCACACTGCCCGCCGCCACCCGCTTGCGCGGGGTGTTCAGCCGCGGCGCCGCGAGCGCCTCCTCCACCAGCCCCATGAAGGCAAACCCGGGAGCGAAGCCCAGGGCAAACACTTGATATTCACGCTGGCTGTGACGCTCGATCACCTCGGCCACCGGCAGCCCGCTGCGCCGGGACAACAGCACCAGTTCCGGCCCGACACTGAGGTCGTACCACACCGGCAGCACGTGCTCGCGCCCGGCCTGGGTGGTGCCGGGCGCCAGGTCGGCCAAGGCGATCTCGATCCGCTGCCGGGCCTCGGACGGGCTCAGGGCCAGCAAATCGTAATGCACCATCAGCGTGGTATAGGACGGCACCAGGTCGACCAGAGACTCGCCGAAGGCCCGCCGCAGCCCTTCGGCGGCGGCCAGCATCCAGGGCATGTTGTCCTCGGCGATCACCTCGAACAGCCGCACCATCAGGCAGTCGATGGCGACTACTTCAACCTGTGGCTTCATAGGCCGGACTGCTGGTTCAGGGCCTCGCGAATGCGCTGCACCGCCGCCACCGAACTGGCGTTGTCGCCATGCACGCACAGTGTGTTGGCGTGCAGCAGCAAGGCGCTGCCGTCGCTGGCGGCCAGGGGCTCGCCGCGGGCGATGGTCAGGGCCTGCTGGAGGATGGTTTGCGCGTCATGGTGCACCGCCCCCGGCAACTGCCGCGACACCAGATGCCCGGCGTTGTCGTAGGCGCGGTCGGCAAAGGCTTCGAACCACAGGGTCACGCCGTACTCATCGCCCAGGGCCTGGGCCGCGCTGTTGTCGCGGGTGGCCATGAGCATCAGCGGCAGTTGCGGGTCGTAGGCTGCCACGGCCTGGATCACCGCCCGCAGTTGCGCAGGCTTGGCCATCATGTCGTTGTACATCGCGCCATGGGGTTTGACGTACTCGACCCGGCCACCCTGGGCCCGGCAGATGCCGTCCAGTGCTCCGACCTGGTAGTGCAGCAGGTCCTGGATCTCCTCGGGCGAGTAGCTCATGGAGCGGCGGCCGAAGCCGGCCAGGTCCTGGTAGGCCGGGTGCGCACCGATGCGCACGCCATTGGCCAGGGCCAGGGCCACGGTCTTGCGCATGATGCCCGGGTCGCCGGCGTGGAAACCGCAGGCGATGTTGGCGCAGTCGATAAAGGGCATGACTTCGGCATCCAGGCCCAGGGTCCAGTTGCCAAAGCTTTCGCCGATGTCGCAATTCAATAACAGGCGGCTCATGGTCAGTGTTCCTGTGTTTTTTATAAGGGGTCCGCTGCGGGGCAGCGCTGGCAATGCCCCGCAGATTATCAGTTAGCGTGCCTCAAGTTCCTTGCCGCGGGTTTCCGGCAGGCTCAAGGCTGCCAGCACCACCACGCCGTAGGACACCGCGGCAAAGGTGCCGATGGCCGCGCCCAGCGGCACATGCTGGCTGAGCAGGCCGATCAGCAGGGGGAACAGCGCCGCCAGCGCCCGGCCGCTGTTGTAGCAGAAACCCTGGCCGGAACCGCGGATGCGGGTGGGGAACAGTTCGGTGAGGAACGCTCCCATGCCGCTGAAGATGCCCGAGGCGAAAAAGCCCAGGGGAAAGCCCAGCCAGAGCATCACCGCGTTGCTCACCGGCATTTGCGTATAGAGCAGGACGATGGTGAAAGAGCCGGCGGCGAACAGTACGAAGTTCTTCTTGCGCCCGAGAATATCGGTCAGGTAGGCGCTGATCACATAGCCCATGTAGGAGCCGAAGATCACCATGGCCAGGTAGCCGCCGGTGCTCAGCACGCTCAGGCCGCGCTCGGTCTTGAGGAAGGTCGGCAGCCAGAAAGTGATGGCGTAGTAGCCGCCCTGGGCCCCCGCCGCCAACAGCGATGCGCGCAGGGTGGTGCTGAGGATCCCCGGGGCGAAGATCTCGTAGAACCGGGCCGGGTTGCTGGGCTCTTCCCGGGCCCGGGTTTGGCGATAGACCTCAGGATCCTTGACCAGGCGGCGGACGAAAATCACGAAGATCGCCGGCAGGATGCCCAGCAGGAACAGCCCGCGCCAGGCGTCTTCCGGCGGCAGCAGGGAAAACAGCAGCGCATATAGCAACGCCGTTATGCCCCAGCCCAGGGCCCAGCCGGACTGCACCATGCCCACCGCCTTGCCACGGTTCTTGGCACGGATCACCTCGCCGATCAGTACCGCCCCGGCGGTCCACTCGCCACCGAAGCCGAAGCCCATCAGGGTCCGGGCGATCAGCAACTGCTCGTAGTTCTGCGCCAGGCCACACAAAAAGGTAAAGAATGCGAACCACAGGACCGTGAGTTGCAACGTGCGTACCCGGCCAATGCGGTCGGAGAGGATCCCGGCGATCCAGCCCCCCAGGGCGGAGGCCAGCAAGGTACTGGTATGGATCAGCCCGGCTTCGGCGGAGGTGATGCCCCACAGTGCGATCAGGGTCGGGATCACGAAACTGAGCATCTGCGTGTCCATGCCATCCAGGCCATAACCGAGCTTGCAGCTCCAGAATGTCCGGCGCTCCTGCTGGTTGATGTCCCGGTACCAGTCAAACGGGCCGGCGCGGCGCGGGGCCTTGGCGGCCAGTGTTTCGGGCGCACTCATGGCGATCTCCAGGGTAATTTATTGGTGTTGTTCTGGGCCCCGACGACGCATATCGTGGGTTGGCGCATTCTTCGGCTCGAGCGCCAACTGCGTCCAACTAATAAAAACTGCCCTTATGCATAAGAAAAGTTGATCCCATGAACCTCAAGTTCCTCGAAACCTTCGTCTGGGTCGCGCGGCTGAAGAGCTTCAGCCACACCGCGGAAAAACTCTTTACCACCCAGGCGGCGATCTCCAGCCGCATCGCGGTGCTGGAGGGCGAGCTGGGCGTGAAGCTGTTCCTGCGCGACTCCCGGGGCGTCAGCCTGACCCCGGAAGGCGTCAAGGTGCTGGAGCACGCCGAGCAGATGCTCGACACCCTGCAGGTGCTGAAACAGTCCATCCAAGCGCCGTCGAGCAAGGTCGGGCGGGTTCGCATCGGGGTCATGGATACGGTGATCCACACCTGGCTCAGCCCCCTGGTGGCAGAGATGATGGACCACTACCCGCAGGTGGAAATCGAGCTGGTGGCCGACACGTCGCTGAACCTGTGCGAACAGTTGCAAAAGGGCTTTCTGGACCTGGTGCTGCAAACCGACCTGCTGCGCCAGGAAAGCATCCGCAGCCTGGAACTGGCCAGCTATCCCATGGGCTGGATCGCCGCCAGCAACTCGATCTACAACCGCGACTACGCCAACGTCGCCGAGCTGGCCCGGGAACGGATCGTCACCTACTCGAAGAACTCCCTGCCCCACCAGCAGGTGCTGAGCCTGATGCAGGCCAACGGCGTGCTGGCGCCGCGGCTCAACTGCGTCAACTCGGTGTCGGCCATCACCCGCCTGCTGCGGGACGGCTTCGGCATCGGCGCCCTGCCGCCGGTGCTGGTGCGCGAGGAACTGGCCCGGGGCGAACTGACCCTGCTGGCCATCGAACAGCGCCCGCCGAACCTGCAAGTGGTGGTGTCGTGGCGGGTGGGAGTGGAATTGGTGGAGGACATAGTCGAGCTGTGCCAGCGCGTGGTGCAGCGCTATGGGCAGAAGGTCGGCGCGGATTACCTGGTGCTCAGCGAACCCCAGTGAACATCGCCATCGCCCCCCTCGTAGGAGCTGGCTTGCCAGCGAACCGCGCGCAGCGGTGTGTCAGGCGCGCCGCTTTCGCCGGCAAGCCGGCTCCTACACAGAAAACAAAATCGATACGGCTCCCGTAGGAGCTGGCTTGCCAGCGAAGGCGATCTTCAGTCAGGCACAAGCCACGCGGCCCCCTGCGCCGGCAAGCCGGCTCCTACAGGGGGTCAGAGGCCTTTGAGGTCGCGCTCTTCAATCGGGCGGCTCTGGCGCAGGCGCTTGCCGCCCAGCACTACCCAGTCGATCAGCCGGTACAGGCATTCCAGGCCGAAGGACAGCAGCAAGGCGCCACTGATACCCCAGATCATGGCTTCCGGGGTCAGCAGGATCTGGTAGCTGTAGCCGTCCCAGGTTTCCTTGCGGATTTCCGGGTCGGGGGCCAGGGCCACTTGCAGCAGGCGGATGTACCAGGGCCCCTGCATCGCCTGGTATTGCTTGTCCAGGGCCAGCTGGCGGCTGAGCAAGCCGCTCAGGCTCTCGGCATCGCTGCGAAACACCGGATCGTCGCTGGCCCGGTAATGGGCCACCAGGGCGTTCATGTCGCCCTTGAAGAATTGCTGCGCGGTGCCCTGGAAGCCCTGCAGGCTGTGCTGCGACTCGATCAGATGCGCCTCGACGCGCTTGGCGTAATCACTGATGAAACCCGGCACTTGCACACCGATCAACAGGCCGGCGGCGAACAGCACCAGCCGCAGATAACTGAGCAACATAGGGATGTCCTTATTCGGTCTGGCCATGGCTGACGCATTCACCGCGCCGCCACAGGCTCCACTGGCCCGGCTGGTAGCGGGTCCAGGTTTCGTTTTCGGTCAAGGGTTCAGTGGCGATCACCGTGACCACGTCGTTGGGCGTGGTTTCGGCCTGGAAGTCGACGATCACATCCACATCCTTCAGCCGCGCCGGGCCGAATGGGGCGCGCCGGGTGATCTGCGCCAGTTTGGTCGAGCAATAGCAGAACAGCCAGTCACCGTCGCTGAGCAGGCCGTTGAACACGCCCTTGCTGCGGTATTCGCTGCAGGCCTGGATCAGGGTCGGCAGCAGCTCCTCGATTTCCACCGGCTCGGGAAAGGCGGCCCGCACCCGGTTCAGCAGGTCACAGAAAGCCGCTTCGCTGTCGGTATCGCCTACCGGGCGGTAGAAGCTGGCCTGGGGCTGGAAATCCGCCAACTGGCCATTGTGCGCAAAGCACCAGTTGCGGCCCCACAGCTCGCGGACAAAAGGATGAGTATTGGCCAGGCAGACCTTGCCGACGTTGGCCTGGCGGATATGGCCGATCACCACTTCGCTCTTGATCGGGTAACGCTGAACCAGGTTGGCCACTTCCGACTCGCTGCTGGCCGCCGGGTCCTGGAACAGGCGCAGGCCGCGGCCTTCATAGAAAGCGATGCCCCAGCCGTCGCGATGGGGGCCGGTGCGGCCGCCGCGCTGCATCAGCCCGGTAAAGCTGAAGACGATATCGGTCGGTACATTGGCGCTCATGCCCAACAACTCACACATGCTCGGACTCTCGCTTCAATGCCGGGGGCAGCGTTACAAACGCGGTTCGACCCGCGTATTCAGGGGGGTGCCGGCTGCAGGCTGGCGGCCGTAACGGTCATTGCCGGCGCCACCGAAGGGCTGGTCATCCTCCACTTCGGCAGCCTTGGCGGCAGCTTTCGCCGCTTCGTTGCGTTCCCGGCGCTCCCTGGCCGCGCGCTCGATGGGCCAGCGGATCAGCACGAACAGCAGGTAGACGCCAAAGGCGATCATGCCGTACATGAACAGGTCGGATACCGCACGCCAGGCGTTGTTGCCGACCTTGAAGGCTATATCCAGGGCGGTGATGGCCACGGCCGGGGCAAATTTTTCCTTGACCGGGTCGATGATGGTCGGGCTGAACAGCAGCACCGCCACCAGCACTCGCAGCGGCTCGCGCAGCCAGCGCCACATCCAGCGGGTCAGGCGCATCCACACCAGCAGGCAGCCCAAGGCGGCGAAGGCATAGAGCCCCCAGGCGATCAGATAGTCGTTCTCGGTCATGGTGTCCATGGCAAGGCAGGCAAAGAGGCGCTTATGATAACGACTTTTGCCGTGTCAGGCTGCACCGCCGTCTGCCCAGCCCTCATTTGTCATCGCCCGAGAGCCACCCATGCCCTTAACCGCCAACGACAGCAGCGCCCCGATTGCCCACAAGGCCGAAGGCGCTGACCCGTATGCCTGGCTGCAGGAACGCGACACCGACGCGGTGCTCGATTACCTGAAGGCTGAAAACAGCTACCTGGACGCCCAGTTGGCGCATCAGGGGCCCCTGCGTGAAACGCTGTTCCAGGAGATCAAGGGGCGGATCCTCGAAACCGACCTGTCCCTGCCCTCGCCCTGGGGCCCGTACCTGTACTACACCCGCACCACCGCCGGCGACGAATACGCCCGCCACTACCGCTGCCCGCGCCCGGCGGACGACAGCCTGACGGTGGACGAAAGCCGCGAGCAACTGCTGCTGGACCCCAACGCCCTGGCCAATGGCGGCTTCTTCTCCCTCGGGGCCTTCAGCATCAGCCCCGACCACCAGCGCCTGGCCTACAGCCTCGATACCACTGGGGAGGAAATCTACACCCTGTTCGTCAAGGAACTGGCCAGCGACAAAGTCAGCGAGCTGTCCTTCGACAACTGCGACGGCAGCATGACCTGGGCCAACGACAGCCTGACCCTGTTCTTCGGCGAGCTGGACGATACCCACCGCCCGCACAAGCTGTTGCGCTACCGGCTGGATGGCACCGCCGCCGAGGAAGTGTTCCACGAGCCGGACGGACGCTTCTTCCTGCATTGCTACCGTTCCAGCTCCGAACGCCAACTGCTGCTGTCCCTGGGCAGCAAGACCACCGGCGAGACCTGGGCCCTGGACGCCACGCAGCCACAGCTGCCGTTCACTTGCCTGGCGCCGCGGGTCGAAGGCCATGAATACGATGTCGACCACGGCCTGCTGGACGGCCAATGGACCTGGTTCATCCGCAGCAACCGCGACGGCATCAACTTCGCCCTTTACCAGGCAGAAGACAACGGCGCGATCCCCGAGCAGGACGACTGGCAACTGCTGGTGCCGCACAACCCCGAAGTGATGCTCGACGGCGTGACCCTCAACGCCACAGCCATGACCCTGAGCCTGCGCGAAGGCGGTCTGCCGATTATCGAAGTGCACCCCCGGGACCTGCCGGTGTACCGCGTGCAACTGCCGGATGCGGCCTACAGCCTGCACGTGCAGAACAGCCTGGAGTTTTCCAGCGAGCGCATCCGCCTGCGCTACGAGGCCCTGAACCGCCCGGCCCAGGTGCGCCAGCTGCAACTGGCCGACGGCCAGCAGCAGGTGCTGAAGGAAACCCCGGTACTGGGCCCGTTCGACCCCGAGGCCTACGTCAGCCAGCGCCTCTGGGCCACCGCCGCCGACGGCACCCAAGTGCCCATCAGCCTGGTGGTCAAGCGCGACTGCCTGGGCCAGCCGACGCCGCTGTACCTCTACGGCTACGGTGCCTACGGCGAAAGCCTGGATCCCTGGTTCTCCCACGCCCGCCTGAGCCTGCTCGATCGCGGCGTGGCCTTTGCCATCGCCCACGTGCGCGGCGGCGGCGAGTTGGGTGAGGCCTGGTACCGCGCCGGCAAGCAGGAACACAAGCAGAACACCTTCAGCGACTTCATCGCCTGCGCCGAACACTTGATCGCCCAGGGCCTGACCAGCGCCCAGCAGTTAGCCATCAGTGGCGGCAGCGCCGGCGGCCTGCTGATCGGCGCGGTACTCAACCAGCGCCCCGAGCTGTTCAAGGTCGCCATCGCCGAAGTGCCCTTCGTCGATGTGCTCAACACCATGCTCGACCCGGAGCTGCCACTGACCGTCACCGAATACGACGAATGGGGCAACCCCGAGGAGCCCGAGGTCTACGCACGGATCAAGGCCTACGCGCCCTACGAGAACGTGCGCGCCCAGGCCTACCCGGCAACCCTGGTGATCGCCGGCTACAACGACAGCCGCGTGCAGTACTGGGAGGCGGCCAAATGGGTGGCCAGGTTGCGGGCCACCAGGACCGACGACAACCCGCTGCTGCTCAAGACCGAGCTGGGGGCCGGCCATGGCGGCATGAGCGGGCGTTACCAGGGATTACGTGACGTAGCCCTCGAATACGCCTTTATCCTGAACATTCTGGGCCTGGCCTGAGGAACTCCCGGCGGCGTTCCTGTCTTAACCCAGAACGCCACCGGCAACCGCCGGACCGGGCCCGCGCCCGTGCAACAGACACAAGAAAAAGACCGTGATCCCATGTCCGAACCCACCTTACTGAACAACGAGATCCGCGACTGGCTGATGGACTGCGGCCTGTTCGACCAGTTGTTGCCCGCCGACTTCAACGCTGCGGCCGGCTACTTCAGCATCAGCAGCATCGCCGAGGGCGAAGCGATCTTTCATGAGGGCGATGCCGGCAGCTTCATGTGCATCATCCACAGCGGCCAGGTAGCTGTGCAAAAGCGCAACCACGACGGCCAGCCCCTGACCATCGCGACCCTGCGCAGCGGCCGGGCCTTTGGCGAAATGGCGGTGCTCGATGGCGAGCGACGTTCGGCTACCTGCGTGGCCGCCAGCCATTGCCAGTTGCTCAACCTGGGCAAGGACTCCCTGGAGAAGATGCTCAACGATGCGCCAAAGATCGCCGCCAAGATCATCCGCGCCCTGGCCGTGTCGCTGTCCAAGCGGCTGCGCATGGCCGACGGCCAGTTGCTCGCGCAGCAGATCTGAGCCCCGGGGTACCCTCGCCCACTACATCCATCAACCCTGAACCTTGGGTTTGCTGTCGTTCTGCTCCAGCCCTGGCAGGGTCTGGTCCTTGGGCGGCTTGGGCATGTCGATCGGCGGCAGCAGAGGCGCGCTGCCACTGCTGCCGGCTTTCGGCGTGCTGGGCGGGGTGACTTGCGGATAAGGCGTAGGGGTCGCGGTGCCCGGGGTGCCGAGGGTCGGCGCCGGGGTCACCACCGGGGTACTTTGCGGCTCGTCAGCCAAAGCCGGGCCGGCACCAAGCGCCAGGGCAGCGGTGAGGGCGAGCGCCGCTTGGGCAATCACCGTTAGAATAGTGCGCTTCATCAATGGCTCCATTGCTATTGTCTGGCGTCAGGCTACTCCCAACCGGGGCGTTTTGCCTTCCTCAATGAGATCTCCATGAAACGTTTCGTACTGCTGGACACTACTGCGATTCCTGAAAACGGCGGTGCCTTGTGCCTGTTCGAATACGGTGAGGATTTCGTCATCAAGATCCAGGGCGGCGACGGCGGCCAGTTGATGAACACACGCATGCACGGTTCCGAGGACGCCCTGGCGCAGATCCCTTGCAGCAAGGTCGCCGGGCGCCCGAACTCACGGGTGCTGATCGGCGGCCTGGGCATGGGCTTCACCCTGGCCGCGGCTCTCAAGCACCTGGGCAAGAGCGCCGAGGTGGTGGTCGCCGAGCTGGTGCCCGGGGTGGTGGAATGGAACCGTGGCCCGCTCGGCGAAAAGTCCGGCCGGCCGCTGCTGGACCCGCGCACGGTGATCCGCCTGGAAGACGTGGCCAAGGTCCTGCAGGCCGAGCCCCAGGGCTTCGACGCGATCATGCTCGACGTCGACAACGGCCCCGAAGGCCTGACCCAGAAAGCCAACAGCTGGCTCTACTCCAGCGCCGGCCTGGCCGCCTGCGCCCGGGCCCTGCGGCCCAAGGGCATTCTTGCGGTGTGGTCGGCCAGCGCCGACCGGCAGTTCTCCGAGCGCCTGCGCAAGGCCGGCTTCAAGGCCGAGGAAGTACAGGTCTTCGCCCATGGCAATCGCGGCACCCGGCACACCATCTGGATTGCCGAGAAGCTCAAGGCCTGAGCTAAACTTTGTCCATTACCGTCATTAGTCCTTCTACAAAGGTGAACCCATGAGTTCGTCCACTCCCCCGTCCAACACCGCCAAGCTGGACCGTATCCTTGCCGACGCCCAGCGCGACCGGGAAATGGGCTACCGCGACAAGGCACTGAAAATGTACCCCCATGTCTGCGGCCGCTGCGCCCGGGAGTTCTCCGGCAAGCGCCTGAGCGAGTTGACTGTGCACCACCGCGATCACAACCACGACAACAACCCCCAGGACGGTTCCAACTGGGAACTCTTGTGCCTGTACTGCCACGACAACGAGCACTCGCGCTACACCGACCAGCAGTACTTCGGCGAAGGCTCCCTGAGCACCCCGAAAGTCGCCAAGGCGACCCACAACCCGTTCGCCGCCCTGGCCGGGTTGATGAAGAAAGACCCGGAGTAAGCACCAGCCGCCGGGCATATTGTGGCCAGCGAGCGTGCTCCCGTTCGGCGGCAAGGCAGCGGTAAACCCTGTGCCCCCGGCCGGCCTGCTACACCGCATTGGCCGGCGTCGGGAGCAAGCTCCCTCGCCACAACAAGCCACCGAGCCGTGGGCAATCCTCGTATAATCGCGCTCTTTTCCCCCAAGGCGCTTTGTTCGTGGCAAACAAAAGGTACAGCTGCATCGGTTTGTATAACCCCAAGTCACCGGAGAACGTCGGTTCGGTGATGCGCGCCGCCGGCTGCTATGGCGTCGCCTCGGTGTTCTACACCGGCAAGCGCTATGAGCGGGCCCGCGACTTCGTCACCGACACCAAGAAGGTCCACCAGGACATTCCGCTGATCGGCATCGACGACCTGAAGAAAATCCTCCCCCTGGGCTGCATACCGGTGGCCGTGGAACTGGTCGAGGGTGCCCGCCCACTGCCCGAATACACCCACCCGGATCGCGCCCTGTACATCTTCGGCCCGGAAGACGGCTCCCTCGACAAGGAGATCCGCGACTGGTGCGAGGACGTGGTCTACATCCCCACCACCGGTTGCATGAACCTGGCAGCGACAGTCAACGTGGTGCTCTACGATCGCCTGGCCAAGGGCAACAACACCCGCTCCGGTCCCAAGTTCTGAGCACACGCCGGTCATCGCCCGGGAACCTGTGACGCCTTCGTGCAGTCAGCCTTGTATCCCTTACCGCCCTTGGAGACAGATCATGAGCGAGCGCAAACAGCTGCAAACCATCGAATCGACCCCGTTCCAGAGCCAGCCCACCCAGAATGTCCAGGGCTGGGAGCGCATCGGCTCGCTGGCCGGCGGCGTGGTGATGATGGGCAAGGGCCTGCGCCGTGGCGGCGTATTCGGCCTGATCCAGGTAGCCATCGGCGGCGTGGCCCTGGCCCGGGGCATCACCGGGCACAGCTCGGCGAAAAGCCTGCTGGAGAAAAGCCGCCAGGACATGAACAACGTGCGCAACAAGATCGAACGCGCTGCAGAAGAGCTGCGCAACCTGAAAGCCGATGCCGAAGCCGCCGGCCGCAACGCCAAGGCCGCCAGCAATGATGAAGTGAAGGTGCCCAAGGCCTGAAGCCGGGGCGTCCTCATGGACGCCTGGGGCCAACCGCGCCGGGTCAGCGCAGCAGGCTGGTGTCGAGGACCCTGGAGGACTCGCCCAGCACGCTTTCACTGAGCTGGATGAATTCGGCGGTGCTGACGCTTTCCAGGCGCATCGCCGCTTGCAGGACATCGTCCAGGGAGCGCTTGTTGCGGGTCTTGAGGCGAATCTCTCGATCCAGCTCCTGCAATAGCAACACCGCCTTGGCCACTGTGGCGCTGTCCACCTGTTCGCCGCGCAGGCTGGTGACCTTGTGGCCGTCCCGGGCCAGGCGCTTCTCCAGCACCTGGTAACGTTCATCGCTGATGCCACCGGCACGGCGCAGCAGCTCGATGGCGTAGTACTGCGCCAGCCCTTCACTGATCCAGTCGCTGCGCTGGCTGTCGTTGATCCGTGCCAGAGATTGCACCAGCTCCCGCAGCAAGGGGCTGGCGCCGCTCTCGCTGACCAGCGGCAGGCGGCTGTGCAGGAACAGTGAATCGCGCCCGGCCAGGCTGCCGCGCCACATCGGATCGGCCGCGCCGACGATCAACAGCTTGCTCGGCTGGCGGGGAAACACCGCCTGCACCTGCGGCCAGACAAAGGTCAGCAGGGTCAGCACATCCATGCGCCGCATGCCCTGGCCCAGTGGCGAGACCACGCTGACGTCGGTTTCCCCCAGGCGCGTGCGGCGGCTGCCCAGGGTGCCGGCGAGCATCCAGCCGGCGGGACGGTCGAACAGCCGCGAGGGGTTGTCGATGCGAAAACGGTGCTTGCCGATCCGCGGCCAGGCGGTCTCGATGCTCTTCCAGCCGGCGGGCAGTTCGAAATCCAGGCGCGCCACCAGCTCGATGCCGTCCTGCTGGTCCAGGTGCGCCGGCGGCACCAGGGTTTCGCCGCGCAGCAGGGCCCAGTTGGCAGTACTGCGGCTGTCATAGATGCCCTTCTTGATGCTGTGGTTCAGGCGTACCCGGTAGCTCAGGCTGGCCTTGCCGCTGGCCGGGCGCCAGACCCCACGCTGACCGCCAGCATCGGCGGGGGCGGCCTGCCATTGGCCGTCGGCCTTGAAGTCGCTGTAGTCGCCGGTCGAGCCCAGATCGAAATCCAGGCTGCGCAGCGCCGCGCCGTCGGCCAGGGTCAGGCGCACTTCGGCCTGATCGCTCTGGGGCAGGAAGCGCACGTGATAATCCAGATCGACCTTCTTCGCCGCAAACGCCGATGCGCTCAATGCCAGCATCGCAGCGGCCAGCGCCAGCTTCGCCCCCACCCTCATACCCTCTCCTTGCTGTTGAAACCTTGAAGCCGGCGCGGCGAACCCTCAGCCTGCGCGGAAAATCAGATGATCCTCCCAATCCTCTTCCGCCACGCTGCCTTCGGCGAGCATGCGGCCGGACTGGGAAATACGTTCGTGGTGCACCGCATCGCGGTCGCCGCACACCAGGTGGTGCCACAGGGGCAGGTCCTTGCCCTCGCTCACCAGGCGGTAGCCGCAGGTGGGGGGCAGCCACTTGAATTCGTCGGCCTTGCCCGGGGTCAGCTGGATGCAGTCGGGCACCGAGTCGCGGCGGTTGGGGTAATCGCTGCACTGGCAGGTCTTGAGGTCCAACAGCTTGCAGGCGATGCGTGTGTAATAGACGCTGTTGTCGTCCTCGTCTTCAAGCTTTTGCAGGCAGCACAGACCGCAGCCATCGCACAACGACTCCCATTCGTCCTGGTCGAGTTGTTCGAGGGTTTTGCGTATCCAGAAAGGTTCGACTTTGGCGGCCATGGCTCAAGCATCAGTATCCGAGGGTGAAAAGGCCGCCAGTCTAGTGCCGAAGAACCGGCGGGCCAAGCGCTGGCGACTGTCGGTAGGCCAGGACTTGTCAGCGGGCCATGGGCACAGTAGCTTTGCCCCTCGGACCGACCCGCGTCCGTGTGCCATTAACGCTTGACCGCGTTGCACCCGGCAAACCGCACGGGGTCAGGAATACCCCTTCGCTCAGCTCATCTGCGCTTGCCGGTTTATTCCACTCATCTCACATGCTGCCAGGAGTTTTTCCATGAGCGCCAACACTCGCGTTGCCGATTACGCCATCCACCCGCAGTTCACCCAGCGCTGGTCGCCACGGGCCTTCACCGGCGAAAACATCCCTGAAGAAACCCTGCTGAGCTTCTTCGAAGCCGCGCGCTGGGCCCCTTCGGCCTACAACTCGCAACCCTGGCGCTTTCTCTATGCCCGGCGCGATACGCCGAACTGGGAGCGCTTCCTCGGCCTGCTCAACGAGTTCAACCGTGGCTGGGCGCAACATGCCTCGGCCCTGGTGATCGTGATCTCCAAGACCACCTTCACCGCCCCCGGCGCCACGGAAGAGACCCCGGCCCTGTGGCACACCTTCGACACCGGCTCGGCCTGGGGCCACCTGGCGCTGCAGGCCAGCCTCAGCGGCTGGCACACCCACGGCATGGCCGGCTTCGACCAGGAGCTGACCCGCAAGGAGCTGAAAATTCCCGAAGGCTATGCACTGCACGCAGCGATAGCGGTGGGCAAGCTGGGAGACAAGTCGACCCTGGCCGACTACCTGCAGGCCCGGGAAGAGCCGAGCCCGCGTCGTCCACTGAGCGAGACCGTGGCCGAAGGCGATTTCAGCCTCTAAAGCAGCGATCGCCTCTGTAGGAGCGAGCTTGCTCGCGAAGCCCTGAAGGGCGCCGCGCTTGCCTGGCAAGCGCGGCTTTCGCGAGCAAGCTCGCTCCTACGATCAGGTCCGTTTCAATAGCCGCGAGCGAAATCCACTTCGCCGCGCAAGGCCTGCTTGGCCTCGTAGGCCCGCAGGTTGTCGACGAACAACTGCACCATCAGTTCCGGCGAGGTCGGCGCCGAGCTGTGCCCCGTCAGCAGCAAGCCCCAGGCCGTCCAGAACGGGTGCCGTTGCGGCAAGGGTTCCTGGCGACAGACATCGATCACCGCCCCCGCCAGATGCCCATCCTTGAGGGCCTGCACCAAATCCCCATCGACCACGGAAACACCCCGGCCCACGTTGATGAACAGCCCCGTGGACTTGAATTGCTTGAACAGCGCCGCGTCATACAGGTCGTGGGTGCTCGGGGTATTGGGCAGCAGATTGACCACATAATCCACCTCCCCCACCAAGCGGCCCAGGTCTTCCAGGCCCGCCACTTCGATAAAGGGTGCCTGCTCCCGCGCCTGGCTGGCGATGCCGTACAGCTTCACACCAAAGGGCAACAGAAATTGCGCCACGCTCTGACCGATGTCGCCGGTGCCGACGATCAGCACCTTGCGCCCCACCAGGCTCTGGCCCAGGCGGTTGTCCCACTTGCGCTCCACTTGGCTGACCAGCCGCGCCAGCACTTCGCGCTCATGGCCAAGGATGTAGGTGAGCACGTACTCGGCCATCACCTGGCCAAAGATGCCTACCGCCCGGGTCAGGCGGTAATGCCGGGGCAGGCCGTCGGCCAGCAACGGGGTGATGCCGGCCCAGGTGGATTGCAGCCACTGGGGCTGATGACCCTGACGCAGCAGGGTCGCCAGCAGGTCTGGCTGGCCCAGCCATACCGGGCAATCCGCCGCCAGGCGCGACAGCTCGGCGGAGTCGCCACTGGTCAGTACGTCCAGCTCCGGTGCCGCCTGACGCAACAGGCGGGCATAAACAGCGTGATCGTGTTCGGCAATCAGAACGCGCATGGTTCAAACCTTAAAAAACGGTACAGGCCGCCGCCGACGGAGTATTGCTCCATCGATCAAGGCGGTGGCCAGGTCAGTCAGTTGCATTGAACAGAGGCTCGGGACCGAGCCTCTACAGGTCAGACCGGATCATTGCGGCGCAGCAACTCTTCGGGCAGGTGCTCGATGTACTCGTCTTCCGCCGGCGGCATCTGCAAGTGATAGCCCTGCTTCTCGAGGTTTTCCAGCACCTGGTGGATGTCCTCCCGGGACAGCTTGCGCTCCGGGCTCAGCACCAGATCGAAGGCATGTTGCGGCTTGCCGAAAGCCAGCAGCAGGTTTTCCGGCACGCGTTCCAGGGCCTCGCTTTTCAGTACGTAGAGGTACATCTCGTTCTTGCGCGGGCTTTTATAGATGGAGCAGATACGTTTCAAGGCTGTTCTCCGGCGGTAGCCAGGCTGTCCAGCAGCGCCTGGCCCATCAATTCGCGGCGCCAGCCACGCAGCGAATCAGGCAATTGGTAAGGCCCGTTGGGGTAGCCGCTCTTGAGCAGGCTCTCCAGGGTTTTCTTGCGCAGCATGACTTCCGGCGCGATGCCCAGACGCTCGGCCTCGGCCTGCCCCACTGCCTTGAGGCGCTTGAGCAGGGCTGCGGCTTCGATCGGCAACGGCTCGGGTACGGCCGGTGGCCATTGGTCCGGGCCAAGGGCTGCGGTGCGCTTGATCAGATCGAGGAGAAACTCGCCGTCCTGACGCACAGTGCGCGGGTGCATGTCTTCGATCTTGGCCAGCGCCGCCAGCGTATCGGGCTGAGTCTTGGCCAGGGGCCAGAGGGCGTGTTCACGCACGATGCGGTTGCGCGGCAAGTCCCGGGCACGGGCTTCACGCTCGCGCCAGGCACAGAGCTCACGCAGCACGGCCAGCTGCGCACGGGAGAGTTTCCAGGCCAGCTTGGCATCACGATAGACCTCGTTGGGGTCCACTTCGCGGCGCAGGTTGGCCACCAGCTCGGCACCGTCTTCCAGCACCCAGCGGTACTTGTCCGCGGACAGCTTGGGCTGCAGTTCGGTAAAGACCTGGGCCAGGTGTACGGCGTCTTCGGCGGCGTAGCTGACCTGGGTTTCCGAGAGCGGGCGCTGCAGCCAGTCGGAGCGGGTCTCGCCCTTGGGCAATTCGATGCCCAGGACTTCCTGCACCAGGCGCGAATAGCCCATGGAAAAACCCAGGTTCAGGTAGGCGGCCGCCAGTTGCGTGTCGAACAGCGGCGCCGGCAGGCTGCCGGTCAGGCGCAGCAGGACTTCGAGGTCCTCGCTGCAGGCATGCACCACCTTGACCACCGCCGGGTTCTCCAGCAGGGCCGCCAGGGGCTTCCAGTTGTCGATGGTCAAAGGATCAATCAGGTAAGCGCGCTGCCCATCGCCGATCTGCAACAGGGCGGCGATGGGATAGAAAGTGTCGACCCGCATGAATTCGGTGTCGAGGGCGACGAATGGCAGCTGCTGCCACTCGGCGCAAAGCTGACCGAGGCTATCGTTGTCGCGAATCCAATGTATATCGATGGCCACACGGCTCTCCCTTGAAGAATGGCGCGCAGTATATATCGCCTCCGGCGATTTCTGAGCATTCACCCGACAAGAGCAGGTGCGAAACCTTCTGCCGGACGGCAAGAATAGTTCGAGAGTCGGAATCAGCTGGGTTTTCTAAGGACATAGACCCGCGCCGCCCCACAGCCGGGCAGGAAATCCTGCTGGCTCACGACCTCGAAACCGGCCTGCTTGAACTCGCCTTCCAACTGCACCCTGCCGATCGCCAGTGACGCCGCGGACTCACCCGGCGTGGCCGCAAGGATATTGAACAACGGCTCGACCCGGGCCGCGACGATCACCGAATCACGGCTGACCCGATGAAACTCCCGCAGCAGCGCCAGGCGATCCTCGCTGCGGGTCACATGGGCAAACAGTTGCATGCAGATGATGCTGTCCACCGCATTGGCCGACAGACCGATGTCGAAAGCCGAGCTGTGAAAGGTCTTGACCCGTTGCAGCAGGCTGGCCGGGTGATGGGTCTGGGCATGATTGAGCATGTCCTGGGAAGGGTCAGCCGCCAGGATCACCCGGTTGCCATGCTCGGCCAGCACCGGCCAGTAGCGCCCGGCACCACAGGCCACATCCAGGATCAGTCCCGGCTCCCCGGCCACTTTCAGGGCATGGCGTACCAGGCGCACCGTGCGCCACAGCGCCAGGCGCGCGGCAAGCCCGGCGGGCCGGGGCTCGCCGCAGACCCGGGCGTGCTCCTGATCATAGCGCCGGGCGAACTCCAGCTCGATGGACGGTGGGGGGTGGGACGACATGACTGGCGAACTCTTGTAGGTATCCAGAAGCCACAGGTTAACCAGTCGTTCGTGAAAAAAAGGTCGAAAGCCCTCGAGCGGTTTTGTCCAGGCGGGGCACCCGGTCACCCTTGCCCGACCAAGGGCCGATGCCAATAATGCTTCGGCACCGCGTCCCGCCCTTCACTTCAAGGAACGACCCATGCTGCCCCGCCTCTTGCTTTGCACTCTGCTCGGCCTCAGTGCCCCCGCCCTCAGCTTCGCCCAGGACCCGACCTCCCATCTGGACCGGGTGCTCGAACGTGGCCACCTCACGGTCTGCACCACCGGCGACTACAAGCCCTACAGCTACCTGCGCGACGATGGCCACTACGAAGGTATCGACATCACCATGGCCGAGTCCCTGGCGCAAAGCCTCGGGGTCCGGGTGAAGTGGATCAATACCACCTGGAAGACCCTGATGGCGGACTTCCAGAGCCAGCAATGCGATATCGCCGTAGGGGGAATTTCCGTCTCTCTGGAACGGCAGAAAAAAGCCTTCTTCAGCCAGCCCCTGGGGATTGACGGCAAGATTCCCCTGGTGCGCTGCCAGGACCTCAAGCGCTATGAAACCCTGGAGCAGATCAACCAGCCCTCGGTGCGCCTGATCGAACCACCGGGCGGCACCAACGAAGTCTTCGCCCGGGCCCATGTGCCCAAGGCCGAGCTGATCCTGTTCGCCGACAACGTGAAGATCTTCGATCAGTTGCTGGCCAAGCAGGCCGACGTGATGATCACCGACGCCTCGGAAGCGCGCTTCCAGCAGAAGCACAAGCCGGGGCTGTGCGCGGTCAACCCCGAGCGCTACCTGCAATACAGCGAGAAGGCCTTCCTCCTGCCCCGGGATGACATGGCCTGGAAAAGCTACGTCGACCAGTGGCTGCACCTGAGCAAGGCCACCGGTGCCTATGACCAGGTGGTGAATCAGTGGCTGGCGGCGCCGTAGTCCTGGTCCAGCAGCATCTGCCGAAAGGCCTGGCAGGCGGCGCTGCGATAGGCGCCCTTGCGCTCCAGCAGCACCACGCTGCGGGGCGCCGGGGGTGATTGCAGGGCCAATGCCCGCAAGCCCGGCTGCTCGCGGGCGATGGCACTCGGCAACAGGGTCGCCAACTGCCCGCGGCGCACGATCTCGACAATCCCACTCACCGAATTGGCCTCGATGGCGATACGCGGCGCAATGCCCTGTTGCCGGCAATACAGGTCGATATGCCGGCGGGTGGCAAAGTCTGCGCTGAGCAGCACCAGGGACTGTTGGCCCAGGGCCGCTGCACTCAGGGGTTGCTGGCCCTGCTGCGGATAGTGCAGGCCGACCATCAGGCTCAGGGTTTCGGTGAACAGCGGCTGGCTCTGGATTTCCCCCAGGTGCTCGCCGGCAAAGGCGATCCCCAGGTCCAGGCGGTCCTCGGCCAAGGCCGCTTCCAGGCGATCCTGGGTCATTTCCTCAAGGCTCAGGTCGATCCCCGGGTACTGCTGGTTGAAGCGGCTGAGCAAGGGGCCGGTGAGGTAGGCAGTGAAGGTCGGGGTCAGCGCCAGCCGCAATGAACCGCGGCTCAGGTCCTGCACATCATGGATCGCCCGCTTGGCCGCCTGCAGGTCCTGCAGGGCGCGGCGCGCATAGACGACATAGGCCTGGCCGGCATCGGTGAGTCGCACGCTGCGCCCGGAGCGGTCGAACAACGGCGTGCCCAGGGACTCCTCCAACTGTTTGATCTGTTGCGACAAGGTCGGCTGGGAGACATGCAGTGCCTCGGCGGCACGGGTGAAATTGCAGTGCTCGGCCACAGCCAGCAGGTAACGGATATGACGCAAGAGCATGACGGCTCCAACTATAGGCAGGACTTATGGAAAGCATAATAAGCCGGTCTTGGACGCTATAGCTGAAAACCTCCATCCTTGCCCCATCAGCGACGCAAGGACAATCCCATGCAGAACATCATCGACGGTTTCCTCAAGTTCCAGCGCGAAGCCTTTCCACAACGCAGCGAGCTGTTCAAGCAGCTGGCCAGTACCCAGAGCCCCGGCACCCTGTTCGTCACCTGCTCCGACAGCCGGGTGGTGCCCGAACTGCTGACCCAGCAAGAGCCCGGCGACCTGTTCGTGATCCGCAACGCCGGCAACATCGTGCCCAGCTACGGCCCCGAGCCGGGTGGCGTATCGGCCACCGTGGAATACGCGGTGGCAGTGCTGGGGGTGAGCGACATCGTCATCTGCGGCCACTCCGACTGCGGCGCGATGACCGCCATTTCCACCTGCAAGTGCCTCGATCACCTGCCCGCCGTGGCCAACTGGCTGCGCCATGCCGAGTCGGCCAAGGTGATCAATGCCGCCCGCCAGCACGCCTCGCCCGCCGAGCACCTGGACGCCCTGGTGCGCGACAACGTGATCGCCCAACTGGCCAACCTCAAGACCCATCCTTCGGTGGCCCTGGCCCTGGAGCAGGGCCGGCTCAACCTGCATGGCTGGGTCTATGACATCGAGAGCGGCGCCATCGTCGCCCTCGACGGCAACACCCAGCGTTTCGTCTCCCTGGCCGAGTACCCGCACACCTGTGCCCTGGCCAGCCAAGCTTCCAGCGCTGCCTGAGCAGCCCCCGTTTCGTCACTCAAGAGGAGTCACCCCATGCTGCAATCCCAATTCGCCCAAGCTCCACGCCTGGCCCTGGCCGACACCATCATCGACGCCAAGGCGCGCAAGAACCTGTCGTGGCAGGACCTCACCGACGGCACCGGGCTGAGCCTGGCTTTCGTCACCGCCGCTCTGCTGGGCCAGCACGCCCTGCCGGCCACCGCCGCCGACCTGGTGTGCGACAAGCTGGGCCTGGACCAGGACGCCAGCCGCCTGCTGCAGAGCATTCCCCTGCGCGGCAGCATCGCCGGCGGCATCCCCACCGACCCGACCGTGTATCGCTTCTATGAAATGCTCCAGGTCTACGGTTCGACCCTCAAGGCCCTGGTCCACGAGCAGTTCGGCGACGGCATCATCAGCGCCATCAACTTCAAGCTGGACATCAAGAAGGTCGAAGATCCGGAAGGCGGTTCCCGCGCAGTGATCACCCTGGACGGCAAGTACCTGCCGACCAAGCCGTTCTGATCCCGGGTTGCAGGTTGCTCCAGCGGTAGGTGCCTGCCGGGCGTGCGTATCGTCCGGTTTGCGGCCCTGCGGCCCGGATCGCGGCCTGCGGCAGCGGCTACAGGTCCGCGGTGTTATTTAGTTTTTAAATAACACCGCGGACTTTCTGATTTGCCCCCACTCCAGACCGAGCCGCCTAATCGGGTCCTTGTTTGTTGAAGGTCCGACCATGGAAAACGTTCGTGCAACTTCCCGCCCCGCACTCTGGCTGATGGTCAGTGTGATTCTGGTGGCGCTCAATCTGCGTCCGTCGATGGCCGCCGTCGGCCCGCTGCTGTCGGGCATTCGCGGCGATATCCCCTTGAGCTTCAGCCTGGCTTCCCTGCTGACCATGCTGCCGGTCATGGCCATGGGCCTGGCGATGTTCTTCGGCATGGGCATCAGCCAGCGCCTGGGCGAGCACCGCACCGTGGTCCTGTCGCTGCTGGTCATCGGCCTGGCCACGGTCTCGCGGCTGTTCATGGACTCGGCGGCCGAGCTGATTCTCAGCGCGGTGCTGGCCGGCATCGGCATCGCCCTGATCCAGGCACTGCTGCCGGCGCTGATCAAGTCGCGCTTTGCCGACAATGTCTCGTTGTTCATGGGCCTGTACGTCACCTCGATCATGGGCGGTGCAGCGCTGGCCGCGTCGTTCTCGCCCCTGGTGATGAACCACAGTGGCAGTTGGCGCCTGGCCCTGGCGATCTGGGCCGCCCTGGCGCTGCTGGCCCTGGTGTTCTGGTACGCCCAGCGCGCGGCCCTGCCCAGGCTGCCGGGCAAAGGTGGAGCACGGGAGTCCTTTGCCGGTAATCGCCGGGCCTGGCTGCTGGCGGTGTTCTTCGGTCTCGGCACCGCTTCCTACACCTGCGTGCTGGCATGGCTGGCGCCCTACTACGTGGAGAACGGCTGGAGCGAGCAGAACGCGGGCCTGTTGCTGGGCTTTCTCACCGCCATGGAAGTGATTTCCGGGCTGGTCACCCCGGCCATCGCCAACCGCAGCCAGGACCGGCGCCTGGTGCTGGTGGCCCTGCTGGTACTGATCATCGCCGGCTTCTGCGGCCTGATCCTCAGCCCCAAACACCTCAGCCTGCTGTGGCCGTGCCTGCTGGGCCTGGGAATCGGCGGGCTGTTTCCCATGAGCCTGATCGTCTCCCTGGACCACCTCAGCGACCCGCGCCGCGCCGGTGGCCTGACCGCTTTCGTGCAGGGCATCGGCTACCTGATTGCCGGGCTGTCGCCGTTGCTGGCGGGCATGATCCGCGACCAGCTGGGCAGCTTCGAATGGGCCTGGTGGTCACTGGCCGCGGTGATGCTGGTAATGATCCTCATGGCGCTGCGCTTCGATCCGAAGCATTACCGCCAGCACATCCGCTGAGCCGGGAGAGGCCATCATGAACCCGGTGAACTTCACCCAGGCCAACCTCGGCATGCTGCTGTGGGCGGTGCTGATTGCCGCTTCGTTCTTTGCCGCCGCCGAGGTCAGCCAGGCCATCGACCCGGTGCTGCTAACCGCCCTGCGCCTGTTGTTCTCGGCGCTGATGTTCGTGCCTCTGTTGTGGCTCAAGGGTTCGGCGCCCATGACCCTGGCCGGCTTGCGCGCCCATGGGCTGCTGGGCCTGCTGCTGGCGCTGTATTTTGGTTCGCTGTTCGAAGCCCTGCGCCATACCTCGGCGGTCAACACCGGGACCCTGTTCACCCTGGTGCCGCTCCTGACCCTGGTGTTCGAAGCCTGGCTGCTGCCTGGCAGCGGCCTGCGGCGCCGCCTGCTGCCGATGCTGGTGGCGGGGGCCGGGGCGCTGCTGCTGATCCTCAAGGGCGGCGCGCCAGGGCAATTGCCGTCGCTGTACGCCATGGGTATCTACGCCCTGGGCTGCCTGGCCATGGCCGCCTACTCGCCGCTGAGCCAGCGCTTCACGGCCGGCAGCCTGCAAGGGCGCAGCCCGGCGGCCATGACCTTCTGGAACATGCTGTTCGGATCGCTGTTCCTGTTTGTCGCCAGCCTGGCCAGTGGCGGCTGGCGCAGTGCCGCGCTACTGCGCGGCAACGACCTGCTGTGGCTGCTGTACCTGGCGCTGTTCGCCACCCTGGCAACCTTCTGGCTGCTGCATCGGGCCATCGGCGTCATCGCCCCGTCCACGGTGATTTCCTACATCTACCTGAGCACCCTGTTCCTCACGCTGTTCCACTGGTTGTGGCTGGCCCAGGGGCCACAGTTGACAGAAATGCTCGGCGCCCTGCTGGTGGCCCTGGGCATGCTCGGCCTGGTGCGCGGCAGCCGCCCGACAGCCGCGGCGGCCTGAAATCTACCCGGGACAAGCACCATTGCAGTGCGCGAAACTGCGCAGGTCGTGTTATCGGACATTTATGTCCCGATGCTGTCCGCGAATCCCCGCCCCGGGCATTTAATTAGGACGATCGTTCCGCTAGCATCGATCCGGTTTGCGCGCCACCGGCGCCAGGTGCTCAGCGGGATGGAACGGATGCTCATCAGCAATGTGCTCAGAAAACTCGACATGCAGGACCTCATGGTCTTTATCGCGGTGTACGAGCAAAGCAGTGTCACCGGGGTTTCGGAAACCCTCTGCGTCAGCCAGTCGACCGTCAGCTACTGCCTGAAGAAACTGCGCAACGGCTTCGAGGATGAACTGTTCATCAACACCCGCACCGGCATGCGCCCGACCTACAAGGCCACCAGCATGTACAACCACGTGCTGAGGATCCTGGAGAGCATCAACCTGTGCCACAGCGGTGTGCCGGCCTTCGACCCGACCCGCCAGGCCGTGACCTTCAACCTCTGTGCCCCGGAATACTTCGAGCTGCTGATCCTGCCGCGCCTGCTCAAGGGCTTCGACTACGCCGACCTGCCGGTGACAGTCAACGTGCAGAAGCTGGAAAGTGATATTCCCGCCGAGGACCTGCGCGATGGCAGCGTCGACCTGGTGATCTGTTTCGGGCCCGACTTCCATCGCGGCCACGCCGACTTCAAGTCGCAGATGCTGCTGGAGGACGACCTGGTGTGTGTCTTCGACAAGCGTGCGACCCCGCCCAGGGAACCGCGCTTCAGCCTGCAGTCGTTCGTCGAGCGGCGGCACGTGTTTCCCACGCCCTGGACGTCGGACAGCAACATGGTGGACGGCTGGCTGGCGCGCCAGGCCCACAAGCGGCAGATCGTCGCCCGCTCCAACAGCTACAGCGCAGCGCTGAAGATGATCACCGGCACCGACTTCCTCCTCACCCTGCCCCGGCGCATCCAGGCACTGCTGGCCAACGAGGCAGTGTTCAACCATTGCGAGGCCCCCAGCGGCCTGCCGGGATTCAGCCTGGACATGCAATGGAGCCAGCACACCGATCAGGACAGCGCGCAGACCTGGTTCCGTGAACAGATAGTCAAGGTCTGCGCCGAGCAGGGCCTGGCCTGATCCTCAGCGGCCGACGGCGGCCTTGCTGTAGGACGCGCGGTCGATATCGACGATCTCCACGCACAGTTGCACCTGGACATCCGCCGGCCACGGCGCCAGATCCTGCAACACCGCCAGCAGGCTCTCGGACAACTGCTTCTTGACCTCTGGCGAACGGCCGCTGAGCAAGGCCAGCTTGACGTGGACAAAGCCGCGCTCGCCAATCCCGGTGCCGACCCGGAACGCTTCGACCTTGACTGCGCGGCTCTTGATGTCGAACTCGTCGGAGAACTGCCCGGACGCCACCAGCCCATGATTGAGTCGCAGCAGCGCCTTGTCGACGTCCAGTTGCGGCAGGTTGGCGGTGTATTCCATATGCAGGTGCGGCATGGCAAAGCTCCCGGTCAGTCAGGGGTAAAAAGGCGCTCCATACTACACAACCCGCCCCACGCCGCCGCAGTAGCCGTTAGCCTCATTGCCTGGACGCCGCCCTTTCCCGCAGGGCCAGGGTTTCCCAGGCCGCCACCAGCAGCATCACCAGGGTGGTCAGGCTGCCCAGCGCCAGGGCGGAAAACCACTGGTTCCAGGCCGCGGGCAATAACAGCAGCAAGGCCGCGAGCCCGGCCAGGTGCGACAGCGGCGGCAACGGCCGCTCGTTCATCACCCACTTGAACAGCGCGCAACCCAGCAGGAACAGCCAGGGCCCGCCGACGATCACCAGCTCCGCGGCCTGGCTGGCATGCTGCGGGTGCACCAGCACCAGTTCGTCGGCCACCGCACTGACGATGATCCCGGCGACGATCAGCACATGCAGGTAGGTGTAGGCAATACGCGCCTGGCGCCCCGGGTCGCTGGAGTGGGCGATGCGGTGGTGGGCACGCTCGGCGCCGCTGTCGAAATACACCCACCACATGGCAATGCTGCCCAGCACCGCCACCACGAAAGCCAGTACCCCTTCGGCACTGGTGGCCAGCTCGGCGAAGGTGGCGCCGGTGACCAGCAGGGATTCACCCAGGGCGATGATCACGAACAGAGCGCAGCGCTCGGCCATGTGGTTGCCTTCGACATTCCAGTCTTCCAGGGTCGAGCGGCCGAGCCCCGGTACCCAGAAATACAGCGACGGCGACAGCACCTCGATGGCCAGGGCCAGCCCCCAGCACGCCAGGCGCTGCGGGCCTTCGAGCAGGCCACCGGTGATCCAGAAAACGCCCGAGAACATCAGCCACAAGAGGATCCGCTGGAAGTTGCGGGTCATGTTCAGCGGCTCGCCGCGCACTGCCCACAGTGAATAGGCGGTGCGCCCCACCTGCATGAACACATAGGCGCCGGCGAACAGCAGCCCACGCTCGCCGAAGGCCTGGGGAATCGACGACGACAGCAGCAACCCGGCCACCATCAGCACGAACAGGCCGAGGCGGATCGGCAGGGCTTCCGGGTCCAGCCAGTTGGTGATCCACGAGGTGAAGATCCACACCCACCACACCGCCACCATCAGCAACGCCACCTGCAGCGCTCCGCCCAGGGACAGATGAGCCAGCAGGGAGTGGGACAGTTGGGTCACGGCAAACACGAACACCAGGTCGAAGAACAACTCGACCATGCCAACCTTGCCGCTGTCGTGGCTGCCACGCCCACGCAACAGGGAACGGGAACGACTCATGGGCACACTCCACCGATCAATGTTTCAACAGACGATCCACACAGCAAAGCAGCCGCCTGTGCCTATGCCAAGCTGGCGGCCTCCGTTCACTGCACCGCTGTCGCCGCTGCCGCAGGCTGCGACCCGGTCCGCAGGACTGGCAAGGCCGCCCATGCGATCCGCCAGGCAGACCGCATGGGCAGCTTTGGGGCCCCGCTGCGCGGTCCATCGCCGCCTGCGGCAGCGGCTACCAGGCGCGATTAGCTCGCGAGGGGCGCCCGCTCGCTCATGAAGGCTTCCAGCCGCGAGCGCAGCCAGCGTTCGGCGGGGTCGGTGTCCACATGGCTGAGCCAGACCATGGACAGGTCCAGGGTCGGGGTCTTGAACGGAAACGGCTCGCAGTACAGCTGCCCCGAGGCGGCCATGGCGGCGGCGGCATAGTCGGGCAGGCTGGCGATCAGCTTGGTGCCGGCGAGCAGGGCCGGCAGCGAGCTGTACTGGGGCACCGACAACACGACCTGGCGGGTGCGGCCGATCTCCGCCAGCCACTCATCGGCGAAGCCGGCGACATTGGCGGTGTGGGACACCAGCACATGGGGCCGCGCGCAGTACTCATCGAGGGTCAGCGGTGTGTCGCTGGCATCGGCCCGCAGCACGCTGGGCTGGATATGCCGCAGCAGCTTGCGCTTGGCGTTGGCCGGCAGGCCGCGGGTCTGGCTGATGCCCACGGTGATATCGCCGGACGCCAGCAGGTCGGGAATCCGCCAGTAGTCTACGTGCTGCACCACGACCACCACTTGCGGCGCTTCCTGGCGCAGGGCCCGCAGCAGGGGGGGCAGCAGGCCGAACTCGACGTCGTCGGACAGGCCGATGCGAAAGGTCATGGTGCTGCTGGCGGGATCGAAATCGTGGGTCAGGCTCAGGGCCGAGGACAGTGCGTCCAGGGCCGGCGACAGGTGCTGGATGATCTGCTCGGCACGAGCCGTGGGCTCCATGCGATGGCCGACGCGAATGAACAGCGGGTCGTTGAACATCGCCCGCAGGCGGTTGAGCGCGGAACTGATGGTGGGCTGGCCGAGGAACAGCTTCTCCGCCACCCGGGTGACATTGCGCTCGAGCATCAGCGCCTCGAACACCACCATCAGGTTGATATCGGCCTTGCGCAGTTCATTGCGATTCATTGATGTTGCCCCCGGTCCCCAGACGGGAAGCAGTGTAGAAAGGCCGGAGGGCTGGCGTCCAGGCAAGATCTGCCAAGCGACGCCAACCCCGGGCAGACCTCAGGCGGAGTTTCTCGCCAGCCCACTCGCCCTTTGCTCACAGCGGTCCTCCTGGCCCTGGCGCAAACGCAGGGCCGCCAATGCCGCCACCAGCAGCACCAGGGCAATCACCTTGAGGCCATTCATGGCATTGCCGGTGCTCATCTCGATCGCGCCCATCACCGAAGGGCCGACAAAACCGCCCAGCAGCCCGCAGGAATTGACGAAGCCCAGGCCACCCGCCAACGCCGCGCCTTTGAGCCGTGAAGCCGGGTACAGGAAGATGATCGACTGCACCACAAAGAACATCAGCGCCGCCACGCAGAACCCCAGCAGGCTGAACACCGGCCCGGAAAACGCCGCGATCGACAGCCCCGCCGCCATCACCAGCAAGCCACAGACCAGCAGGCGCCGCGAGCGTTGCGGGCTGTTGGCCAGCCGGGGCAAGGCGATAGCCCCAACGGCTGCGGCGATCCAGGGCAGCGAGGTCAAAAGGCCAACGCTCATGATGCTCAGGTTGCCGTACTTGCCGATGATGCTGGGGAGGAAAAAGATCACGGTGTAGATGGTGATCTGATGGCAGAAGTAGACAAAGATCGCCAGCAGGATCTGTGGCGTGAAGCATTGCCGGAACGAGTGCCCGCCCTGCCCCGCGCCCTCGTCGGCTTCCCGGGCCAGGCGCTGTTCGATGGCCGCCGCTTCCTCGGCGCTCAGCCAGGGAGCACGGCTCGGGCGGTCCGGCAGGCGCCGCCATACCACCCAGGCGAAGAACACCGCCGGCAGGCCTTCGAGCAGGAACATCCACTGCCAGCCGTGCCAGCCCAAAAGGCCGTCCATCTTCATCAGCGCCGCGCCCAGCGGGCCGCCAATGATATTGGCCAGGCACACCCCCAGCAGGAAATAGCCGGTGGCCCGGGCCCGCTGCTGGCGGTCGAACCAGTAGGTCAGGTACAGCATGACCCCGGGAAACAGCCCGGCCTCGGCGATCCCCAGCAGCAGGCGCAGCACATAGAAGGAGGTCTCGCCCTGGACGAAAGCCATGGCGGCGGAGATCAGCCCCCAGGTCACCATGATCCGGGCGATCCAGAAGCGCGCGCCGACCTTGTGCATGATCAGGTTGCTCGGCACTTCGGACAGCGCATAGGTGAGGAAGAACAGTCCAGCCCCCAGCCCGTAGGCCGCGGCGGAAATCCCCAGGTCCACATCCAGCTGATGCTTGGCCAGGGCGATATTGGTGCGGTCGAGAAAACTCAGGACATAGGCCGCGATCAGCAGCGGCATCAGCTTGAGGAACATCAGCCGGGTCAGTTGTTGCGGGTCCCGGGGCGGCGCGGCGGTTGCAGTGTTCATGGGCATATCCCTTTGTAATTGTTATGCGGGATCGCCAGCGCCCGGAAGGCGCCGGCAGCGGGCCTGCGGGGCTTAGAACGCGACCTGGTCGCGTCCCTTGAGCCCGAGCAGGGTGCGGGCTTCGTCCGCCGTCGCCACCCGGCCGCCCAGGGCCTCGATGACGCTGCGGATGCGTCGGACCTGGTCGGCGTTGCTCGCCGCCAGCTTGCCGGGGCCGTCCCACAGCGAGTCCTCCAGGCCGACCCGGGCATGGCTGCCCATGGCCAGGCCCATGGTCGCCAGGGGAATCTGGTTGCGCCCGGCGCCGAGGATCGACCAGTGATAGGCATCGCCGAACAGCCGGTCAGCGGTGCGGCGCATGTGTGCCAGGTCCTCGGGGTGGCCGCCGATGCCGCCCCGCAGGCCGAACACCGACTGGATGAACAGCGGCGCCTTGAGCAGGCCGCGCTCCAGGAAATGCGCAGCGGTGTAGAGGTGGCCGATGTCGTAGCACTCGATCTCGAAGCGCGTGCGGTTCTCGGCACAGGCACTGAGGATATGGGCGATATCGCGGAAGGTATTGCGGAAAATCCGGTCGTCGCTTTCCTCCAGGTACGGCCGCTCCCAGTCGTGCTTGAACTCGGTGAAGCGGTTGAGCATTTCGTACAGGCCGAAGTTCATCGAGCCCATGTTCAGCGAGGCCAGTTCCGGCTTGAACTCCAGCACCGGTTGCAGGCGCTCCTCGACACCCATGGTCGGCGCGCCGCCGGTGGTGAGGTTGATCACCACGTCGCAGGCGGCCTTGATCTGCGGCAGGAAGCGCCGGAACAGCTCGGGGTCCTGGCTCGGCCGGCCGTCCTCCGGGTCCCGGGCGTGCAGATGGACGATGGCCGCCCCGGCCTCCGCGGCGGCGATGGCTTCGGCGGCGATCTCCCCGGCCGTGACCGGCAGGTGGGGCGACATGGACGGGGTATGAATGGCACCGGTAACGGCGCAAGTGATGATGACGGGTGTTTTTCCAGGCATGACGGTACTCCGACTTTTATTCTTGATGAAAAAAATCCCAGGGTGTCGCTACAGGTTTCAGCGCCGGCGGTCCTCGCCGGCGCGGCCGGCCGGCGGGAGCTAGAGGTATTCGACGTTGCCGTCGACGCTGATCGCCTGGCCGGTGACGTTGCATGCCGCCGGCGAACAGAGGAACAGCGCCATGGCCGCCACGTCTTCGGCACTGACCATGCGCTTGAGGGAGATCTTCTCCAGGTACTGCTCGCGCATCTGCGCCACCGGTACCCCGGTCTGTTCGGCCCGGGCCTGGATCACCGCCTCCATCCGCGGCCCCTCGACTATCCCCGGCAACAGCGCGTTGACCCGGATATCGCTGGCACCCAGCTCCGCCGCCAAAGACTTCATCAACCCGACAATCGCCCATTTGGTAGCGGCATAGGGCGTGCGCCAGGCGTAGCCCAGGCGCCCGGCCACGGAGGCGATGTGCAGCAGGTGGGCCTTGTCCGAGGCCTTGAGCAGGGGCACCGCGTGGTGGGCGAAGCGGTATTGCGCGGTCAGGTTGATATCGATGGTGCGCTGCCAGTCGGCATCGCTGACGGCATCGATGCCCGCGGTCGGCCCGGCAATGCCGGCGTTGTTGACCAGCACATCGAGGCCACCGAAGTGCTGCACCTGAAGCTTGAACAAGGCTTCGATCTGCGCCGGGTCGGCGACATCGGTACGGGTTGCCAGGGCCTCGGGGTAGCGATCGCGAAAGGCCGCCAGGGCCGCTTCACTGACATCGCACACATGCACCTGGGCGCCGGCTTCAAGGTAGGCAGCGGCCAGCACTTCAC
Organism: Pseudomonas sp. NFPP12; assembly: GCF_900103205.1. Lineage (NCBI taxonomy): Bacteria > Pseudomonadati > Pseudomonadota > Gammaproteobacteria > Pseudomonadales > Pseudomonadaceae > Pseudomonas > Pseudomonas sp. NFPP12. Next base: position 70,399 of record NZ_FMWW01000003.1, read on the forward strand.
CGATGCCCGCCGCGCCACCGGAAATCATCACCCGCAAGCCCGGATAAGGCTGCAAACGCTGAAGGATGCTCATGCCCGACCTCCTTTGCGCTGTGCTGCGCCGTCGCTCTTGGCCAGCAGGCGGCCCAGGGAATCCGCCGCCTGCATGATGTCGTCGGTGACCGCCGCTCGCGCCGCCGGGCCATCGCCGGCGACCAGGGCCTCGACGATTCGGTTGTGGGCTTCCATGGAACGTTGCAGGTGGGCCTTGTCCGGCGCCACCAGGGCGAAGCAGGGGCCCATGTGCAGCCAGAAGTTCTCCACGGCGGCCATGGTCAGTTCGGCCCGGGCCACCGCATAGATGCGCCGGTGGAAAGCGAAGTTGGTCCACAGGTAGCGGGAGACATCCACCTCGTCGGCGGCCTTCTGCATCTGCCGGCAGAGATCGGCGATCTCCTGCATATCGGCCTTGTGCAGATGCTGCACGGCCTTTTCCGCCAGCAGCCCCTCCAGGGCCACCCGTGCATCACGGATTTCCCGCAGGCGCTCCACCGTCATCATGCGTACCCGCAGGCGGGAGGTTTCCGTGACCTCGAAGGCATTTTCCGCACTCAAGCGCTGCAGGGCTTCGCGCACCGGCATCGGGCTGGAACCCAGGGCTTCGGCCAGGCCACGAATGGTCAGTTTCTGGCCGGGCTGGAATCGGCCACTCATCAAGGCTTCGCGAATCTGTCGATACACCTGTTCCTGCAAGGTATCGCGAGAAACCTGACGCAAGGTAGGCAGGGGGATAGGACCTTCGGACATGGGGGTGACACCTGTGTTGTGATTCTTGTGGGCAGCAATATGTGATCACAAATCAAATATGTCAAATATTCATCCTCAAGTCTCTGAAGCAATCAAGGGCTTAAATCAAGTAAAAAGAATCTTTTTATTCCGCGCTGCGAAACACTATTCCGTATTGACCCACTAATTTATTGATGACAGGATTATTTTCACCAGCCGATTCAAACAGCGGAATCCAATCCTGATTTCCGTTCAGCGCCCGGAGCCCCTGGGCAACCATCGGCCTCACGCTGCCCTTTCCTCGGGAGACTGCTGCAATGAGTCGCGACACCGCCCAGCCCTCTGTGGCATCCGCCCTGCACGACAACATCCTGGTCCTGACCCTCGACAACCCGCCGGTGAACGCCCTTGGCGTGGAGGTCAGGCGCGGGCTGCTGGCCGCCATGGACAGCGCCGCCGACGATCCGACGGTGGCCGCCATCCTGCTGGTCGGCACCGGGCGCCACTTCTGTGGCGGCGCCGATATTCGCGAATTCGGCCAGGCGCCCCAGGCCCCGGCATTGCCAGCGGTGGTCAAGCGCATCGAGGACAGCGCCAAACCGGTGGTGGCGGCCATCCAGGGCGTGGCACTGGGAGGCGGCCTGGAAGTGGCCCTGGCGGCCCACTACCGCCTGGCCCTGGGCAGCGCCCGCCTCGGCCTGCCGGAAGTGCTGCTCGGCCTGCTGCCCGGGGCCGGTGGCACTCAGCGCCTGCCACGCCTGATCGGTGCCCGGGCGGCCCTGGAACTGATGCTCAGCGGCCGTCACCTGAATGCCCGGAAGGCCCTCGACCTGGGGGTGGTGGACCGCCTGGCGGAGGGTGAGGATGCCCTGGCGGCCGGCCTGGCCTATGCCCGCGAGCTGGTGGACAGCCATGCCGGCGTGCGGCGCACCCGGGACGCCCGGGCCCTGGGCGATCAGCATCTGCAACGCGAACAGATCAACGCCGCCCGCGAACAGCTCACGCACAAGGCCAAGGGCCTGCTGTCGCCGCAGAACATCATTCGTGCGGTCGAGGCGGCCCTTGACCGGCCCTTCGATCAAGGCCTGGAGGAAGAACGCCGGCTGTTCCAGGAATGCCTCGACAGCCCGCAGCGTGCCGGGCTGGTACATGCCTTTTTCGCCGAGCGCGAGGTGCTCAAGGCCCCGGAAACCCGCATCGCCCAGCCTCGCCCCATCGAACAGGTGGCCGTGGTCGGCGGCGGCACCATGGGCGCCGGCATCGCTGTCTCGGCCCTCGACGCCGGCCTGCAGGTCACCATGATCGAGCGCGACCAGCAGGCCCTGGACCGCGGCCGGGGCAACGTCGAGAAGGTCTATGACGGGCTGATCGAAAAAGGCCGCCTGGATACCGCCGGCAAGGCCGCGACCCTGGCCCGCTTCCGTGTCAGCCTGGACTACCAGGACCTGGCCCGGGCCGACCTGGTGATCGAAGCGGTGTTCGAGGACATGGCCGCCAAGCAGGCGGTGTTCAAGGAACTGGACCGGGTGTGCAAACCTGGCGCGGTACTGGCCAGCAACACCTCCTACCTGGACCTCAACGCCATCGCCGACAGCGTCTCGCGGCCTGCCGATGTCATCGGGCTGCACTTCTTCTCCCCCGCCAACATCATGAAGCTGCTGGAGATCGTGGTCCCGGCCAAGGTCGCACCGGACGTGGTGGCCACGGCCTTCGAACTGGCGAAGAAACTGCGCAAGGTGCCGGTGCGTGCCGGGGTCTGCGATGGTTTCATCGGCAACCGGATCCTCGCGGTCTACCGTCAGGCGGCGGACTACATGATGGAGGACGGCGCTTCGCCCTATCAGATCGACCAGGCCCTGCGCGACTTCGGCTTCCCCATGGGACCCTTCCAGGTGGCCGACCTGGCCGGCGGCGATATCGGCTGGGCGACGCGCAAACGCAAGGCCGCCACCCGCAATCCCGACGCGCGCTACGTGCAGATTGCCGACCGCCTGTGCGAGCGCGGCTGGTTCGGACAAAAGACCGGCCGTGGCTACTACCTCTATGCCCAGGGCCCGCGCAGCGCCACCCAGGACCCGGAAGTCCTGGCCATCATCGACGCCGAGCGGGCCCGGGCCGGCATCACGCCCCGCCCCTTCGGCAACCCGGAGATCCTGCGGCGCTACATGGCGGCGATGATCAACGAAGGCGCCAACGTGGTGCACGAAGGCATCGCCCTGCGCCCCCTGGATGTGGACATCACCTTTATCCATGGCTACGGCTTCCCGCGCTATCGCGGTGGCCCGCTCAAGTACGCCGACCAGTACGGCCTGCCCCAGGTGCTGGCGGACATCCGCGAATTCGCCGAACAAGACCCGCTGTTCTGGAAAGCCTCGCCGCTGCTGGAGCAGTTGGTGGAGCGCGGCGAGAACTTCGACAGCCTCAACCACAGCCATTGACTCAAGGAGCACGCGCCATGCGCGAAGCCGTCATCGTATCCACCGCACGCACGCCCCTGACCAAGGCCCACCGCGGCGAATTCAACATCACTCCCGGCCCGACCCTCGCCGCTTTCGCGGTACGCGCCGCCGTGGAACGGGCCGGCATCGACCCGGGGCTGATCGAGGACGCCATCCTCGGTTGTGGCTACGGCGAAGGCACCACCGGGCGCAACGTCGCGCGCCTGGCGGTGGTCCGCGCCGGCCTGCCCATCGGCATCGCCGGCACCACGGTGAACCGCTTCTGCGCCTCCGGCTTGCAGGCCATCGCCATGGCCGCCGGGCGTATCGTGGTCGATGGCGCCCCCGCCATCATTGCCGGTGGCGTGGAAAGCATTTCGCAGATCCGCGGCCGCGGCAGCGACGACCCGGACCTCGACCCCTGGCTTGTGCAGCACAAGCCGGAGCTGTTCCTGCCGATGATCGAGACCGCGGACATCGTCGCCGCGCGCTACGGCATCAGCCGCGAGGCCCAGGACCGTTTCTCGCTGCGCAGCCAGCACAAGACCGAAGCGGCGCAACGGGCTGGGCACTACCGCGAGGAAATCATTCCCTGCACCACCACCATGGCCGTGACCGACAAGCAGAGCGGCGAGGTCAGCCAGCACCAGGTCACGGTGGACGCCGACACCTGCAACCGCCTGGGGAGCACTTACGAGGCCCTGGCCAAACTGGAACCGGTGCTGGGCCCGCAGCGCTTCATCAGCGCCGGCAACGCCTCGCAACTGTCCGACGGCGCCTCGGCCTGCGTACTGATGGAGGCCCGTGAAGCGGCCCGCGCCAACCTGCAACCGCTGGGCGTGTTCCGTGGCATGGCGGTGGCCGGTTGCGAACCCGACGAAATGGGCATCGGCCCGGTGTTCGCCGTACCCCGGCTGCTGGCCCGGCACGGCCTCAAGGTGGACGACATCGGCCTCTGGGAACTCAACGAAGCCTTCGCCTCCCAGGCGCTCTATTGCCAGCAGCGGCTGGGCATCGCCGAGGAATGCCTGAACGTCAACGGCGGGGCCATCGCCCTCGGCCACCCGTTCGGCATGACCGGTGCGCGCCTGGCCGGCCATGTGCTGCTCGAAGGTCGGCGCCGCGGGGTCAAGTACGCCGTGGTCAGCATGTGCATTGCCGGCGGCATGGGCGCCGCCGCGCTGTTCGAAATCTATTGAGGACGCCGACATGGACCTGAGTTTCACCCCCCAAGAAGAAGCCTTCCGCAATCAGGTGCAGGCCTTCCTCGCCGAACACTTGCCCAGCGAACTGAGTGACAAGGTGGCCAATGGCGAACGCCTGTCCAAGGCCGACATGGAGCACTGGCATTCGACCCTCAACACCCGCGGCTGGCTGGCCAACCACTGGCCCGAGGCCTTTGGCGGGCCGGGCTGGAGCGCCGTGGAGAAATTCATCTTCGAACTCGAATGCGGCCTGGCCAACGCGCCGCGCATCGTGCCGTTCGGGGTCAACATGCTGGGCCCGGTGCTGATCAAGTACGGCACCCCACAGCAGCAGGACTACTGGCTACCGCGCATCCTCGACGGCCGCCACTGGTGGTGCCAGGGCTATTCGGAACCCGGTGCCGGCTCGGACCTGGCGGCGGTCAAGACCACGGCCGTGCGCGACGGCGATCACTATGTGGTCAACGGCCAGAAGACCTGGACCACCCTGGGCCAGCACGCCAACATGATTTTCTGCCTGGTGCGCACCGACCGCGAGGCCAAGCCCCAGGAAGGCATCAGCTTCCTGCTGATCGACATGGCCAGCCTCGGGGTCGAGGTGCGTCCGATCATCACCCTGGAAGGCGACCACGAGATCAACGAGGTGTTTTTCACCGACGTGCGGGTGCCGGTGGCCAACCTGGTGGGCGAGGAAAACAAGGGCTGGACCTGTGCCAAGTACCTGTTGACCTACGAGCGCACCAACATTGCCGGGGTCGGCTTGTCCATGGCCGCGCTGCAACGCCTCAAGCGCGTGGCAGCACAGCGCACCCGCAATGGCCGGCCGCTGCTGGAAGACCCGCAGTTCGCCTCACGCCTGGCCCGGGTCGAGATCGACCTTGAGAACATGAAGACCACCAACCTGCGGGTGATTGCAGCGGTGGCCGGTGGCGGCGCGCCCGGCGCGGAAAGCTCGATGCTGAAGATCTGCGGCACGGAAATCCGCCAGGAGCTCACCGCTCTGCTGCGCCGGGCCATGGGCCCCGCCGCCCGGGTCATGCAGGACGAAGGCGACACTGGGGCGATGGACCTGGGCCCGGCCTTCGCCAGTAGCGCGGCGGCGCAGTACTTCAACAATCGCAAGCTGTCGATCTTCGGCGGCTCCAATGAAATCCAGAAAAACATCATTTCGAAAATGATTCTCGGGCTCTGAGGGGGCGCACATGAATTTCGAACACAGCGCAGAACGGCGCATGCTCGGCGACAGCTTGAACCGCTTTATCGCCCAGCACTACAACCTGGAAAAACGCCAGCAGAGCCTGCAGTCAGGCCAGGGTTTCAACTCCGGGATCTGGCAGCAGTTGGCAGAGATGGGGGTGATCGGCGCCCTGTTCAGCGAAGCCGACGGTGGCTACGGCGGCGGTGGCTTCGACCTGGCCCTGGTCTTCGAGGCCGTGGGCCGCGGGCTGCTGGTGGAACCGCTGCTGGGCAGCGCGGTGCTGGCCGGGGACGCCATCGCCAGCGCCGGTAGCGAAACGCAGAAGATCGAGCTGGCGCAGATCATCGACGGCAGCCTGATCGCCGCCCTGGCCCATGACGAACCCGACAGCCACTACGAACTCAACCGGGTCGCCTGCCGCGCCGAACCCCAGGCCGACGGCTGGCGCCTGGATGGCACCAAGAGCCTGGTGCTGCACGGCGAGCAGGCCGGGTTGCTGGTGGTGTCGGCCCGCACCGCCGGAGCCATTGACGACAGCCAGGGCATTTCGCTGTTCCTGGTGCCCAGGGACACCCCGGGCCTGGAGATCCGCGGCAGCGCCACCCTCGATGGCGGCCCCGTGGCGCAGGTGCGCCTGAACCAGCTGCTTGTGCCGGGCTCCGCCCTGCTGGGCACCCTGCACCAGGGCCATGCCACCCTGGAGCGGGCCATTGGCCGCGGCGTGCTGGCGTTGTGCGCCGAAGCCCTGGGCGCCATGGAAGTGGCCAAAGTGGCCACCCTGGATTACCTGCGCACCCGCCAGCAGTTCGGCCGCCCGATCGGCAGTTTCCAGGCACTGCAACATCGCATGGCGGTGCTGCTGCTGGAGATCGAACAAGCGCGCTCGGCGGTGATCAATGCCGCCTCGGCCCTGGAGGCCGATCGCCTGGACCGTGAGCGCGCGCTGTCAGCGGCCAAGGTCAGCATCGGCCGCATCGGCACCCTGGTGGCGCAAGAATGCATCCAGTTGCACGGCGGCATCGGCATGACCTGGGAGCTGCCCCTGGCCCATTACGCCAAGCGGCTGGTGATGATCGACCATCAGCTGGGGGACGAGGATCACCACCTGCAACGCTACATCGCCCTCGGCAAGCAATAGGCCCCATGAATCGCGGCCCGGGCGGCCACCTGGGCCTGTCGCAAGGGCAGCAGGTGTCGCCGCCTTCCTTGCCCGGTGCGCAGCGCGCTGCCCGACGCTGCGCTCAATCCCCCTGCTGAACCCAAGCCAAGCCTGGCGCCGCATCAGCGCGGCGCCCGACAAGGGCGTGGCCGGCGCTTTTCCCGGGCCACGGCGACAGCGGCCTGGCCAAGGCTCCACTCACTATAAAAACAACAACACCGGTGAATACCATGCACTCGACCTCCCACCCTTGCCTGCCCCTGTCCACCCTGATGGGTGGCTGCATGCTGCCGCTGATGTGCCAGGCGCAGTTCATCGACGACAGCCAGCTGGCCCTGGGGGCCCGCAACTTCTACATGAATCGCGACATCCACGGCGACCGGCCGCCCCAGAGCAAGGCCGAGGAATGGGCCCAGGGATTTGTCCTGCGTTACCAGTCGGGCTTCACCGAAGGCAGTGTCGGCCTGGGGGTCGACGGGCTCGGCTTGCTGGGCCTCAAGCTCGACTCCGGCGGTGGCACCGCCCATACCGGCGCGCTGCTGGCCGACCGCAATGGCGATGTGGCCGGCCAGTACGGCTCCCTGGGCCTCACCGCCAAGGCTCGGGTTGCCCGCAGTGTGTTGAGCATCGGCACCCACGAGCCCTTGTTGCCGGTGGCCTTTCGCAACGACACCCGGCTGCTGCCGCAGACCTTCAACGGTGCACGACTGGAGTCCAGGGATATCCGCGACCTGGACGTGACCCTGGGGCGTTTCCAGGATGTGCGCCAGCGCAACTCCACCGACTACGAGGATCTGCAGATGTCCGCTCTGGCCCGGAACGGCAAGCAGGTGAACGGCCGGGTCGCCAGTGACAGTTTCAGTTACAGCGGGGCCAGCTACGCCCTGCGGCCGGACCTCAAGGCCAGCTACTTCTACGCCCAACTGCGGGACAACTATCGCCAGCACTACGCTAACCTGGCCCATAGCGCGGCGCTCGGCCGGGGCCTGTCGCTGAAGTCCGAGCTGCGCTACTTCCACAGCACCGGCCTGGGCCAGGCCGAGGTCGACAACCGCTACCTGGGGGTCATGGAAACCCTGGCCTACCGCGGCCACGCCCTGAGCCTCATCTACCAGGACCAGCGCGGGCGCAGCGGCCTGCCCCACATCAGCGGCACCGACCCCTACGGTTTCAATACCTCGACCTACAAGTCCTTCATCAACGCCGGGGAGAACGCCTGGCAGTTGCGCTACCGCTATGACTTCACGAGCCTGGGCCTGCCCGGCTTGAGCCTGATGAGCCGTTATGTGCGCAGCAATGAGTTCCGCATCGGCCAGCAGGCTGCCCGGGAACGGGAACTGGACACCGACCTGGCCTATGTGATCCAGAGCGGCCCGTTCAAGGACCTGGGGCTGCGCTGGCGCAATGTGGTGTACCGGGCCAACTATGCGGCCAACGTGGATGAAAACCGCCTGATCCTCGAATACAGCCACAGATTCTGGTAGATCGCGAAAACGACGCTGCCGGCCATTGCCGGCAGCCTCCCCTTCCCATTTGTGCGTTACAGCAACCGGGTGCTCAGCCCCTGGCAGGACTGCTGATACTCCCTGCCCAGGCGCGCCACCAAGTCTCCGGCGCTCGGTACGCCGTCAACCACGCCAATCCCCTGGCCGCAGCCCCAGATCTCCTTCCAGGCCTTGGGCTTGTGCCTGTCTGCGCCGAAGTTCATCTGCGAGGGATCGCTGCTGGGCAGGTCATCGGGGTCCAGCCCTGCGGCCACCAGCGAGGCCTTCAGGTAATTGCCGTGCACCCCGGTGATCAGGTTGGTGTAGACGATATCCTCGGCCGTCGACTGGCTGATCATCTGCTTGTAGCCCGCCACCGCGTTGGCCTCCTGGGTGGCGATAAAGGCCGAGCCGATGTAGGCCAGGTCCGCCCCCAGGGCCTGGGCCGCGAGGATCGAACGCCCCGAGGCAATGGCCCCGGAAAGCAGCAGCGGGCCATCGAACCATTGGCGGATTTCCTGCACCAGGGCAAACGGCGACTGGGTGCCCGCATGCCCTCCGGCGCCGGCCGCCACGGCAATCAGGCCATCGGCGCCCTTGTCGATGGCCTTGCGCGCAAAACGGTTGTTGATCACGTCGTGCAGCACGATGCCGCCGTAGCTGTGCACCGCCTGGTTGATCTCGGGGCGCGCGCCCAGGGAGGTGATGATGATCGGCACCTTGTGCTGCACGCAGACCGCCATGTCCTGCTCCAGCCGGTCATTGGAGCGGTGGACGATCTGGTTCACCGCAAACGGCGCGGCGGGCCGCTGCGGGTGCAGCCGGTCGTGCTCGGCCAGGGCCTGGGTGATCTGCTCGATCCACTCCCCCAGGCGCTCGGCCGGCCGTGCGTTCAACGCCGGAAAGGAACCGACGATCCCGGCCTTGCACTGGGCGATCACCAGCTCGGGAGTGGAAATGATGAACAGCGGCGCGGCCACCACTGGCAGGCGCAAATGCTGGGTGAGAATCTTCGGCAGGCTCATGTTCGGGCTCCTGGGCAATCCAATGGGTAGTTCATGATTCGGCGACGACCGCAGCGACCTTGGGCGCCCGGGCGATGCGCGCGGTCACCAGTACCAGCCCGCCCGCCAGCAGGTACATGACAATCCCCAGGTACATGCTCGACACGTGGCCGCCGGTATGGCTGTTGATCACCCCGTTGAGCCAGGGTGTGACCGCCGGGCCGAGGTTGCCCAGGCTGCTGATGAAGGCAATGCCCCCGGCGGTGGCCGCCACCGACAGGTACTCGCTGACCAGGGCGAAGAAGATCGGCGTGCCGGCCTTGATCCCCACGTAGGCAAAACCCAGGGCCGTAACCGACAGCAGCAGGTGGCCGTTGAGCAAGGTGGTGACCGCCAGGCCGAACACCGCGATGGCCATGCAGCCGACGAAGTGCCAGCGCCGCTCCCGGTGCTTGTCGGAGTGCTGCCCGATCAGCACCATGCCGACGATCCCGACGATATTGGGGATCGCGGTGATCAGCCCGACCTGCAACAGGTCCTTGCTGCCCCAGCCCTGGATCAGGCTGGGCATCCAGAACACCAGCATGTAGGTGGCGCCCAGGAACATGAAATAGGCCGTGGACAGCAGGTAGATCCTGGGGTCGCGAAACATCTGCGCCAGGCTGTCTTGGGATTTGTCCCGGGCGTTCGCCAGATCCTGGGCCATGTCGGCGTCCAGCAGGCGTTTTTCCCCGGGGCTGAGCCAGCGGGCCTGGGCCGGGCTGTCCTGCAGATAGAGAAAGGCCACCACCCCCAGGACACTGGCCGGCAGCCCCTGGATCATGAACATCCACTGCCAGCCGTGCAGGCCGACCGTGCCATCCAGGTACTTGAGGATGCTGCCCGAGACCGGCCCGGCGATCAGCCCGGCGACTGCGGCGGCAGTCATGAAGATGGCGATCACCTGCCCCCGGCGCGGCGCCGGGAACCAGTAGGTGAAATACAGGATCACCCCGGGGAAGAACCCGGCCTCGAAGGCCCCCAAAAGAAAACGCAGAACGTAGAACTGCATCGGGGTGCTGACGAACATCATCGCCGCGGCCACCAGGCCCCAGCAGAACATGATCCGTAACAGGGTCTTGCGCACGCCGCTGCGCTTGAGCATCAGGTTGCTGGGCACTTCGAAGATGAAGTAGCCGATGAAGAAGATCCCCGCCCCCAGGCCATACACCGCATCGCCGAACGGCAGGGTCTGCTTCATCTGCAACTGGGCGTAGCCGATGTTCACCCGGTCCAGAAAGGCCACCATGTAGCACAGCATCAACAGCGGCAGCAGGCGCCAGCGGATCCTGGCGTACAGCGTGTCGAGCTGCCGGGCATGCTCGGGTGAGGCGTGGGAATCCTGGACCGTTATTGTTGTTGTAGTCATTGTCGTCTCCGACGCAGTCGCGGGTTGGCCCGCCTGGGAAATCACTCTTCAGCTATGGGTCGCCTCGCGATCCTGGAGCACGCGCCACATCACCTTGCCGGAGCCGGACTTGGGCAGGCTGTCGACGAACTCCAGCACCCGCGGCACCTTGTAGGCGGCCATGTGCTCGCGCGCCCAGGCGATGATCTCTTCGCTGGTGGTGCGGCCCCGGGCCTCGCTGCGCAGCACCACCAGGGCCTTGACGCTTTCCCCGCGGTAGGCGTCCCGGGTGGCGATGACACAGGCTTCGTGCACCGCCGGGTGCTTGAACAGCAGCGCCTCCACTTCCGCCGGCCAGACCTTGAAGCCGCTGCTGTTGATCATTCGCTTGAGGCGGTCGGTGAGAAAGAAATAGCCCTCCTCATCCATGTGCCCCAGATCGCCGGTGCGCAGGAAACGCTTGCCCTCGAACTCGACGAACGCCGCCTCGGTGGCTTCAGGGTTGCGCCAGTAGCCTTTGAACAGCATCGGGCCAAAGGTGATGATTTCCCCCACCTCGCCGGGTGCAAGTTCCTCCAGGGTGCGCGGGTCCACCACCCGTGAATCGACGCCAAAGAACGGCATGCCCAGGCATTGCAGCTTGGCCCGCTCAGGGGGGGTTGCCATGGCTGGCGGCGGCGGTTTCGGTGAGGCCGTAGCCTTCGAGAAAAGTCAGGCCGAACTCCTGGCGCAGGCGCTGCGCCACCGCCTCGGGCATCGCCGCCCCGCCACCGTTGATATGCACCAGGCTCGACAGTTCGAAGTCCTGGTAATGGGGGCTGGCGAACAAGTCGATGACCATGGTCGGGATGCAGGTCCAGTGGGTCACCCGGTACCGCGAGATCAGCCGCCCGGCCAGCTCCCGATCCCAGCGCGGCATGATCACCGTACTGGTGGCATCGAACACCGCCCGCAAGACAAAGCACACCAGGCCGGTGATGTGGAAGAACGGCACGACCCCAAGGCCCACCGACTCCACGGTGGATTGGGTCCAGCTGCCGCTGACCGCGTTGCTCATCAGGCTGCGATGGGGGTGCATGCAGCCCTTGGGATGGCCAGTGGTGCCCGAGGTGTATTGCAGCAGCGCCAGGTCATCGGCCTGGGCAGTGTGCGGGCCGGGGCAACGTGCCTGGGCCAGGGCCTGGTTCCAGCGCTGGTAGCCCTCGGGCAGCGGTGGCTCGCTGCGCAGCCAGGCATCGATCTCGGCGCTGGCGACCTCCGCCGGGTGCATGTCCGCCGATGCCGGCATGGCATCGCTGTAGCGGGTCACCAGGACCCGGTGCAGTCGCTGCTCGGGTTCGAGGCTGGCATTCGCCGCCTGGGCGATGGGCGCCAGGTCCGCGGCGCAGATCAGTACCCGCGCCTGGGCATCGCCGAGCTGGTAGCTCAGCTCTTGCACCTTGTTCATCGGGTTGATCGGCACCAGCACCGCATTGGCCCGCAGGATGGCGTAGCAGGCTACGATGAATTGCGGGCAGTTCTGCAGGTACAGCGCCACCCGGTCACCGGGCTCGACCCCTTCGCCCTGCAACCAGCCGGCCAGCGCCAGGGCCTCGGCCTGCAACTGGGCAAAGCTCAGCGTGTGGCCGAAAAACCGGTAGGCGACCTTGTCCGGGTAACGCCGGGCCGCCACCTCCAGGTTGAACCAGAGCGAGGTGGCCGGCACCGACAAGGCCAGGGGCAGGCGCTTGGGCCAGACACGGTGATGGGGGCGCAGGGTACGAGCGGTGGACATGGAAGACTCCTTCAAGCCCGGGAATGATCGAGGGAACAGCCATGGACAGCGTCATCCGGTGCCGGCTGGCCAGCCAGGCCGCACGTTGATTGGCCACCGCCCCGGGTCGATCCTGCCCCATGCAGGGCGTGATTTTCAACCACTTTATTCCGCTGTGCGAAATAACATTCCATATTGACCGGTAGAATATTCGCTGACATCCTGCATTTCAACGAGCCATTTGCCCTGCGAAACACAATCAGAACAATCACTGCTACCTGGCCACGGGGAACACCTGCCCTCCAGGAAACCCGACCGGGACTGACCCAAGAGCCATCGCCCATGAGTGCCGTACCCGAAGTTTCGATGCTGCAAGGCCTGTTCAGCGGATTCGCGGCCCATCTCGGGTTGAACCTGCGGGAATATCAGCAGGCGCAAACCGTCATCGCGGTCACCGTCCAGCCTCATCACCTCAACCAGGCCGGCAATCTGCACGGTGGTGTCATCGCCTCCCTGGCCGACACCGCCATGGGCATGAGCGGCACCTGGCATGCCGACCCCGCCCAGTGGCGGCTGGCCCTGACCCTGTCCCTGAACATCAACTACATGGCGGCGATCCCACCGGCCACCGAGGTCCGGGCCGTGGCCCGCCTGCGTGGCGGCGGGGCCAAGATATTCATGGCCAGCTGCGACCTGCTGGATGCCCAGGACCGCCTGCTGGCCAGCGCCGAAGGGGTGTTCAAGCGCGGCCGCCTGCGCGCGGCAGCCACTGAGGTTGTGGCGTGCCCTTGATTGGCCGGTGATGGCGTCAGGAACGGAATCGGGTTTCGTCAGGGAATCGCAGATTTCAATTGCGGCGGTTCCGGGATAACATTTTTCCTTTGTTTCCACGAATCCGCTGCGTGGTCAACTGGCATTGCGCCCGGCACCAGCCCCTACCGGAAGACCCCATGCAAGACCCGAACGACTCCCCGGAACAAGCGCCCAAAGACCGTAAGTTCGTCGAAGCCCTGGCCCGAGGCCTGGAAGTCCTGCGGGCCTTTACCCACGGTCACGCGGTACGCGGCAACCAGGACATCGCGCGCATCACGGGCCTGCCCAAGCCCACGGTGTCGCGCCTGACCTACACCCTGACGCAGCTGGGCTACCTCAAGTACAACCAGGACCTGGAGAAGTACCAGCTGGATTCAGCGGTACTGGCCCTGGGCTACGCCTACTCCGCCAGCCTGCGGGTGCGCCAGCTGGGCAAGCCGTTCATGGACGAGTTCTCGCGCCGCACCAACACCACCGTCAGCCTGACTTGCCGCGATCGCCTGTCGATGATCCACGTCGACAGCAGCCGCCCGCCGGAAGTCGCCAGCCTGCGCATGGAGCCGGGCCTGCGCCTGCCCCTGGCCACCAGCGCCGCCGGGCGCGCCTACCTGGCCGCCACGCCGAAAATCGAGCGTGACCACCTGTTGGGGGAAGTGGCGAAAAAGCTCGGTGATGAATGGCCTGCCCTGGAAAAATCCCTGGAAGACTCCTTCCGTGAATACGAAGAGTTCGGCTTCTGCCTGTCACTGGGCGAGTGGGACCGCAACGTCAACGGTGCCGGCGTGCCACTGCGCCTGGCCGACGGCAGCATCATGGCCCTGACCTGCGGCGCCCCGAGCTTCCAGCTTTCCAGCGAAAAACTCGAAAGCTCCCTGGCCCACCAACTGGTGATGCTGGCGCGGGACCTGGAAAGCCTGGGCGTCTGAGCCCATCATCGCGGATGGCCGGGCGTGAGTCCCTGGCCATCGACAGCGCCCCATCTGGCTGATGATCGTAGCTTTCGAGCAGCTGTCGATCAGCGACAACGGCTCACAGCTGGCTCATATAGCAGACAGTGGCTGGCGGCCAATTCCATGCATGATCGGATGAACTATCGATAAAAAAAGTTGCTTTCTTGTGCAGAAAAAACGGCGTTTTTACTTGACGGCTTGACCTTGGGCACAGGGGCGGGCCTGTTGACTGATAGCCGGCTTGAAGCTACAGGTCTCAGGGAAATCAGGATTTGGCCTGACGCTCCTGAAACCTGCACCTCCTCGGTACTAGCGGAGACTCTTCATCAGTTGCCCATCAATTGGGAACATAGAAACCATTGACGCTTTTCCAGAAACCATAGCCGGACCAATCGAACGAGCCATTCGGACTCAAGACGATACCCTTCCCGTGCTTCAGATCAAGGCTGCTATAGACGCCGGAAATTTCCGAGTGACTGTTGAAAACAATGCGGTCCTTGGCATTGAGTTCGATTCGAGCCATGTCCCCCTTGGCTGCCAGCTTGGCATTGAGCTGAATGTCCTTGGCCGACGAGAGGGTCAATCGATTACCGCTGTTCCAACTGATTGGTGAATTCAACACCACATCCCCCTTGCTGGTGGCCAACTCGATATTGGTCGTACCCAGGTTTCTCGACAGGATATCGCCATGATTCGCCCCAACGTACTCAGCTAAGGGCCCGCCAATCTCCAAGCGCTCCGCTCCGATCTTCCAGGTTCCCGTCTGGCCGTTTTTAGCCTGGGTGTCGACCAAAGCGGAGCTTGTCAACACGGTCATCGCGCCACGGGTTTCGATCACTCCACCGTTACCCTCTCCTGGAGCCCCGGCCTTCAATAAGCCGCCGACGTTGACCACACCCACAGCACCACCGTCCAGGGTAATGCGACCGGTCTTTTGCGACAGGGTATTGGCTTCGATGGTGCCGCTGTTGTTGACCACCAGCCCGAACATCGAGCCAGAACTCTTGGCAGTCATCAGCACCTGCCCACCATCGGCCATGATCAGGCCGTTATTGTCTACCAGCGCATCGATCGCGGCGCCATCCACTTGCAGACTCAGTAGGTTGTCGTGGTCAAGGCTGACTTTGAACGCGTTACCCGCGCCCAATACCACACGGCCGTTCTGCGCCTGGATGGTGCCGTCGTTGACAACGTTCGCGGCCAAGAGCGCAACGTTGCCGCCGTCAGCGGCGATGATCTGGCCGCGATTGACGATTGCTGCGTTGGAGGTACCGGAGAACTGATAGTTGCCGGCGTTGAACTGCTTATTGCTGATACCTTGAGTGGAGGCCACCAGACCGCCGACATTCACTTGCGCTCCCTGGCCGAAGACCACACCGTTGGGGTTGATCAGGAACACTTGACCATTGGCTTTGATCGTCCCCTGGATATCAGTGCCATTGGCACCCATCACCCGGTTCAAGGCGATCGAAGTACTGGTGGGCTGATTGAAGGTCACCGATTGACCGGTTTGAACACTGAAGTCGTTCCAGTTGGTAATCAGCTTGTTGGTGTTCTGATTAATCAACATGTGATCGCCCTGGGTCGAAATATCCGCGCTCCCGGACACCACCGCGCCCCCTGTCGGCAAGGCAAATGCCGATGGCAGGCACGCCAGGGCAAGAACACTGGCTGTGGCCACAATCAAGCCTTTGCCAGCCCCCGAACGACGATGGCGGCGAGCGCCTTCGTGAGCCACATTCCAGCGGCCCTGGGCCTGGTTCCATACCAATGCATAAATCTTGTTCATCTGAAACTCCTGTAATTTTGAACAACGCCCTACAGACACTTGTAAGGCGGCACAGCGTCTGCTGGGTACAACACCCCAACAGAAATACACTTGAGCACTTGCACCAACGCGCTTCATCTCTCAGCTTTCGCCGATTGACTCGATGGGTAGTTGGGTCAGGAGATTGATCGAGACGGCTTGGTCTTGCCCGCTGCGTGGGGCCTGTTGACTGATAGCCGCCTTGAAGTGGCGGGTCCCAGGAACGCCAGGGTGTTGGACTGACGTTCCTGGAATATTTACATCCCCGGTATCAGCGGGTGCTCCTCATCACTTATCCAGCACGTTCTTACCGACCAGGCTGCCGACGTTCGAGACGAATTGCGTGTTTAGCCGACCCGTGGCCTTGACGTTCCTCAGAACACTGTTCTGGTTGAGCCCCACCAGACCACCGGCGGTGTTCATCCCTAAACCACTTACCATTCCACTGGCTGACGAGTCAGTGATCTGGCTGGAGTTGTTGAAACCCACCAACCCCCCTACGTGGTTTCCGAAATACCCAACTACGTGGCTTGAAGAGTTGGAGCGCAGGATGCTGCCATCCTGGTTGTAGCCCACCAGGCCACCCAGGTTCCGAAGGGCGTGGTAACTATTCTGATCCATCGCCACCACTCCCGAGCTTGAAGAGTCGCTGATCGAGCCGCCCCGGTTGACACCCACCAAGCCGCCCATACCAACCACTGCACTGCCGCCCATGGTGCCCCCGACTCGGACATTGGCATGGCTCTCAGTCACCGAGCCCGTGTTCAGGCCCACCAGGCCACCGGATGCCGAACTGAAGGTATTGCCAACCACCGAACCGCTAACCGATGAACCATCGACGGAACCGCCATGGTTGCCCCCCACCAGCCCACCGATCAGGTTCTCCTGATTATCGAGGGCCAGTACCTGGAGATTGCTGGCCTGGACGTTGCTAATACTCCCGCTGTTGCTGCCAACCAGACCACCGACTGCACTAGCACCCTGGGCATTGGCTGCCCCCTTGACGGTGAGCGAGGCGAGCTTGAGGTTGCTGATGCTGCCGGACGAACTGGCGAACAGACCGCCATTACCGCCATTACTGTTGACGGTGAAACCGCTGATACTGTTGCCCAGGCCGTTGAATACACCGGTGAACGTGTCGGCACCACCAATCGAGGTGAGGCTACCGGAGCCTTTGAGGCCAGTGCCCAGGACATAGTGGCCATCCAGGCGCTTATCGATTGCCTGCAACTGCGCAGCGTTCTGAATGACCTCGTACTTGGCCCCATTGGCGTCGAACCTGGCCCCGTTGCCGGACAGGGTCACCTGGCTGTTTTGACCCAAGGTGAAGCCAGCACCGTGGTTCAGGCCCAGGCTGCTGTCGCTCCCGGTGAGTTGCACTTTACCCTTGAGCTCAATGCGCCCATTGGCATTGAGTTCGGCCCGAGCCTTGGCCCCATTGGCTGTCAGGTTGCCATTGAGCTGAATGTCCTTGGCCGCCGAGAGAGTCAACTGATTGCCGCTGCTCCAGTTGATCGCTCCGTCCACCACGACATCACCCTTACTGCTGGCCAACTCGATATTGGTCGTCGCCAGACTCCGCGACAGGGTATCGCCATGATTGATCCCGAAGTAGTCGGCCATGGGGCCGCCAATCGCAACGTTCTCAGATTCGATCTTCCAGGTTCCCGTCTGACCATTGTTGGCCTGGGTGGAGACACGAGCGTTTTTTTGCACCCAAGTCATCCCGCCGCGGGTTTCGATCACACCACCGTTACCCTCGTCCGGGGCATTGGCCAGCAATGCACCGTCGACGTTGACCATGCCCACATCACCGCCGTCCAAGGTGATGCGACCGGCTTTTTGCGACAAGGTATTGGCTTCGATGGTGCCGGTGTTGTTGACCACCGTCTGCGTCATCGCGCCGGCACTCTTGGCGGTCATCAGAACTTGACCGCCATCGGCCTTGAGCAGACCTCCGTTGGCTACCAGAGCATTGAGCGCAGCGGAATCAATTTGCAGATCCAGCAGGTTGTTGCCGTCAAAGCTGACGGTGAACGCCTCACCCGCACCCAATGCCACACGGCCGTTTTGCGCCGTGATGGTGCCGTTGTTGAGAACATCTGCCGCCAAGAGTGCAACACTGCCACCATCAGCGGCGGTGATCTTGCCGAGGTTGACGACTCTTGCCTTGGAGGTGCCGGAGAACTGATAGTTGCCGGCATTGAACTGCTCGTTGCCGATGCCCTGTGTCGAGACCACCAGGCCGCCAACATTCACTTGAGCGTTATTGCCGAACACCACCCCGTTGGGGTTGACCAGGAACACCTGGCCGTTGGCGTTGATCGTCCCCATGATCATGCTGCCATTGACGCCGATCACCCGGTTCAGGGCAATCGAAGTATTGGTAGGCTGATTGAAGGTCACCGATTGACCGGTCTGGACATTGAAATCCTTCCAGTTGGTGATCAGCTTATCGGTGTTCTGGTTAACGGACATGTGATTGCCCTGAGTCGAAATATCCGCGCTCCCGGACACCACCACGCCCCCTGTCGGCAAGGCGAACGCCGATGGCATGCACGCCAAGGCAAGGACACTGGCTGCCGCCACAATCAAGCCCTTTCCGGAGCCCGAACGACGACGGCGGCGAGCGCCTTCGTGAGCCACATTCCAGCACCCTTGGGCCTGGTTCCATACCAACGCGTAAATTTTGTTCATGAAGATTCCTTATCGATTTATCAAAACCCTGCAAACCTTCGCAAGGCGACACAACATCTGCGGGAGCACAGCGGCTCCCGCAGAAATACGGCTAAGCACCTACGCAACCTCGGGCCTTGTATTGCGTCCGTCACAACGGGTCACTCAGAAAAAAGTGCCATGCAGCAACGGCTGACTTCCGCCAGCCGTCAGAAAGAAGAGAAAAGAGAGAAAAGAGCCAATAGCGGCCCTGGATCAGGCAGGTCTCGGTATGCCGTGCTTGCGCACGGAATACCGAGGGGGTAGCCCCCCTTTGGATCAAGCGGTGCAGGTCACCAGTTGCGAGGCTCGTCCTGGTTGACGCGGGCCGCTTGATTCGATCCGCGGTCGTTGGCAATGCTTGCGTAGTTGGGCGCAATCACCTGGATATTGCCGAAGGCTGCGGATTGACGAATGTCACCCAAGTCCACCCCCGCCAAGCCGCCAAGCCGTGCATCCCGGCTGCCCGAAACCTCACCACTGGCGAGCGTGTTGACGATTCGCGCGTTGTTCTGCCCCACCAGGCCGCCGGCCTTGCTGTAACTGCCCCCGGAGACATTGCCCTTGGCCGAAGCGGTGTCGATAAGGCTGTCACCCTTGAGAACGCCATGCGTACCCACCAGACCGCCGACCGCGCTCTTGGCACCGCCACTGACATCACCACGGGCCTCGACTGACTTCAGGTCCCCGGCGTTGTAGCCGACGAGCCCGCCGACATGGCTTTGGTCCTTGCCCACGACGTTGCCCCAGGCCGTTGAATTGGCAACCAGCCCGCCCGCGTTGTAGCCGACCAGACCGCCCACGTTGCTGTTGCTCGCGCCCTGAACCAGGCCGAAGGCCTCGGCAAGGCTGATGCGGCCGTCAATGTTCTTCCCCACCAGACCACCGATGTGCAAGCTGCTGCCGCCATTGACCGAACCATTGGCCGTGACGTTGTGCAACGTGCTGTCCTGGTTCAGGCCCACCAGGCCACCGGCCGTGGCAAAGTTCTTGCCCTGCAGCCCGCCGCTGGCGACAGAGTCACTGATGTGGCCCGACTCGTTGCGACCCACCAGGCCACCGGCATGGCTCGCACCATTGCCCGAGACCGCCGTCGAAGACTGGGAACCCTCGATTCGACCGCTCTGGTTGTAACCCACCAGGCCACCCAGGTTGGTGCCCTTGTAGCTGTAGCTGTCACCACTGGAAACCGTTCCCGAACTGGAGGAACCGGCAATCAGCCCTTGATGGTTGACACCCACCAACCCGCCCACACCACCCTCGGCATTGGCGGCGATGCTGGCGGTGAGCCGGACATCGGCGCTGCTGTTGGTCACGGTGCCACCACTGCCCTCCACCTGGCGGTTCTCGCCCACCAGGCCACCAGCCGCCGAGGTAAAGCTATTGCCCAACACGACACCGCCCACCGACGACGCGTCGATGGAGCCGCCGGCGTTGCTGCCCACCAGGCCGCCGACCAGGTTGTCCTGCCGGCCCTTGGCATTCACCTGCAGGTTGCTGGCACTGACGTTGGCAATTTTCCCGCTGTTGCGCCCCACCAGGCCACCGACGGCACTGCTACCGGTGGCAGACGTGGCGCCGTTAATGGTCATCGAGGCCAGCTTGAGATTGCCGATACTGCCGGACGAACTGGCGAACAGCCCGCCGTCGGTACCGTTGCTGTTGACCGTCAGACCGCTGAGAGTGTTGCCCAGGCCATCGAAGATGCCACTGAAGGCCTGCAGCCCACCGATGGAGGTCAGGCGGGCGCTGCTGTTGATGGCGTTGCCCAGCACGTAGCGGCCTGCCAGGTCCTGGTCGATCGCCTGCAACTGCGTGGCGTTTTGAATGACGCTGTAGGCTTCGCCGTTGGCATCGAAGCCGGCGCCGTTGCCGGACAGAGTGACGCCGCCATTCTGGCCCAGCGCAAAGTTGCCGCCATGGTTCAGCCCGAGACTGCTGTTGCTGCCGCTCAGCGTCAGCTGACGATTGAGCTTGATGTCCCCCTGGGCGTTGAGTTCGACCCGGGCATTGGCGCCACTGGCAAACAGGCGGTCATCCAGGCGGATGTCTTGTGCCGAGGAGAGGGTCAACTGGTTACCGCTGGACCAGCGCAGCCCGTTCTCCACTGCTATATCGCCCTTGCCACTGGCCAGTTCAATATTGGTCGTGGCCAGATTGTGCGACACGGTGTCGGCATGGACGGTGTTGCTGTTGGCGGAGAAGAAGGAGCCCACCTTGACTTCGTTGCTGGTGATCTTCCAGGTGCCCGTCTGGCCATCTCTGGCCTGGGTGTCGACCTTGGTCGTCAGTTGTACCCGAGTATTGGCGCCCCGGGTCTCGATCACCCCACCATCACCCTTGCCGTCCAGTGCGCTGGCTTGCAGCGAGCCATCGACGCTGACCACGCCCACATCGCCGCCATCCAGGGTAATGCGCCCGGCTTTCTGCGACAGGGTGTTGGCTTCGATGGTGCCCTGGTTGTTGACCACTGTCTGCAGCATGGAACCTGCGCTCTTGGCGGTCATCAGCACCTGCCCGCCATCGGCCTTGAGCAGGCCGGTGCCGGTGTTGTGCACCAGCGCGTCGAGCGCTGCGCTGTCGACATGCAGGTCCAGCAGTTGGTTGTCATCGAAGCTGACAGTGAAGCCATCGCCTGCGGCCAGCGCCACACGCCCGTTCTGCGCCTTGATGGTGCCCTGGTTGGTCACCTTGGCCCCGAGCAGCGCCACACCACCGCCGTCAGCGGCAGTGATGGAGCCCTGGTTGACCACCTCCGCTGCCGAGCTGCCGGCGAACTTGTAGTTGCCGGCCTTGAAATCGGCATCGCTGATATCCCGGGTCGAAGCCACCAGGCCACCGACATTCACCTGAGCGCCCTGGCCGAACACCACGCCGTTGGGGTTGATCAGGAACACCCGGCCATTGGCGTTGATCTGTCCGTGAATCTGGCTGCCATTGACACCCACGACCCGGTTCAGGGCGATCGAAGTGCTGGAGGGCTGGTTGAAGGTCACCGACTGACCGTTCTGGACGTTGAAATCCTGCCACTGAGTGACCAGCTTGTCCGTCTGCTGATTGATGGACATGTGCTGGCCCTGGGTATGGAAATCGGCACTGCCGGACACCACCTCCCCTCCCGTGGGCAAGGCAAACGCCGAAGGCAACCCAGTCAATGCCAACAGACTGGCAACTGCCACCACCAGGCCCTTGCCGGAACCGGCACGCCGACGCCGAGCGCCTTCGTGAGTGACGTTCCAGCAACCCTGGGCCTGGTTCCATACCAATGCATAGATCTTGTTCATGAAAACTCCATATCGATTTATCTACGTACTACAAACCTTTGCAGCACGGCACTGCCGCTGAAGCGCTCGCTAGGCCTTCAAACTGGACGACGGTGTTGGGTAGAACTCGCCCACGGACGGCCCCTCTCAATCAAAGGTCGCGATCATGGGAAGGTAAAAGTGAACTCTGCAGCCCCGTTGGCAGCCCCTCCGGCGTGAACCTCCTGGTCATTACCGATGCGGATGTAGCTGGCTCGCAGGGGAATGCTTGCGCCATCGCCGATGCGCTGCATCTCGTAGCTCTGGCCGCCGTACTCGATGCGCTCCGAGGTCAGTCCATTGGTCATGACAATGCCGAACCCGCGGGTGGTGGAGTCGATCAGACCCAGCACGCCCTTGACCGAAGAGCCCCCTGACTTGTCGATAAAGCTGATGCGAGGCCGGGCCTGCATCGAACAGCGGCTCAACCCGATGCTGAAGGGAACCTCAGGCGAGGTGGCATTGACCTGGGGAAAGTCCGCCAGGGAATAGCGCCCCAGGCGCACGCCGATCTCCTTGTAGGCTTCCACCACACAGGTCTTGGGCAGCTCGATGTCCATGTTGAAGTCCAGGCCGCCCATGACCAGGCTCTTGCGGCAGCTGTAGGTCAGCGGCGGGCTGAGCTTGCCCAATTGGGATCCCAGGGTTGATTCGTTTTTTTCCAGGTCGTACGCATACAGCTGCAGGTAGGACGAGCCTGTTACCTGGGTCACTTTGAGGGTGCCCGTGGGCAACTGATCCGGCGGTACGGTCAGGATCAGCGATTGAACAATCTGGGTGACCATGGTCTGAGCGGGTAAACCGTTCTCGTAGATCAGGTCATCATTTTTTTCCAGGGCAATGGGAGAAGTGACCTGGGTCACCCGTATTCTCTCCCGTCCTTGCGGAGCTGCGTCCAGTCGCAGGCCAATGCCGGCGACATCGGTAGGCGCGGCGTCATCGGTCTGCGGCGTACCGGGGCTCCAATGTCCGGCGGTCACCAGCTCCCGCGGTTTCCCGGAGATCGCCAGGTTGAAACTGGTATGCAAGGTCACCGTACGCTCCCACAACACGGTTCCCACCGGGGTATTGGTGTTCAAGGGGTTGACCAGCCTCCAGGGGGAACCGGCCTTACTGCTGAGGTTGCAGTCCCTGGCATAACCGTTCAACCAGGCCGCTTGCGCCTCTGCGCCGCCCCAGCCGCAAAGCACCCCTGCGAGCATGACGCCATGAACCCACAGGGGCAGCGGTCTGCAATCGGCTACAAGCCTCAGCCATTGGCGAATCATCTGTCTTTCTCCCTGCTTGCACCTTGGTGATGCCGCCCCTGACAAGGGCAGCGTTGTGCACAAACGAGATGGATTGCCCAACAGTGGCCGGCTGCTTCCGGCCACCCTTAAAAGATCATCAAGGAACGAGACAAGCAGGTGCCCGTCAGCAGCCAGACTCCGGTGCGCCAGGCACACCGGAGGAACTGCCATTCCTCAGATCAGCAGGTACAGGTCATCAGTTGCGGATATCGCCCTCATTCAGGCCAACCGCTGGTACCTGGCTCGCCAGCTCCAGCGCCTCGTTGTAACGCATGTCTCCGTAGTTGACCCCGACCAGGCCACCGTAGGTCTGGTTGTTGCGCGGAACGAAGTTGATCTTGCCGGTGGCCACGGAGCTACGCAGATCGCCCATGTTCAAGCCGACCAATCCGCCCAGGCGGGCAGAGACGCCGCCGCTCACCTGACCATCGGCCAGGGAGTTGGTGATGTACGAATTGTTCTGACCGACCAGGCCGCCAACCGAACTCTGATTACCGCCCACCACGTCGCCTTTGGCCGAGGTGCTGTTAATGCGGTGATCGACAAGATCGCCATTGGTACCCACCAGACCGCCGACGTTGCTGTTGACGCCGCCGCTGACGTTACCGCTGGCCTCGGCCGAACTCAGGTCGCCGTCGTTGTAACCCACCAACCCGCCGACATTACTGATATTGCCGCCGCTGACATCGCCACGAGCCACGACATATTCAGTGCTGCCGCCAAAGTTGTGTCCGATGAGGCCGCCGACATTGCTGTTGGCACCACCGATCACATTGCCGCTCGTTTCCGCCGTGTCGATCCGGCTATCCTCGTTCTTGCCCACCAGCCCGCCAATGTTGGTGCCGGTGGAGTCAGTGACCGTGCCAGTGGCCTTGACGTTCGTCAGCGTGCTGTTCTGGTTCCAGCCCACCAAGCCACCTGCGGCCAGGGACGTTGCCCCCGTAACCGCACCACTGGCGCTGGAGTCGATGATGGTGCCATTTCTGTTGGTCCCCACCAGGCCACCGATGCGGCTGGCGGCATAACCCCAGACATTGACCGAGGAACTGGTGTTCTCAATCCGGCCGCCTTGGTTGTAGCCCACCAGCCCACCCAGGTTCGGGTCTATGTAAGGTGGGCGAACGGGTGGGTTAACGGGTGGGCGGAAACCAGTTCCGATCGTACCGGCACTCGAAGAACCCTTGATTTCCCCGCCCTTGTTGACCCCCACCAGGCCGCCCATGCCACCCACTTCACTGAGCTGTACGGTGCCCAACACCTGCACGTCGGTGGAGCTATTGGTAATGGTCCCCACACCAGCGCGACCGACATTGTTTTCGCCTACCAGGCCGCCCATGGCCAAGGTGTTACCGTTACCTGTCACCGTACCGGTCACCGATCCACGGTTGATGGAGCCGCCGGCGTTGACGCCGACCAGGCCACCGACGGTGTTGGTCTGATTGCTGTTGGCGTTCACGGCCAGGTTGATGCCACTGACGTTTTCGATGAGGCCAGTGTTCTCGCCCACCAAGCCACCAATTTTTCCGAAGCCGGAGCTGGAGGTGGTGCCGTTGATTTTCATCGACGCCAGCTTGAGGTTGCTGATACTGCCGGATGATCGGCCGAACAGACCACCGTAAGGCCCATCGGTATTGACGGTGAAACCACTGATGGTGTTGCCCAGGCCCTCGAAGATTCCGCTGAACTGTTTGTTGCCACCAATGGTCTTGATGATGCCGGTGCCCTTGATGTCATTGCCTAGTACATACAGGCCACCGAGGTTGGTGCCGATCGCCTGCAACTGCGTATCGTTCTGGATCACTGTGTACAAGTCACTATTGACATCGAACGAGGCGCCGCTGCCGGACAGGGTGACCTGGCCGTTCTTGCCCAGGGCATAGCTGTTGCCGTAGTCCAGGCCGAGGCTGCTGTTGGTACCGGTCAGTGCTATCGCGCCGTCGAGCTTGATGTCCCGATCGGCCTGGAGCTCGATACGGGCGCCTGCACCAGTAGCCGTCAGTTTTTTGTTGAGATTGATGTCCTGGGCCGACGCGACGCTCAATTGATTGCCGCTGGTCCAGTTGATGTCACCGTCGATCGAAACGTTGCCGGACTTGCTGCTCAACTCGACGTTGGTGGTCGACAGGTTATGCGACAGGGTATCGGCATAGACATTGTTGCTGCCGGGGGTGGAGGTTGGGCTGACATTGACATCAGTGGAACTGATCTTCCAGGTACCGGCCCTGCCGTTGGTGGCCAGGGTGTTGACCCGGGCGGCCAGTTGCACCTTGGTGTTGGCGCCCTTGGTTTCCACTACGCCCCCATCACCGATCGAAGCTAGAGCGCTGGCGCTCATCGAACCACCGACGTTGACCACGCCTACATCACCACCGTCCAGGGTAATCTTGCCGGCCTTGCGCGACAGGGTATTGGCTTCGATGGCGCCCTGGTTGTTGACCACGGTCTGCAGCATCGAGCCTGCGCTCTTGGCGGTCATCAATACCTGCCCGCCGTCGGCCTTGAGCAGCCCGCCGTTGCTCACCAGCGCATCGATCGCCGCGGCATCGACTTTCAGGTCCAGCAGGTTGTTGCTGTCGAAGCTGACGGTGAACTCGTTGCCGCCACCCAGGGCCACGCGGCCCTTTTGTGCCTTGATGTCGCCTTCGTTGCGCACGGTCTTGCCGATCAGCGCCACGCTGCCGCCATCGGTGGCGGTAATCATGCCGTTGTTGACGATTTCAGCCTGCGAGGTCCCGGCAAACCTGTAGTTGCCGGCGGTGAAGTTGGCATCCGTGATGTTCTGGGTCGAAGCCACCAGGCCGCCGACGTTGACCTGGGCGTTGTTGCCGAATACCACCCCGTTGGGGTTGATCAGGAACACCAGGCCGTTGGCATTGATCTGCCCCTGGATGTTACTGCCATTGACGCCAATTACCCGGTTCAGGGCCACCGAGGTCTTGGTCGGCTGGCTGAAGGTCACCGTCTGGCCACGGTTCACGCTGAAGTCGTTCCAGTTGGTGATCAGCTTGTCGGAGTGCTGGTTGATCGACATCTGCTTGCCATTGTCGAACGTCAGGATGTCCGCCGTGCCGGAGACCACCGTGCCTCCCGTCGGCAACGCGAAGGCCACAGGCAGAACACCAATGCCCAGTAGCCCGGCCACCATCACCACCAGGCCCTTGCGTGTTCCGGAGCGGCGACGACGGCGTGCACCCTCGTCGGTCACACTCCAGCAGCCCTGGGCCTGATTCCACACCAATGCATAAACCTTATTCACGTTGACTCCTTATCTACTTATTAACGCCCTGCAACCTAAGCAGGACGGCACCCACTCCGAAGCACACGCAGGCCTTCAGAAATACTGTGTCGCGCTGGCCCAGATCCGCGGCGTGCGCTCGGGCCCGCTGCCTTCCTGGTTGTTGTCCAGGGCCCAGGCACTGGTCACGCTGATTTGTTGCGATGGACCGCTCCAACTGGCACCCACACCGGCGCCCGACAACTGGCGGCGGTTCTCGTCGTGGATCCAGGGGCTCTTGTTGACCTGCACCGCGCCGTGGTCGACAAACGCCTTGAGCTGCCAGCGCGGGGCCAGGAGAAAGCGCAGTTCCAGGCTGGCCTGCCAGCCCTGGTCGCCACTGCTGGTCCCCTGGGGATAGGCGCGCACATCGAAGGGACCGCCGATGCCGAATTTTTCCGAGCTGTCCAGGTTGGTCGAGGACCATTGGCCGTTGAACTGGCCATAGAGCTGAAAGCGCGGGCTCAGGTACTGCAGGCGCGCGGCATTGAGGTTGAGCTTCTGAAAGCCACCGTTGGTGCCGGCCGTGAAATGGTCGCGCCACTGGTCCATCGGGTCGTCGATGCTCAACCGGCCACTGCCGTAGGTGAGGTAGAAGAAGTTCTGCCCGCCGCCGAGAAGGCTGTCCTGGGAGTTGCCGTTGAGGCTCAGGCTCCACAGTTCCACATGCTTCTGGCTGCTGACTTCGAACAAGTCGATGTCGTCCCGCAGGCGCTTGTCCTCATACTGCAACTGGGCGCTGAGGTCGAAGGTGCGGCTGCGAATCAGCGGCTGAGTGATGAAGACACTGCCGATGCTCGCCTGGCCGTGGGCCTCCAGGACCTCGAAGTCCCGGCTCAGCTCATAGTTCATCCGCGAATAGGCCACGCCCACACTGGTGGACCAGGGGCCCAGGGGAAGCTTGTAGGCGGCGCGGTAGTAGCGCTGGTCCTCGTCGCTGCCGAGCAGGCGCAGGTTGAACTGATCGCCCAGGCGCAAGGGGTTGTTGATGTTGAGGCTGCCCCCCAGGCGGTATTCGCCGGTGTAGTAGCCGCCGAAGTTGTCGGCTTCCAGGGTGCCGCTGGCCCAGGGCCCGGGCTGCGCATTGACCAGCAGGTCGGTGGTGCCGCGCTGCTCGCCGGCACTGAGGGTACCCTTGACCCGGACCCCGGGAAGGTCGCTCAACAGCAGCAGGCTGCGTTCAAGATCTTCACTGCGGACCGCGGTATCGCTGTGCAGTGACGACAGTGGGGCTGTGATCACCGAGTTCAGGGCCCGGGACTGGTTGTTCACTTGAATACGACCGTAACGACCTTCCATGACCTCGATACGCACCACGCCGTCCTCGATGTCCTGGGCCGGCAGGAAGGCCCGGGCCAGCATGTAGCCCTGGCCCTGGTAATAGGTCGTCAGGCGCTCGGCGGCCGCGCGCAGCTGGTTCAGGTCCAGCTCCTGGCCCTTGAGGTCCGCCAGCAGAGCTTGCAGCGTCTCGTTGCTGAACACCTGGTTGCCGACGATCACGAAGTCGTTGACCTGCAAGCGGATGCCAGAGGTGTCCGTAGCCTGGGCAGGGGCACTCGGCGGCTTCGCCGGCAGGTCCAGCTCCGGTGCCGGCTGCTCCGGCAAGGCCGGTTGCGTGGCCTCGATGTCGCGCATCGCCTGTCCGGCGTTGGGCACATATACCGCGGCAGTTGCCACAGTGGGCAGCATCAGCAGCAAGCCCAGGCAGCCCCCGCACAATCGCTGCCAGCGCCGTTCAAGGCGCCCCGCAAGCGAGCTGTTCGATGGCTTGCCCAAGGCAACTTCAATCTTGTATCCGCGCACTTCCACTCAGCGTCTCCCCGCTGTCAGTTGCCACTTGGTAATGAACCACCGCCTGATCCGGGGTAATTCCCTGCATGTCGGGCAGAGCGATCCGCGCCGAGCCAAAGGGCTCCACGGTGATCCCCTGCAAGGTGATCGAACGGGCGCCGCCGCCCAGTTCCAGCCCGGCGAAGGACACGTAGTACGGGGTCGGGTTGCCGGCCCGCAGCGCCGCGCCGCCCTGCCCCGCCGCCACAAGGCTCCAGCGCAACTGGCGGACCGCTTCGTCAGCCTTGCCGGACAAGCCCTGGGGGCGGTACAGCAGCTTCATGCGCATGCGCGATGCCAGCCGCAGCAGGTTGTCCCTCACTGCCGCCCGGGGCGGTACTTCAAGAAAGTTGATCCAGAACACCGACTCCCGATCGCCGGGCAATGGCTCGCCGCTGTAGCGCAGGACCAGAGCTGTGTTCTGCCTTGGCTCGAGCCGGGAGATGGGTGGCGACAGCACGAACGGCACCACCAGGGCGCTGGGATCGGCCTCGGCGTCGCCCTTGTCCAGCCAGGCCTGCAACAGGATCGGCGCACGGCCGCTATTGCCGACCCGGATGCTGATAGCCGGCTTGCCGGCGGGATAAATGAAGCGTGTGCCGACAATCGACAGGTCGGCCTGGGCCCAGCCGCTGGACAAGGCCAGCAGCCCCAGCAGCCACCGGCAACCACGCTGGGAGCAAAGACAGCCATATCCGCCTTGATAGCCCATCAAGGCCGCTCCTCTACGGAACCTGCCGGCACCGCCCGGCAGGGGCGCTGAAGCACCACATAGCCCGTGGCGGAGGCCGGATCGCGTGGCGGCAACTGGTAGTCGATCAGGCACTGCTGATCCGGCTCCTGGCCCCATTCCACGCGAATCGTGCCCTGGTCCCGCTCGGTGCGCAGCACCAGGCGGCTGCCCTGGCCCACCGCCCCCAACTCGGTACCGTCCTGGGCATCGACGGCCACGGCAGCAAACGGCAACTGCTGGCCGTCGGGCTGCTGGCTGTCGATCAGCACCGCACGAGCCCTGCGGGTCGGGTACGAAAGCATCACCACCGCCCCCGCCACCGGCGCCACATGGCGTGAGCTGAGCAGCAGCTCTACATCGTCGGCAACGCCAGTGGGGTCGATGTCCACAGTGTTCAATTGATAGGGGCTCAGGCTGGAGACCACGGCATAGCCGCTTCCATCCACCCGCGTGTCGGCATAGCCGACCCGGGCACCCTTGGCATCGGGAGCATGCACCAGGCCCGTGGTTTCACCCAGGGTCTGGGCGAAGGTCAAGCCACCCGAATGCAGCACCATGCCCCCGGAAGCCCCCAGAGACTGCTGGCGATAATCGCGGCCCTGGGAAAAGCTCGAACTCAGGGAAACCTCCGGCAGGAAATAGTTGAGGCTGGCGTTGGTCGAGGTTTCGCCCTGGCGCTGGTCATGGGCGGCGGACAACGAATAGGTGGCGTCACCATCCTTGTCCAGTACGCCGGAAATACCGCTGGTGTAGTGCGCGCCAGAACGCTTGTCATGGCTGGCGTAGCTGTTGATCGTGGTACCCCGGCGCCCTTCCCGCCCCAGGGGAATCGACAGGCTGAAGCTGAAAAACGTGTTGTCCGCCCCCGCGCCTGCCCGTGAACCACTGCTGGAAGCACGCATGCGCTGAGCCATGAAGGAGTAGCTGTTACCGCGCCACTGGTTGCTGTAGCCCATGGCGAAGTTCAGGGTCTGGCCCTGGCGATTCCAGTACTGGAGGCTGGAGCCCGTGGCATAGAGCTGCCCTGCGCCGTCGCCCAGTTGCTGGTTGATGTTGATATCCAGGCGATCACGGACCCGGGCGAGCGAGTCGACGCTCTCACCCTGGTTGAAGTGGTCCTGCAGGGTGATGGCGTCATGCAGGCCCAGGTAACCGCTGGTGGAATAGCGGTAGGCCAGCAATGAGAAGTTGGTCCCGCTGTTGGGCAGGTTCTTGCTGTAGGACAGGCGCACGCTTTGGCCCTGCATGCTGCCGCCCCGGGGCAGCTCGGTTCTGGCCTGGGTCAGGTCCAGCCCGAAAGCCCCGAGGGAGGTATTCAGTGCGCTGCCGATCAGCGCCGACATGTAGCTACCGGTGAGTGCGGTGCCGGCATAACCGGTCAATTGGTTATCCAGACCGTAGTGCAGCGTGCCCTGGGCCACATATTGCTCGCTTCCACCGAGCCCGGGGTTCGCCACCTTGCCCGCCGTAAGGCTGTAGCGTGAGGTGCCGGGGCGCAGGGTTTGCACGGTGGTGGCAAAAGGTACGGTAAAGCGGCTGGTCTGGCCGTTGGCCTCGGTGACCGTCACGTCCAGATCGCCACCAAAGCTTGCCGCTTGCAGATCGGAAATCTCGAATGGCCCCGGTGCAACGGAGGTTTCATAGATCATGTAGCCGCGCTGATAGACCGAGACCTTGGCATTGGTGCTGGCCGTGCCGCGGATCTGCGGTGCGTAGTAGCGCTGGCTCTCGGGCAGCATGCGCGGATCGCTGGCCAGCCGGACACCGCGAAACGATACCGAGTCGAACAGATCGGCTTCGGTCGCGCTCTCTCCCACCAGCAACTGCGAGTGCCAGGCTGGCAGGTCGGTCTGGGCATAGATGTAACCGCGCTGATAATGGCCGCCCAGGTCCGGTGACCAGGTGGCGGTGCCGCTGTGACGCAGACGCCAGTCACCCAGGTTGAACCCCAGGTTGAGCCCGGCATAGCCATCGGTCTGGCTTCGCCCATTGCTCTGGGAACTGAACAGGCTGGTGTTGTAGTTGAGCGTGGCTGCGGACACGCCGTAATCCCAGCTCGCCGGATCGACATAGGTTTTCGACAGGTTCTGCTGCAGGAAAAGCTGCGGCACCGACAACTCGATCTTCTGTTCCGCAATTTTGACGCGGGTGGTCGCGCCTGGGATGTAGCTGCCCAGGTCGCCGCAAAACAGCCCATCACCCATGAGAGGGTGAAAGGAACCGGTGCCCAGGCTCTCATCGATCTTTTTCAAGTCGATTCCCAACTGCTGCAACAACGAACGGTCGTAGCACGGCTGGCTGCCCTGGGGGTCATCGCTGGCGCGGAACTGGATTTCCTGCAACGCCCGCCACTGGCTGCTCACCAGCACATCAAGCAAGTACTTGCCGGGCGCGACATAACCCAATTGTTGAAAGCGCGAGGTATCGATGGGAGTGCCCTTACCTTGAAATAGCATCTGGCTGTCGAACAACACATCCTGGCTGGAGCCTGTATCCGCTGCCGTCTCCGGCCCAATGCCGCCCTGGTCAGCCACCAGCACCATGGAATTGCTCATCAGCACCGCCGCCAGACACAGTGACTGCGTCGCCGGAACCCGTCTGCGGCCGGATGAAAGCCCAGAACAGTCCGCACGCAAATGCCGATGGCACGGAATACGCGACATAACGAGGCCCCTGCCCCTCAAGAAAACCAAGCCACTGAAAAGCTCGCAAAAGTGATGAGTGACCCCGTCAAAGAAGCGACTTTTTCAGCTGGCCTCGGCCGCCGAAATCATCGATCACCTCATATTCAATTGATGCCTTGGCCGGCTGTGACGGAGCGCTCGCTGGCCAGGGAAAAGATTCATACCCGAACGGCGCGACCATGCCTGGCTTCAAATCGAATCGACGGTCTGACACAGCAACTTCCATACGCCCGAAGGACACGTAATAAGGCGTTGGGTTGAACACTTTGATAACCGAAACTTGCGAAGCGCCTTTTCGACCTAACTCCCACTTGAGCTTTTCGCCAGCCATGCCCGCATTGCCAATCAAGTTTTCAGGACGGAAGAAAATCTTGATCCGAGTCCTGAATGCAAACTGCAATACGTTCTCGTCCTGTTTTCGCCGTGGTGGCGTTTCCAGTACATTCAGCCAGAACAATGACTCGCGATCTTTTGCCAAGGGTTCTTTTGAATAAGACACACGCAATATTGCCGAGCCTCCCGCCTCCACCCGGCTGACTGCTGGTGCCAGAAGAAAAGGAACCTTGATTTCCTCAGGAGATTTACTCGCATCGCCTTCGTCGATCCAACTTTGCGTCAATAAAGCCACAGAGCCGGTATTACTCAACTTCAATGTAACTTCACGAGCATCTGCTGGATAAACCAGGCGCGTACCTTCCAGTACTATCCCGGCATGCGCGACCCCCGACAGTATCCCCAGGAACATGACACCGATAACGAGAGAATTAACAAAACGCGCAGTCGGCGTCATGACCTGCCCCTTAATAACTAATTGCTGTTATTGGTACGCAAGGGTGTAGCGGATGTAGGACACGCCCGAACCTGCACCGACAGTAGCTGCCGTAGATACGTATGCGGCCTGGTACTTCAAGGTTGCAGCATTGTCATCGGAGATCGTAGCGACCTGTGGTGCGCTCTCGGCCTGGCCCAGGAAGATTTTCGCCGGAGTAGTGCCATGGTCGTTGTAGACCTGAATCTGCACGCCCGTTGCCGGCTTGCTACCGATCAACTTGAGGTTGCCGGAGGCAGGATCGACGTTGCCGAGTTGGTCGAATTCAATGGAAACGCTCTTTTCGGGAGTACAGCTGGCACCCGAAAGTTGCAGTACAAACGGTTTCAACGGAGAAGTATCACCGATATTTTTAAACACAGTTGGGTTGACAGTACCGAGTTCAACATTGAGCTCGTTACCTTCGCCCGGCGCCTTGCCGTTGATATCGCAAGTTACGCTAGTGATGCTACCAGTGAACTTCACCACACCATCTGTGGCTTGAGCAAAAGCTGGAATAAATGCAGCCAGCACCAACCCGGTAGTGGCCATGGACAAGAGAGTCTTGCGCTTCATCTGATTTCCTTTCCCAAATGACTATAAGGAATTAACAGCAAAACACTTCCCTCCGAAAGCAACCGGCAATAATACTGCCACCAGCCTGGAAGAACGGATTTACCTAACCTTATAAAAGTTAATTAATGCTGCTTGTTCCCGGCACCCCGGCCGGTTTGAACTAAAAGTTCGGACCGGGTCTGCCAGCAGCGACCAAGCATATAGAAGAGTCGATTTATTTGGATCAAGATCACTACAGCTTGATTTCCGGGAATGCTCCCGCAGAGAAACAGGAAATTTCTCGGAAGGGAAAGCCAACTTAAACAACAGACAAACTAAAGTTATTCGCTAATAACAACTTCCTGGAATATCAATCCTATAGCCGATAGCAGCATCAAGTATTGTGGACTATTGATATTTGGCCACGCACCGCCGAATCGACCGGGCGCAGGACGCACTGATTCCGCCGGCGCTAACAGTTCGGCAGAAGGCGTTGCTGGAAAACGAGGGGGGCGCACGGCCCGGTGAATCGCCCCGGATTCTCTAGACACCTTGCAAACTCATTGCGTAACGCTTTTCAAACTCTACCGGTGACAGCTGATTGTTGAAGCCATGCCGACGTTTTGCGTTGTAGAACATCTCGATGTAATCGAACACATCACTACAAGCATCTTCCCGCATGGTGTAGATTCTCCGCTTGATCCGTTCCCGCTTTAGAAGTTGGAAAAAGCTCTCGGCCACGGCGTTATCATGGCAGTTGCCTCGGCGACTCATACTGGCAACCAGATTGTTCACCTTCAAAAAGCTGCGCCAATCGGAGCTGCTGTACTGGCTGCCTTGGTCAGAATGAACCATCACCTCTTGCTTCGGTTTAGGCCTCCAAACCGCCATCAACAACGCATCAATAGCCAGATCACTGGTCATCTGCGACTTCATTGAGCAGCCAACGACCTGACGAGAAAACAGATCCAGCACCACCGCCAAATACAACCAGCCTTCATACGTACGAATGTAGGTGATGTCGGTGACCCAAACCTTGTTGGGTTCCACGACATCGAACTGGCGCTTCAGCAAATTGAGTGAGGCGACCGCTGGCTTACCGCCGTGCTTTCCAGGGCGGCGTCGATACCCTGTCTGAGAGTGCAGACCTTCAAGACGCATCAGCCTCGTCACACGAAGCCGACCACAATCCTCACCGACCTCGCGCAGATCGTCATGGATTTTGCGATATCCATAAACACCGCCGCTCTCCAGCCAGGAATGCTTGATCAAACCCAGCAGTCGCTGGTCGTCTTTGGCGCGTAAAGATTGTGGCTCAGACAGCCAGGCGTAATAACCGCTGGGATGGGCTTTTAGCGTCAGGCAAAGCCGTCGAATCGAATAGTCGCCCGCGCGCTGCTTGATAAAGGCGTACTTCAGCCGCACTCCTTGGCAAAGTACGCGGCGGCCTTTTTTAATATGTCTCGCTATTCAGTGACGCGCTTGAGTTCCGCTCGCAGACGACGCAGTTCAGCGTGCTGATCATCATCCTGCTGCCGTTCTTCTTGAGGTTTGCTGTAGCGCTTTATTCAGACATAGAGGCTATGCGTCGATACGCCAAGACGGGCCGCTACCTCACCGACAGGCAGCTTCTTTTCGGTGACTTGATTGACTACTTGGATTTTGAATTCTTCGGGGTAACGCGGGTTGCTCATGGCACCTCCTAATTGACCTCAGTTTTAGGCAAAGAGGTGTCTACGAAACCCGGGGCGATTCATTAGCCAGCTACACCCGGTGCCCCCCAATAACGAGATAATTCGCGCTTCAAAGACTTTGTTTCCGCCCGTGCTTAGGCTGCTCGGACCCTCGGCGGGGCTTAATCCCCTTTCACGTATGCGAAGTTTCATAAGCTTTTGCGCTCCGCTGTCAGTGCATGTAGGCGGATGAAAAAAGGGTCGTATATTCACAATACCTCGAGGAGGAGCACTGAAGAGCCCGTGTAGGTCCCTGCGGTGGTTGGTGATTTGGTCAGTTCACCAATAATTGCAATGATAGGGTTGAAGTCATCTATATTTAGAACATTTGTTCCACTCTGGTGGAATGTTAACCGGACCGTCCCACCTCCCGTGGTTGTAACCTCCCCCCGGTTTGAAATAGTCATGCGGAGGGCAGTAGGCGAGGTGCATTTGATGTCCCACGTAGTGTTTCCTTTCAGCCTTTCTCCAACTTTCCCCGCAAGAGTGAGGCGCGTGTCATTGGCACTACAAGATACAGGGGGTGGAGTAGGAGTCGTGTTCTGCCTGCCTCTGACCGCCAATCCATTGCCCTTCTGCCCTCCGCACTGGATCATCCAAGAGTTCGAACTCCCTCCTAAGTAAATCACGGTTCCCACTGCACTGCGGAACAGGGCCGCAGCTTGGTTTATGTCATCGCATTGAGAGTTCCTATAGGCCCACGAAGGGGTCGCGCAATCATACCCTGCCTCGTAGCCCACGCCGCACGCAGCCCGCAGCAAGCTCCCCTCATACAACCTGATCGAGTAGTGCTGGCCCTGCAGGAACCCGTTCACGCCGATTTCGTTATTAGTGAAGTTGACGCTGGTCACGGTGTATTTAGTTCTGCCGTCGGCGGTAGTTCCGCCCGCTTGTAATCCTAGAGTAGCAGCGGGTGTCTGGATACCCACCAGGCTGCCGAGGACGAAGATAAAGGTCAGTATGTATTTGTTCATCATTGGGATTCTTTTATCCATGACAGGGAACAGGTGTTGCCCGCCCTAGTTCGGTGTGATTATAGGGTGCCCTGTATCTCGAGAGATTGAGGAATAACAAGTACTTACGCCCGACACTGGTGTGGGCGTAAGTACGGTATTGATTCCAACAAACGCAGGTGCCACACATCCGCATCTGGCGGCGCATGCAGGCGCCGTTTTCCCAACCAGACATAGGCCACCAATCAGTCACTCTCAGCCTTATTCATATTCCAGGCTAAAGGTGGCGATAGCACTGAAAGGTCCACGCTCAATGCTCTTGTTGGCTATCGCCTGCGGTTCGCCTTGCACATAGGCCAGCATCGTCAGGGTGTTGCTGCCGTTGACCAATCGAAAGCCTTCGCCAGGCTTATTCAGGGGTAGTTTCTGGCCGGCGAGGGTTTCCATTCCGATGGCAATACCGTTGGCCTGGCTGCCACCCGCAACCGCCAGCAACCCGTTCAGATTTGAGTTTTCAATACCGCTGAAGGCCACCTTCACGGTTTTACCCAGCCTCGCGTCGCATTCCGTCAGGCGAATTTCAAACGTCTGGCCGTGAGTGCGCTGGTTGGTATACAGGTACTTGTCTGTCACCGTGCCAAAGTCCAGTGTCACGCTCTCACTCCCAGGCGCAATCACACAAGGCTCCGCCACCAAGGCGCCGTGTAGCCGAACATTCTCGGCCTGCACCGTCTGGTTAAACATCAACACCAGCGGCAGTGCATAGAGGTGCCTTTTGCTCCAGCTCATTGGTACACCGCCCGCAGGGTCGCGGTGGCCTCAAATGGCCCCTCCATCAAGACTGCGCCCGCCCGTTTGACTGGTACGGCGTACAGCTTCGGCGGACTGGTCTGACTGATGGGGATCGCCTTGTTCAATTCAAAAGGAACGCCGTTTTGCTGGATCTGGATCGCCAAATCAGTCACGTTGCTGGTCACTGCCGCGGCATCGAAATCCGCCGGGGTACCCATGATTTCCAGCGTCATGTCGCTGGCATTGGAATTCGGGTCGCAGGTGATTTGGTAATTCATCACTTGCTTGTGGTTCACGCCATCCACTTTTTTCACGCCTACCCGAGTACCAAAATCCACATCCACCTGGCCGCCTTGGTTGATGGTGCACGGCGGTGACTCAATCAAGGTGCCGCGCAGCCTCACGTTATCGGTCTCCCAGTCGGCCGCGCTCAAGATGCCACTGACCAGAAAAAGCAACATGCCTGCATACAGTTTCATGACGTTAAACCTGCTCACCGGTACTCCACCCTCATGGTCGCGATCGAATTGAAGACACCGCCACTCAGCGTGGCGCCGGTACGTTTGACCGGCACTGCGTAAAGTTTCGGCCAGTTCGGGTAGGTGAATTCCTTGGCGCTGTTGATAGGTAGCCGAGTGTCATCATTCAGTATTGCAATGCCGAAGTCGGTGATATTGGTCAACAACACATTGCGATCAAACGCCGCGCCCGAGCCCTCTATCCGGATACTCATTGCACTGGGGGCTCCCGTCGGGCATTGCACGGAGTACGGAACTTGCATTTTTTTATAAGTGCCGTCCACCAGGGTGGTCTGCACGTCGCTGCCGAAGTCAACGACAATAATGTTATTGCCACTCACCTTGCACGGCATTGACTCAATCAGGGTGCCGCGGAATCTCAGGTTATCTACCTCCCAATCTGCTGCACTCAAGATGCCACTGACCAGAAACAGCAGCATGGCCGCATAAAATTTCATCACGTTATACCTGTTCACTGGTACTCCACCCTCATGGTCGCCACCGCAGAGAAGACACCCCCCCTAAGAGTGGAACCGGTACGTTTGACCGGCACTGCGTAAAGTTTCGGCCAGTTCGGGTAGGTGAATTCCTTGGAGCTGTTGATAGGTAGTCGAGTCCCACCATTCAATATTGCAATGCCGAAGTTGGTGATATTGGTCTCCAACACATTGCGATCAAACGCCGCCCCGTATCCTTCTATCCGGATATTCATCGTTCTGGGGGCTCCTGCCGGGCACTGCAGTGTGTAAGGCACTTGCATTACTTTATAGCTGCCGTCTACCAGGGTGGTCTGCACATCGCTGCCGAAGTCAACTACCACAATGCTATTGTTGTTAACCGTGCACGGCGGCGCCGTGAGGATCACCGTCACATTGATGGTGCTGGATGAGGACGCCATGACCGACTGAGCTGTAGCTACCAACACAACCAAAGCAACGCACAAGGCACGGCGCACATACCGGTGTGACATTTCAGTGGCCACACTGCTCACGTTACTCATAGTCAGTTCGCAAACTTAGTTGGGCTGAACACGCCTGCGTCAATCCGTTGCTAACAATGTCTCCCAGCTCCATAGCCCATTGCGTCGAGGGCATTTCCAGCCGGCAGACACTTCCCGTGAACGCGCCATGCACACGCAACACGCCATTAACACTTTCCACATTGGCGTTATCTTCAGCCGGGTCAACCGGCTGTAGCGGCGCCACTTGCACCGCCGCCGGCTTTACCCACAGGAATTGCCACTCCTTGAGAGACAAAGCTGTATTGGCTTTTTTTCGCTGTTGCATGTTTGGCTCCTTCATTGCGTCATGCCCCCCATACACCCGTCATCAATTTGGCTTGACGGGCTTGGCCTTGCAGTCCTCACCAATGCAGGTGAACTGCAATTGCGGGCGACCTCCGTAGTCATTGACATAGGTCAGTACCGGGGTCGGGCCCAGCACGGAAACGCTCAGGTTCAGCGTTTCCTTACCCTGTGGCGCCACCATAATCGGTTCAAACCCCTCTGCACCGGTGCTGTCGGGTTTGCTGCCTGCGTCGACTATCGTCACGTAATACGGCGTCGGGTTATTCACCTGGTATTTGTCACCCTGCTTCTTCAGCGTCAGTTGTTCCTGCCAGGGCACCATTCCCATGGTTGCGCCCAGGGCTTTTGGCCGATAAAACAGCTTGATGCGCGTCTGGAGTGCCAACTGCAACGTGTTGGGTTTTTCGCTCTTGGGCGGGATTTCACGCAGGTTGAAATAGAACAGCGTCTCGCGGTCCTGCACTAACAGATTGGCGGCCGGCATGGCCTGTACCTTGATCTGGCTTTTGGCCCCAGGCTCCAGGCGCTGCAGGGGCGGAAGTGCGGTCAAAGGGCTGGTGATCTTATTGCCCTGCTCATCCTCCACCCAGCCTTGCGCCAGGTAAGGAAGCGTTTTGTTTTCATTGCTGATACTGAGACTGATGGACTTTTCTCCACCGTTAAATACCGCCCGGGTCCGATCCAGCGACACGGCGGCTTGCACCTGTTGCAAGCCCAGCACGCTCAACAGCAAGCCGCCAACCACGCTGGAAAGAGGATTACTCTGTATGTTCATCTTTAGTTACTCACCGTTTGTGTCACTGAAAAAATAAAAAGAAGTCCGCCGAAAGGAACGTCACGCCAGCCTGCCAAACGTGCAGCAGGTGTCTTTGCAGTACGGCGTCAACTCAGCGGTTTTTTTGGCGAATCGCTGGAAGGTATTTGTGTGCAAGGCAACACCAGTTCTGCCATGTCGCCCTCGGAAATCTGCGCTGGCATCTGCAGCGCACACTGCGCTTGACCATTCCAATACACGCTCATTTCCCCACCGGGTTGAATGCCGCTGAGGTAGACGCTGCCATCGTCACTCACGAGGCCCACTTTCTGGCCCTTGGGGTTTTTCACCGTGGCACCAAAGGGTGCGGTTGAACCATCGCTCAGTTGGATGATCACCATCGCTTTCTCACCGGCCACT
This sequence comes from Pseudomonas sp. NFPP12, assembly GCF_900103205.1. Lineage (NCBI taxonomy): Bacteria > Pseudomonadati > Pseudomonadota > Gammaproteobacteria > Pseudomonadales > Pseudomonadaceae > Pseudomonas > Pseudomonas sp. NFPP12. The sequence continues at coordinate 110,028 of NZ_FMWW01000003.1, forward strand.
ACCTCAAACCGGCGATAGCCAATAGCTCCCTCAGTCAGAGTGGCTTGTGTTACCGAGCGTGCCACTTCGGCATTTTCCGGCAATTTATTAAGGTCAATGCTGACCTGGTTACGGTGATAACTGTTGACGTCGGTGACCACGGCTTTACCAAATCGGTTAGTGCGAACAGAAGCGCCATACCCCGAGATCGGAATGTCCGCGACGCCATCGGTGTCGACCAGGATTCGAGTACCGCCAATAATGTTCGAGCGGTGCAACGCTGCCCCCTTTGTGGACGCCGTCGCGCCGCCCTGCAGCGACATACCGACCGACGCATAACGGCCCTCCTGATAGCTGGTATTGGCATTGACCCGGGCCAGGGTACCGTCATGGCTGTAGAAGCCACTGGCGGTGGAACCGCTACTGTTTTTGCCGCCATTGAGCTGGTAACTGTCACCATTTTCGAGACGGTCGTAGTAGCCCACCTGATGACTGTTTGCATCACGATCGTAGCTACCGCTATAGCTGACAGAACTGTTACCTCCGCCCAGTGGTAGTGAGAGCGAGAGGTACATGCCATCATCGTTGGAACCGTTGTACTTATTACGGTACGCCGTCATCGACAGGTTTAGTGCCCTGAACTGACCGACGCTGAAGTTCTTAGACAAGGTAAACGTGTATCGGTCGTTGGCCTTGGTATTCCAATAGGTCTGGTGGTCGTAATTGAGATAGGTACTCAACCCGCTGTCGCGGAAGTTCTGCCTGAAACTGACGTTGTATAGTTCTTTGCTGTTTTCATTACGTGTGCCGAAGCTACGGGCATTCAGATAATCGCTCATGGACATGTAGTCTTCTTCCGAAAAACGATACCCGGCAAAGGTCACTTGACTGTCGTACTTGTCGAAGTTTTTCGAATAGCGCAGCCGATAAGAGGCGCCGCTCAGGGTGTCTTGCTCCGTTTGAGGCAGTTGGGCCCGCGACTGGGTGACGTCAAACGACAATGCCCCATATATCATCAAGTCACGTCCCATGCCTAAGGCCAGGGCTTTGTAATCACCGCCGTCTACACCTCCTCCGTAAAGCGACCAACCATTACTCACCCCCCACGAAGCTTCTCCGGCGATGAACATCTGCCCTTCGGTGCTATGGCTGAAGTCTGAGGGTTGGCCGCTGCTTAGCTTGTAACGCACGGCGCCTGGCCTGGTCAGGTAAGGAACGCTGGCGGTTTCGACAGTGAACGACTGTACGCTGCCATCTTGCTCCTCTACCCGCACATCCAATTGCCCAGAAACGGCATCATTAATGTCTTGAATGCGGAACGGCCCCGAGGCAACCTGAGTTTCATATAACACCCGGCCCTGCTGGCTGATCACCACTTTGGCGTTAGTACGCGCAACGCCTGCAACTTCCGGGGCGTAACCACGCAGATTAGGCGGCAACATGCTGTCATCGGTGATCAGGCTGACGCCGGTAAAGCGAAAGCTGTCAAAAATATCGGAATACAGGAAGTTCTCACCCAGCGAAACCTGCGCCCCGAGGCTTGGGATAGCCTTGTAGGCGTAGTAACGGCTCCAGTCCCAGCTATTGCCCGAGCCCTGGCCATTGCTGCGATGATCCAGCCGCGTTTGCCAGTCGGCACGCAACCGCCAGGCGCCCATGTTGGCCCCCACCGTGCCGTTGCCGCTCAGGCTGTTGGAGGTACCACCGCCTTGCTCCTCGCGCTGACTTTGGCCGTTCATGTAATAGTCGACGAACAGGCCAGGGATACCTTCGTCCCAACGCGACGGAGGATCCCAGCTATCTATGGCATATTCCAGATAGGCCTGCGGTACGCTCACCATCAGGCTGGAAGTTCCTAGTTCAGCACGTGCTGTGACGCCCGGAAGACTTTCAAGTAGCAGGCATTCCCCCTGATGCCACCATGTTAGTTTTTTGGTGATATCTGGCTTCAATCCGAACTGCTCGACCAGCGCCGGACTGAGACACGCCACACTGTCGTTTGCATCCTGCTCTGAGTGGTAAAAAACCACAGACTGCTCAGGCTGCTCCTGCCTGTTAATACGCACGAGCATCGTGTAATCGCCCGGCATAATATAAGCACCACGGGAAAACTGGCTCAAATCAATATTCTCGCGATCTTTAACATCTAGAACGTCAGTATTGAATTGTATTTCTTCCGCACTGGCATAATAACCTACACCGCCAAATGTGCAGACTATAAAAACACCAAGTGTGCGCAAGCAGAAAGTTAACAGCGCCCAGCTAGGCCCCCTCATACTTAATCTATCCAATTAAATTCTTTTTCGCGCCGCACATACGCCAATCACTTTCAAAATATTGTTGTGCCCGGCCACATATCACTGCTAACCAACAGTCCCAAAACAAACAAAAAAAAACCCGGGCGCCGGCGGACTGTCCGCGAGCACGAGACTAAAAACCGTTAAATCACCACTCACCTTGACTAAGGTTATAACGTGGGATAACTGCTCGAGACTGTAACGATTGGGCTAGTGCGTACCAACTGCAGAGCATAAATATGTGCATGCACATAAACCCCGAAAAACTCTACCCCCACCTAACTATCAAATATCAAATTAAACATGACACCTATAAATTTAATATTTAAGCGGCAGGCGTTAACTCAAGACCAATATTCACAATACAAAAACTCATTTCACACCTTCGAGCACCGACGAGCAGCCAATCAGGCAACAGGCTGCAAATAGAAGACTATCTTTTAGAATCGGTAAAATATTAGAAGACCGCAAGCGACCAGACGACTGGTGTTAAGCAGATAAAAAATGCATGTGGTAATATTTCCCACATGCATAAAAATTTATATTGAGATCAAATCAGTTGTAGGACAGCATAAAGTTAGCGACGCTATTGAACGCCCCCGGGTTAATGGTGTCCGCAGCACCACCGTTACCTTTGAGATAAGCACTGAACGCCAGAGTGGCGTTAGTAGCACCTACGCTAATTAGTTGGCCTGCTGTCGCGGTACCCATAACAACCTGCGTACCGTTACCATCAGTAATTGCAATGCTTGCACCGCTAGCATCGCCAGTGATACCCAGCAAACCACCTGCACCGGCCGGACCATCGAACGTTGTCTTGACATTTTTAGCGGTCGCAAGGCTGCACTTTTCAAGGCGAATTTCAAAAGGTTTCGGCTCGGAGTTACCGCTGTTAGCCAGGGTAATGTTAGATATCGAACCCAATTCAACAGTTTGATCGACAGAGTTCGGATCAATAGAACAAGGAGCGTCAATAATAGCGCCGGTAAACGTAATTCTACCGTGACCCTGGTCTTTGGCTGGAGCTGGAGCTGGAGCTGGATCTTCGTCAGCAGCCTGTACGCCACAGGCAACACCTAACATCAACGCTGTCACTATGGCCAGTTTGTTGAATTTCATTTTACATTCCTAAATTAATTTTTTGTCCTATCGGGAGTTCAGTTGAGCCCTCGAAGCTCAAATGTCGCGAAACCATCGAGCCTGGGCCAGAATATGCGTTAGGAATGTAGAAGTACGCAGGACGTTACCCAAGACAGGCTAGGAAATATCCTACATAATTTCAGATGCCGATCAGATAGTCAGCGAGTTGCGCTTGGCAAATTCAGCTAGGTCCACCAACGAAGCGACGCCGATCTTTTGCAATAAACGGGTCTTATAGGTGCTGATGGTCTTATTGCTAAGGAATAACTTTTCACTAATCTTCTTGTTCGAAAAACCCTGGGCAAGATACTGCAATACTGTCAACTCTCGGTCGGTCAGCGATTGGATCTGCTTAAGTTCAGTCAACTGATCAGCTGAAATTACACTGTCAGAGACCAGCGAAGGGAAGAAGGTATAGCCCGCATCCACAGCCTTGACGGCAGCGATTAAGTTGTCGAGCCCCTCTTCCTTGTTGACAAAACCACGGGCGCCGAGCTGGATGCAGCGTCGGCAGACGGCGTCGGCCGGCTGCGAAGTCAGCATAAGTATCTCGCTGCGCACGTTCAGGGCCTTGATGCGGGTGATGACGCTGAAGCCATCAAGCTTGGGAATGCCAATGTCGAGAATCACCACCTGCGGGGTTAACTCACGTACTAGCTGAACAGCATCAAGTCCATTGTCTGCCTCGCCGACCACGCGCATACCGTGCTTTTCCAGCAGTATCTTGACCGATAGCCGAACCACCGGGTGATCGTCAACTATGAGAACACTATGCATCGTATTTTTACCTCTTGAGCGCGGCGGTGCGCAGCAGTGCAACTTAAGGATAGCTAAGGCTAACACCATTAGACGAACCGGTCCTACTGTAGGACCTTTGGCTGTCTGCCTTCGGAAATTTCCTAGAAAAGATAGGAAGCCTCTCATTTAGACTCTAGTCGCACCCTCTCACACTGCCCCCCCTTTTTTGTGTAGATGCGCAATGCAAAACTTGACTGTGATGGTGCTGGAAGATGAACCATTCCAACGCCTGGTCACTGTGACCGCGCTGGAGAAAATACTGTCGAGCCCCGTCCTGCAAGCCGCTGACGGAGACGAAGCAATTGCTGCCCTCGAAACTTGCAGCCACATAGATATCGTTCTCTGCGACCTTAAAATGGCAGGTACCGACGGGCTAGCCTTCCTACGCCATGCCAGCAGCAGTAGAAAAGTCCGTGCAGTAGCGCTGTGCAGCGAACTGGATCCAGTTCTACGCCATGCCACTGCATCGATGATCCACTGCCTTGGTCTAACCTATCTCGGCGATCTGGGGAAACCATTCAACAAGGAGGGTTTCAATGAATTAATCACGCGCTACCAAGCGCACTGTAATGCCACGCCCAGGTTATTACTTCCGTCCGAACTGCCAACTCTAAACGACGTGCTGCTAGGTTTGGACAACGGCGAGTTCGAGGCTTATTACCAACCCAAAGTCACCCTTCAAGGGCAAGCGTTGGTAGGAGCAGAAGTGCTCGCACGCTGGGCCCATCCGCAACTGGGGGTGCTAACACCTGCGCACTTCTTACCGGTGATGGAACAACACCACCTGATAGACAGAATGTTCTGGCATCTGTTCGAGCAGGGTTTGGCGCTGCATCAGCGACTGGTGGAGCTAAGGTTGGAGTCCCACTTAGCGTTTAACCTACATCCTATGCAATTAGCCAACCGTGCTTTGACTCATCGTATACCGATACTCCTCAGACAGGCGCAAGTGTCACCGTCTAGCGTGATGTTCGAGATCACCGAATCAGGTCTGCTCAATGCACCGGCCAATAGCCTGGAAAACCTCGTACGCTTGCGCATTCTCGGATGTGGTCTTGCCATGGATGATTTTGGAGCAGGCTACTCATCGCTAGACAGGCTCAGCGAACTGCCGTTCAGCGAGATCAAACTTGACCGGGCATTTGTACACAAGATGCAAAGCCAACCCAGAAGCGCGGCAATCATCAGCTGTTCGGTGGCCCTCGCGCAGTCTCTGAACATCGAATTGGTCATCGAAGGTGTAGAGACCCTCGAGCAGCAGGCTCGACTGATTGATCTGGGCTGCACCGTTGCCCAAGGCTTTCTATTTGCCCGACCTATGCCGGAAAGTCACTTCATAAACTACTGCATGGACCGAAGTACTCGCCGGGCTGAGACATCACCTGATGAATGAACGAAGGCAATAGTGCTGAACTAAAAGCGCGCTATCCGAATCGCTGACGACTACTATCGTTACGTCACGCCCCCAATACCACTCCCGCAAGGGTTGGCTCCGCCCCCCTGGGCACTTTCGGTCTGACCCCCATGTACCTACGCTCTCTCTGGCTAATCCTGTGCCCACTCCTGATAACCACTCCTGCAGTGTATGCACAGATACCTTTGCCCTATCAGGCGCTTGCCAGCAAGTTACATATTGACCACCACGAAATGGAAGCTTCGCCTGAAGATTGGCTCTGGCTGCGACACAAAAGTGAGCTGAAGGTCGGTGTATCCGCCAGCGAATCGGCACCGTTCTCGATCAAGACTGCAGAAAATCAGTACGAGGGTATCAGTGCTGATACAACGAACCTCATTTCGCAGCTATTGGGGGTGCCGTTGAAGGTCGTTCCATTCGCCAATGACGAGGAAGCCGAACAAGCGCTGATAGCAGGTACTATAGATTTGATCAGCGGAAATTATGGCCAAGCATCGCCCCTGGATCTGATTTTCAGCAAGCCTTACACCCAGGATCGGCTTGCCGTGTTCAAGCGTCGTTCGGAGTCTCGGCATTCGCCCGCCAATTTGGCAGGCTTGAGTGTGGCGGTCACCCGCGAGCACATTAACGAGTTACAGCAGCTGTATCCTCGGGCTAATTTCAAGGTCTACTCCGACCACGACAAGGCGATTGCCGCTGCCGCCTTTGGGCAGGCAGATGTTTATCTCGACGACCTGTATAGCGCTTATTACCAAATTAATCGTTCATTCTACGGTTATTTGAGCTTTGAGCGATTCAGCGAACTATCCATCGACGGTTACCGCTATGCCTTTCGCGGAGACAATACGCGACTCCAAGGCTTGGTTAACAGCGCCATCGTCGCCATCGGTGAGAATCAAATGAGGCACTTCGCGATGCGCTGGGTTGGTAACAACTTCGTTCCCAGATCAGATCCCATCGACCTCACGGTGCAAGAATCCCGATGGATTGAGCGTCATCCGGTGGTTCGACTGGTGATCAATGACGACTTGGCCCCAAGTGCATACTTCGATTCCAATGGGGTATTTATCGGCAGTGTAGCCGATCTTCTTGAAGTGATAACACTCAGTACCGGTCTGCATTTTCAGGTGACGTCGTATAGCGGTAGTTTCTCGCAAATCATGAATGCGCTACAAACGGGCGACTCCGATTTGGCACTTATGACTGCAAGCCCTGAACGTGAAGAGTTCCTGCGCTTTTCCCGACCGCTCTTCGTCGATCCCTTTGTGCTGCTCACCAACAGTCAAGAAAAACACAAGTTAGTAGACCTGGCCGATAAACGTGTGGCGATTGCCACCGGCCACGTCGCTATAAAAAGCCTGCAAGAACTCTACCCCAAAGCAATACTGATCGAAGCTGGTAGCACAGTGAATTCAATGAATCTTCTCTATGAGGGACAGGTTGATGCCGCGGTCACAGCGCTACCCGCAGCACGCTATTACATCGAGAGGTTATTTCGCGACAAACTGGTCGTCACTCAGGCGCTTGATATCGAACCTGGCACGATTAGCTTTGCTTACCAACGACGTGACGCGGAACTGCAGTCCATAATAGAGAAGGTATTGCAAAGCATGGAGCCGGATGAGCTCAATACCCTTTACAACCGCTGGCGCTCCCCACCGGGTATGAGCGGAGAGACCTGGATCAATTATGAACGGGTGATCCGTCAAATTGTATTAGCCGCAGTGGTGATGCTGTTGCTCGCGTTGGTCTGGGTGTTTTACCTACGTCGCGAGGTCAAAGTAAGAACCAAAGCCGAGCAGAAACTCAACGACCAACTACGGTTTGTCGAGACCTTGACTGACTGTATGCCCCCTTCCCTTTACGTGTGTGACTCCAATGGACGCATGGTGTCGTGCAACCGCAGCTTCCTCAAGAGTGTTGGCTTGAGCAGTGAACAGGTGCTGAACAAGACATCCGATCAGCTACCTAGTCAACATTTTGAGAGCTCGCTTGAGTTTCACCAGGAGCACTTGCATGCCATACGTGACAGCCAGACGATCGAATCGGTACATACCATTCAGCTACAAGGAAAAGAGGTATGGATTAGCCACTGGGTACAACCGTTCCAAAACTCAAAAGGCATCACCCAGGGAATTATCTGCGGCTGGTTGGATATCACCGAACATCGACAACTGGTGCAGCAGCTACAAGAAGCGAAGAGTCATGCGGACGAAGCCAGCAGGGCCAAGAGTAGTTTCCTGGCGACGATGAGCCATGAGATTCGTACGCCAATGAACGCCGTTATTGGTATTCTTGAGCTAGCGCTCAAGCGCGCCGATAGCGTACCTATCGATCGTGCCAGTATCGAAATTGCCCATACCTCTGCGAAAAGTCTCCTGGAATTAATCGGCGATATTCTCGATATTGCACGCATCGAATCTGGCCGTCTGAGCCTCTCGCCAAAACGCACCAACCTGAGGGAGTTGATTGAATCGGTCGCACGGGTGTTTGAAGGGCTGGCCCGGCAGAAACGCCTGAACTTGGTACTGGAGATCGACTCGAGCATCAATTGCGACGTACTGGTTGACACACTGCGTTTTAAGCAAATCCTCTCCAACCTCGTCAGCAACGCGATCAAGTTTACTGAAGAGGGCGCGGTAAAGGTCAGCATTACAGGTGTCTTGATCGATAGCAGCCTACTCAACGTAAGGCTTAGCGTCGAAGACACGGGGGTTGGCATCAGTCTGACTGATCAGCAGCGGCTGTTTCGCCCCTTTACCCAAGTGCAACGAAATGTGCAGCAAACCGAAGGTTCTGGCTTGGGCCTGGTAATCTGTCGTTCACTCTGCGAGATGATGGGTGGCCGGTTAAGCATGAATAGCGCGCTAGGCCGCGGCACGCAAATTGACGTTGAGTTGCGCTTACAAGTTCTGGAGCGCATCAGCATCTCGCCGATGCTAGCGACACCTGTGCACAAACAACGTTATCGTTTGCAGGTACTGGTGGTGGATGATCATAAGGTCAATCGAAAGGTGTTGTCTCAGCAGTTGGCGTTTCTCGGCCACGATGTCAGCGAGGCCGAAAACGGCCGGGAGGGCTTCGAACACTGGCGCGAGCAACCTTTTGATATTGTCATCACCGACTGCCATATGCCGATCATGGGCGGTATCGAACTGACACGGGCAATTCGGCGAGCAGAGCTGGAAAGCGCACAGGAACCTACGGTGATAATCGGCCTTACCGCCGATGCACAACCAGAGGAGTTAGAGCTGTGTATTCTCGCGGGCATGAACGATTGCTTGATCAAACCGATCGGAATTGATGATCTGGACGCCCGCTTGTTGGAGCACTATTTGGCTGATGACGTAGATCAGCCTGCCACGGAGCAACTAATATCCATACCTGATTCGTTCAAACTGGTAGATCTTGCACCGCTGGAGCTTCTAATCAGTAACGAACCGATCAAGTTTCAGCAGATCCTTGATGAACTGATCAAAAGCAATCGAAAGGACTGTCAGATGATGCAGGTACTACTGCAAAACGGTGAGATAGACAGCCTTGTAGAGCTGGCCCACCGGATCAAAGGCGCTGCGCGAGTAGTAAAGGGCGAGCAATTGGTGGAGTGCTGTAGAAGACTGGAAACCGCATGTCAGAATTCAAAGATTGATTCGGGACAGCTCCAGCAGTTGGTAGGGCAGGTCGAGGTAGCCATTGCTGCACTAGAGCATGCGTTACTGAGTCTTCGCCAACAATAACCTAAATAACCTTGCGCATCAAAAAGTATCCTCAGAGGTTACTCGACCTGCATCCCTATTCGTGTAGCACTTGATTTAAAGGCTGCACTCCCCAAAATCCAACACTCATCCAAAGAGCGTGGATAGTTTTCAGCGAGCCAAACCATTGGTACATACACATGATTATCTCGAATACGGACAGATATTTTATCCCTTAAGGTGGAAGTCGAAACGGCTTTTTCGATACCGCCAATAGCAGCCGGAACAAAAATACTCCCATCTTTCGAGATACCCACAGTACGCTTCCACACTGGTAGTTTTTCTATTTCACCAGAGCTAACAACTAACCATCGCATTTAGCGCACCACTTGACTCGCCATAATTTTATTATGGTCTCTCGCTATTTCATCTAATACAACAGGAGTTTTCCCAAACTTTTACTGACTCCTTCTGCATCTCTACTGCGTCGGCTTGCTAAGCTGCCCTTACGCAAACATCTAGATCCTTTAGGCTTCATCCGCAAATGCTGGGTGCCTTCATCCTTGGCCAACTAGTGCATTGCAAGCTCCCAATGCCATCTCAAACTGATAACTACCTACCAACACATCCCACTCGCAGACATCGAGTTCCCCAGGGTTTCAGCCGTAGCTGCTGATCATCCTTGACCAGGTAGCGCATCGCATAGTGGACATGCGAACGGACCTCCCGGTCATTGCGAAGGATGACTCCGATTCCCAGACTGTCCCCGTACCTGCCATTGTCCTGATTGCAGCTGTCGAAATAGCCCACTCCCCGCGTCATCCCCTCCCATAACTCGCCAATCTGCCGTGTCTTGTAGATATCCCGACACACCTTGGCACTGTTGAAGAAGAAAGCAGCGTGGATGTGGTAGCCCCGATCCTGCCCTTGCTCGACGCTACAGATATAGCCCGTCTCATGATCAAAAATTGGGTTGCGCTCACGCTCGGCAATTAACCTGTCGAGATCATTAAAAACGTGCTCAACACGCTGACTAGCTTGAGACTCCTTGTGCTAAGACAGATTGACCCTGACCACAACGGTACGTGCGTAACGATCCAGCACGGCATCCGTGTAATCAGTGACCCTAACTTCCTGCTTCTTGGACTGATACCGACGATCGTCCTTCTTACGGCGATACCATTGCCCCCGAATCAACTGACGAATCTTCACGACCAGCAGATTCATGCTGCGGTGATGGTCCAGATAGGCCATTCTCCCTTCATTCAGGCAGACAGGACCGGCTGGGCTCCTTTCCAACCTGATATGCTGACAGGCTTCCCAGAATGTTGCCGCTGACCGAAAACTGACCCAGGTGTTCAACTGCTTCTGCTCACTTTCCGAGCAGGAGAACACAGGGTGATCAGCATGGAAATGTTGGGAAAAATCCGGCGGATGTACTTCCGCGACAAGCTCTCGCTGCACCAGATAGCCAAGCGTACCGGGCTGTCGAGAAACACCATTCGAAAATGGGTCAGAGCACCCGAAGCCACTCAGCCGGCGTACCAACGGTGCGCAACCTTCAACAAACTCAGTCCATTTCACGAGACGCTGGAGCAGGCGCTCAAGGCCGATTCGTTTCGGGCAAAGCACAACCGCAGAAGCGCCAAAGCACTCTTCGAACAGATCAAGGCTCTGGGTTACGACGGCGGCTACAGCCAGCTCACCGCCTTCATACGCTCGTGGCGCGGTGAGCAAGGCAAATCGTTACGGGCCTTCGTACCGCTGACCTTTGCACTCGACGAGGCCTTTCAATTCGACTGGAGCGAAGAAGATCTGCTGATTGGCGGCCTGTTCCGACGCATCCAGGTCTCCCATATGAAGGTGTACGCCAGTCGCGCATTTTGGTTGGTTGCGTATCCCAGCCAAGGCCACGAGATGCTGTTCTATGCCCATACCCGCTCGTTTGGTGCGTTAGGTGGGGTGCCGCGTCGTGGCATCTACGACAACATGAAGACCGCTGCCGATAAGGTCAACAAGGGTAAAGGCCGCATGGTCAATGCCCGGTTTGCCGTCATGTGTGCCCACTACCTATTCGATCCGGACTTCTGCAACGTGGCCTCCGGCTGGGAAAAAGGCATCGTTGAAAAGAACGTCCAAGACAGCCGGCGGCGCATCTGGCTCGATGCTCAAAACTGCATATTCCACACCTTCGAGGAACTGAATGCCTGGCTCGGCAAACGCTGTCGTGCGCTCTGGAGCGAGCTGGTGCACCCGCAGTACAACGGGCTGACGGTGGCGGACGTCTTGGAGTTGGAACGGGTCGAAATGATGTCGATGCCGACGGCCTTTGATAGCTACGTCGAGCGCACCGTACGGGTCTCCAGCACCTGTCTGATCAGCGTGGCGCGAAATCGCTATTCGGTGCCGTGTGAGCAGGTCGGCCAGTGGATCAGCAGCCGTCTGTATCCTTCCCGGATTGTAGTCATCGCCGATGAAACGACGATTGCCAGTCATGAGCGCCTGTTTGATCGAGATCAGGTCAGTTTTGACTGGCAGCATTCCATTCCGCTTATCGAGCGCAAGCCCGGAGCGCTGCGCAATGGCGCTCCGTTTGCTGATCTGCCGGAGCCTTTGCAACTGCTAAAACGCGGTCTGAGGCGTCACACCAACGGTGATCGAATCATGACGCAGGTACTGGCGGCTGTGCCCATCGCCGGGCTCGATGCCGTGTTGGTGACGGTGGAATTGGTACTTGAATCAGGCAGCTTGAGTGCTGACCACATCCTGAATGTCCCGGCTCGACTGACATCGACAGCAGCCCCACCGTCCGCCGAAACCAGCCTTCAACTCAAGATAGTGCCTGTCGCCAATACGGCACGGTACGACCGGCTCCGTACCACCGATGAGGAGACTCGCAATGCGTGATCTTAAGGCGGAACTCAAAGAACTGCGTCTGCATGGTATGGCCAGCGCCTGGGAAGAACTGGCCTCGCAAGGCGAAGCCTCAACGACCTCGTCGAAATGGCTGCTTGCGCATCTCCTCCAACAAGAACATGCGGATCGAGCGGTGCGCTCAGTGAACCACCAGATGAATATGGCCAAACTCCCCATGCATCGTGATTTGGCCGGCTTCGACTTTAGCGCTTCCAGCGCAGACGCCCGCCTGGTCAGGGATCTGTCCAACCTGGAGTTCACCGATACCGCGCAGAATGTGGTGTTCATCGGCGGGCCTGGCAAAGGCAAAACACATCTCGCCACTGCCTTTGCTGTGTCCGGGATCACGACGCATCACAAAAGCGGGCGCTTCTACTCCATGGTGGATCTGGTCAATCTGCTGGAGCGCGAAAAGTACGACGGCAAGACGGGCCGCATAGCTCAAGGGCTGTTACGAACAGACTTGGTGATACTCGATGAACTGGGGTATTTGCCCTTCAGCCAGAGCGGTGGTGCCCTGTTATTTCACTTGCTGTCCAAGCTGTACGAGCACACCAGCGTGGTGATCATTACCAACCTCAGCTTCTCGGAATGGTCGAGTGTGTTTGGTGACGCCAAGATGACCACGGCGTTGCTGGATCGGCTGACACACCACTGCCACGTCGTCGAAACGGGCAACGAGTCCTACCGCCTGCAACACAGCAGCTTGGTCGCCCAGACGAAGATCAAGTCACGTGAACGAAAGCGCAAAGACGATGATGGTGCCGAGGACGATGAGCTGTTTTGATCTGCACCGAAAATACCCTGCCGCATGCCCACATGCGGTGGGGCTTAATGCCTCTTCCTCCGGGACACGATTGCTAAGCTTATCCATAATTGCTGATGTCAAATCAGCAATCCGCCCTGGGTCAATTTTCAATCGGCAGGGTGGGTCAGTTTTCAATCAGCGCCGACAGTCAACATGCGCTAGAGAACGCTATGGCAGTGCCAATGCGACACAGACGACCCTGGAGCCTGACGCACTCGCCAACACGGTAAAGCACTAGATCCCAAGCCACCTAACGACACGGATAACTTTTCAAAATCCACATGGGGGGAACAGATGGGGGAACAGAAACCGCAGAATGCAAAAAGGCCCCGCAAAGCGGGGCCTTTAGGCTAAATAATGGCGGAGAGATAGGGATTCGAACCCTAGGTACCGGTGAAGGTACAACGGATTTCGAATCCGTCCCATTCGGCCACTCTGGCATCTCTCCAACGGCGCGCATCATAACAGCACCTTTGCTCGAAGCGAAGCCCCCCGAGCAATTTTTTTCCGTGCTATCAGATGCTTGCGTCGATTACAGCGGTACGCCGAGGCGCTGGGCCACTTCTTCGTAGGCTTCGATCACATCGCCCAGGCCCTGGCGGAAGCGGTCCTTGTCCATCTTCTTCTTGGTGTCCTTGTCCCACAGACGGCAACCGTCCGGGCTGAACTCGTCGCCCAGAACGATGGAGCCGTCGCTGAACACGCCGAACTCCAGCTTGAAGTCCACCAGCAGCAGGCCGGCGTCATCGAACAGCTTGCTCAGCACTTCATTGACCTTGAGCGACAGCTCTTTCATGCGCGCCAGTTGCTCGGCAGTACCCCAGCCGAATGCCACCACGTGGGATTCGTTGATGAACGGGTCGCCCTTGGCGTCGTCCTTGAGGAACAGCTCGAAGGTGTAGGGGTTGAGCTTCATGCCCTCTTCCACGCCCAGGCGCTTGACCAGGCTGCCGGCGGCGTAGTTGCGCACCACGCACTCCACCGGAATCATGTCGAGCTTCTTAACCAGGCATTCGTTGTCGCCCAGCAGCTTGTCGAACTGGGTCGGCACGCCGGCGGCTTCGAGTTTCTGCATGATGAAGGCGTTGAACTTGTTGTTCACCATCCCCTTGCGGTCCAGCTGCTCGATGCGCTTGCCGTCGAACGCCGAGGTGTCGTTGCGAAACAGCAGGATCAAGCGGTCGGCGTCGTCGGTCTTGTAAACCGATTTGGCTTTGCCGCGGTAGAGTTCTTCACGTTTTTCCATGATGGGCTCCGCTTGCTAAGTAGGTGGGCTAGGCGATGTGGCGCCAGTCGAGCCCTGAATCTTGATCGGCCAGTTGCAGCCAGTCCGGGTCGCACCCGAGGGTGTCGACAAAACATTGCCGGGCCAGCTGCGGCAGGTTGTTCTTGCTGCTCAGATGAGCCAGGACCAGGTGCTGCAGGTCCTGCCATCCCAATTCGGCCACCAGGCTTGCGGCCTGATGGTTGTTCAAATGTCCCAGGTCGCCGCCAACCCGCTGCTTGAGAAAGTACGGGTAATAACCCCGTGCCAGCCGATCCCGGCAATGGTTGGCCTCGATCATCAAGGCGTCCAGGCCACGGTAGCCGTCCAGCACCTCGTCACAGTAGGAGCCGAGGTCGGTCAGCAGGCCGAAGCGCCGCTGGCCATCACTGAAGACAAATTGCGTAGGTTCCTGGGCGTCGTGGGCCACGGCAATCACGTCGATGCGCAAGGCGCCGATCTGCAGCGACTCGCCACCGCGGACAAAACCCGCGACCTCCACCGGTTTGCGCATCCCGCGCAACGTGCCCTGGCTGAGGTAGACCGGTAGATTGTAGCGCCGAGACAGCAAACCCACGCCATGCACGTGGTCGGCATGTTCGTGGGTTACCAGGATGGCGCTCAGCTGCGCGGGATGAACTCCCAGACGCAGCAGGCGCCGCTCGGTTTCCCGCAGGGAGAAACCACAATCCACCAGAACGCAGGTGTCGGCACTGACGATCAGCGTGCCATTCCCTTGGCTACCACTGCCGAGAACGGCAAAACGCATCGGATCAGCCCAGGTTGTCCTGAATCACGCCCAACACCTTGCGTGCCACATCGGCCGGCGCCACGGTGTTGATGTTCTTCTCGACGGTGACCTGGACGTTCTCGCCTACCTTGCTCAGGCGAACCTGATAGCGCTCGGCACGGGCTTCGACCTCTTCCTTGGCCGGCTTGCTGCCGAACAACTTGCCGAAGAAGCCCGGCTCGTCGTCTTTCTTCTCGGCTTTTTCCGCCAGGTTGATGTAGTACAGGCCCAGGCTGCGGTTGATGTCCTCAACCCGCCATTCGCCCTGTTCCAGGGCACGGCCAACGCTGGACCAGGCGCGATCGAGGTCGGCGCCCAGGTTCAGCACCGGGTTGCCGCTGCCGTCCTCGCTGAGGCTGACCCGGCTCGGGGTATCGAAATCGCGGGCCGCCAGCAGAGACACCGAACCGCCCTTCTCGGAGGTGCGGCTCATGCTTGCCAGCATGTCGTCCACCAGCGCTGCGTCCAGGCCGGTGTTGACCGAACGGTTGGTGAACTCCACGTCAGCGGTGCTGCCGGCGGGACGCTCGGCACTGACCACGTAGACTTCACTGGTGTTGCGCTGCACGCCTGGCTCGATGCGTACCCGCACGCGGGTTTCGCTGTCGGCGGCGACGCCGGCACTGCTCAGGCGCTTGGCCACGGCAGCGGAAAGCTCGTCGGAACGCTGCCAGCCGGTGGTGAACTCACCGGTTTGCGGGCGCTGCTGATCCAGGCGGAAACCGTTGTCCTGGAAGAACTGCACCGCCACTGGCCAGACTTCGGCCGGTGGATGCTGGGCCATGACCCAACGCGAATCGCCGCTCTTTTGCAGGGTGTAGTCGCTGGCATCGGCAATGGCCGACAGCGGCTGGGGACGAGGCACTTCGTACTCGCCCTTGACGTTGTCGTCGGCCACGTTGCGCGGAATCGGCAGCAGAGGGTCCAGACGCTTGGCGGTCTGTACATCCGGCGGCAATTGCATCGGTGCTGTTTGTTGCGCTTGCAGGTAATCGCTACCCCGGTCACGGAAGTAGCCTTCCGGGCCCCAGATCCAACCGCAGCCACTGGTGCTGGAGATAATCAAGGCAAGTGCGGAAAGTCCGGCCATTCGCTTCATGCGTTGTACTTCCTCAATTAAACCAAGACGCCGGACTGGCGCATGGCCTGCCGCAGCGGTTCGTGACAGGCGGCACTGAGCCAGGTGAGCGGCAGACGGATACCGTCCGGCATCAAGCCCATTTCGTGCAGGGCCCATTTCACGGGAATAGGGTTGGATTCGATGAACAGAGTCTTGTTCAGCGGCATCAGGGTCTCGTGGATCTCCCGAGCCTTGGCGGCATCGCCGGCCATGGCCGCGGCGCACATCTGGCTCATGGCCCGTGGCGCGACGTTGGCGGTCACCGAGATATTGCCCTTGCCGCCCAGCAGGATCAGCTCGACTGCGGTGGCGTCATCGCCGGAGTACACCAGGAAGTCGCCGGGCACACCGGCCAGGATGGCCTTGGCGCGCTGCAGGTCGCCGGTGGCTTCCTTGATCCCGATGATGTTCTTCACGCTGGACAGGCGGATCACGGTCTCGGCCTGCATGTCGCATGCGGTGCGGCCCGGAACGTTGTAGAGGATCTGCGGGATGTCCACGGCCTCGGCAATGGCGCGGAAATGCTGGTACAGGCCTTCCTGGGTCGGCTTGTTGTAGTACGGGGTCACCAGCAGGCACGCATCGGCGCCGGCGATCTTCGCATTGGTGGTCAGCTCGATCGCTTCGCGCGTCGAGTTGGCGCCGGTACCGGCGATCACTGGAATGCGCCCTGCAACCTGGGTGACCACCCGACGAATCACTTCGATGTGCTCGTTCACATCCAGGGTGGCCGACTCACCTGTGGTGCCGACCGCCACGATGGCGTTGGTGCCCTCTTGCAGGTGGAAGTCCACCAGTTTGCTCAGGCTGTCCCAGTCGAGATTTCCCTGTGCATCCATGGGTGTGACCAGTGCCACCATACTGCCCGCAATCATGCAACCGCTCCTGCCGGAAAAAGAGAGCGGTAATGGTACTGGCGCCAAGTTCCTTGCACAAGCGAAGTCCCGCGCCATGAGCATTCCCCTGAGCGATGGTTTTCGCTACCCTTCAGGCTTTGATCGCTACTGATAAGCGTGTAGACCGGGTTATCGCCTGCCTGTTGGATCTGCAAAGCCCCATTCCCGCGTTGCCAGCCTGTGTTCCGAGCGTTTCGGGGCCAGTCGCCGGCTTGTGGTCCGAGGCCTTGAAGTTCCGCCGGCGACGCTTGCCCGGTACAGGCTTGTCAAAAAAGTACCGACCGCTCATCGCTTTAGGAATGCTGCATGTCCACCCCCACAGTTCGCGAACAATTCCTTGTCATCAGTGCCCTCGGCGCCAACCCCATGGAGCTGACCAACGTCCTGTGCCGCGCCAGCCATGAAAACCGCTGCGCCGTGGTGACGTCGCGCCTGACCCGGCATGGCGAGTGCAGCGCGCTGGTTCTGGAGATTTCCGGCAGCTGGGACGCCCTGGCGCGCCTGGAAAGCAGCCTGCCGTTCCTGGCCAAGAAGCATGCCTTCACGGTCAACGTGGTGCGCAGCGCCGCCCTGGAAAGCCGCCCCCAAGCCCTGCCTTATGTGGCCTACGTCAGCGCCGCGTACCGCTCGGACATCGTCAATGAGCTGTGCCAGTTCTTCATCGACCATCAGGTCGAGCTGGAAAACCTCACCTGCGATACCTACCAGGCTCCACAGACCGGCGGCACCATGCTCAATGCCACCTTTACCGTGACCCTGCCCGCCGGCACCCAGATCAGTTGGCTGCGCGACCAGTTCCTGGACTTTGCCGATGCCATGAACCTCGACGCGCTGATCGAACCCTGGCGCCCACAGAACCCTATGTAAGGAAGCCCCATGGCCGTTGCTATCGATCAACCTATTGCCGATTTCCAGGCCCCCGCCACCAGCGGGCAGACCGTCAGCCTGTCCGGCCTCAAGGGCAAGCAAGTGGTGATCTACTTCTATCCCAAGGACAGCACCCCGGGCTGCACCACCGAGGGCCAGGGCTTTCGCGATCAATACACAGCCTTCCAGGCTGCCAACACCGAAGTCTTCGGCGTTTCCCGCGACAGCCTGAAGTCCCACGAGAACTTCAAGTGCAAGCAGGAATTCCCCTTCGAGCTGATCAGCGACAAGGACGAAGCCGTCTGCCAGCTGTTTGACGTGATCAAGCTGAAGAAGCTCTACGGCAAGGAATACCTGGGCGTGGACCGCAGCACCTTCCTGATCGACAAGGACGGTGTGTTGCGCCAGGAATGGCGCGGGGTGAAGGTACCCGGGCACGTCGACGCCGTACTGGCCGCGGCCCAGGCCCTGAACAAGGCCTGAAATGACCGGGGCGGCTGTATCAGCCGCCCCGCGTATCTAGAGTAGAGGTGCCACCACCGGGTCCTTCCTGGGCCAGGCATCCAGCACCGCCTTGAACAGGGTCGCCAGGGGAATCGCGAAGAATATCCCCCAGAACCCCCACAGCCCGCCAAACAGCAGCACCGCACAGATGATCGCCACCGGGTGCAGGTTCACCGCGCCGGAGAACAGCAGCGGCACCAGCACGTTGCCATCCAGGGTCTGGATGATCCCGTAGACCGCCATCAGGTAGATGAACTGATCGCTCCAGCCCCACTGGAACAGCGCAATCAGCGCCACCGGTACCGTTACCACCACGGCGCCGACATAGGGCACCACCACCGAGATCCCCACCAGCAGAGCCAGCAGGGCCGCATAATTCAGGCCCAGGGCGACGAAGGCGATGTAGGTCACCCCGCCACAGATGACGATCTCGATGACCTTGCCGCGAATGTAGTTGGCGATCTGCCGGTTCATTTCATGGGCCACGCGAGTAATCAGCGTACGTTCGCGGGGCAGATAGCTGATCACCCAGCGGCTGATCATCGCCCGATCCTTGAGGAAGAAGAACACCAGGATCGGCACCAGTACCAGGTAGATCATGATGTTCACCAGCAAGGGCAGGCTGGACAGGGAGAAGGTCAGCGCCCACTGGCCGAACTTGCCGATCTCGCCCCTGGCCACTTCGATGGCCTGCAGCACCTGCTCGTCGGACACAAGATGCGGGTAGCGCTCGGGCAACAGCAGCAACAGCGACTGCCACTTGGCGAGCATGCCCGGCAGCTCGTTGAACAGGGTGATCAACTGATGCCAGAGCAACGGCACCACCACCAGGATGAACACCAGCAGCAGCCCCATGAACAGCGCGAACACCAGCCCCACGGCCGCCCCGCCAGGCAGGCGCAGCCGCTCCAGGCTCACCACCAGCCCCTGCATCAGGTAGGCCAGGACCATCCCCGCCAGCACCGGCGCGAGCATGCCGCCCAGGGTCAGGACGGCAGTGAAGGCCAGAAACAGCAGAACGGCCAGCACCACCGCCTCTTCATCCGAGAAGTAGCGCTGGATCCAGTCACGTAGCACTTTGAACATCGATGTTCCTTAGATGAAGGCCCTCAAGGGCAGACTGCGCTCAGGCCTTTTTCAACCAGTAGCGATACACCCCGGCCTCATCCTCTTCACGCAGCAGGGTATGACCGGCCAGGCGGGCGAAAGTGCGGAAGTCACGCTGGGAGCCGGCATCGGTGGCAATGACCTTGAGTACCGCGCCACTGGCCAGGCGATTGAGTTCCATCTTGGCCTTGAGCAGCGGCAGCGGGCAGTTCAGGCCGCTGGCGTCCAGCTCGGCATCATGGGCGACAACATCGGTCATTGGGTTACTCCGATCATCAATTCAAGGTGTCTAGAATACCCTGCAAGCCAGGCTCGCCGGCAATAAAGAAGGCCGACACCAGAGCACTGCCGCGCGCTGCCGGAGCCACGATCAGATAGACGCCGGAATTTACCCAAAAGCACTTTTTATCCTCAGAGTTTTCACTGGCTTTGTCTGGTCCCCGGCCAGGTGTCCAGCTACAGTAGAGCCTTTGTCGATTAAGGCTTTGTGCATGAATGTATTGCGCCCTACCCTGCTGACGCTCGCTTGCCTGCTCGCCTCACCGGGCTTCGCCGACGACCTGCCGTCACTTGGTGATGCCAGTTCAGCCATTGTCTCTCCGCAACAGGAATACCAACTGGGCCGTGCCTGGCTGGCGTTGCTGCGCAGCCAGGTTTCGCAGCTCAACGACCCGCAACTCAAGGACTATGTCGAAACCAGCGTCTACAAACTGGTGGAAACCAGCCAGGTCAATGACCGGCGCCTGGAGTTCATCCTGATCAACAGCCCGCAGCTCAACGCCTTCGCCGCTCCCGGGGGAATCATCGGGGTCAATGGCGGGCTGTTCCTCAATGCCCAGACCGAAGGCGAGTACGCCTCGGTGCTGGCACACGAACTGGCGCACCTTTCCCAGCGCCACTTCGCCCGGGGGGTCGAAGCCCAGCAGCGCATGCAGGTGCCGATGATGGCCGCCCTGCTGGCCGGGATCGTGATTGCCGCCGCTGGCGCCGGGGACGCGGGGATCGCCACCATCGCCGGCACCCAGGCCGCAGCCATCCAGGAACAGCGGCGCTTCTCCCGGCAGAACGAGCAGGAAGCCGACCGCATCGGCATCCTCAACCTGGAAAAGGCCGGCTACGACCCGCGCTCGATGCCCACCATGTTCGAACGCCTGATGCGCCAGTACCGCTTCGATGCCAAGCCGCCGGAATTTCTCCTGACTCACCCGGTGACCGAATCGCGGATCGCCGACACCCGCAACCGTGCGGAACAGGCCCGGCAAGGCGGCACCGAAGACAGCCTGCGCTACCAGTTGATCCGCGCCCGGGTGCAACTGACCTATGAGGAATCGCCAGGGCTGGCCGCCAAGCGTTTTCGCGCGCAGCTCGATGAGAACCCGAAGAACGACATCGCTCGCTACGGCCTGGCCATCGCCCAGATCAAGGGCAGCCAGTGGAACGAAGCACGGGAAAACCTCAAGCCCCTGCTGGCCAAGTCGCCCAACGACGTGACCTACAACCTGGCTCAGATCGAACTGGACATGGCCAACAGCCGCCTGCCGGACGCGCAGACTCGGGTCGAAAGGATGCTCAACCTGTACCCGGGCAATTACCCCTTGAACCAGATCCGCGTGGACCTGCTGCTCAAGCAGAACCGCCCGGCCGATGCCGAAAAGGCCCTGGAAGGCCTGCTGAAAAGCCGCCCGGACGACCCGGATGTCTGGTACCTGGTGGCGGAAACCCGCGGCCTGTCGGGCAATATCATCGGCCTGCACCAGGCCCGAGCCGAGTACTTCGCCCTGGTGGGCGACTATCGCCAGGCCATCCAGCAGCTGGACTTCGCCAAGCGCCGGGCCGGCAGCAACTTCCCCCTGTCGTCGAGGATCGACGCTCGCCAGCGCGAGATGATGGACCAGGAACAGATGGTCAAGGACATGATGCGCTGACATTGACGCAAGCCACAAAAAAGCCCGCCTCTTACGAGGCGGGCTTTTTATTGGGCAACCTCAGAGGCTGGCGAATTACTCGGCCAGCTTGAAGGTGATGAAGCTGGCTCGCCCCTGACGCAGTACCCGCATGGACACCGAGCGGTTCTTCGGCAATGCCTTGGCGATTTCAGTGAACTCCTTCGCCGAAGTGATCGCCTGATTGTTCAGGTGAGTGATCACGTCGCCCGGCTGCAAGCCGATCAGCGCCGCAGGACCGTCCTGGACTTCCTTGATGACTACCCCGCCCTTGAGGTCGAAGGCTTTCTTCTGCTCATCGTTGAGCTCGACCACCGCTACACCCAGACGGTTGCTGCTGCGCTCGACACCCGACTTGGGCAGCATGCTCAGGTCTTTGTCTTCTTCAGGAATAGCGCCGACGGTCAGCTCGACATTCTTGCGCTTGCCGTCGCGGATCACTTCCAGGTTGGCCTTGGCCCCGGCCTTCAGCGCGCCTACCAGGTGCGGCAGGTCGGCCGACATGACGATGGGCTGGCCATTGAGGCTGAGGATCACGTCACCCACTTGCAGGCCGCCCTTGGCCGCCGGGCCATCATCCTGGATCTGTGCCACCAGCGCGCCGGCCGGTTTCTCCAGGCCGAAGGATTCAGCCAGGTCCTTGTTGACCTCCTGGATTACCACGCCAAGCCAGCCACGGCTGACTTTGCCACCGGTTTTCAGCTGGTTGGAAACGTCCATCGCCACATCGATCGGGATGGCGAAAGACACGCCCATGAAACCACCGGAGCGGGTGTAGATCTGCGAGTTGATCCCCACCACTTCACCGGCCAGGTTGAACAGCGGGCCACCGGAGTTGCCCGGGTTGATCGGCACGTCGGTCTGGATGAACGGCACGTAGTTTTCGTTCGGCAGGCTGCGACCGATGGCACTGACGATACCCTGAGTCACGGTATGGTCGAAGCCGAACGGCGAGCCGATGGCCACCACCCACTGGCCGGCCTTGAGGTCCTGGGATTTACCCAGTTTCAGCACCGGCAGGTCTTTTCCATCGATTTTCAGCAGTGCTACATCGGAGCGTGGGTCGGTACCGATCAGCTTGGCTTTCAGCTCACTGCGATCGGCCAGACGCACAAGAATTTCGTCCGCATCGGCGATCACGTGGTTGTTGGTGAGGATGTAACCGTCCGCGGAGATGATGAACCCGGAACCCAGCGACTGCGCTTCGCGCTGACGATCCCCGCGCGGAGAGCGTGGCTGGGGCATGCCCCGTTCGAAGAACTCGCGCAGCATTGGCGGCAGGCCTTCGAGATCGGGCATCTGAGCCGAATTGGAAACCCGGCGGTCCGGCAGTTTCTGCGTGGTACTGATGTTCACCACCGCAGGCGAGGCCTGCTCGACCAGTTGGGTGAAATCAGGCAGCTCGGCCGCCTGAGCAGAAACGGCCTGCCCAAGCACCAGCACGGTGGCAAGAATGGTGAAGTAGGACTTCAAGCGTGGTATCGACATACGGCTCCCGTTACGACGAGCGTGGTTAAGCGATATGGAACAGCAAATACCGAAACTGCAGGGGCGGCATCTTTGTTCCAGGAACGACAAATAAGGTCAGAACCGAGGGGGTTCTGACCTATAGAAAAACTCTGGGAATTTTGCAAATGAAATTGCTGACCAAACATTTCATCTTCTCAATTGTGGAGCGGGCATCACTGACCTCTTACACAACCAACAAAGGCTCATTGCTTGGCAGTGGCATCGGAACGCATCGACAGCGCAATACGTTCAGCAGTACCAATGGGGATCTCCCCGACCACCGTGACCATCATCTCGCCATCGGGGGTAGTCAGGCGGCGTGATACAGCCACCGTAGGTCCGAGCTGAGTGCGGGTATCGGTGACCGTCGCGCCGTTGAGCGGCTCGAGAAACACCGAAAAGCGCGCAAGACCATCGTCATACAGCAGGCTGTTGACCATGGATTTGGTTTCCGGATCCTTGCGGGCACTGCTGCTGGTCAATTCGAAGCCCGGAGGCAGCCAGTCGGAATGCCAGGTTTGCACAGTCTTGACCGCCGAGGCCTTGTCGCTGTCCAGAGACACCGGCTTGCAGCCAGCGCTGGGACGCAACTCGACGTCGTCAGGCACATCCGCAGTATCCAAGCGAGTGAACTGGAAGCGCTCCAGCAACTGCCCCTTGTCGTTGAGCAACAGGGACTTGAGCGGCAGCCCAGTCTCACGATCCAGGTGGAGCTCGAAACCATAGCGATGCTGGTCCTTGGGCGTGACCGAGACGATCACCGCCTGGCGACCGGCCACGCGCGACTTGCCGATGACAGCAAGGTTGTACCAATTCTTGAGTTTTTGCGGGTCCAGGGCTCGGGCGGCACCGTCCGGGGAATCCCCGAGCCCTGCCACCAACTCGCCACTGACGCACTGGGTACGACCATCGACACGCACCACCTCTTGAGCGGACCCATCGAGCTGGATCAACCGCTCACGGACCTTTCCATCCTGGACGCGATGCCAGATGTTATGGGTAGAAAAACTACCGTTGCGCTCGTAAACGAAAGTGCCCTGAAAGCTTTGCTGCTGTTCCGCTTGCCCAAGACGCTGCAACCAGTCCTGGGCTTCGTCGGCATGGGCTGGAACCACAAACCAGCCACTGAGCAGAAGCGTTAATAGAGGTATGGCGCGCATGATCCTCCTTAGCGGTTTTCCAGGCTTGCCGCACGGGCGTAAGGCAGAGCGCTTTCAGTGCCTTTGAGTGCAGCTTGCTGGGCGTGCTGGCGCAAGTAGCTTGGCAGACGCTGATCGTGCCAGCCTGGCTGCCCTTGCAGGACGCCATTGGCCATGGGGCCAGTAGCTTCCGAGCTTTCATTGTAGCCGGCCAGTACTGCCGGCCCTTTGACTTGTGGAGTCGCCAGGGTGGGCTGGCCGGTTTGCTGTGCCAACTCGACACCTGCGATCTCGTCCTGGTTGTACAGGCGAACACCGGCCAGCACGGCCACGGTCACCGAGGCAGCTACTGCCAGACGGCCCAGGCTGCGCCAAGGTCCGCGGGAGGCTTTGGCCGGCACGGCCTCATCAGCCAGAGCTGCAGAAACGGCAGCGGCGATGTCCAGACGCGGAAGCAGCAACTCCTTGTGCATGGCTGCCCGGGCGATTTGATAACGGGCCCAGGTCTCACGGGTTTCCACTTCGTCGACGGCATTCAATACCCGACGCAATTCCAGTTCGTCCGCTTCGTTATCCATCACCGCGGACAGCGATTCCTGCAGGGCTTCACGACTCATGGCGGTTCCTCTCTTGGCTGTCGCCGCTGTCTCAGGTTTCCTGCAACAACGGCTGCAGGGCTTTATCGATGGCTTCCCGAGCGCGGAAAATCCGGGAGCGCACGGTACCCACCGGACACTGCATGACGCTCGCAATGTCCTCGTAACTCAGACCATCGAATTCACGTAAAGTTAAGGCCGTACGCAAATCTTCAGGCAGTTGCTGGATGGTTCGATGGACGGTGCCCTCGATCTCATCCCGCAGCAACGCACGCTCCGGCGATTCGAGATCCTTCAGGCCATGATCGCCGTCATAGAACTCCGCATCCTCAGAACTTACATCGCTATCCGGCGGCCTGCGGCCGCGTGAAACCAGATAGTTTTTCGCCGTGTTGATGGCGATACGGTACAGCCACGTGTAAAACGCGCTGTCACCCCGAAAATTACCTAGCGCACGGTAAGCCTTGATAAAAGCTTCTTGTGCAACATCCTGGGCTTCATGGGTGTCGTGCACGAAACGCACGATCAACCCGAGAATTTTGTGCTGGTACTTCAGCACGAGCAGATCGAACGCTCGCTTGTCGCCACGCTGAACGCGCTCGACCAGCTGCTGATCCTCTTCCTGGGTTAGCATGAACACTCCTCGATAAGCTCGGAGGAGGCTTGCATCACTAAACGATCAGGCTTGCAAACATAGACTCGGGCTTTTCGCAAAAGTTCTCCCCCTCCAAGCAAGTTTCCTGCGGGCTCTGATCCGGCACGCACGAAAAACGCAGCACGGGCGAGGCCGGCTGCGCGAATAATCCTGTCGTCGAATTCTGTCACAAGGGACACACTGTAAACCTTGGATATAACCGACGCTGTCCCTTCTTTCAGGCAACCTTCTATTGAGTTTGGGGCCTTGGCAAAAGTTCCCAATCTTTATAGCTGCGCCAGACGAAGATTGTATAACGGTGGCAAGAAAAACCGCCCTATGTCTTCGATCAGCCGCTCCAGAGGCTGGAATGCTCCGAATATCGGACTGACCGAGAGCAACGCTTTTGCTCGGTGAAGTCGCACAAT
This sequence comes from Pseudomonas sp. NFPP12, assembly GCF_900103205.1. Classification (NCBI taxonomy): domain Bacteria; kingdom Pseudomonadati; phylum Pseudomonadota; class Gammaproteobacteria; order Pseudomonadales; family Pseudomonadaceae; genus Pseudomonas; species Pseudomonas sp. NFPP12. Next base: position 135,872 of record NZ_FMWW01000003.1, read on the forward strand.
GCCATGAAGGCGCGACTATTGTGCCGATCCCCCCCTCTATATACTAGTGGGCTGTGTGGCTGCTTTGACTTGCCGATTCAGGCGTCTTGCGCCAACCCCTTCCCGGGTCGCTTTGAGCGGAATCCTTCAAATGAGCCAACAGTTTCAACACGATGTTCTGGTGATTGGCAGCGGTGCCGCCGGCTTGAGCCTGGCCCTGACCCTGCCCAGCCACCTGCGTATTGCCGTCTTGAGCAAAGGCGACCTCGCCAACGGCTCGACATTCAGGGCCCAGGGCGGCGTCGCGGCCGTGCTGGATGATACCGACACCGTAGAATCCCACGTCGATGACACCCTCAATGCCGGCGGCGGCCTGTGCCACGAGGATGCGGTGCGCTTTACCGTTGAACACAGCCGCGAGGCCATCCAGTGGCTGATCGACCAGGGCGTGCCCTTTACCCGCGACGAAGACTCCAGCAGCGACGACAACAGCTTCGAATTCCACCTGACCCGCGAGGGCGGCCACAGCCACCGGCGGATCATCCACGCGGCGGATGCCACCGGTGCGGCCATCTTCAAGACCCTGCTGGCCCAGGCTCGGCAACACCCCAATATCGAATTGCTGGAACAACGGGTCGCCGTCGACCTGATCACCGAAAAACGCCTGGGGCTGGAAGGCGACCGCTGCCTGGGAGCCTACGTGCTCAACCGCAGCACCGGCCAGGTCGACACCTTTGGCGCACGCTTCGTGATCCTCGCCTCCGGCGGCGCAGCCAAGGTCTACCTCTATACCAGCAACCCCGACAGTGCCTGCGGCGACGGTATCGCCATGGCCTGGCGCTCGGGCTGCCGGGTGGCCAACCTGGAATTCAACCAGTTCCACCCCACCTGCCTGTATCACCCATTGGCCAAAAGCTTCCTGATTACCGAAGCCCTGCGTGGCGAAGGCGCCCACCTCAAGCTGCCCAACGGCGAACGCTTCATGCCGCGCTTCGACCCTCGGGCCGAGCTGGCACCACGGGACATCGTGGCCCGGGCCATCGACCATGAAATGAAGCGCCTGGGCATCGACTGCGTGTACCTGGACATCAGCCACAAGCCGGAAGCCTTCATCAAGAGCCACTTCCCCACCGTTTACGAGCGTTGCCTGGAGTTTTCCATCGATATCACCCGGCAGCCGATCCCGGTGGTGCCGGCCGCGCACTACACCTGTGGCGGGGTGATGGTGGACCAACAGGGCCGCACCGACGTGCCGGGCCTGTACGCCATTGGCGAAACCAGCTTCACCGGCCTGCACGGCGCCAACCGGATGGCCAGCAACTCGTTGCTGGAGTGCTTCGTCTACGCCCGTTCGGCGGCGGCCGACATCCTTCGGCAACTGCCTCAGGTGTCGATCCCCATCGCCCTGCCCGCCTGGGATGCCAGCCAGGTCACCGATTCCGATGAAGACGTGATCATTGCGCACAACTGGGACGAGTTGCGGCGGTTCATGTGGGACTACGTAGGCATAGTGCGCACCAACAAGCGCCTGCAGCGGGCCCAGCACCGGGTGCGCCTGCTGCTGGACGAGATCGACGAGTTCTACAGCAACTACAAGGTCAGCCGTGACCTGATCGAGCTGCGCAACCTGGCCCAGGTGGCCGAACTGATGATTCTCTCGGCCATGGAGCGCAAGGAGAGCCGCGGCCTGCACTACACCCTGGACTACCCGCAGATGCTGCCCGAGGCCCGGGACACTATTCTGGTGCCGCCCACCTACGCCGGCTGAACTTGAGCCGCAGCCGCAGGCGCCGATGCTGGTCGGCGGCCTGCGCGTCCCGCGGCACACAGAGGGAGCGCACCCAGCGCTCCCCCCGCAGCCGAAAACGCAGCACCACGATCAATGGCAGCGCCATGCTGTCGGGGCGCAACTGCACGGCCTGCCACCCCTCGGATCGACTCCACAGCTGCCAGCCTTCGGGCGAATGGCGCAACCCGGTGAAGGCCCGTGGATGGCTCAAGAGAATCTGCCGCGGCAACACCCAGCCGGCGTGCAGCAGGCACAACCCTAGCCCCACGAACCTGGCGACAGACGGAAGATCCAGCAGGAAAAACGCGCCCAGGGCGAACGCCTGGGCCAGCAGGTAGGCCGCCAGCAGTTGCCGTGAGGCACGCCAGCGGCATTCGAACAACCTACTTGGGTTGGACACGGTCCAGAATCATGCGGACCATGCGCTGCAGCTCGGGGTCCTCGGACTCGCTGCGCTCCATGAACCAGCCAAACATGTCCTGATCCTCGCACTCCAGCAGCTTGCGATAGCACTCGCGGTCGGTCTCATTGAGATGCGGGTACACCTCCCTGACGAACGGCACCAGCAATACGTCCAGCTCAAGCATGCCGCGGCGGCTGTGCCAGTAGAGGCGATTCAGTTCAACATCTTCAACCATGGAGCGCTCCTCAAATAGAGCGCAAGTATACAGCCCGGGGGAGACGAGAACAGTCGGCTTTGGTCGGTGGCCACCCATCCTTTGTGAACTATCCATTTCAGGGGCGCCCCCTTATGATGTGCTCCAGACTTTTTACCCTGCGATGAACCATGGCTGACTCCGCTTTTTTCTGCCCCCTCTCCCACGAAGGCGTGCTCGCTGTCCGCGGGCCTGACGCCAGCAAATTCCTTCAGGGTCAGTTGACCTGCAACCTCAATTACCTCAGTGACAGCCAGTCCAGCCTCGGCGCCCGCTGCAATCAGAAAGGCCGCATGCAATCGAGCTTCCGCATCCTTCTGGAAGGCGACGGCTGCCTACTGGCCATGGCCCGCGAGCTGATCGAGCCGCAACTGGCGGACCTGAAGAAGTACGCGGTGTTCTCCAAGGCCAAGCTTGCCGACGAAAGCGCCAGTTGGGCGCGTTTCGGCCTGGCCGATGCCCAGGTCGCCCTGAGCGGTCTGGGCCTTGAGCTGCCCGAGGAAGACGGCTCCGTGGCCCGCGCCGATGGCCTGATCGCCTTGCGCGTATCCAGCCAGCGCGCCGAACTCTGGGTGCCGGCCGAGCGCGTCGCCAGCCTGCGCCAGCAACTGGCCGCGCAACTGCCCGAGGGCGAGTTGAACCAGTGGCTGCTGGGGCAAGTCCGCGCGGGCCTCGGCCAAGTCATGCCCGAGACCCGTGAACTGTTCATTCCACAGATGCTCAACCTGCAGGCCGTTGGCGGCGTCAGCTTCAAGAAAGGCTGCTACACCGGCCAGGAAATCGTCGCCCGCATGCAGTACCTGGGCAAGCTCAAGCGTCGCCTGTACCGCCTTGCCCTGCCTGGCGACGCCCTCCCCGTTCCAGGCACTGCGCTGTTCGCTCCCAGCCACAACAGCGCCATTGGCGAAGTGGTCCTGGCCGCCCGGGCGCAGCAGGGCGTGGAACTGCTGGCCGTGCTGCAGGCCGAAGCGGTGGAAGGGGGCGAACTGCACCTGGAAACACTCGAAGGGCCAACCCTGCAACTGCTGGACCTGCCGTACCAGCTGGATCGCGACCGCGAGATCCAGCGCTGATTGCCTGCCTTTTCTTGCAACACCCTAGAGAACTTACATGACTGAGCTGGCGCAAAAGGTCCAACAGGATTTGCTGGAGGCCATCGGCAACGATGACCTGGTTCTGCCAACCCTGCCGGAGGTGGCCCTGCAGATTCGCCAGGCCGCCGAAGACCCGGAAATCAGCGTCAGTACCCTGAGCAAGGTGATAGGCCGCGATACCGCGCTGTCGGCGCGGCTGATCAAGGTGGTCAACAGCCCCTTGCTACGGGCGGCCCAGGAAGTCACCGACCTGCACACGGCAATCACCCGCCTGGGGGTCAACTACAGCAGCAACCTGGCCATCGGCCTGGTGATGGAGCAGATCTTCAACGCCCGCTCCGAAGTGGTGGAACAGAAAATGCGCGATGTCTGGCGCCGCAGCCTGGAGGTGGCCGGGGTCAGTTATGCGCTGTGCCGCAGCTACAGCCAGCTCAAGCCGGACCAGGCGGCCCTGGGCGGCCTGGTGCACCAGATCGGCGTGCTGCCGATTCTTACCTACGCCGAAGACCACTACGAACTGCTCTCCGACCCGGTCAGCCTCAATCACGTGATCGAGCGCATCCACCCGTTGCTGGGAGACAAGCTGCTGCGGGTCTGGGAGTTCCCCGAGCAACTGGTGGAGATCCCCGGGCAATACCTGGACTTCAGCCGCCAGTCGAGCCGGATCGACTACGTCGACCTGGTCCAGGTGGCGACCCTGTACTGCCACAAGGACACCGAGCACCCGCTGTCGCGGATCGACGCCTTCAGCGTGCCGGCCTTCAAGAAGCTGGGGATAGACCCGGACAACAAGGCCATGTGCCTGGACCTGGAAGAATCCCGCTCCATGCTCTATTGAGCATCCCCTAGCCGGCTGTAAAGCTCACCCGCACCTTCAACCCCGACGGCTCGCCATCGTGCAGGCTGATCTGTGCCAGGTGCGCGCGACAGATCTCACCGACGATCGCCAGCCCCAGGCCCGAACCCGCACCCTGCTGATTGCGCCGGTAGAAGCGCTCGAAGACCCGGTCACGGTCTTCCAGGGGAATGCCCGGCCCATCGTCCTCCACCTCCAGCACCCCGGGCGGTGACACCCGCAGCACCACATTGCCACCCGGCGGAGTATGGGCCAGGGCGTTGTCCACCAGGTTGCTGAGCAGTTCATTGAGCAGGGTCGGTTCGCCCCTGAGCCACACCGGTTCGTCGGCCTCCAGGGCCAGGGCCACGCCCCGGGCATGGGCCAGAGGCGCCATGGCCATGCCCAGTTCCCGGGCCAGCTGGCTGAGGTCGAGCAACTGCGCCCCGCCCTCGGCGATCGCCCGGGCGCCGTTTTCCACCCGGGCCAGGGACAGCAACTGATTGGCCAGGTGGGTCAGGCGGTCGGTGCCCTGGGCCGCACTTTCCAGAGTGGCGCGCCAGGTATCCGGCTCACTTGCGCGCAAGCCCAGTTCCAGGCGGGCCTTGAGCGCGGCCAACGGGGTGCGCAACTCATGGGCAGCCTCGGCGATGAACTGCGCCTGGCGCTCGAACTGCCCGCGCAGGCGCTCGGTGAAATGGTTCAAGGCGCGTACCAGCGGCCACAGTTCGCGCTGCACCGAGACCAGGGGCAGCGGCCGCAGGTCGTCCGGCTGGCGCTCTTCCACCGCCCCGCGCAGGCGTTCCAGGGGGCGCAAGGCCGCACTCACCGCAAACCACACCAGCACCAGGGCGCCGATGGCCAGCATGCCCAGGCGCAGCAGGGTATCGGCCATCAGGCTGCGGGCCATGGCCACCCGCGCTTCGTCGGTCTCCGCCACGCGGATTTCCGCCATGCCGTTCATGTTCGGCTCGCTGACCGCCTTGAGCAGGCTCACCACCCGCACGTTCTGGCCCTGGTAGCGGGCGTCGTAGAAGCGCGCCAGGGCCGGGTAATCATCGGTTCGCGGGGTGCCGGGCGGCGGCCCGGGCAGGTTCTCATAACCGGAAATCAGTGTCTGATGGATGTCGTTGACCTGGTAGTAGATGCGCCCGGCGCTGTCGTAGGCAAAGGTGTCCAGGGCCACATAGGGCACGTTGGCACTCAGGCTGCCATCGCGCTGGGACAAGCCGGCGGCGATGGTTCGCGCCGAAGCCAGCAAGGTCCGGTCATAGGCGGTATCGGCGGCCTCACGGCCGTTCCAGTAGGCGCTCAGGCCGCTGGCCAGCATCAGCACCACCAGCAGCAGTGCGAGGTTCCACAGCAAGCGCCAGCGCAGGCTGCTGGGCTTATGCATCGCGGCTTTCCAGCAGGTAGCCCAGGCCGCGGAAGGTGACGATGGCGACCGCATGGCCGTCGAGCTTCTTGCGCAGGCGGTGCACGTAGATCTCGATGGCGTCGGGGCTGGCCTCTTCGTCCAGGCCGAACACCTGGGAGGCCAGTTGCTCCTTGCTCATGACCCGGCCAGGGCGGGCAATCAAGGCTTCGAGCACCGCCTGTTCGCGGGAAGTCAGGGTCAGCAACTCCTCGCCCAGGGTGAAACGCCGGGTGTCCAGGTCATAGGCCAGCACTCCGCAACGCTGCTGGCGCTCGCCCCCCAGCACGCTGCGGCGCAACAGGGCCTTGACCCGGGCCTCCAGCTCGGTCAGCTCGAAGGGCTTGGCCAGGTAATCGTCGGCCCCCAGGTTCAGGCCGTGGACCCGGTCCTTGACGTCACTGCGGGCGGTCAGCATCAGCACCGGCAGGTTCTTGCCGCGGGCCCGCAGGCGCGCCAGCACTTCGAAACCATCCATGCGCGGCAGGCCGACATCAAGGATCGCCACGGCGTATTCCTCGCTGCCCAGGGCCAGGTCGGCCGCCACCCCATCGTGCAGCACATCCACGGTCAGGCCGGTGCTCTTGAGCGCCTGGGCGATACTTTCGGCCAGTTGCAGATGGTCTTCCACGAGCAGGACTCGCATGGCTGTTTACCTCGTTTCAGGGGGGATCGACGCCGCTCTTTGGCGCGGAGTGTACCGCCGCAACCGCCGCTGTGAAGCCCGAAAACCACGAAAGTGCACTGAAAGGTTAGCGAAAGGTTGGCCCTTTAGAGTCCCGCCACGGACAGTCTCGACTGCCCTGGCCGTGAAGGCCGCTGACCCGCAAAACGCCTCGAAGCGTTTTCGTCAAAATAAGAACAATAACGGAGTACTCCAGGATGCCATCCACGCACCCTCAGGCTGTCCAGCCCGCGCGTTTTTCCCGTCTGACCCCGACTGCTCTTGCCAGCGCCGCCACCCTTGCCGGTTTCGCGCCCTTGAGCCAGGCCGCCTTTATCGAAGACAGCAGCGCCACCTTCGAAACCCGCAACATGTACTTCAACCGCGACTTTCGCGACGGCACCAGCGCCCAGCAGTCCAAGCGCGACGAATGGGCCCAGGGGTTCATGCTCAACCTGCAGTCGGGCTACACCGAAGGTACCGTGGGCTTCGGCCTGGACGCCCTGGGCATGCTCGGGGTCAAGCTCGACTCCAGCCCCGACCGCACCGGCACCGGCCTGCTGCCGACCCACGATGACGGGCGCGCGGCCAACGAGTACTCCAAGCTCGGCCTGACCGGCAAGGTGAAGATTTCCGCCACCGAACTGAAAATCGGCAGCCTGATTCCGGAACTGCCGATCCTCAAGCCCAACGACGGGCGCATCCTGCCGCAGACCTTCGAGGGCGGCTTGCTGACCTCCAGGGAGATCAAGAACCTGACCTTCACCGGCGGTCGCCTGGACAAGGCCAAGGACCGCGATGACAGCAACTACGAGGATATCCGCCTCAACAACAAGAACAGCCGCTTCGTCGGCACCGTGGCCGGCAAGCACTTCAATTTCGGCGGCCTGGACTACAAGTTCACCGACAAGATCACCGGCAGCTACCACTTCGCCCAACTGGACGATGTCTACAACCAGCACTTTCTCGGCCTGGTAACCTCCCAGCCCATGGGCCCGGGCACCTTCGGCACCGACCTGCGCCTGGCCATCAGCGACGACCAGGGCCAGGCCCGCGGCGGCAAGATCGACAACAAATCCCTCAACGGCCTGGTGAGCTACGCCCTCAACGGGCATAAACTCAGCGCCGGCTACCAGCACATGTCCGGCGACAGCGCTTTCCCCTACGTCGATGGCAGCGACCCATACCTGGTGAACTTCGTGCAGATCAACGACTTCGCCGGGGCCGAGGAACGCTCCTGGCAAGCCCGTTACGACTTCGACTTCGCCAAGCTGGGAGTGCCCGGCCTGAGCTTCATGACCCGCTACCTCAGCGGCGACAACATTGCCCTGAAGAACGGCGACACCGGCAAAGAGTGGGAACGTAACACCGAGGTCAAATACGTAGTGCAAAGCGGCACCTTCAAGGACGTCGCCGTGCGCCTGCGCAACGCCACCTACCGTTCCAACTATTCGGCACGCGATGCGGATGAAGTGCGCCTGCTGGTGAGCTACAGCGTAGCGCTGTGGTAAGCCCCCCCTATCACGCTCCTACGAAAAACGGGTCGGGGATGACCCGGACATACCCACAACAACTCCTGTGGAGACGCTCATGGACCTTTCACTGCGCAAACTCGCCCTCGCCGCCGGCTGCATGTTGTTCGCCGGCCAGTTGCTGGCAGCCTCCGCCGAGCCCAAGCGCCCGGAATGCATCGCCCCGGCCTCACCTGGCGGCGGTTTCGACCTGACCTGCAAGCTGGCGCAAAGCGCCCTGGTCAACGAGAAACTCCTCTCCAAGCCGATGCGCGTGACCTACATGCCCGGCGGTGTCGGGGCCGTGGCCTATAACGCGGTGGTGGCCCAGCGTCCGGCCGATGCCGGGACCCTGGTGGCCTGGTCCAGTGGTTCGCTGCTGAACCTGGCCCAGGGCAAGTTCGGCCGCTTCGATGAAAGCGCGGTGCGCTGGCTGGCGGCGGTGGGCACCAGCTACGGCGCCATCGCGGTGAAAAGCGATTCGCCCTACAAGAACCTCGACGATCTGGTCCAGGCCCTGAAGAAAGACCCGAGCAAAGTGGTGATCGGCTCCGGTGGCACCGTCGGCAGCCAGGACTGGATGCAGACCGCGCTGATCGCCAAGGCCGCCGGGATCAACCCGCGGGACCTGCGCTATGTCGCCCTGGAAGGCGGCGGCGAGATCGCCACTGCCCTGCTGGGCGGGCATATCCAGGTTGGCAGTACCGACATCTCCGACTCCATGCCGCATATCCTGGCCGGCGACATGCGCCTGCTGGCGGTGTTCTCCGAGCAGCGCCTGGACGAGCCGGAAATGAAAGACATCCCCACCGCCAAGGAGCAGGGCTACGACATCGTCTGGCCGGTGGTACGCGGCTTCTACCTCGGGCCTAAGGTCAGCGATGCGGAGTACGCCTGGTGGAAAGAGGCCTTCGACAAGCTGCTGGCCTCCGAAGAGTTCGCCAAGCTGCGCGACCAGCGCGAGCTGTTCCCCTTCGCCATGACCGGCCCCGAACTGGATACCTACGTGAAGAAGCAGGTAGCCGACTACAAGACCCTGGCCAAAGAGTTCGGCCTGATCCAGTGACCGTCCCTTTCTGACGGCCCGGCCCTCGCGCATCGGGGGCCGGGCCCGGGAGTTAGCCATGCTCGTTCAACGTCTCTTCGCCGCGGTGTTGCTGCTGGCCTGTGCCGGCCTGGCACTGATGGCCTGGCCCTACCAGGCGGCCTTTTCCTACGAACCGGTGGGCCCGCGGGCCTTCCCCCTGCTGATGCTCGGGCTGATGGGCCTGGCCCTGCTGTACATGCTGTTTCGCCCGGCACCGATCAAGCACAGCGAAGAAGAACCGCCCCTGGACCGGCAGACCCTGACCAAGATCGCCCTCTGCGTGGCCTTGCTGCTGGTCTTCGCCGGGGCCTTCGAGCCCTTGGGCTTCATCGTCGCCAGCATTCTCATCGGCGTGCCCATGGCCCGCCTGTACGGCGGCCGCTGGCTGCCCAGCCTGGTGATCATCTGCCTGCTCAGTGTCGGCCTCTACTGGCTGTTCGACCGGGTCATGGACGTCCCCCTGCCCCTCGGCCTGCTCGACGTTCTGGAGAATTGATATGGATACCCTCAGCTATCTGGGCCAGGGCTTCGGCGTTGCACTGACCCCCTACAACCTGGTCACCGCTTTGTCCGGCACCCTGATCGGCACCGTGGTCGGGCTGCTGCCGGGCCTGGGCCCGATCAACGGCGTGGCGCTGCTGATCCCCATCGCCTTCGCCCTGGGCCTGCCGCCGGAATCGGCGCTGATCCTCTTGGCGGCGGTGTACCTGGGCTGCGAATACGGTGGCCGGATCAGCTCGATCCTGCTGAACATTCCCGGCGAAGCCTCCACCGTGATGACCACCCTCGACGGTTACCCCATGGCACGCAAGGGCCTGGCGGGCGTAGCCCTGTCGTTGTCGGCCTGGAGTTCGTTCATCGGTGCCTTCATCGCCACCTGCGGCATGGTGCTGTTCGCCCCGCTGCTGGCCAAGTGGGCGATCGCCTTCGGCCCGGCGGAGTACTTCGTGCTGATGGTGTTCGCCATCGTCTGCCTGGGCGGCATGGCCGGCGACCGACCACTGAAGACCTTCATTGCCGCCTTGATCGGCCTGTTCCTGTCGGCCGTGGGCATCGACGCCAACAGCGGCGTGTACCGCTTCACCGGGGACAATATCCACCTCACCGACGGCATCCAGTTCGTGGTGCTGGTGCTGGGCCTGTTCTCCATCAGCGAGATTCTCCTGCTGCTGGAAAAGACCCATCGCGGCCAGGAAGCGGTGAAGGCCACCGGGCGCATGATGTTCAACTTCAAGGAAGCGGCCTCGGTGTTCGTGGTGAACATCCGCTGCGGCCTGCTGGGCTTCATCATGGGCGTGCTGCCCGGAGCCGGCGCGACCCTGGCCAGCGCTGTGGCCTACATGACCGAGAAACGCATCGCCGGTGCCAGCGGCACCTTTGGCCAGGGCGACAAGCGCGGCCTGGCAGCCCCGGAAACCGCCATCGGCGCCTCGGCCTGTGGCGCCCTGGTACCAATGTTGACCCTCGGTGTGCCCGGTTCCGGCACCACCGCGGTGATGATCGGCGCCCTGTCGCTGTACAACATCACCCCCGGCCCGCTGCTGTTCCAGCAACAGCCGGATATCGTCTGGGGCCTGATCGCCTCGCTGTTCATCGCCAACATCATGCTGGTGATCCTCAACATTCCGATGATCCGTATCTTCACCCGCATCCTTGCGGTGCCGAACTGGGCCCTGGTGCCGGTGATCGCCATCATTACCGGGATCGGCGTCTATGCGGTACACGCCACCACCTTCGACCTGTTCCTGATGGTGGGCATCGGCATCTTCGGCTACATCCTGCGCAAGCTGGACTTCCCGCTGTCGCCAGTGCTGCTGGGCTTCATCCTCGGTGGCCTGATGGAGCAGAACCTGCGCCGGGCGCTGTCGATTTCCAACGGCGCCATGGAGATCCTCTGGTCGAGCCCGATCACCGTCGGGGTCTGGGTGCTGACCGTGATCATGCTGCTGATGCCGCTGCTGCGTATCTGGCGCAAGCGCGCGGCCCAGCAACGTGCCGTGGCCGATGTCTGAATCCACTTGGAAACAGTGGTGGGGCACGCCCCTGGTGGGCCTGGCTGGCGGTTACCTCGCCAGCCAGATCGGCTGGCCGCTGCCGTGGATGGTCGGCTCGTTGCTGGCGATCATCCTGGTGCGCTGCCTGACGCCCTGGCAACTGGCGGAAATCCCCGGCGGGCGCAAATGCGGGCAATGGGTGGTAGGCATCGGCATCGGCCTGCACTTCACCCCGCAGGTGATGGAGCAGGTGCTGAGCCATTTCGGCCTGATCTTCTTCGGTGCCCTGGTCACCAGCCTGTCCAGCGTGGTCGGGGTCTGGCTCTTGCGGCGCACCGGCGAGGACCGGGCCACCGCGTTCTTCTCCAGCATGCCCGGCGGCTCCGGGGAGATGGTCAACCTCGGCGCGCGCAACGGCGCTGTGCTCAGCCGGGTAGCGGCCGGGCAGAGCCTGCGGGTACTGACGGTTGTGCTCTGTGTGCCGGCGGCGTTCAAGTACCTGCTGGGGGAAGGCACACCCGCCCTGCATGCCGCTACGGTGGACTGGCGCTGGCTGGCCCTGCTGTTTCCGGCCGGTGCCCTGCTGGCCTGGCTCTGGCAGCGCCTGCGCCAGCCCAACCCCTGGCTGTTCGGCCCCCTGCTGCTCAGCGCGACACTGAGCATCGCCTGGGACCTGCACATCGGCCTGCCCAACGGCGCCAGCCAGATGGGCCAGTGGCTGATTGGCAGCGGCCTGGGCTGCCACTTCAACCGCCAGTTCTTTCGCCGGGCCCCTTCGTTCATGGGCCGCACCCTGATCGGCACCGCCCTGACCATGCTGATCGCCGGCCTCGCAGCCCTGGGCCTGAGCGCCCTGACCCGCCTGGACCTGCGCTCGCTGACCCTGGGCATGATGCCCGGTGGCATTGCGGAAATGAGCCTGACGGCCGAGGTCCTGCAACTGTCGGTGCCATTGGTAACGGCGATGCAGGTCATGAGGTTGCTGTTCGTGCTGTTTCTCGCCGAGCCCCTGTTCCGCCACTGGAACAAAGGCCCCCTGTAGCCGCAGGCTGCGACAAGGTCCGCAGGACCTTCAGTGGCCGAACCACCGCTGCGTCCCCACGGGCCGTTCGCAGCCTGCGGCAGCGGCTACAGATATGCCTTGGTTCAAGTCGCGAGCGGGGTGGCCGCCAAGCAGCCTCCCCATCGAGCACTGGTTACAACGGCGGCAGGCGCCACTCGATCGGCGTCTCGCCGTTCTGCTCGAGGTATTTGTTGGTGCGGCTGAAGTGCCCGCAACCAAGAAAGCCGCGATAGGCCGACAAGGGCGACGGGTGCACCGAGGTCAGCACCAGGTGCTTGGTGGCGTCGATCAGCTTCTGCTTGCTCTGGGCATGGGCGCCCCACAGCAGGAACACCAGGTGCGGCTGATGCTCGCTGACCACTTCGATGATCCGGTCGGTGAAGAACTGCCAACCCTTGCCCGCATGGGAAGCGGCGTTCGCCCGTTCCACGGTCATGGTGGTGTTGAGCATCAGCACGCCCTGTTCGGCCCAGCTCTGCAGGTAGCCATGGTTGGGGATGTCGATGTTCAGGTCGCGCTTGAGCTCTTTATAGATATTCACCAGCGACGGTGGCGCGGGCACCCCGGGCTGCACCGAGAAGCACAACCCATGGGCCTGACCCGGCCCGTGGTAGGGGTCCTGGCCGAGGATCACCACCTTGACCTTGTCCAACGGCGTGGAGTTCAAGGCGTTGAAGATCATCGGTCCCGGCGGGTAGATTTCCTTGCCGGCGGCATGTTCCTGGCGCAGGAACTCCCGCAGTTCGCTCATGTAGGGCTGGTCGAATTCGGCACGCAGGGCCTCCTTCCAGCTCGGTTCGAGTTTGATACGATCGTCAGCAGTCATGGCCATGCCCGTGAAAAAACAATGGCCGCACCCTAGGAAAGCCCACTTCGCTTGTCAATTGATCTGACACAGAACCGGCACTTTCCCTTACAGCGATCATACTGACCGCTTAAATTTCCCATCGAGGTCACGATGAACCTGCACGTCGAAGAACTCACCGGCACCGATGGTGCACGCATCGCCATTGCCACCCTGGACGCGGAAAAATCCCTGAACGCCCTGTCCCTGCCCATGATCCAGCAGTTGAGCGAACACCTCGACACCTGGGCCAAGGACCCGCAGGTAGTGTGCGTGCTGTTGCGGGGCAACGGCGCCAAGGCTTTCTGCGCCGGCGGCGAAGTGCGCAGCCTGGCCCAGGCCTGCCTGGCCCATCCCGGCGAAGTGCCGCCGCTGGCCGGGCACTTCTTCGCCGCGGAATACCGCCTCGACTATCGCTTGCACACCTACCCCAAACCACTGATCTGCTGGGGCCACGGTTATGTCCTGGGTGGCGGCATGGGGCTGCTGCAAGGTGCTGGCATTCGTATCGTCACCCCCAGCAGCCGCCTGGCGATGCCGGAAATCAGCATTGGCCTGTACCCGGATGTGGGCGCCAGTTGGTTCCTGTCGCGCATGCCCGGCAAGCTCGGGCTATTCCTGGGCCTTACCGGCGCCCATATGAACGGCCGCGACGCTCTGGACCTGAACCTTGCCGACCGTTTCCTGCTCGATGAGCAACAGGAAGCGCTGATCGAGGGCCTGCTGCAACTGAACTGGCAGGAACAGACCCCAAGGCAGCTCAACAGCCTGCTCAAGGCCCTGCAACAGGAAGCCCTGGAGCAGATGCCCGACGCTCAGTGGCTGCCGCGCCGGCAACAGATCGACAGCTGGCTGGATGTCAGTGACGTGGCCTGTGCCTGGCGGGCGATCAGCCAGTTGCACAACCACAGCGATGCCCTCTACAGCCGTGCGGCCAAGACCCTTGTCGAAGGCTGCCCGCTGACTGCACACCTGGTGTGGGAACAGATCCGCCGCGCCCGTTACCTGTCCCTGGCCGAGGTGTTCCAGATGGAGTACACCCTGAGCCTGAACTGCTGCCGGCATCCGGAATTTGCCGAAGGCGTGCGCGCGCGGCTGATCGACAAGGATCATCAGCCGCACTGGCACTGGGCGGATATCAACAGCGTGCCCGAGGCCGTGGTGGAGGCGCATTTCCACAAGGCCTGGGAAGGTCGCCATCCCCTGGCGGACCTGACGGATTACTAGATCGTCACAGGCTGCGCACTGCCCGAAGGGACCCGGCGACAGTGGACTCGCCGAAGGTCCTGCGGACCTTGTCGCAGCCTGCGGCAGCGGCTACAGGGTTCAGCCCAGTACCGGTTCAATGACCGCGGCCACCGTGGCCATGGTCGCCGCGCCCGTGATCGCCGCGCCCGCCATTGTCACGCCCGCCGTGGCCGCCCCAGTCCTGGTTGCTCCAGTTGTTCGGCCGGCCATGCCCACCCCAACCCTGGTTCGGATAAGGCCGGTATACCGCGCGCGGTGGCTGGTAGTAACGCGGGGCCGGTTGGTAATAGCGCGGCGCCGGCTGGTAGTAGCGCGGTGGGTAGTAACTGCGCCCCGTGGAATAGTAGGAAGACCCGCCACCGTAGTAATAGGCCGGCGCGGGAGCGCTGTAGACCTCCGAGCTGTAGTAGCCGGAGCCTCCACCGTAATAAGGGGCACACGCAGCAAGGCTCGAACCCAGTAAGGCAATCAGTAGAAGTCGACGATACATGGCGGCCTCCTGGACCGCGAAGAAGCCTCGCCAGCGACGCTGGCAGGCGGCAATCAGCAACAGGCTGACTGACGCAATATCTGACCGCGAAAAGCGCTTGTGGTGCGATTTGCGCAACACTTTGAAACAAGTGCTGCTGACGTCCTTTCCCGCGGTTTTCCACGCCCACGAAAAAGCGCTGCCTCAGGCAAAGGCAGCGCTGTGGGCAACGACTCTCGGCCCTTGGCCTCTTGTCATCCGAGGCGGTGGCCTGTTGTACGGGCCTTGGTGCCGGCTAGTGGTGCCAGCGTCGGTAGCCGCCGTAGTAGTGCGGCCCGTAGCCCCCGTGATAGTAGGGCCGGTAATAGTAGTGAGGCCTGTAGCCGCCTCCATAGTAGGGGTAGCCATCGTAGTAATAGGGGCCTGGAACCGCATACACGTCAGTGCGGTAGTAGCCCGGCTCGACGTAATAGGGCACACAGGCGGACAGACTCAAACCAAGCACAACACCGAGCAAGATTCGACGGAACATGGCGGCCTCCCGGACCGCGTGCAAGCCGTACCAGCGACGCTGGACGACGCCAATCGAAACGGCATGACTGGCATTGCATAGGACCGCAAAAAGCCGTTGCGGTGCGCCGCGTAGCAGTGCCCCGATGACTTCACCGACCAGTGGCGGGGCCCGCTTGGCGGCCCTGCAGGCCCCAACTGCGACGAGCCTCTGGCGGGCCTTCCAGCGCCTGGCAAACGTATCGAAGTCGAGACAATTCAGGCGCGTGATGAACGAGTTATTTGCGCGCCGTGCCACTAGAATGCGTCATCGGGCCACTATCACGGAATCACCATGCCGCGCCGCTCTCCCCTGTATTCCCAGCGCTCGCTGGTTCTGGTCCTGATCGCCCTGCTGGGCAGCGGTTTTCTCGCCACCTCGCTGCTCAGCTACTACGCCTCGCGGGATTCGATCCGCGACAGCATCGTCAATACCGAACTGCCCCTGACCTCCGATACCGTGTACTCGGAAATCCAGAAGGACCTGGTGCGGCCGGTGCTGATCTCCTCGATGATGGCCCGCGATACCTTCATGCGCGACTGGGTGGTGGCCGGCGAGCGCGACCCGAGCCAGATGACCCGCTACCTCAACGAGGTCATGACCCATTACGACGCCTACACCGCGTTCTTCGTCTCCAACACAAGCCTCACCTACTACCAGGCCAAGGGCGTGCTGAAGAAGGTCAAGGCCGATGAGCCCCGGGACGCCTGGTACTTTCGCGTACGCGACATGAGCACGCCCTACGAGATCAACGTCGACCCGGACCTGGCCAACCAGGACAAGCTGACCTTCTTCATCAACTACAAGGTCTACGACTACCAGGACCGCTTCATCGGCGCCGCCGGGGTCGGCCTGACCGTGGATGCGGTGATCAAGCTGATCGACAAGTACCAGCAGCGTTACCAGCGCAGCGTGTACTTCGTCGACGCCTTCGGCCGCATCGTCCTCACCGGTGCCGACGGAGGCCCCCAGGGCGCCCGCAGCGGCCAGTCGCTGCATGAACTGGACAGCCTCAAGGAGCTGCTGAGCCAATTGCCCAAGCCCCACAGCGGCAGCTATGAATACAATTCCCAGGGCCAGGGGCACTTTCTCAATGTGCGCTTCATTCCCGAGCTGAACTGGTACCTGTTCGTCGACAAACGCGAAGACGGCGCCCTCAACAGCATCCGCCAGTCGCTGTACCTGAACCTGCTGATCTGCCTGGTGATCACCACCATCGTGCTGGTCCTGCTCAGCGCCGTGGTGCGCCGCTATCAGCGCAAGATCGAAGCCCAGGCCACCCTCGACAGCCTTACCCGTCTGCCCAACCGCCGCGGGTTCGACCTGCTGGCGGCCCAGGCACTGCAAGAGGCCTGGCGCGACCTGACGCCGCTGTGCGCCGTGCTGCTGGACCTGGACCACTTCAAGCGCCTCAACGACACCTACGGCCACCTGGCCGGGGACCAGGTGCTCAGTGGCTTCGCCCGGGACCTGGAGGGCTGCCTGCGCCAGTCCGACATCGTCTGCCGCTGGGGCGGCGAAGAGTTCATCGTCCTGCTCAAGGACACCGACAGCAGCGTGGCCCTGGGCATCGCCGAGAAGATCCGCCTGCTCACCGAACAGCAGCGCTATCACTATGAAGGGCAGCCGCTGCAACTGACCGTCAGCATCGGCTTGACCAGCCTGCAAGCCCAGGACACCCTGCACAGCCTGCTGTCCCGTGCCGACCACGCGATGTACCGTGCCAAGCACACCGGACGCAATCGAACCTGCGTGGAAATGCCTCACTCCAGCCATGAATGAACCTGAACTCTGCCCCGCCTGCGGTGCCCGCAACGACTGCACCCTGGCCGACCCACGCCGCGCCGGCCAGGCCTGCTGGTGCTACAGCGTGGACATCGACCCGGCGATCATCGAGGCCCTGGCGCCGGAGCTGCGCAACCAGTCCTGCCTGTGCCCGCGCTGTGCCGGGGTCGACGCGCAGCTGCGCGCCGCTACCCTGCCCCGTCCCTGAGCCCCTCCAGCCGATAGCCACCGATTACCATGCGCATTGACCGTTTTCTCAGCAACCTGCCCCGTTTCAACCGCCAGCAAGTGCGCGTGCTGCTGGTGCAACGACGCATTCGCATCGATGGGCAGCCGGTCAGCGACCCCAAGGCCGAGGTCCGCGAGTTCAGCCGGGTGGAGCTGGACGACGAAGTGCTGCAGGCCGGCAAGCCGGCGCGCTACTTCATGCTGCACAAGCCCATGGGCTGCGTCAGCGCCACCCGCGACCCCGAGCACAAGACCGTGCTCGAACTGATCCATGAGCCGGACCCGCAGGATCTGCATATCGCCGGGCGCCTGGACTACAACACCACGGGGCTGATGCTGATCACCAACGATGGCAACTGGTCGCGGCGCCTGACCCAGCCCCAGACCAAACTGCCCAAGCTCTATTACGTGGAAACCGAGCAGGAGATCGGCCCCGAATACGTCGAGACTTTCGCCCGTGGCCTGTATTTCGCCTTCGAGGACCTGACCACCCTGCCCGCTCAACTGCAGATCCTCGGCCCCCGCAGCGCCCGGCTGAGCATCGTCGAAGGGCGCTATCACCAGGTCAAGCGTATGTTCGGCCACTTCAACAACAAGGTGCTGCGCCTGCACCGCGAACGCATGGGCCCGCTGCTGCTGGACGAACGCCTGGCCCCCGGTGAATACCGTGCTCTGAGCGACGCCGAAATACGCCTGATCTGAGCGTTGCGCCGCGCCACACGACCGCTGGGCAGAAGCTGTCGAACAATTTGCCCAATGACCTTGCAGGTTCCCGGTTGCCCTGCTTGAATCTGTCCGTCGGCCGTATTGTGACCGATGAGTCACAACCACACATCTAAGAAACCCTTTGCCGGCCTGAGCCCTGCCTGCTCTGCCTTCCCCCCGGCAAATCGCCCGCCTATAACAACACCCGTCGACCTGCCTTACCGGATCGACATGGGCTCCGATTCCAGGCGTATGCCTACCTGTCACATTGCCCGTGCACACTCACGTTGCGCGCATACCCGCTTGCCAGGAGTCTTATGACATGAGGCCAGAAATCGCTGTGCTGGATATACAGGGTCAGTATCGGGTTTACACGGAGTTCTATCGCGCAGATGCCGCAGACAAGACCATCATTCTGGTCAACGGCTCACTGGCCACCACTGCGTCCTTTGCCCAGACCGTGAAGAACCTCCACCCGCAGTTCAATGTGGTGCTCTACGACCAGCCCTACGCGGGTCGCTCCAAGGCCCACAACAGGCACGAACGGATGCTCACCAAGGAAGTCGAGGGGCAGATCCTGCTGGAGTTGATCGAGCACTTCGCCGCCGAACATGTGCTGTCGTTTTCCTGGGGCGGCGCCGCCGCCCTGCAAGCGCTCTCCCAGCGCCCGCGACGCATCGAGAAGGCGGTGATCAGCTCGTTCTCGCCGGTGATCAACGAACCGATGCGCGACTACCTGGAACGCGGTGTCGACTACCTCGGCAGCCGCGATGGCCATCGCGTCGGCGACCTGGTCAACAACACCATCGGCAAGCACCTGCCGTCGCTGTTCAAGCGTTTCAACTATCGCCACGTCAGCAGCCTGGCGGAACATGAGTACGGGCAGATGCACTTCCACATCAGCCATGTGCTCCATGGTGATCGCCAGTGCTACCTCAGGGCCGCACGCAACATCCAGGTCCCGGTGCTGTTCATCAACGGCGAATGGGACGAGTACACCTCGGCCAACGATGCCCGGCTGTTCGCCAACCATGTGCAGCAGTCGAGCTTCAGCACCATCCAGGCCACCGGGCACTTTCTCGACATGGAGCACAAGGCCGCCTGCCGCGACACCCGCCAGGCCCTGATGGGGTTCCTCAAACCGGGCCAGTACGACAACCGTTCGCGTGCCCCGCATGTCCAGGAGCAGCATGTACGAGCCCTCTGAAAAGCCCTCCTCGCAGGCCGCCTGCATACCGTGACAACCCCGGTTTTCACGGTAGGGGGCGGGCTGGCGATGAAGGTTAGCGGCGCGCAAGCACAAGTCAGCTAAAGAAAAACTTCAAATCCACGGCCACATCTGGTACAAAGTCAGCCGTTCGAGCGGGTGTCGTATAATGGCATTACTCCAGCTTCCCAAGCTGATAACGAGGGTTCGATTCCCTTCACCCGCTCCACTTCCCCAATCTGCGTGCCCACGCAGAAGCTCCAAGCAGTTTCCCAGTCGTTGAACTGCAGCGATCTCTCCCTCCAGACCTGACCATTCAAGCCCAAGCCTTGTGCCTATCCGGGCCGATCGGTGCTGGCCAGAAAAGCTGCATAGCCATCGGCAACCACGGACGTGGCGCCAGTCTCATGGGACCAGAGCACCACCACCGGCTCACCGGCCTCCCCCAGCACGGCGTAATCGAAGCAGTAGTAGTCGCCCGTGCCGAACTGGGCGAACGGCAGCAGGCTGGAGAAACCCGCCGGCTCAGCGCAGACGTTGTCCTGACAGGCCCGCCAGCCGCCTTCGAAATGGCGGACTATCGACTCCCAGGTCTTGCGCGGATCCCGGGCATCGAAGACCGGAAACACCTCCAGCGCCCCCAGGGCCTTGCCGTTGTGCTCCAGCAACCAGCGCGCGAACGAGCAGGGCAAGGTACGCCCCAATGCCGTCTCTGCCGCGCGGATCGCCTCGATCGTCGTGCCTGTCACTCTCGCTTTGCCCATGATGCCTCTCTTGGGGTACGAATTCGGGGCCGGGGACACTCGGTGTTCCCGGCCGGCGATTGTGCCGATGAAGATCCTGGCGTGCAAAGCATCCGGCGATGGCCCGGCCCGCAAAACTGGCTAAGATATCCGACCTGTTTTGCTGCACCACCTGCCCGGCCATCGACGATACCTGCGTCGCGCCCTGCGAGGGAGAAGCCCCTCAGCCGTTTCAACTGCATGACATTCCCTGCCCACCAGGGCTGCACACGAACCTGAAAGAGCCTCCCCACATGACTCAGAACATCTACGACGACCCGATTTTTTTCCAGGCCTACAGCCAGATGGGCCGCTCCCTCGGCGGCCTCGACGCCGCGCCGGAATGGCCGGCCCTGCAAGCCCTGCTGCCACCGATGAACGGCCTGCGGGTGCTGGACCTGGGCTGCGGCTATGGCTGGTTCAGCCGCTGGGCCAGCGAGCACGGTGCCCGCCAGGTAGTGGGCCTGGACGTTTCGCAGAAGATGCTGGCCACCGCCCGCGCCACGACCTCGGCACCCAACGTGCAGTATCAGCAAGAGGACCTGGAGCGACTGCGCCTGCCCGCCTGCAGCTTCGACCTGGTCTATAGCTCACTGGCCCTGCACTACATCAAGGATTTGCCCGGCCTGTTCGCCCAGGTCTATGCGGCCCTGGTACCGGGGGCGCGCCTGGTGTTCTCCATCGAGCACCCGATCTTCATGGCACCGCGCAACCCGGGCTGGCAGGTGGACGCGCAGGGCCGCCAGTCCTGGCCGGTGGACAGCTACCAGCAGGAAGGCGAGCGGGTGACCCACTGGCTGGCCGAAGGGGTGATCAAGCAGCACCGTACCCTGGGCACGCTGCTCAACACGCTGATCGATACCGGCTTCAACCTGCGCCATGTGCAGGAGTGGGGCCCCACGGAGCAGCAGGTCGAGGACCTTCCGGCGCTGGCAGAGGAGCGGGAGCGGCCGATGCTGTTGCTGGTGTCAGCGCAGCGGTGAGGAGGTGCGGCGCCCTTGAAACGGCAGCTCGGTCGCAGCCTGCGGCCGCGGCTGCAGAAGAACATCTGTAGCCGCAGTCAGTAGCCTTGCTGGAGTGGAAAGCGCTGGGCCGCGCTGCGGGCCAGGAATTTTTCCTGGACCATGGGCCGGGCCAGGAAATAACCCTGGGCCTCATCGCAGCCGAAGGTGCGCAGCATCTGCAGGCACTTGAAGCTTTCAATGCCCTCGGCCACGGTGCGGTAGCCCAGTTCCCGGGCCAGGGCGATGACCGAGCGGGTGATCTTCTGGTGCTGGGCACTGCTCTCAAGGTCGGTGACCATGGATTTGTCGAGCTTCACCACGTTGGCCGGAATCTGATGCAGATAGGCGAAGTTACTGTAGCCGGTACCGAAATCGTCGATGGCCACATCCATGCCCAGGGCGCGGATCTTGCTCAACTGGTCCAGCACCCGCGGGTTGGAACGCAACCAGGCACCCTCGGTGATTTCCACTTCCAGGCGATGGGGTTCGATGCCGTGGCGGCGACAGGCCGCCTTGAGCACATCAGCGATGTCCTGGTCCTCGAAATCCTGGGGCGAGAGGTTGATCGACAGGCGCTGCACTTCATCGTCGCTCCAGGCTTGCAGCTTGCCGAGCACCGCATTGATCACCCAATGGGTTACGCGGTGGATCAACGCATTGCGCTCCATCACCGGAATGAACTCCGCCGGTGAGATCGGCCCCAGCCAGGGGTGATCCCAGCGGATCAGCGCCTCGGCGCTGACCTGGGCGCCGTCGGGCAGGGCGAAACGCGGTTGGAACATCAGGTAGATCTGCCCACTGTCCAGGGCTTCGCTGATATCCGAGGCCAGATTGAAGGCTCGCCGGTAGGCCTGGTCCCGCACCACGTCGTAAGGCGCCCAGGTGCTGCGGTTGAGGGTCGCCAGTTCCAGGGCGAACATGGCCTTGCGCAACACGTCGGGCACGGCGTCGCGATCCGTGGAGAACTCCACCGTGCCCGCGCACACCCCGGGAATCATCGGCAGTTCCAGCCCTGGCGGCTGACGCCGCAGGCGCCGCACCAGGCCTTCCAGGAAGCGCTCGATCCCGGGAGCCGCCGGCAGCAGGAAGCCGAAGCGCTTGACCGATACGTGATACACCCGCACATGGCGCCCCAGGTAGGCGAGCAGTTGCTGGGCCAGGAAACGCACGATGGTCTCGAACGGTGCCAGGCCCATGGCCAGGGTCAGCTCGTGGGCCACGGTCATGTCCACCGCGTCCACCAGCACCAGCACGCGCCGTTCTCCCGGGTTCTCATCCGCCAGGTCGTACAGGTCGCTCTGAAATTGCTCACGGTTGGGCAGCCTGCTCACCGGGTCGCGCCGGGTCAGGCGCTGACGCTGCTCCACCTGCTCCATCACCAGGGATGCCAGGTCGCGCAGTTGCTGACGCTCGGCAGCGTTCAGGCGCTGGGGCTGGCGATCGATGACGCACAGGCTGCCGATCGCATGCCCCGTGGAGGTAATCAGCGGCGCGCCGGCATAAAAACCGATGCCCGGGTCTTGGGTCACCAGGGGGTTGGCGTGGAAACGCACATCCTGGCGGGCGTTTTCCACCTCGAATACATCGCCGGACTTGATGGTATAGGCGCAGAACGATTGCTCGATGGGGGTCTGCTCGGGCGCAAAGCCCACCCGCGACTTGAACCACTGCCGATCACGGTCCACCAGAGTGATCAGGGCCGTGGGCACCTTGAAGTACTCTGCGGCCAGCCGGCAGATGCGGTCAAAACGCTCGCACCGGGCCGTATCCAGCAGTTCCAGGGCATACAGGGCAGCCAGGCGCTGCTCCTCGGCCAGCGCCTTATCGGGCATATTGCGCCTCGGGCAGGATCAACACACTCATCACCAATCTATCTCACCAACGCAGGGATGGAACGACACCCGGAAACCGGGTCGGGCCTTGAAGTAGTGGCACTACGACATCCATCGACAGCATGACGCAGTGACTAGTGCTTGCCAATTCCATCCGTCGGACGAACGGTCGACGGCAAGCCCCCCAACCCTGCGTTGAAACACTTGTCCTAGAGCATTGCCGACTGAAAGCCGGAACAACCCTCTGATAGCCTGCGACGCTATACCGCTGTGCTGCCCAGGGAGCCGGAACAGGCTTCACGCCCTGCCCTGAACCTGGCAACGGACGGCGAAAATCCCATCGGCCGCGACCTCTCACTTCGGACCAACCGCCCATGCCAAGGCTTTCCCCGTTGCCCCGCTGCCTGTACCTGGCTGTGCTGCTGCCAATCCTGGCCCATGCCGCACAACCTCAAGCGCCCAGTGCCGCCGACATCGCCTGGCTGCGGCGTGACGGCTTCGACCTGGACGCGGCGCAACTCCAGCGCCTGCACACCCTGGGGCGCAATGAGCTGCTGAGGGCGCAACTGGACGATCGCCTGCACGATCCGTTGCCACCGGTCATCGACACCCTGCTGCGCAGTTATCCGGCCCTGAACGATTCACCCCGCTCCCTGCTGGAGGAGTTCCGGCAGCGCCAGGAACAGATCAAGGCAATGCCCGAGGGCGAAGCGCGCAACCAGGCGCAAAAAGACCTGCGCCAGTACGCCGCCCAACTGGCTGAACAGACCCAGTCCAGTGTGCTGTTGCAAGCTGTCTACGGCCCCAACCAGCTCAAGGAACAACTGGTGCTGTTCTGGCTCAACCATTTCAGCGTGTTCCAGGGCAAGGGCAGGGTGCGGCTGCTGACCGCCGACTACCTTGAAAACACCCTCCGCCCCCACGCCCTGGGCAAGTTCAAGGACCTGCTGCTGGCCACCCTGCAAAGCCCGGCCATGCTCGAATACCTGGACAACAGCAGCAACGCCAGGGGCAAGGTCAACGAGAACTACGCCCGTGAACTGATGGAACTGCACAGCCTGGGCGTCGACGCCGGCTACAGCCAGGAAGACGTGCAACAGCTGGCGCTGATCCTCACCGGAGCCGGGCTGGCGCCCCTGGACGGTCGCGAGCAGCACTTTCCCCGCAACCTGCAGCCCCTGGTGGTGCAACAGGGCCTGTTCCAGTTCAACCCCAAACGTCACGACTTCAGCGACAAGCACCTGCTGGGCCATACCATCAAG
Organism: Pseudomonas sp. NFPP12; assembly: GCF_900103205.1. Taxonomy (NCBI): domain Bacteria; kingdom Pseudomonadati; phylum Pseudomonadota; class Gammaproteobacteria; order Pseudomonadales; family Pseudomonadaceae; genus Pseudomonas; species Pseudomonas sp. NFPP12. Next base: position 159,874 of record NZ_FMWW01000003.1, read on the forward strand.
GGCAGCGGGTATGACGAGATCACCCAGGCCGTGGACCTCATCACCCGGCAACCGGCCTGCGCGCGGTTCATCTCGCGCAAGCTGGCCCAGTACTTCGTCGCGGACGAGCCGCCGCCAGCGCTGGTGGCGCGCATAGCCAAGAGCTTCAGTGACAGCGATGGCGACATCGCCCAGGTCATGGCCACCCTGATGCAATCGCCGGAGCTGCTGCGCGCGGCCGGCAGGAAATTCAAGGACCCGCAACAGTTCGTGGTCTCGGCGCTGCGCCTGACCTATGACGGCAAGCCCCTGGCCAACCCGCGACCACTGCTCAACTGGCTGAATCAGATGGGCCAGCCGCTGTTCGGGCGCATCACTCCCGACGGCTGGCCGCTGGTAGCCAGTGACTGGTCGAGTTCCGGGCAGATGGCCAAGCGCTTTGAAATCGCCCGGGCCATGGGCTCGGGCAACAACCGGCTGTTCACCGCCGAGGGCAGCCAGGTCCCGGGGCCGGGGTTTCCCATGATCACCACGCCGATGTATTACCAGGCGATCGCCCCCTACCTCTCCAGCACCACCCGCAACGCCCTGGAGCAGGCCGTTTCCCCCCAGGAATGGAACACCTTCCTGCTGTCCTCGCCGGATTTCAACAATCGCTGAGAGCGCCCTACCTGACCAGGAGCCGTCATGAATCGTCGCCAATTGTTGATCGCAGCCGCCGCCCTGCCCAGCCTCACGTTTTGTGCCCGGCTGTTCGCCGCACCGGCCTCGGCGCCGCGCACCCTGCTGGTGTTCCTGCGCGGCGGCTATGACTGCAACAACCTGCTGGTGCCCTACAGCAGCGACTTCTACTACGAGTCGCGCCCGACCCTGGCGATAGCCCGGCCCGAGGGGCACAACCCGCAGAGCGCCATCGCGCTGGACAGCCACTGGGGCCTGAACCCGGTGCTGCGCGATTCGCTGTACCCGCTGTGGCAGCGCCAGGAACTCGCCTTCGTGCCTTTTGCCGGCACCGACGACCTGTCCCGCAGCCACTTCCAGACCCAGGACACTATCGAGGCCGGCCAGCCGAGCCAGCAGCACCGGCGCTACGACTCGGGGTTCCTCGCACGCCTGGCGCGGCAGGTGCCCGACAGCGCGCCTATCGCCTTTACCGACGCCCTGCCCCTGAGCTTCCAGGGCGGCCAGGAGATTCCCAACCTGTCCTTGCGCAGCGCCGGCAAGACGCCCTTCGATGAGCGCCAGGCAGCGATTCTGGCCTCCATGTACCAGCACACGCCCTATGCCGCCGCGGCCAGCGATGGACTGGCCCTGCGCCAGAAGGTCTCCCGGGACCTGCAGCAAGAGATGCTCGCGGCCAATCGCGGGGCGGCCAATGCACAGAGCTTCGCCGCCCAGACCCGGCGCATGGCCGGCCTGATGCGCGAGCAGTATCGCCTGGGCTTCGTCGATGTCGGCGGCTGGGATACCCACGTCAACCAGGGCAGCACCCAGGGCCAGTTGGCCAGCAACCTGGCCAACCTCGGGCAAGGGCTGGCGGCCTATGCCGAGGCCATGGGCGAGCACTGGAAGGACAGCCTGGTGGTCGTGGTCTCCGAATTCGGCCGGACCTTTCGCGAGAACGGCGCCCGGGGCACCGACCACGGCCATGGCACGGTGTACTGGGTGTTGGGCGGCAGCATTCGCGGCGGGCGCCTGGCCGGCGAGCAAGTGACGGTGAACGCGCAAAGCCTGCTGCAGAACCGCGACTACCCGGTGCTCAACAACTACCGGGATCTGCTCGGCGGCCTACTGGGCGCTACCTGGGGGCTTTCCCGCGCTCAGGTGCAGGCGGTGTTCCCCGGTTCCCGGCCCGCGACCCTGGGCCTGGTCTGATGCCGTTGCTGAAACGCCCGGATGCAGACAAAAAAGAGCGATCCAGGGTCTGTACGAAAACTCGCCGAGCAAAGATCAGGCAAGGCAAAAACAGGCGAGGAAGCGGAGTTTAGGAACCTAAATGAGCATTCCGAGCCTGTTTTTAACGCAGTCTGATCGAAGCGCAGGTAGTTTTCGTACAGAGCCAACGATCGCTCTGCGGTTCGCAAACGGATGCACCGGGCCATTCACCCCGGCAGACTCTTGGCAACCTGCCGTGAATCCGCTTGAAACCATTTGCCCCCTGTCACCGCCCGGCTCCTGCCCGGCGTGCCGATATTTTTACCAGTGCGCAACTGTCTGCTTGCTGAACCTGAAGCCAATCCCGCCATCGATGCTGTCCCCCTCCTGCCCGGGCGCTTGCCAAGCCGGGGAAAAACCTGAAGCATTCGCAGCCCGCGCCCCTGGCGCCCCCCCACGGAAGGAGCCGTGCCTTGAAAACACTGCTGTTGCTGCTCTCCCTCATCCTGCTGATGGTGCTCAACCTCGGTTACTACACCGAGCTTGAAGAGGCTGAAACCCATACCCGCTGGTTTATCAAGACATCCCCGACCCTGCGCCTGGAATTCTTCAACATCCACGCCAATGACGGCGACTACCGGCGCGTGGAAAAACTCACCGATGAACAGCGCCAGATGATCATCGACTATTGCAAATACCGCCTGGGCATCGACACCCAGGTCACCACCCAGGCCGATGTGGAGCGTTGCGCCAAGCTCTAGGGCCGCCCTGCCCCCCCTCTCTCCCAGCCTCCGACCAGGGCTACGACCGCGCTAAACAGCCCTGATGCGGTGCTCATTGGCCCCTGGGGGCCGGAGCACCTGCGCCCGACACGGCTCCCAAAGTGCTATGGTGGCCGGCTGCCCTGCGTGCCAGGGCTCACTGGAGGAGCAATACGCTGAGCGCGTGGTCGCCACCTTGAGGAGGTCACTGAAGAGATATGTGTAACGCAAAAGATATCTATACCGCGGGTTGGGTCCTGGTGGTCATGGCCGGGCTGGTGTCCCTGGCGATCCAGGTCTACCTGGGCTATTTCAGGCTTGATGACATGGTCAAGCACCTGTCGCGCTGCCGGGTCATTGCCATCCGCATGCCACTCCTGGGCAAGGACCCCCTTAGCCGTTTCTTCATGCTGCTGTGCATCGGCGCACTGTTCGCCATGCCCCACCTGTTCCTGCGCAACGGCGGCCTGAACGTGAAGGACTACAGGAAATTCCCCCTGGGCCTGAAGTGGCTGATCAATCTGTTCCAGTTCGCGGCCCTGGTAGCCGTCATTGCCTTCCTGGTGCTGTGGTGGGTCAGCCGCCACCTCTGACGGCAGGCATGGACCATACGGGGCGCCGCCAACGGCGCCCCACGCTTGCCCCCCCGCCTCAACCAGCCGACCGTTGCTGGCAAAAATCCTCACGGGTCATTGCAAAGAAGCGGCAGGGCAAGCCTTCGAAATCGGCATTGTGGGTGAAGCGAAAACCGACCTTGCGCGCCACCGCCAACGACGCCTCGTTGTCGACATGGGCATCGGCGACTATGCGCTGCACCGCCGGGTCGGCAAACGCATGCTCGACGATCCGCCGCGCGGCCTCGCTGGCAAAACCCCGCCCCCAGGCCCGCCGCACCAGGCGCCAGCCCATTTCCAGCTCGGGCCCCACAGCATCGAAGGGAATGAAGGAAACCCAGCCCAGCAACTCATCCGGCGCGCCCTTGGCGAAGATCGCCCAATACCCGCAGCGCGGGCCGAAATCCTGGGTCATGCGCCCCTGTAAAAAGTCCCTGTGCCACTGCCCGCCATCCCAGGTCCCGGGGATGAAGCGCGTGACTTCGGGATCCTGATCCATACGCAGGCACGCCCGGAAGTGCTCAAGGGTACGGGGGCGCAGCAACAGGCGGGCGGTTTCGAAATGCAGGTTCATCCGTGAGCTTCCTGAAAGGAGGCGCTCATGAAACCGCAACGCCGGAAAAAAAAGAACCCTCCGGTTCAGCAACAGGCCACGGCCCCTGGGTAGCGGTTCTGAGGAGGGCCCGGCTATCGCGCATACAACGACGCATACACTTTTCGACATGATTGTTCAGATAGTTCTGATTGAATGATATTAATTCGCAGATGAGAATCCATTCCAAATAAAACGGAGGCTCTATCTGAAATGTCCAGTCCTGCCCGCCCACACCCATGGAAGTTGTGGTCCACATCCCTCGGTTTTATGGCCCTTAGCGAAGCCAGCCTCGGCGCCACCGAGCAATCCACCGAACGCCCGTCCGACCCGGCATCCGTCACCCTCGGCACCACCCACGTCAAGGGCGAACACAAGCCGGGATACAAGCGCGAAACATCGGATTCGGTGAAGTTCACCGCACCGCTGCGCGAAACCCCGAAGTCGGTGACCATCATCACCGAATCCCTGATGCAGGAGCGTGCGGTGTCGACCCTGGCCGATGCCCTGCGCACCACGCCGGGAATCACCTTCGGCGCGGGCGAAGGCGGCACACCGCTGGGCGACCGGCCCTTCATCCGTGGTTTCGAAGCCAGCACCGACATCATGATCGACGGCATTCGCGATGTCGGGCGCATGACCCACGAAGCCTTCAACGTCGAGCAGATCGAGATCGTCAAGGGCCCGGGCTCGGCCTACGCGGGGCGCGGTTCCACCGGCGGCACCATCAACCTGGTCAGCAAAGTGCCGCAGCAGGAAACCTTCGCCGCCGGCAGCCTGACCCTGGGCACCGATCAACTGCGCCGCACCACCGTCGACCTCAACCAGTACCTGCCCGAACAGAACATGGCGCTGCGCCTGAACGCCATGAAACATGAAGCCGATACCCCCGGGCGCGACGATGTGGAAGTTACCCGCTGGGGCCTGGCGCCGAGCTTTTCCTTCGGCCTGAACACCGATACCCGCGGCACCCTCAGCTACTACCACATGCAGAGCGACGACATTCCCGACCAGGGTGTTCCGGTATCGGCCATCAGCGGCAAGCCGGTCAAGGTCGACCGGGACAATTTCTACGGCTTCAGCAAACGCGACTTCCGCAAGACCTCGGCCGATCTGTTCACCCTGCAACTGGAACACGACTTCAATGACCACCTGACCCTGCGCAACACCACACGCCAGGGGCGCAGCATGCAGGACTACATCATGAGCCGGCCGATTGCGACACCGGCCCAGGAGCGCAACAACCTCGCACAACGCACCGCTCGCCCACGTAACGTGGTCAATACCTCGCTGATCAACCAGACCGATATTTTCGGCAAGTTCGACACTGGCTCCATCGGCCACAGCTACAGCGCCGGCCTGGAATTCTCCCGGGAACGGATCGACGAGAAAAACCGCTATGGCAGCGCGGGCAGCGCCGACCTCGGTGACCTGAACCACCCTAACCCCAAGGATCCCTTCACCCCGGTGCCACGCGGCGATGGCCAGCATCGCGTCACCAAGCACAACAACCGCGCCCTGTACGTGATGGACACCATGGCCCTGCATGAACAATGGGACCTGAACCTGGGGGCACGCTTCGACAACTACCACGTGCGCGATGACGCCCAGAGCAACCGCAGCAATCTCTGGACCTACCAGAGCGGCATCGTCTTCAAGCCCCTGCCGTACGGCAGCATCTACCTGTCCTACGGCACCTCGTTCAACCCATCGGGGGAAACCGCCGGGCAATCCGGGGGGGCCGACGGCGCCGCGGGCGGGCGGTTGAGCAACCTGGATCCGGAAAAGAGCCGCAGCATCGAGCTGGGCACCAAGTGGGACCTGCTGAACGAACGACTGTCCCTGACCGCGGCCCTGTTCAAGACCGAGAAGACCAACGCCCGGACCTACGACCCGATCAGCAACGAGGTCACGCTGGACGGCGACGTCGAGGTGAAGGGGTTTGAAGTGGGAGCCACCGGCCATCTCACCGAGCAGTGGGAAGTGATGGCGGGCTACACCTACCTGGATGCCAAGACGGTCAAGTATGCATCCGGAAAAAACACCAACTTCGATGGCAACCAGGCCAAGTTCATCGCCCCCAACAGCGGCTCGGTCTGGACCACCTACGCCCTCACCGACCGCTGGAAGGTCGGCGGCGGCGCCAACTATGTGGACAAGCGCTATACCAACGATGAAAACACCCGCAGCCTCGATTCCTACTGGCGCTACGACGCCATGCTCGCCTACCGGGTGAACAAGAACCTGGACCTGCAACTCAACGTGCTCAACCTCACCGACGAGACTTACTACGACGCCTCCCACGTGGGGATGTTCGCCACCGTCGCGCCGGGGCGCTCCGCCGAGCTGGCGGCCAACGTACGCTTCTGATGCCGTAAACATCCTTTCGCCGGCAAGCCGGCTCCTGCACTCATCCGCAGGAGCCGTCTGCCGGCGAACAGGCCTCAGAGCAACCCGCGAATATCCTCCAGCAGCCCTCGGGGAATCTGCACTCCGTGCTCCAGGCTGCGGGCCCGGGCCGCAAAACGCCGCTGTGACGGCAGCCGTGCGCCCTGCCGGGCAATCGCCGCGAACAACCCTTCCGCCCGTTCCAGCCCCTGCTCATAGCCCTCCCCCAAAAACACCCTGGGATCGAACGCCAGCACCAGTTCCCCATGGCAGGGCGTAGCCCCCACGCCTCCATCGAAGGCCATGGACTCGGCACTGGTCAGGTCGCCGATCAGGGCACCGGCCAGCAACTCGATCATCGCCGCCAGGGCCGAGCCCTTGTGCCCGCCGAACGTCTGCATGGCGCCCTGCAATGCCGCCTTGGCATCAGTGGTGGGCTGGCCATCGGCGTCGATGGCCCAGTGCTCGGGAATCGGCTTGCCCTGGCGCGCATGCAGTTCGATATCCCCCCGGGCAATGGCACTGGTGGCGAAGTCAAAGACAAAAGGCTGGCCCCCCGGGCGCGGCCAGGCAAAGGCCAGGGGGTTGGTGCCGAACACCGGATGACGCCCGCCCGCCGGGGCCACCCAGCTATGGCTGGGGTTCATCGCCATCCCCACCAGGCCGTAGTCGGCAATCGCCTCGACCTCCGGCCACAGCGCGGAAAAGTGGAAGCAGCGCTTGATCACCATGGCGGCGATCCCCTGGCTGCGGGCCTTTTCCGCAAGGATCGGCAAACCGGTATGAAAACCCAGCAGGGAGTAGCCGTAATGGGCATCCACCTCCAGTACCCCGGGAGAAACATGCCGCAGGCTCGGTTCGGCCCGGGGATCTATCCGGCCCTCGCGCACCGAACGTACGCAGCCCAGCAGACGATACACCCCATGGGAGTGGCACTCGTCACGCTGGCCCTGGGTGATGACTTCGGCGATCGCCCGGGCATGGGCGTCGGACAGGCCGTGGCGAGTGAGGACCTGATAGGACAGGGCACAGACTTCATCCAGTGACAGGGTGATGTATTCAGACATGCAGGAACCTCTATGGCAGGTGGGGAACGCTCCTGTGGGAGAGTTTGCGGATAGGTAAGGCAAGAAGGATGAGCAGGCGCGCCTCGGGTCAGCCCGGGCCCTGGCCGTCGAGCAACTGCGGCACCTGCAACGGATTGGCGCTGTGCAGTTCAGCCGGCAACAGCGACTCGGGCAGGTCCTGGTAGGACACCGGGCGCAGGAAGCGCTGGATCGCCAGGCTGCCCACGGAAGTGCTGCGGCTGTCGGAAGTGGCCGGGAACGGCCCGCCATGGACCATGGCATGGGCCACTTCGACACCGGTGCCGAAACCGTTGGCCAGCAGGCGCCCGGCCTTGCTCTCCAGCAGCGGCAGCAGCGCCCGCACCTGCGGCTGATCGCCCTCGCCCAGGTGAATGGCAATGGTCAGCTGGCCCTCCAGGCTGCGCAGTACCTGTTGCAGGACAGTCAAGTCGGCGCAGCGGACAATCAGCGAGGCCGGGCCAAAGATCTCCCCGCGCAACTCGGGGCACGCCATGAACGCCGCGGCCGAGGTGGCGAACAATGCCGCGCGCGCCTGCTGGCCCTGCCCTTCCGGGCCCTGGGCCAGGAGCTGCACCCGGGCATGCGCCGCGAGGCTGGCCACGCCTTGGCAGTAGCTGCGGTAAATGCCCGGCGTGAGCATGGTCTGCGCCGCCACGTGGCCGAGGGCCTCGGCGGCGGCCCGCTCAAAACGCTGTAACGCCGGCCCATCGACGGCCAGGATCAACCCCGGGTTGGTGCAGAACTGCCCGGCGCCCTGGGTCAGCGAGGCGACAAACGCCGGGGCGATCTGCTCGCCGCGCTCCTCAAGGGCATGGGGCAGCAGCAGCACCGGATTGATCGAACTCATCTCCGCATACACCGGGATCGGCTCGGCGCGCGCCGCGGCGATCTGCATCAGGGCCATCCCGCCGCTGCGCGAGCCGGTGAAACCCACGGCCTTGATCCGCGAGTCCGCCACCAGCCCCTGGCCGATATCCCGGCCACTGTCGAACAACAGTGAAAACACCCCTTCGGGCATTCCCTGCTGCCGTGCCGCCCGGGCGATGGCCTGGGCCACCAGCTCCGAGGTGCCGGGGTGGGCCGAGTGCGCCTTGACGATCACCGGGCAGCCCGCCGCCAGGGCCGATGCGGTATCGCCGCCGGCCACGGAAAAGGCCAAAGGAAAGTTCGACGCACCGAACACCGCCACCGGCCCCAGACCAATCTGCCGCAAGCGCAGGTCGACCCTGGGCAAAGGCTGGCGCCCGGGCTGCGCCGGGTCGATCCGCACCCCGAGAAACCCGCCCTTGCGCACCACCGCGGCAAACAGCCGCAACTGGCCAACGGTGCGCCCGCGCTCGCCTTCCAGGCGGGCACGGGGCAGGCCGGTTTCCAGCAGGCAACGCTCGATCAGTTCATCCCCCAGCTCAAGAATCTGGCTGGCGATACTCTCCAGAAACGCCGCCCGCCGCTCCAGCGGCAACAGCCGATAAGGCTCGAACGCCGCCTGGGCCAGGGCACAGGCACGCTCCAGGTCGGCCGGTGCGGCCCCGCCAAAAGCCGGTTGCAGCACCTCGCCGGTGGCCGCGTTCAGCCCATGGATATGCCCGTGAGTGCCTAAGCCGGCTTGCTGGCCGATCAGCATCTGTCCAGTAACAGTCATGGTTTGCCTCGTCTGCTTGAAAGTGGGCACCCTCATTCCACCTCATCGCCGTCCAGCACCAGCTTGGCGCCGGGCACGCCGGTGTTGGCGCCCCAGTAGTAGATACACAGGGCCATGAGGGTGACGGTCAGGGTGTCGAAGGGGTGAGCCAGGGCGCCGATGCCGCCGAAGCTGCCCAGGTAGGAAATGACGATGGTCAGGGCATAGAACGCGATCAGCCACAGGGACGAACGCACCTGTTCGCCAAGGCTCAAGTGATCGGTGGGCACCAGGCGCTTGCACAACAGGTAGATCACGAACATCAGGATCTGCAGCCCCAGCAGCCAGGACACCGTGCCCCAGCCCGACCAGTAGACGATCAGCGCCGCGATCACGAAGGACACCGGCCCCAGCAGGGCAAAACCACGCACACGGAACGGCCGCGCCAACTCCGGCGCGCTCTTGCGCAAGGCCGCGACACTGATGGGCGCCACTGCATAGCTCAGTACCAGGGCCGCCGAGACCACATTGATCAGGGCTTCCCAGGAAGGGAACGGCAAGGTCCAGAACACCGACAGGCCGAAGGTCAGCCACAGCGCCGGACGCGGAATGCCGGACTCTTCGTCGATGCGGGTGAATATCTTGAAAAAGGTCCCGGTGCGGGCCCAGCCGTAGACCACCCGCGGCGTGGCGTTCATGTAGATGTTGCCGCAGCCGCTGGGGGAGATCACCGCGTCGGCCACCACCAGGTAGGCGAGCCAGCCGACCCCGAGCGTCAGGGCGATATCGCGGTACGGCAGAGAGAACTCCTTGCTGATGCCACTCCAGCCGTTGGCCAGCATTTCCGTGGGAATGCTGCCCAGGAAGGCCAGTTGCAGCAGGCCGTAGATCAGGGTCGAGAGCAGCACCGAAAGGATCAGGGCAATGGGAATGGTGCGCTGCGGATTGCGCACCTCGCTGGCCACGGAAATGATCGGGGTCAGCCCCAGGTAGGCAAAGATGATGCCCCCCGCCGAGACCGCCATCTCGATCCCCGAGAGACCGAACGGCGCAAAGCCCTGGACATGGAAGTTATCGGGCTTGAAGAAGCTGAACAGCACCCCGATCACCAGCAGCGGCACGATGAACTTGAACAGGCTGATGAAGTTGTTGGATTTGGCGAAGGTCTTGACGCTGTAGTAGTTGAGCCAGAAGAACAGGCACAACAGGGCGAACTGCACCAGCCAGCCAATGATCGTCGGGTTGCTCGAGCCCTCGTGGGTCAGCGCCGGGAACCAGGCCGCGGCGTACTGCCGGGCCGCCACCACTTCAATCGCCACCAGGCTGGAAAAGGCGATCAGGGTGATGAACCCCATCAGGTAGCCCAGCAGCGGCCCGTGGGAAAACACCGGATAGCGCACTACCCCGCCGGCCCGGGGCAGAGCTGCCCCCAGCTCGCAGTAGACGATGCCCAGCAGCAGTACGGCAAAGCCGCCCAGCAGCCAGGAAAAGATCCCCGCCGGCCCGGCAATCGCCGAAACGTGGCTGGCAGCGAACAGCCAGCCGGAACCGAAAATCGCACCCAGACCGATAAAGGTCAGGTCCACCAGAGAGAGTTGTTTCTTGAATTTGCCTTTGCCTGACATGGGGCTGCGCCTGTTTTGGATTATTGGAATGGGCAGATGGAATGTCACGTCGGCGGGGCCGTCCGACGCTTGCAGCACTGCACCCGGGCTGTGCCTTGTGGCTGCCCGGAGCTGTTGTTCGAAAGCGGGCGCCCTTCACCCTGGGCGCCCGTGAACGCCTTACAAGCCGACGTTGGGCAGGCTCGGGCGCGTGGCCAGGGCCTTGGCGACAATCGCCTTGACCTCGGCCAGGGTCTCGCCTTGCAGTGGCAAGCGCGGCGGCCGGGTAATGCACGAACCACGCCCTACCAGTTCCTCGCAGAGCTTGATGCACTGCACCAGGTCCGGACGGGCATCCAGGTGCAGCAGCGGCATGAACCAGCGGTACAGGGCCAGGGCTTCCTCGAAGCGCTTTTCCTTGGCCAGGCGGAACAGCGTCTCGCCCTCCTTGGGGAAGGCCACGGACATCCCGGAGACCCAGCCCTCGGCGCCCACTGCAACGCTTTCCACCACCACGTCATCAAGCCCGGCGAACAGCACGAAGCGGTCGCCGACGGCATTGCGCAGGTCGATGAAGCGCCGGGTATCGCCGGAGGAATCCTTGAAGCAGACGATGTTCTCGCAGTCCTGCAGGGCGATCAGTACGTCGGGGGTGACGTCGTTCTTGTAGATGGGCGGGTTGTTGTAGACCATCACCGGCAGGTCGGTGCCGGTGGCCACGGCGCGAAAATGCGCGGCGGTCTCATGGGGCTTGGCCGAGTACACCAGGGCGGGCATCACCATCACCCCGTCGGCCCCGGCCCTGGCGGCCTCGCGCACGGTGTTGCGGGCAAACTCGGTGGTGAATTCGGCCACCCCGGCAATCACCGGCACCCGGCCGCCGGCGGCGTCCTTGGCCACTTCGATCACCGCGAGTTTTTCCGCGGTGGTCAACGAGGTGTTCTCCCCCACGGTGCCGCACACCACCAGCCCCGAGACGCCATCGTCCACCAGGCTGCGCATGACCTTGTGGGTGGCTTGCAGGTTCAGGGAAAAATCGGCGTTGAACTGGGTGGTCACTGCGGGGAACACACCGCTCCACTGGATGGCTTTACGGCTCATGGTCTTGTCCTTGTATGAAGTCGGCCGGGCCGACAGGCGTTGGATACGAAATCCAGAGTCGCCTTTTATCCCCGTCGCAGCTTGAGACTTTTCACCCCCGAAGGAGACGAAATCGGCACACTTGCCCGGCGCTCGCGGCTCACCGGCGCGTTCCTCGCACACCGCCTCTACAGCCGAACGGACTGTGCCGATTTCGTCATCCACGACAGCGAAAACCCACAAGCGGCAGCGCCCCCGCCAAGGCCACTCTGTAGCTCTTTGCCCTCAGGTGCCCTCATGAAAAAAATAACCGTGATCGACTCCCACACCGGGGGTGAACCCACCCGCCTGGTCATCGACGGCTTTCCCGACCTGGGCCGCGGCTCCATGGCCGAACGCTTGCAGATCCTGGAGCGCGAGCACGACCAGTGGCGCCGGGCCTGCGTCCTCGAACCCAGGGGCAGCGACGTGCTGGTGGGGGCCCTGCTGTGCCAGCCGCAGGCCAGCGACGCCTGTGCCGGAGTGATCTTCTTCAACAACAGCGGCTACCTGGGCATGTGCGGCCACGGCACCATTGGCCTGGTGCGCTCGCTGTATCACCTGGGGCGCATCGACCAGGGCGTGCACCGTATCGAAACCCCGGTGGGCACCGTCGAGGCCACCCTGCACGAGGACCTGTCGGTGAGCGTGCGCAACGTCCCCGCCTACCGCTACCGCACCCAGGTGATGCTGCAACTGCCCGGCCACGGCAAGGTGCACGGCGACATCGCCTGGGGCGGCAACTGGTTCTTCCTGATCAGCGACCACGGCCAGCGCATTGCCCTGGACAATGTCGAAGCCCTGACCCACTACACCTGGGGCGTGCGCCAGGCCCTCGAAGCCGCCGGCATCACCGGCGCCGAGGGCGGGGTCATCGACCACATCGAACTGTTCGCCGACGACCCTCAGGCCGACAGCCGCAACTTCGTGCTCTGCCCCGGCAAGGCCTACGACCGTTCGCCCTGCGGCACCGGCACCAGCGCCAAACTGGCGTGCCTGGCGGCGGACGGCAAGCTCGCCCCGGGCCAGGCCTGGCGCCAGGCCAGTGTCATCGGCAGCCAGTTCAGCGCCCACTATGAGAAGGTCGGCGAGCAACTGATTCCGATCCTTCGCGGCAGTGCCCACATCAGCGCCGAAGCCACTCTGCTGCTGGACGACAGCGATCCGTTCGCCTGGGGCATCGGCTCGTGACGCCGGTGGCCGAGGCCGAGGTGATAGTGGTGGGCGCTGGCATCATCGGTGCCGCCTGCGCCCATGAGCTGGCCCGGCGCGGCCTGCGGGTACAGGTGCTCGACGATGGTCGTGGCGGTGCCACCGGGGCCGGCATGGGCCATCTGGTGGTGATGGACGACAACCCGGCGGAACTGGCCTTGAGTCACTACTCCCTCGGCCTCTGGCGGCAGCTGCGCGAACGCCTGCCCGAGGCCTGCGCCTACCGGAACTGCGGCACCTTGTGGCTGGCCGCCGACCACCACGAGAGGGACCTGGCGCGGACCAAGCAGCAGGCCCTGGCCGACCACGGCATCAGCGGCGAGCTGCTGGACAGCACCCGGCTGGCGAGCCTGGAACCGATGTTGCGCAAAGGCCTGGCCGGTGCGCTGAAGATCCCCGGCGACGCGATCCTCTACGCCCCGGCCACTGCCCACTGGCTGCTCGGCAACGCTTCGCTGATCAGGCGCCAGGCAGCCCGGGTGCGCAGCGTCGCCGGGGACCAGGTGGAGCTCGCCGACGGTCGCGTGCTGAGGGCACAACGGGTGCTGCTGGCCAACGGCTTCGCTGCCCGGGAACTGTTGCCGGCCCTGCCCCTGCGCCCGAAGAAGGGCCATCTGCTGATCAGCGACCGCTACCCGCAACAGGTCGGCCACCAACTGGTGGAGCTGGGTTACGCCGCCAGCGCCCACGCCAGCCACGGCACCTCGGTGGCGTTCAATGTCCAGCCGCGGCCCACCGGCCAGTTGCTGATCGGCTCGTCCCGACAGTTCGACACCCTCGATCCGGCCATCGAACCTAGCGTACTGGCGCCCATGCTGCGGCGCGCCGTGGACTACCTGCCGGCGCTCGCCGAGCTCAACGGCATCCGCGCCTGGACCGGCTTTCGCGCCGCCACGCCGGATGGCCTGCCAATCCTCGGCGAACACCCGCGGCAACCGGGCCTGTGGCTGGCGGTCGGGCACGAAGGCCTGGGAGTCACCACCGCCCCCGGCAGCGCGCGACTGCTGGTGGACCTGATGTTGGGCGAATGCCCGGCGCTCGACCCGCGCCCCTATCTGCCCGGGCGCTTCGCCGCCCTGACTGGAGACTTGCCATGATCATCTACCTGGACCAGCAGGCCCTGCAGGTGGCCAACGGCCTCAGCGTGGCCGCCGCCGTGGCCGGCAGTGCCGACCCGCGCACCCGCACCTCCTGCGGTGGCCAGCCGCGGACCGTGTTCTGCGGCATGGGCATCTGCCAGGAATGCCGGATGACCATCGATGGCCGCCGCCAGCTGGCCTGCCAGACCCTGTGCCGGGACGGCATGCAGGTGGAGCGCAGCCAATGACCGCCCGCCACCTGCAGTGCCAGATCCTCATCGTCGGCAGCGGCCCGGCGGGGCTGGCCGCCGCCCAGGCCGCCAGCCACAGCGCCAGCTCGATCCTGATCGTCGATGACAACCCGCGCCCCGGCGGCCAGATCTGGCGCCACGGCCCCCAGCATCCGCCCAGCGCCGCCCAGGCCGAGCACTTCAAGGTGCTGCAGCACCCGGCGGTGCGCTACCTCAGCGCCACCCGCATCATCTCGACCCTGGGCACCCACAGCCTGTTGCTCGAAGATGCCCGGCAGGCCTGGCACGTGGAATTCGAACAACTGATCCTATGCTGTGGCGCCCAGGAACTGCTGTTGCCCTTCCCCGGCTGGACCCTGCCCGGGGTGACCGGGGCCGGCGGCCTGCAAGCGCTGCTCAAGAACGGCCTGGCGGTGGCAGGAAAGACCCTGGTGATCGCCGGCAGCGGTCCCTTGCTGCTGGCCAGCGCCGCCACCGCGCGCCGCGCCGGCGGCCGAGTGGTGCGGGTGCTGGAACAGGCCCCGGCGGCCTCGTTGCTGGGCTTTGCCGCCCAGTTGTGGCGCTGGCCGAACAAGCTGGCCCAGGCCCTGAGCCTGGCCACCCCGAGCTATCGCTGCAACGCCCACGTGGTCGAGGCGCTGGGCGAGCAGCACCTGCAGGCCGTGCGCATCCGCCAGGGCCGGCGCACCCTGGAAATCCCCTGCGACTACCTGGCCTGTGGCTTCGGCCTGGTGCCCAATGTGCGCCTGGCCAGCCACCTGGGCTGCCGCCTGGAACAGGGCGCCATCGCGGTCGATCAGCAACAGCGCAGCAGCCTGCCCCAGGTCCTGGCCGCCGGCGAGTGCACGGGCATCGGTGGCAGCGAACTGGCGCTGATCGAAGGCCGGATCGCCGGCTGTGTGGCCAGCGGGCAGGCAGACCGGGCCGCCGAACTGATCCAGCAGCGCCGTCACTGGCAGCATTTTGCCGAGCGCCTGCTGCGGCATTTCGAGCTGCAGCCGCAGGTCCTGCAACTGGCCCGAGCTGATACTCTGCTGTGCCGGTGCGAGGATGTGCCCTACGCCGCCGTGGCCGCAGCCCCCGACTGGGCCCAGGCCAAGCTGCAGAGCCGCTGCGGCATGGGCGCCTGCCAGGGCCGGGTCTGTGCCAGCGCGGCCCACCGCCTGTTCGGCTGGGCGCCCACCCCGCCACGGGCACCCCTGGTGCCGGCGCGGATCGCCACGCTGCTGCTCGACAGCCAGCAGGCACGCCCCGGCGCCGACAATGCAACCGGCGGCCCCTGAACCCCTTGGCTTTATCGACCCAGATCCATCCCCCAAGCCCCCATAGAGAGAGGCAGACGATGATCGATGGCGCACAGCTGCACCACTTGCCCCGGGCCATCGCCGCCCATGCACCCCGGGACCTCAATGGCCTGCTGGCCAATATGGCGCCGATCACCCCGCTGCTGGACTGCATCCCCAGCGCGGTGTTCTTCATCAAGGACCTGCAGGCCCGCTACCGAGTGGCGAACCTGACCCTGGCCCAGCGCTGCGGTTTCAAGAATGTGCGGCCCCTGCTGGGCAAGACCTCCGCCGAGGTCTTCCCGGCGGTGCTCGGCCCGGTCTACACCGAGCAGGACCAGCGCGTGCTACGCCAGGGCATCACCATCAAGGGCCAGCTGGAACTGCATCTGTATGGCAGCCGCGAGCCCGGCTGGTGCCTGACCCACAAACTGCCGCTGTACGGGCGTGACGGACAGATCATCGGCATGGCCGGGATCTCCCTGGACCTGCAGGCCGCCCATGACACCCATCCGGCCTATGAACGCCTGGCAGCGGTGGACCGGCATATCCGCGAGCACTACAGCGAGGCCATCCGCCTGGACGACCTGACCCGCATCGCCAGCCTGTCCACTGCCCAGCTGGAGCGCTACTGCAAGCGCATCTTCCACCTCACGCCACGGCAGATGATCCACAAGGTCCGCCTGGAACACGCTTCGCAGTTGCTGCTCACCGAAGAACCCATCACCGAGGTCGCGCTGCAATGCGGCTACACCGACCACAGCGCCTTCAGCCGCCAGTTCAAGGCCCTCACCGGGCTCAGCCCGCGCCAGTTCCGGCAGAACGCTGCCCGCTAGGGCGGGCTCATTCCTGGCAGAAGGTGCGGTAGTCGAACAGCGGTTCGAAGCCGGCCTTGCGGTAGATCGACAGGCCATCGAGGGAGGCTTCCAGCACGCAGGTCCTGGCGCCCCTGGCCCGGGCGAACGCCAGCACCGCTTGAATCAGCGCCGAGGCATAGCCCTGGCCCTGGCAATCCTGCACGGTGCCGATGTCATCCAGGCGCGCCAGCCCCGGCAGCAGCGAGAGAGTCAGGGCACTCACCGGGCGCTCCTCGACATATAGGGTGAAATGGCTCAGGGCCCGGCCCGCCGACAGCGCCGCCCGATGCCGGGCCAGGTACTGCTCGATCCCCCCCTCGCCGGACTCGAATGCACTCTGCACGGGCTGCGCCCAATCCTCCAGGCGCAGGTCGCTACAGCGCACCTGGGCCTGCGCCGCAAGCGCTTGCCGGGGCTCATGGCGCGTCAGATCGAGCACCATGCAGGTGGTCTTGTCCGCCGCCAGCAGATGCTGCTGGTGCAATTGCCCGCTGACCCGGGGCACCAGCGCCTCGGGCACCACCACACAGAACGGCATGCCCGTGCGCTGCAGGAACGCCACGCCTTCGGCCAACGCCCCCGGCTCGTCGACGGCGCGGTCATTCATCATCAACAGGTTCAGGCTGCTGGCTTCGACCCCGGTGCAATAGGCACTCAGGCCACTGCCGAAACGTCGATAGAACTGGGAGATGGAAACGAAGAAATAGTCTTGCGCCTGGTGATACAGGTCGATGACCGAAGCACCGGTACTGGCCGACATAAGCTGCCTCCTTGAGCGTCGTGGCGCCCCATGGGGCACCTGGCCCGGGCCACGTTAAGCCCAGTGCCCCGACAGCTCCAGCACAATCCTGTTTTATTGTGCGAAGGAGTGTTGTGAGGTGTAAGCGGACACTGGAAAAAAGCACTTTCGCCAGAGCCCTGCTGTCACACCTTCAGACACCTCCCCATAAGGAACACGGCCATGAAGTTCTCGAAGATTTCGCAAGCGCTGTCGATGTGGGCCGGCAGCCCGAAAACCTTTCTCGGCGCGCTGTTGCTGATTCTGATCTGGGGGCTCAGCGGGCCGGTGTTTCACTTCAACGACACCTGGCAGTTGATCATCAATACCTCCACCACCATCATCACCTTCCTCATGGTGTTCCTGATCCAGAACACCCAGAACCGCGACAACGACATTCTGCACTTGAAGATCGACGAGCTGCTGCGGGCCACCAAGGCGGCCCACAACGCCATGCTCAGCCTGGACGGGCTGGACCTCAAGCAGCTGGAGCAGATGCGCCGCGAATACCGCGAGATCGGCCAGGGCGGCGATTCCGAGCTGTCCGTCAGCACCTCCAGCCAGCAGGACAAGACCGATCTCAACCAGTGCTGAGATCGGCTCGGCGAAGGCAGGCCCCTGCGCCGATCATCCTAGGGCAGAGGGTTGCCGCCGGTGACCCCGAACACTTCGCCGGTGATGTAGCTCGATTCCTGCGACGCCAATAGCACGTACAGGGGAGCGCATTCGGCCGGCTGCCCCGGACGCTTCATGGGGGTTTGCAGGCCGAACTGCGGGATCTTTTCCCGAGGCTGGCCACCACTGGGTTGCAGTACGGTCCAGATCGGCCCCGGCGCCACGGCGTTGACCCGGATACCCCGCCCGATCACCTGTTTGGCCAGGGCCTTGGTGAAAGCCACGATCGCCGCCTTGGTGGTGGCGTAATCCAGGAGGCTGGCCGAAGGCTGGTAGGACTGGATCGACGCGGTGTTGATCACCGTGGCGCCAGCCGGCATCAGCGGCAAGGCCGCCTGACAGATCCAGAACAAGGCATACACGTTGGTCTTCAAGGTGGCGTCGAACTGAGCGGTGCTGATGTCGGCGATGTCCTCCTGCGCCACCTGCTTGCCCGCCACGTTGACCAGGATGTCCAGCCCACCCAGTTGTTCATGGGCACGGCGCACCAGGTCGCGGCAGAAACGTTCGTCGCTGATATCGCCGGGAAGCGCAACGGCCTTGCGCCCGGCGGCCTTGATCAGCTCTATCACCTGGCGGGCGTCGCGCTCCTCCTCGGGCAGGTAGTTGATGGCGACGTCCGCGCCTTCACGGGCATAGGCAATGGCCGCCGCGCGGCCGATACCCGAATCGCCGCCGGTGATCAGGGCCTTGCGCCCCAGCAACCGGCCAAACCCGTGATAGCTGTGCTCGCCGTGGTCGGGACGGGGGATCATGTCCTGGTCGATGCCCGGCGCCGTTTGCGGCTGGTCGGGAAATTCCGGCTGGGGGTACTGGGTCAGGGGATCCTGCATCGCGTACTGATTGGATACGGATTGAGTCGACATGGTGCTCTCCAACTAAAGGGCAAGGATGGGGCAACGGCGGGGCTCAACCGTCCAGCCGGTCGGACCGGCGCCCGGCCTGCAGGGCCTTGGCCATCTGCAGGTGGTTTTCCAGCTTGGGCAGGGTCTCTTCGGCAAATGCCTTGAGCTCCGGCACCTCGCTGGTCTGCGCCTGCTGCTGGATCTGCTCGATGGCTTCTTCGGTGGCCTTGACCTGGCTGGCGGCGTAGGCACGATCGAAGTCCTCGCCCTCGGTTTCAGGTACGCGGAGCATCAGGCGCTTGGCCTGGTCCATCACCTGGTCCCGGGGGGCGACCGGCAAGTCCAGCTGCTTGGCGATCTTGGCCAGGTGCTGGTTGGCGGTGGTGCGGTCGTTGATCACCTGGATGGTGTATTCCTTGACCGCCTTGGATGAGGTCTGCTGGTGGGCCAGGCGGCTGGCTTCGATATCGGCCATGCCCTTGGCCGAGGCGTCGTCGATGAAATCCGCGGGGGACTGGGCCAGGGCGCTGGTGGCGCCAAGGCCCAGGAGCAGTGCCAGTCCGGCACCGCGCATGACTGTGGCCATGGGGTTCATGAGGTGGCTCTCCGCTTGCAAATTGATCTGCCGGAAGCCATGGCTCCCGTCTGCATAGGGAAAGGTGGGGGGCGCAAAGGTTTAGAAAAACCCTCGCTTGCACGACGAACGGTGAACCCCGGCACGGCCGGGCCAGGGCTTCATCCGGTGCTTGCCGGCTCAGGCGTTGGAGCGGCTTTTCTGTGCCCGCTTGACCGCGTACATGGCTTCGTCGGCGTGCTTGAACAGCTGTTTTTCCTCCAGGCCATGCTCGGGATACAGGCCGATGCCGATGCTCGGCAGGATGTTCAACGAGTGGCCGTCCAGGCGCAGCGGCTCGCCCAGCGTCCGCCGGATCTTCTCCGCTACCCGCTGGGCATCCTCGCTGTGCTGCACGCTCTCCAGCAGGATCACGAACTCGTCGCCACCGATCCGCGCCACGGTGTCGGTTTCCCGCACGCAGCCCTTGAGCCGGTTGGCCACCGCTTGCAGCAGCATGTCCCCCACCGCGTGCCCGCAGGTGTCGTTGACCTCCTTGAACTTGTCCAGGTCGACATACAGCAGGGCCATGCGCCCCGACTCGCGCCGGGCCCGGGCCAGGGCCGAACGCAGGCGCTCGCGCAGCAGTTCGCGGTTGGGCAGGTGAGTCAATTGATCGTATTCGGCCATGTAGTGCAGGCGTGCATGCAGCTGCTTGCGTTCGATGGCCGCGGCCAGCTGCGCGCTGACGTACTGCAAGAGTTCCTGGTCCTGTTCGCTGTAGCTTTCGGTGCCTGGGGCGCTCTTGACCATCAGCACGCCGATGGTGCCCTTTTGCGAATTCAGCGGCACGCCCAGCCAGCAGCGCGAACCCTGGATAGCCGCGAATTCGCTCCAGAGCACCCGGTTCACCGGGCACTCCGGCGCCAGCAGCAAGGGCTGGCCGCATTGCAGCACCTCGACGCAGAAGCGTTCGATCAAGGTGCCCGGCAGTTCCGGGCTGCCTTCGCAGTCATCGACGTGATAGGGAAAACTCAGGCTGGCGCTGCGCTCGTCGTAGAGCGCCAGGGAACAGTTCAGCGCCGGCAGCCATTCGCCGATGATCCGATGCACATGCCGGAACAGCACCAGCAGGTCTTCGGTGGCATGGGCCGCCTCGGAAATCGCGTACAGCGCCGCCTGCCGGGACTCCGCCTGCTTGCGCTCGGTGATGTCGCGGGCCACGGCGATGCGCAACTGATCCACTTCCGACCAGCGCGCCGACCAGAGAATATGCGCCACCCGCCCGTCCTTGCGCACGTAGCGGTTCTCGAAATTCGGCTTGGGCACCCCGCCCATGATTTCCCGGGCGGCCTGCAAGGTACGTTCACGATCGGCCGGGTGCACCAGCTCGATCATCGGGCGGCCGATCAGCTCGTCGGCGGTGTAGCCGAAGACCCGCTCACAAGCGGCGCTGACGAACACGAAGCGACCCTCGACATCCACGGCGCACACGGCGTCCAGGAGCAGGTCGATGAAACTGGCCAGAGGCGCGGAGTTCTTGGTTGCCATCAGAGAAAGCTACTACCCATGAAAAATGCACTGAGTACCCATCCCTTGAGCCCGGTCGCAGGCCGAAGCCTGCAACTGCACACCGTCGCAACCCGCGCGGCGCGTCACGCCTTGTTGCCGACCAACCCTGGCACTGCGTGCAGCAGGGCATTGATCGCGAAACCGATGAACATCACCCCGCAGACCCGGGTGATCGCCAGCTCGTGGCGCTGGTACCAATTGCGTACCTTACGCGCGCCGACGATGCCGATGAGGATAGCGTATGCGCCAAGGCCGCCAAGGAAACTCAGGGCAATCAGCCCCGGCAGCATCGACCAGGTCAACAGCTCCGCGCGGCTGGAGAGCAGCGCGGTGAAGGTTGCCACCGCCACCGGATAAGCCTTGGGATTGGTCAGGCCGAACAGGATCCCGTGCCAGAACGGGTTGCGCGCCGGGCCCTGGGGTTCGTCGCCATCGCGCGGTTTACTGCGGATGGCCCGCAGGCCGAGCCAGAACAGGTACAGGCCGCTGAGCACGCCGAGGATATTGAACGCATCGCTGCCGATCTCCCGGGCCCCGACAATGGCGATCAGCGCCGTGCTGCACCAGACCACGTCGCCCAGCATGTGCCCGCAGAGAAAACCGGCCCCCGCCTGCCGCCCGCGGGACGCGCCGATGCCGAACACCGCCAGCACTCCGGGCCCGGGGGTGATCGCATAAATGAAACCCGAGGCGATAACAGCCAGCAACAGCGATGAGGTCATCAGCAAGACTCCAGGACGATGCGCCTGACAAAAACGCCAGGCACAGGGGGAATGTGGCGGATTCTGCACGAACAAGGCACCTTGCCACCAGCCGCTTTCGTCAGCTGCCACTGTGGAACGGTCTCTCAATCGGCGGAGTAAAAGCGCATTCCCGGGTAAGGATGATCGCGCCAGGCCAGCAATCGCGAGGCCAGATCGCTGACGGCCAGGCTCAGGTGGTTGAGCCCCTTGAGCATGATTCACGCTCCGGTCAAGGTTTTCGCCAAGGGGTAGCGCTGGCCGTCGTAGTGCAAGGTGACACGGCTGTCCCTGGGCGCCAGGTCGCGGCTCTCGCAACCGGCCGGTCCCTTGAAATGCTCGGTGTCGACGATTCGCGTACGCACCAGCAGGTCGGCATGGCCGTTGCGCTGGCCGTTGCCCAGTTCCAGGGTCCGGTGCAGGGTCCGGCTGCGCCCGACACACTCACCGCCCCGGCCGAGCTCAGCGCGGCGCTCATCCACCACCAGCCCTTCGAGCCTCGGCGGAAGGCCCTTGCCATCACGCACGAACAGGGTCAGCACGGTTTTCTCATGGGGGTGGGTGCTTGAGGTACGGCGGTAGGTGGCCCGCAGGCCAAAGGCCCGCTCCTCCTCGCTCAACTGGTAACGCCCGGTATCGATCTGCAACCCCTGCAAGGCCAAGCCATCGGAACGCCGGGCCAGGTCCTTGTTGTAGCTGGCCACGGCCCAGCCGCTGTCGTCGAGCAGCAGCGCCACATCCAGGTTGTAGCGAGGTGCCTTGGCGTTTTCGGCCCCTTGCATCGGCGTTGCTCGAACCCCGATGTTGATGCCGTCTTCCGCCGGCCAGGGTTTGCAGACATGGAGCTCTCCCGGGGAATTGGGGCTGTTGTCGCACTCGGCCAGCGCCATCGTCGCCACGCCCAGCAACGCGCACAGCACCAGCCCGCGGGTCGATTGTTCAAGCAGGTTCATCAAGCTTCCTTATCGCTCGCCGGTATCAGATGCCACTGAAGCCATTGGGCAGGACGTAGCGTTGGCCATCGTAGTGCAGGGTGCTGACCACCGGTTTGGCAGCCACGGAGGTGGACTGGCATTCTTCCCCGACTTTTTTGCTCTGGGTACTGACGCTGACCGAACGCACGATCAGGTCGGCGTAACCGTGGCTGCGGGTCTTGGCGATATCCAGGGTGCGCGTGGTTTTAGTGCCCTCGCCGGCGCACTGGCCATCCCATTCGCCGTTGTAGGAATGGGCCACGAACTTCTCCAGCACCGGGCGCAGGGTACTGCCCTCGCGCACGTAGAGGCTGAGCCAGGT
Organism: Pseudomonas sp. NFPP12; assembly: GCF_900103205.1. Taxonomy (NCBI): domain Bacteria; kingdom Pseudomonadati; phylum Pseudomonadota; class Gammaproteobacteria; order Pseudomonadales; family Pseudomonadaceae; genus Pseudomonas; species Pseudomonas sp. NFPP12. The sequence continues at coordinate 182,656 of NZ_FMWW01000003.1, forward strand.
CTGATTGAAGGGGTTGACCCGGGACGAGCCCTCGAACGCGGCCCGGACCCCGAACGCTCGAACCTGAGGCGTCAGTTGGAAGCGCCCGGTATCGAGCTTCACGCTCTCCAGGCGAAAGGCGTCGGAGACAAAGGCGGCAGGCTGCTCATAGCTGGCCAGGGCCTGTCCGCTGCTGCGGTCCAGCACTGCCAGTTGCAGGTTGTAGGTGCCGTCATCGGTGCCGGTGTCGCTGGGGTCCGGAACCTGCTCGGACAGCAGGCTGATGCTCTGGTCGGCAAAGGCCGGCCAGTCCTTGCACAGGGAAAAGCCCGGGACTTCGGCATTGCGTGGCGGCGGCAGGCACTGGGCGGCGGCGGATGTGGCACCGGCCAGCAGGGCCAGGCTGCCCAGAAGCGGGGCCAGGGAAGAGCAACGGATCATTCACGACTCCTTGTGACAGGCGGATAGAGCGCCATTTCAGGTCGCACTATCCTCCGCGGCGCGGGCGCTTTCAACGCCGGGAGCAGTTGCTCGGGAGTCTGTGGTGCCGGGCGTGCGGATGAACCCTTCGCTGGCTTGCCAGCGAAGGGTCCCGTCCCTCAGAACGCGTTGCGGAAAATCTCCTCGATCTGCCGCTGATCCGCCGGACGCGGGTTGGTCAGGCCGCAGGCGTCCTTGAGGGCATTGGCCGCCAATAGCGGAATGTCCTGCAACTTGGCGCCCAACTCGCGCAAACCGGCGGGAATCTCCACATCACGGGCCAGGGTGCGGATCGCCGCGATGGCCGCCTGGGCGCCCTCTTCCGGGCTGAAACCGCGAATGTCCGCGCCCAGCGCGTGGGCCACATCGGTCAGGCGCTGGGCGCATACCGTGGCGTTGAAGCTCTGCACATGGGGCAACAGCACCGCGTTGCACACGCCATGGGGCAGATCGTAGAAGCCGCCCAGCTGGTGGGCCATGGCGTGCACGAAACCCAGGGACGCATTGTTGAATGCCATGCCGGCGAGGAACTGCGCATAGGCCATGTTCTCCCGTGCCAGCAGATCGTTGCCGTCGTGCACCGCCTGGCGCAGGTTGGCGCTGATCATTTCCACGGCCTTCAGGGCGCAGGCGTCGGTGATGGGGTTGGCGGCGGTGGACACATAGGCTTCCACCGCGTGGGTCAGGGCATCCATGCCGGTGGCGGCGGTCAGGCCCTTGGGCATCGCCACCATCAGTGCCGGATCGTTCACCGACAGCAACGGCGTGACGTTGCGGTCGACGATGGCCATTTTCACGTGGCGCGATTCGTCGGTGATGATGCAGAAACGGGTCATTTCGCTGGCAGTGCCGGCGGTGGTGTTGATGGCGATCAAGGGCAGTTGCGGCTTGGCCGACTGGTCGACGCCTTCGTAATCGCGGATCTGCCCGCCATTGGTGGCACACAGGGCAATGCCCTTGGCGCAGTCATGGGGCGATCCGCCGCCCAGGGAGATGACGAAATCGCACTGTGCCTGCTGCAATTGCGCCAGGCCCTGCTCGACGTTGGCAATGCTCGGGTTGGGCTTGGCACCGTCGAAGATCACCGAATCGATGTCCTGCATGGCCAGCTTCTCGGCCACCATGCTGGCCACGCCAGCCTTGGCCAGGCCCGTGTCAGTGACGATCAGCGCCTTGCGAAATCCATAGTTGCGGATGGCGCTCATGGCCTCGTCGAGACAGCCGATGCCCATGATGTTCACGGCTGGAATGAAAAAGGTGCTGCTCATCAGAAGGTCTCCCGGCGAATGCCGATTTCACGGTGTCGATGCAATGTTTGCCAAACAGGATCGACCGATCGGTCACCGGCGTTGTTGATCTGGCTCAAGGGTCGGTCGTGATAAAGTCGCCAGCCGAAATACCTCCAGCCTTGAGACCGATGACCGCGATGATGGATTTCCAGGAATTTGATGCCGAACTTGAAGACTGGAACGCCCTGGGTGCCAGCACACCGTTCAGTGGCCTGCTGATCGGCAACGGCGCCAGCCGTGCCGTGTGGGAAGACTTTGCCTACGACTCACTGTTCGAAAACGCTCGCACAGTGGAAGAAAAACCCCTCAGCCAGTCCGAGCTCAGCGTATTCGAGGCCCTGCAGACCCGCAGTTTCGAGCAGGTACTGGGCGCCCTGAAAACCACCAGCCGAGTCAACAAGGCCCTGGCAGTCAGCTCGGCGGCGCCGCGCAATCGCTACTACGCCATCAAGGAAGCGCTGATCAACACCGTGCACGCGGTGCACATTCCCTGGCGCCTGGTCCAGGAGCAGAGCCTGGCGGCGATCAACCAGGAACTGCGGCGCTATCCCACGGTGTTCACCAGCAACTATGACCTGCTCAACTACTGGGCCGTGCAACAGGACAGCCAAGGCATCGACGACCTGTTCCACGGTGCCGATCCGGCCTTCGAACTGGGCAGCGCCCCTAGCGCCCCGACCCGCATCCTCTACCTGCATGGCGGCCTGCACCTGGTGCGCAACCTGGACGGCAGCGCGCGCAAGCTGACCTCCACCGAAGGCACCCTGCTGGGCAGCTTCGCCATCAACAACACCCTCAAGACCCTGGACGACGTGCCGCTGTTCGTCAGCGAGGGGCCGCTGGCGGACAAGCTCAAGACCATCCGCAGCTCGGATTACCTGTCGCTCTGCTACCAGCAGTTGCTGGATCACAGCGGCGCGCTGTGCATCTTCGGCCACAACCTGGGGCCCCAGGACAGCCACCTGGTCCAGGCGATCCGCCAGTCGGCGACCCAGACCCTGGCGATCTCCATCTACCCGCGCAGCGCGGCGTTCATCCAGCACCAGAAACGCCACTACGCCAAGCTGTTCGAAGGCCTGGACCTGAGTCTGCGTTTCTTCGACTCCAAGACCCACGCCCTGGGCAACCCGGCCCTGTCGGTGCCCGTGGAGCGCTGAGCACTCCCGCCCTGTAGGAGCTGGCTTGCCAGCGAAGACGTCCGCCGGGGCGATGCATGTCTTGGTGCCTATTCGCCAACCAGCCGGCTCCTGGCGGCGCTGAACGCCTTCAGTCCTCGCTGCTGTGCACCACCACCAGCAACTGCGCCTGCTCGTCCCCCACGGAACGGATGCGGTGGGGTTTCTGCGCATTGAAGTGCAGTGCATCGCCACGGTTGAGAATCACCCGTTCGTTCATGAAGTCCACTTCCACCTGGCCTTCATGGACAAACAGGAACTCCTCCCCCAGGTGTTCCTTGAAGGTCTTGTCACTGAACTCTTTGGCCGGATAGATGATGAACGGCAGCAGATTGCGTTCACTGACCTGATGGGCCAGCACCGCATAACCCGGGACCTGCCCATTGGCCGCCAGTGACTGGCGCTGGTCGCTGCGCACCAGGCTGTAGCTGTCGAGGCTGATGCTGTCCTCGGCGAACAGTTCCTCGACCTTGACGTTCAGCGCCTTGGCCAGCTTCAACGCGGCAGCGATCGACGGCGTGTTCAGCCCGCGCTCGACTTTCGACAGATAGCTCTTGGTCATCCCGGATTTCTCGGCCAGGGCTTCCAGGGTCACGCCCAGTTTTTTTCTCAGTAATTTCAAACGGATAGACATGTAGAGCGGTTAATCCATCTAGAAAACAACGATTGGCGCTTGCCAATGACACAAAGTGTCATATAGCCTCTTAAGTGTCACCGCGATTCACCCAGCGCCGTCGCAAGCAGCAGGTGAAGCGCAGATCCGACGTCCATTGCACTTCTCAAAGGACCTTCGACATGGCCAAGACATTAGCATTGCCCAAAGACCAACTGGTCAAGCAAGCCCTGACCCAGATGCAAAATACCCTGGCGGATAATACGTGGACCGACCGACAAAAGCTGGCCCTGACCTGCCGCATTCTGTTCGAGAACGGCCACGACTCGGGCCTCGCCGGGCAGATCACCGCCCGCGGCCCGCAACCCGGCACCTACTACACCCAGCAACTGGGCCTGGGCTTCGATGAAATCAGCGCCAGCAACCTGCTGCTGGTCAACGAAGACCTGGAGGTCCTCGAAGGCCACGGCATGCCCAACCCGGCCAACCGCTTCCACAGCTGGGTGTACCGCGCCCGGCCGGACGTGAACTGCATCATCCACACCCACCCGACCCACGTCGCCGCGCTGTCGATGATCGAAGTGCCGCTTGCGGTGTCGCACATGGACCTCTGCCCACTGTACGAGGACTGCGCCTTTCTCGAAGCCTGGCCAGGGGTGCCGGTGGGCAACGAAGAAGGCGAAATCATCTCCGCCGCCCTGGGCGACAAGCGCGCGATCCTGCTTTCCCACCACGGCCAGCTGTCCACCGGCGCGAGCATCGAGGAAGCCTGCGTGATCGCTCAACTGATCGAGCGTGCGGCCAAGCTGCAACTGCTGGCCATGGCCGCCGGCACCATCAAGCCGATCCTCCCGGAGCTGGGCCGCGAAGCCCACGACTGGATTTCCAAGCCCAAGCGCCACAGCGCCGCCTTCAACTACTACGCTCGGCAAAACCTGAAAAAACACGCCGACTGCCTGAACTGATCCACCCCTTATGCCTTGCAGGAGTTGCACCATGCCTACTACCCAGATCCACGGCATCATCGGCTACACCGTCACCCCCTTCGGCCCCAACGGCGAAGGCCTGGACCTGGACGCCCTCGGGCGTTCCATCGACCGCATGATCGACGCGGGCGTCCACGCCATCGCCCCCCTGGGCAGCACCGGCGAAGGCGCCTACCTGAGCGACGCCGAATGGGACCAGGTCAGCGAGTTCAGCATCCGCCACGTGGCCAAGCGCGTGCCGACCATCGTCAGCGTCTCCGACCTGACCACCGCCAAGGCCATCCGCCGCGCGCGTTTTGCCGAAGCCAAGGGCGCCGACGTGGTGATGGTGCTGCCCGCCTCCTACTGGAAGCTCAGCGAAGCCGAGATCCTCGCTCACTACCAGGCCATCGGCGCCAGCATCGGCGTGCCGATCATGCTCTACAACAACCCGGCCACCAGCGGCACCGACATGTCGGTGGAACTGATCCTGAAGATCTTCCACGCCGTGGAAAACGTCACCCTGGTCAAGGAAAGCACCGGCGACATCCAGCGCATGCACAAGCTGCAACTGCTGGGCGAAGGCCAAGTGCCGTTCTACAACGGCTGCAACCCGCTGGCCCTGGAAGCTTTCGCTGCCGGTGCCAGTGGCTGGTGCACAGCGGCGGCGAACCTGATCCCGCAGCTCAATCTCGACCTCTATCAGGCCGTGCTGAGCAACGACCTGGCCCGCGCCCGGGCGCTGTTCTACCGCCAGTTGCCGCTGCTGGACTTCATCCTCAAGGGCGGTTTGCCGGCCACGGTCAAGGCCGGGCTGGAACTCACCGGGCTGCCCACCGGGGAGCCGCGCAAGCCGGTATTCGCGCTGAACGAGGGCGCTCGCCAACAGTTGCAGACGCTGCTGCAGAGCCTGGGTTGATTTCCTGAAAAAAAGCCCGGACGGCTGACACCGTCCGGGCTTTGGCATGTGCCGCGTCCAAGCGTGGCTCAGTGACTGTCCAGCGCCACCGGGGCCTGGGCCTTGAACTGCGGGTCCTGCAGCATCTGCGCAATGAAGTCGTCGGTGATGCGCCGCACATGCTGGTATTGGCCGCCATCAGTGTTGGCCCAACCACGCCAGGAGCGGGTCTGATTACTGACCCGATACTTGGCCACCTCCTGGTCACCGCGGCTGACATGGAACATCACCTGGCTATCCCAAGTGGTCCGGCCCGGCACGATAAACAAGGTCATGGCACTGAGCAGCCCCATGGGAATGTTCTGCCAGCCGAAGTAATCACTGTTGGCCATCACGATCACGTTGTAGCCATCGGCACTGAACCCCGGCTGCACCTGCTCGAAGGTGCCGCGACGACGCAGTTCGTCACGGATCAGGCCGGCAGGGATGGCCCCCATCACACTGACGCTGATCGCCGGTAGCCGCTGCTGATAATCCACCTCGGCCCGCTTGAGACTGTGGCTGGTCTGGCAACCGCCAAGCCCCAGCATCAGCACCATCAAAAACCACAATTGACTACGCATTACAGATCCCCCGACAGCATGGCCTTGAGCATCGACGACTTGGGCCCCTGCTCCCTGACGATCAACGACGTGACCTCCTCCATTTTCTCCAGATCGACCCGTTGCAGGTTCGGCACCTGCGGGTATTTGGCGCGCACCAGGGCGGCGTCGCGCTCCAGGTGGTCGCTGTGCAGAAACACGCACTTGGCCCCCGACGCCGACAGGCAGCCGGCGCGAAAATCACCCAGGTAATAAGCCTTGCCGGCTTCCAGTTCCAAGGGGATGGAGAAATCTTCGCGGCTCCAGGCGGTGGCGTTACCGCGGTCGAAGTGCAGGTTGTAGATCTCGTAGCGCCCGGGTTTGAGCGGCATCACGAACAGGCTGCCGATGCCGTGCCAGGTCTCGCGCACATCCCGTGGCGTGCGGCCGTAGATCTGGTTGTACAAGCGCGCCGAGGCGAACCCGTCACCGCCGCGCGGGCGAATCAGCAGCATTTGTTCGTTGGCGGTGTGCACCGCCTTCGGCCAGATGCCGACCACCCCCACCACATAGGCCACCCCCGACTGCGAGTCGGGGCGCATGCTCTCGGCAACTTTCGTGGACGACAGGCTGTAGCAACCGCTCAACGCCAGCAGCGCGGCGAGTAATACGAGAGGGCGAATCATGAGGTCGCAGATCCCTTGGACAATGATTGATAACGTCAACCAGAGTGCCAAGCCTGCCGAGCGCCCGGTGACGGGCGCGGAGGATAAAACAAATGATGGCATTGCGCCATAATCCAGTCGCCAATTGGCTGGCGGCCTGCCAGATCACAATACGCTGCCCTCGCCCGGCCTCCAGGCAAATGCCAGGTGCTTGTGAAAACCCGCTGACAGCACAAAGCCCGAACGCTGCTTGGGTTCGGGCCTGGTGCTGTCGAGGGTGAGTGAAGCCGGGCCTAAACGGACGTCAGGTCCTTGATGTTGTGGCTGGGGCCGTTGGCCTTGACGCTGGCGATGCCCTTTTCCCGGGCCGCTTCCGAGGAATAGGTTTCACTGTTGCCGATGATCTGGTGGTTGGCCGCCTTGAGGTTGAAATAGGGTTTGCCATCCTTGGCGCTCTTGCGCTCGTAGCGCTCTTCCAGGGGACTGTTGGCCTGCACCGAGGCGATGCCGTTCTCGGCTGCGGCGCGTGTGGTGTACTGCTCGCTGCTGAGAATGACCTCGGCATTGGCCGCCTTGAGCACGAAGCGAAACTGGCCGTTGCTGCTTTTCTTCAACTCATACCATCCGGACATGCTGTAGCTCCTAGGGTGATCGATGGGCGTTGCGCCTTGAGAGTAAAGACTCTTTCAGCCATTCAGCCATTGCCCCGGTGGCTGAAGAAACGGTTTTCCACCCGCGACAGCCCCAGGTGTTCGCGCAGGCTGCGGCCGGTGTAGCGCTGGCGAAACAGACCCCGGCGCTGCAGCTCGGGGGTGATCAGTTGCACGAAATCGTCGATGGCCCCCGGCAGATGGGTGAACAGCACATTGAAACCGTCGGCGGCGTATTCCTGGTACCAGGTAGCCAGCTCATCGACGATCTGCCCCGGCGTGCCCACCAGTACCTTGTGCCCGCTGGCCGACAGGCTGCGCAGCAGTTGCGCCAGGCTCGGCCGCTCCCGGCGGATCAGTTCCTGCACCAGGTGCCGGCGGCTTTTATGCCGCTCGGTGGGGGCGGCGTCCAGCAACGGCACCTGCGCATGCAGGGGCAGATGCGACAGGTCGATACCCAGGTCCAACAGGTAGGACAGGGCCTTGAGCTGTGCTTGGGGGTCCTGCAATTCCTGCAATTGCTGGTACTTCTCCTCGGCTTCGTTGAGGGTGCGGCCCACCGTGGGGGCGATGCCGGGGAAGATTTTCAACTGCCCGGCATGACGCCCGTAAGCGGGAAGCCGTTCCTTGAGTTCGCGATAGAAAGCCTTGGCCTGCTGCAGGTCGGTCTGGGCGGTGAACACCAGCTCGGCGCAGCGCGCCGCCAGCTCACAGCCCGGCCCGGACGACCCGGCCTGGGCGATCACCGGCCAGCCCTGCAATGGCCGCGGTGCATTCAACGGCCCCTGTACCTGGAAGTGCCGCCCCCGGTGCTGCAACAGGTGCATGCGCTCCGGGCGCAGCCACTGGCCGCTGGCCTTGTCCCGGGGAAAGGCGTCGTCGGCCCAGCTGTCCCACAGCCCGCTGGCCACACTGAAGAACTCCTCGGCCCGGGCGTACCGCTCGGCGTGGCTCAGGGGTTCGGGGTGGTTGAAGTTCTCGCCGCCGACCAGCCCGGTTACCAGGTTCCAGCCAGCCCGGCCCTCACTCAAGTGGTCCAGGGAGGCGAACTTGCGCGCCAGGTTGTAGGGCTCGTTGTAGGAGGTGCTGGCGGTGGCGATCAGGCCGATATGCCGGGTCACCACCGCCAGGGCCGGCAGCAGGGTCAGCGGGTCCCAGCGCAGGCTGTAGGAACTGCGGGCCAGTACCCGCGGGTCCAGGTCCCCCACCGCCACGTTGTCGTTGAGAAACAGGGCGTCGAAACAGCCCCGCTCCAGGGTTTGCGCGTAGTGCCGGTAGCGCTGGAAATTCAACGAGGCGTCGGCATCCGCCTGGGGATGGCGCCAACTGCCGCCATGGGCGCCGGAGCCGGAGAGAAAAGCCCCCAGCCCCATCTGCCCGCCGCGCTCAGCCACGGCTGGTGCCCTCCTCGGCCGTCGGCACCGGCGCCGGGGCCGTGCGCAAGAGCAGGCTCACCGAGGCCCAGACCAGCAGCGTGACCACCGCCAGAAAGCCCATCACCGCGCGGTAACCATTGAGAAAGGCGCCCTGGGCATCGTCCAGCGGCGTGGCGGAAAAGTGATGGAACAGCCCCACCCCCACCGCCAGCCCGACACCGCCACCGACGTTGTGCAAGGTCATCAGCGAGCCCATGGCCACCGAACCCACTTCCTGGGGCACCGAGGAAATCCCCAGCACCGTGGACGGCCCGAGAATGCTGGCCCACCCCAGGCCCATGACGACAAAGGCGCCCAGCAGATAAGGCAGCGAAGTCTGGCCATCGAAACCGGCCTGCAACAGCGCCGACAGCACGAACAGCAGCAGCCCGGTCTTGATCAGCAGCGCCGGCCCCTTGCGATCCACCAGGCGCCCCACCAGCGGTGACAGCAGCGCCACCCCCAGGGTGGTGGGCAGCAACAGCAGGCCGCTGGCCTGCACCGTTTCGCCGCGGATCTGCGCCAGGTACAGCGGCATGACGAAAAACGCCACGCAGTAGAACAGCGCCAGGCCGAAACTGGCCGCCACCCCGGCAACGAAACGCCGGTTGGCGAACAGCTTGAGGTCGATGATCGGCGCGGCCACCCGCCGCTCCACCGCCAGGAATGCGCCCAGGGCCAGCACCGCCAGCGCCACCAGGGCCAGGGTCAGGGGTGAGCCCCAGCCCCAGCTGCCGCCCTGGACGATCACCAGCACCAGGCTCGGCAGGCCGATCAGCAACAGCAGCGCGCCCCAACCATCCAGGCGCGCCCCGGTCTCGGCCGAACGCGACTCCTTCACGCTGAAGCTGCAAATGCCCAGGCTCAGCAGTACGAAGGGCACGTTGATGAGAAAGATCCACTGCCAGCCGAAGGCGCTGGTTATCAGCCCGCCCAACACCGGGCCGACCGCCAGCCCCACTCCATTGACCCCGAACAGCACGCCGAAGGCCCGGCCCTGCTCGGCGGTCTCGAAGGTGCTGGAGACAATCGCCCCCGAGGCGGTATAGAGCACCGCGCATGCCAGCCCCTGGGCCACCCGCGCACCGATCAGGGTATCGATCTGCCCCGCCAGCCCGGCCGCCAGGGAGGCCAGGCCGAACACCGTCAGGCCGATGAACAGCACCCGCTTGCGCCCGTGCAGGTCGGCCAGGCGCCCCACCAGCACCATGAAGCTCGACAGGGCCAGGATGAAGCCGTTGATCACCCATTGCAGGGCGTCCACCGAGGCCCCGAGGTCGGCCTGCAGGGCCGGTAACGCGGTGTTGACGATGGTGAAATCCACACAGCCGAGAAAACTGGCGATGCTCACACCGAGCAATGCCCACCATTTGCGTTGCTGTTGCGCAAAAACGCCCATGGAAACTCCTTGTCAGTCATAAAAAACGCTCTGTAGGAGCCCGCTTGCCGGCGAACAGCCCCTTGAATCCGGCATCGCCGGCAAGGGCGCTTTCGCTGGCAAGCCAGCGCCTACATTGATCGCGGCGGATCAGATGGCGATGGCGCCGCTGGTCCAGTTGGGGTGAATGGCGCCGGGCAAGGTGAAGGGAATCGGGATCCCCCGCTTCTTGAACTTCAGGGGCAGCCAGCGCACCCGGTCCGGGCTGTGGGGTTCGATCAGCAACTCGCGGCTGGTGGCCATGGCCGTGGTCATCTGCTGCGGGTAGAGCACGTAGTGGTAACCCTCGTCGGCCCACAGCGGCAGGATGATCGGGATCTCTTCCAGGATGTACTCCCGGCACTGGGCCGCCGCCCGCTCGATGTCCGCGTGTTCGTCACGCAGGCGCAGGCGCTCGGTGAACACGCCGATGGTGCTGTCGATGGCGTCGCGCAGTTCCTCGCGCTGCTGGTAGACCTGGTTCAGTTGCTGGCGCAGCTCGGCATAGCGGTCGCTGGCCAGTTCCTGGTTCCAGCGGGTGATGTGGTACGGCACCCGCAGGCCGTCGAGGATGCTCTGGTTGCGCGCCAGCCAGGCATCGCCATCGCGGATCGCCGCCGACAGCGCCTCCCCGGGGGACTTGCCGTGCTTGTTGTGGCGTTGCAGGGTATCGGCCACCACCACCTTGACGTGGCTGAAACCGGACTGGTTGATCAAGTGAATGGTGGACCGCAGCTTCTGGTCCTCGTGATATTCCTGGCCGACGCTGACCGCCAGTACCACGCGCTTGCCGTCGAATTCGTGCTCCTCGCCGCCCTTGTTGAAGTAGGCCTTGAGGTTGATTTCCTGCACCTTGCTCATGAGTTCAGCTCCAGTAGGCCAAAGGCTGGTGTTCGCCGTAGTAACCGATAAAGACCCCGAGGGTGACCCGGGTGCTGCTGGCCGAAGGGCGCACGGCGTGGATAAGCCGCGGGTTGAGGAGGATCAGGTCGCCGGGCTCGGGCTTGACCACGAAATCCGGCGGCGGCAGCAGGTGGCGTTCGATGCCGTAGGCCCGTTCGCCCTTGAGGCGGTTGTACTCCTGCTCGTCCGGCTCGATGCCCCAGATCTCCAGCTCGCCGCCATCCTCGGGGATTTCCAGGTAGATGTTGGTGGACAGCTGGGTCAGCAACTGCGGGCTGTGGCCCTCGGGGGCATTGCGTTCAAGCTTGTCGGTGTGGGGCGTGAGATCGACCCCCGAACCCTGGAAGCGGGCAATGCCGACGAAACACTTCTGCCCGTCCACCTGCAACAGGTGCGCGCCCTGCGGCCAGACTTCGTCCAGCAGCAGGCGCAGTTCGTCGATGGGCGAGGCCAGTGGCCGGAACAGATTGCGGATCTTGCGAATGTTGGGCAGGGCCAGGGCGTGGTATTCGGCCCGGCTCTGCTCATCCTGGATCTCGATATAAGCCTTGCCGACCCGGACGAACTCCTGCTGCTGGCTGAAGGCACTGCGCAGTTCCTGCTGATACAGATGATCCCGCGCCACCTGCAAGGTATCCGGTGGGCAGAAACCTTTGAGCTGAACGCCGTAAGAGCGTTTTTCCACAACATCGAGGATATGCCGCGCTTCGAGTTTGTCGGCCGTAGTGACTGTGAACATGCAAGCTCCCTTAATTCCCTGGAAGTAGCGACGAAGTACAACATCGGTAGAACGTAATAATTTGTTTCAGGGCCACCTTAGGCAGTTGCGATGGCCTTGTGAAATATCCTTTATCTCTAATATCCAAACTTAAAAATGTATCGAAAATCAGGCAAATAGCTGCCACAACAGGCACTTTAAAGGCGCTGTTAGAAGATTATTAAATTTGCTGATAGTTAAAGTAAGCGAAGGACATTATTGCTCTTTATTTATTGATAACCTCCCGAGCTTCATTAATAAAACTGCCACGCACTCATTCAACTTCATTGAATTGAGCATCCATGTAAGCTGCCGCATCGAAAGACTTCTGAATGATCCCCTCCTCGCGGTAGAGATCGGCGGTGTGCTGCACGTCCTCGACCACGGCCGGGCCGACGCCGATGCGCCGGGGCAGCGAGTAGCGATTGGAGCGTTCATGCACCTCCAACGGCAGGCCGCTGTAGCCAGCCTGGATCTTTGAAAACTCGCGCTGGTGCTGGTTGGCCCAGGCATAGGCACGGTCCAGGCGCCGGAGGAAATCGGCGATCTGTGCCGGCTTGTCACGGATCGCCTGGTCATTGGCCACCAGCAGCATGTGCCCGGCGAACAGCCCCTCGCCACTGACCAGCACCCGGGTGCCACCTTCCATCTGCACCATGCTGGTGTAGGGGTCCCAGGTCGACCAGGCATCGGCCTGGCCGTTGCTCAGCAAACTGCGGGACTCGGCCGGCTGGAGAAAGATGAACTGCGCATCCACGCCGTGCAGGCCCACCGAACGCAGGGCGGCCAGGGCCAGGAAATGGCCGATGGAGCCGCGCGTGGTGGTGATGCGCCGGCCCTTGAGGTCGGCGGCGCCCCGTAGCGGCGAGTCGTCCTTGACCAGCATCGCCACCGCCGTCGGCGTGACCTTGAGCTTGATCACCCCCACGGTCTTGATCGGCGCCCCGGCGGCGGCAGCGAACACGAACGGCGCATCCCCCAGGCTGCCGATATCCACCGCCCCGGCGGCCAGGGCCTCGGCGGTGGGCGCGGCGGCGGCGAAAGAGGCGAACTCGATGGGGTACGGCACCTGCTCCAACTCACCGGCGGCTTGCAGCAGGATCTTCAGCGACTGCTTCTGGCTGGACACCCGCAGCGCCGGCTGCGCCAGGGCATGGCTGCCGAACAGAAGCAGCGCCAGGATCGCCAGCCGCCGTCTGCTGCGCAGCCGATCGCAGCCTGCGGCAGCGGCTACAGGGTGCTCGTTCGCCTGCTTGATCATCGTTCAGAACGCCAGGCTGACGCGGCTGTAGTAGTAGCCGCCGCCCAGGCCATAGGGCGAGAACATTCCGTATTCATAGGTTCCCGCCCAGGCCTTGAGGCCGATCTTGTCCGGGTACACGTCGAACAGGTTGTTGGCGCCCACGGCCACGGTGAGGTTCTGGGTCACGTCGTAGGCCACGTCCAGGTCGGTGATCCACTTGGCGCTGTAGGTGCGATCGTTGCTCGGGATGTTCGAGCCTTCGGTGTACTCGCCAAAGCGAGTCAACTGCAGGTTGGTGGTCCAGTCGCCGACCTTGTAGTTGCCGGAGAGGATCCACTTGTCCTTGGGCGTGGATTTAGTCAGGTCGATCTGCTGCTGGCGGTCGAACAGCACATACCCCGCCCCCAGGCGCGACAGGGCCGCCGGGGTGTCCGCCAGGTCGCGGATGGTGGTCTTGTTGTGGTTGTAGGCGACGCTCCATTTCGCCGTGCCGTACTCGCCGAAGGACTGGCGGTAGTCCGCCACCAGGTCAACGCCCTTGGTCCGGGTGTCGGCAGCGTTGGTGTAGTACTGCCCGGCGAGGTTCGGCGAGAGGCCGTTCTCCACCAGGATCTGCGACACCGCCGGGCCCTTGAGGATGCCGGTCTGGAGAATGCGCTTGTCGATGTCGATCAGGTAGAAGTCGGCCGTCAGGCGCAGCCGATCGGTGGGCTCGGCGGTGAACCCCAGGCTGTAGTTGCGCGAGGTTTCCGGCTCCAGGTCCCTGGCGCCCAGGGCCACCGCTTCCGGCGAGTTGGGGCGCATCTGCTTGGTACGCACCGAGGTGGTGGTGCCACCGGCGCCGAATTCGGTGACCGTGCTGGTGGTGGAAAAGACGCTCTGGGCCAGGGACGGTGCACGGAAACCGTTGCTCACCGCGGCCCGCACCGCGTACCCGGGGAGGAACTCGTAACGGGTGGTGAGCTTGCCGCTGGTGGTGTCGCCCACCCCTAGGTTGTACTTCTCGTAGCGCGCCGCCGCGCCGACGTACCAGTTGGGGGTGATGTTCAGGCCCAGGTCGATATAGGCCGCCTCACTGTGGCGCTTGAGGCTGTAGGCATCTTCCGGGGTCGTGCCGTTGACCGAGAACAACCCCGGGTCCGGCACCACACCGGCGAAAGGCCCGGTGTTGGGGACATAGCTGCCCTGGTTGTAGGAGTTGGCCTCGCCCTCCTCCAGCGCATATTTCTCCCAGCGGTATTCCACGCCGAAGGAGGTTTCCAGCGGGCTGCTCCAGCCGATGTCCAGGGCCCGGGAGAAGTCCAGGTTGTTGGTCCACTGGTCGAACACCAGGTTGCCCAGGTGGAAGTCGTGCTGGCTGTAGGGGCCATTGGAAATGTTCAGGTTGTTGGCCGTGTCGAGCACGCCGCGATCCTTGCCGTAGGTGCTCGACAGGTCCCAGTCCCAGCCACCGAGCAGGCCCTTGGCACCACCGGCGACCTGGAAATCGGTCTCGTGGATTTCCCGCCGCGCCTGGCCGCCGTTGGGGTAAGGCGCATTGGGAATGCCCGCCAGGCTGGTGATGTCGGTGGGCTTGCGGTGCCCCAGGTCCTTGTTGCTGTTGCGGTAGCTCAGGGTCGAGAACGAGTACAGCTTGAGGTCGTCCTCCAGAGGCAGCTCGGCGTTGTAGGCCAGGCTGGTGGTGCGGTCGCGGCCCAGGCCGTACTCGGTGCCCCAGCCCTGGCGATTGCTTTCCCGGGGGTCCGGCGAGCCGTCGGCCTGCTTGAAGTACAGCTGGCCGCTGGCGGCACTGGAGCGCTCGTAGGGTTCCTGCAGTTTGGCGTCCCAGGACAGGTTGATGAAGCCGCCGTTCTCTCCCAGTTTGTTGCCCCAGTTGAAGGCTTCGTGGCCGGTGGTGCCGTCGCCGTCGTAGTACTGGCCCAGGGTGGTGTCGGAGGTCAGGCCTTCGGCATTGCGCTTGAGGATGATGTTGATCACCCCGGCGATGGCGTCGGAGCCGTACTGCGCCGCCGCGCCGTCGCGCAGCACTTCGATGCGCTCGATGGCGGCGGTGGGAATCAGGTCCAGGTCCACCGGCACCGAGGCGTTGCCGACCCGTGCGCCGTTGTTGATCAGCGCCGAATTGTGCCGGCGCTTGCCATTGATCAGCACCAGCACCTGGTCGCCGCCCAGGCCGCGCATGCTCACCCCCCGCACCAGGAACGCCGTGCCGCCGCCGTTGATGGTCGGTACGTTGAACGACGGCAGCAAGCGCCCGAGCATTTCTTTCAGGCCGTTCTGGCCGATGCTGCGCAACTGCTCGCTGTCGATCACATCGATCGGCGCCGGGCTGTCGGTCACCGTGCGTTGCTGGCTGCCGCGCACCCCGGTGACCACCACCGTGCCCAGGGTTTCGTCGGCCGCCAGCAGTTCGGCGGGCAGCGCCAGGCCCAGCAGGCCAAGGCTCAGGGGGGCCGCGCCGAAGAGGATTTTATGCAAGGAAATACTCATGACTTCAGATCCTTTGACAGGCGGCTCAGCGCGCTCGGGCGGCAACGGTTTCGACTTCGATCAAGGCGCCGGGCAGCACCAGCCCCGCCACTTGCACCGTGGTCCGGGCGGGTTTGAGCGGCTGCTTCTGGGTGCCGAAGAACTCGCGGAAGGCCACTTGCAGGCCGTCGAAATCCAGCTTGCCGCCCAGGGCCGGGTCCCCTACCAGGTAGATGCGCAGTTGCACCACGTCCCCCAGGCTCAGGCCCTGGCTGGCGAGGATCGTCTCCACCTTGCGCAGCACCACCCGGGCCTGGGCCTCGGTGTTGCCCTCGGCGTGGATCTGCTCCTTGGACGCCTTGGGGTCCACCGGGTCCGGCAGCAGCCCGGAGAGGTAGGTCACCTCGCTGTTGGCGGGCAGGGTCACCGATTGCAGGATCGGTGAATTGGGGTAGCTGGACGGCACGCGCTGGATTCCCGCGGCCCAACTGCTGCTGGCAGCGAACAACAGCCCCAGCCCTACGACGGTGTTTTTCAAAGACATGCAAAGACGCTCCCAAGGTTGTGTGTGCCAGCCTCGGAGGTCCGCTACCCGGCATGGGTTACCGCTGTTGTGTGAATGCTCGGCTTTTTCAGGCCGTTTGCTGTAGCGACGAGCCTTGCGCCCGTTGGAAAAGTTGCCGCACCACCCGACGTGCCGCGCCAGCGGCGGCTTCTTGCCAGATGCCCACGCCGCTGTGGGCCAGGCCGTCGCTGGTGAGGTAGACCCGGCCCTGGGGCTGGTTGAGCAGGCCGTAGTCCGGCTCGGCCACTTCATGGCTGATCCAGGGGCCGAAGTTGTAGGGGATCTTGCTCCAGGCAATCACCAGCGGATTGCGCAGTTCCCGGCTGTGCCCGGGGTGCAGCAGCTCCACCGCCTGACGGGAAATCTCGATCTGCTGGGCCAGGGTTTTTTCCCCGAACCGTCGGGCGGTTTCGCCGTTGTTGTAGGCCGCCACCAGCACCCCTTCGGCCTGGTTGAAACCGCCGCTGGGGTACCACAGCCCGGAGGCTTCCTGGTTGATGAACGACAGCCCGCCGTAGATCTGGTACTGGCTTTCCCAGAAGCGCCGCGACTGCCAGGCCACCTTGTTGGCGTAGCCAAACTGCACCGCGCCGATGGCCTGGCGCACCGGGGCGCTGAAGTTGTTCTGCACCTTGGCCAGCAGCGGCAGGGGCAGGCTGCTGATCACGTAGTCGGCCTTGAGGTTGTGGGTGCGGCCGGTGCGCCGGTCCAGGTAGACCACTTCGGCGCTGTCGGCCTGGTTGCTGATGGAACGCACCTCGCTGTGCAGCCGCAACTGGCCTTTCAGGCGCCGGGCAAAGGCCTGGGGAATGCGGTCCATGCCGCCCACCGGCTGGAACATGGTGGGCGAGAACTCCGGGTATTCGTCGATCATCAACGCCGTGGTCAGCGCCGGGTTGAGCAGGGTCTGCAACGGCAGCGGATCATTCTTCTGCGCCAGCTGGTCGCCGGCGCCGGGCCAGACCTTGTAGCCGGAGCGGGCCGAACCCAGGTATTCGAGCTTGTCGGAAAGATCACCCCAGGTTTTCAGGAAACTCAGCAGGTTGCTGCGATCGGCTGGTGTCAGCTCCTGATCCAGGGCATGGCGATTGACGGCCTTGGCCAGCAGCTCGGAAAAATGCCCGCGGCTGTCATTGACCGCCTGGCGGATCTGCAACGCTGGCTGGTCAAGGTCCGGACGCACCAGGGCGTTGCGGCTGGTATTGACCAGCACCTCCAGCTCCACCCCCAGCTCGCGGCAGTAGCCGAGCATCAACTGATGGTGGCTGGGCAGGCGGCCGGCCCCGGCATTGAGGTAGAACCCCTCCCCGAATTGCGCGACCTGGGTGCTGCCGTCGCTGTACTCCACCCGATCGCCACCACGCACCGTCCAGTTGCGCCCGCCGACCCGGTCCCGGGCTTCCAGCAAGGTCACCTTGAACCCGGCCTTGCTCAACTCGTAGGCGCTGACCAGGCCACCGATCCCGGCGCCGATCACCACCACGCTGGCCCCCTTGCCCAGCGCCGCCGTGGGCAGCGCCGCGTAGTTTTCCTCGAACGCTTCGGCCGTTGCGCTGGCGCCGAACAGGCCCATGACCGCACTCGCCGCCTGGACCCCGCCGACAGCGGCAATACGGGCGATCAATTGTCTTCTGGTCAGTGGCATGCAAGCGCTCCCTGCTGCGGATGGATAGTGCGTTCGGTTATAGATCGGCGACTTATGCAGTCACTTGGGTCTATGTGAAGCCATCCTAGGGGCGCTTATTTAATAAGAGAAATACATTTTAAGCATATGCAAATATTACTTTGTTTCATATTCAAGCCAAAAGATTCTGCGCTCCGCGCATAGCCCTGCGCCTAGCCGTGCCTGGCCATACTCGCCCCGCCAGGAACCGGCTTGCCAGCGAAGAAGCCCCACGGCTCGCGCCGGCATCAGCGCCCCTTCGCCGGCAAGCCGGCTCCTACGGCCTGGGCGGCGTCGAGAACGCGCAACAAGTTGCCGCCCCAGATCTTCGCCAGGTCCGCTTCGCTGTAGCCCGCCGCCAACAGGCGCTGGGTAATCCGTGGCAGTTGCGCGACATCTTCGAGCCCCTGTACCCCGCCACCGCCGTCCCAGTCGGCGCCGATGCCCACATGATCCGGGCCGACCACTTCCAGGATGTGCAGCAGGTGGCGCAGGTAATCGTCCAGGCTGGCCCTGGGCTGCGGGTAGCGGGCTTCGACCTGGCGAATGCGTTCGGCCAGGTCCGCCACCTGTTCCGGGCTCATGCTCGCCGCCAGACGGAACTCGCGGTACAACGGCCCCAGGGCCTTGTCCCGCTCGGGATTGGGCGCAAGGTTGATCAGGTCGCTGGGAAAGCTGTTGACCTGCACCACACCGCCCCTGGCCGCCAGTTGCCGCAGGCGCCGGTCATCCAGGTTGCGTGGATGGGCGGTGATTGCACGGCTGCTGGAATGGGAGGCAATGATCGGCGCCCTCGACAGCGCCAGGACCTGGTCGAACACCTGGTCCGAGGCATGGGAGACATCCAGCAATATCCCCAGGCGATTGGCCTCGGCCACCAGCTCCCGGCCCGCCGGGCTCAGGCCGCGCCACTGCGGCAGGGCGGTGGCCGAGTCGGCGAAATCGTTGTTGGCCGAGTGCACCAGGCCGAGCATGCGCAGGCCCTGGCGGTAATAGGTGTGCAAGCGTGCCGGATCGGCGGCCAGGGGCTGGGCGTTTTCCATGCTGATGAAAACCACACGCTGGCCACGGGCGACAATGGCCGGTACATCGCCAGCCGTCAGGGCCAGGGCGAAATCATCGGGGTGGGCACCCAGCAGGTCGCGGATCCGCGCCAGCACCGCCAGCCCATGTTCGCTGGCCAGGGTCCGGCCTTCGGCGGTGAGCGGCCCCTGGGGGGTGAAAATGGCCCAGAAACCGCCGTCCAGGCCGCCCTCTTTCATCCGTGGCAGATCGACCTGGGACAGGTCGTCCTGGTAGCGATGGCGCTGGGTGATGTCCCAACCGGGGCGGGCCAGTTGCATGGGGGTATCGAGGTGACTGTCGAGCACGATCAGGCGCTGGTGCAGGGCTTGGGCGGGGCTGTCGGCCAAGGCCCAGGGGCTGGCCAGCGCCAGGCACAGCAAGGTTCGGGTAAACATGCGGCCTCCTGGCCAATGAAAGAATTTCCCCCCGGATCGCAGGAGCTGGCTGGCCAGCGAAAGCGTCATCCTGGCCAGTGCAAGGCTTGAGGGCCTCTTCGCCGGCAAGCCGGCTCCTACATGGGGTGTCGGGTGTTCCGTAGGAGCTGGCTGGCCAGCGAAGGCGTCATCGCCCTTTCGCCGGCAAGCCGGCGGCTACAGGCTCAGGTCCAGTGGAAGCTGCGGTCCCACAGGCCGGATACATCCAGTTGCTGGGGCAGTACGCCGGCCTCGAAGAACAGGTCGGCCACGTCCTGCTGGGATTTCACCGCTGCGTCGTCCACCGGTTGCAGCAGGCGCGGGCCGCTCTGGGCCCGGTACTGGGCAAGGAACACTTCCCGGGGCATGCCGAGAATCTGCGCGCTCCTGGTCGCCCATTCCTCGGGGTGGCTGGCAATCCACTGCCAGGAGCGGTACTCGCGCAGGATGTAGTCGGTGATCGCCGCGTGCTTGGCCGGGTCGGCGATGCTCTGCTGGTTGGCGGCGATCACGTAGTTGCCGGACAGGTAGCCCTGGCCGGTCTTCAATACCCGGGCCCCGGCCCGCAGTTCCGCCAGCTGGATGAAGTAGCCGAAGCTGACCCAGGCATCCAGGGCACCGTTCTGGAAAGCGGCGAAACCGTCCTGCGCAGTCAACGCCATGGGCACGATATCGGCAAAACCCAGGCCCTGCTCCTTCAGCGCCTTGAGCAGAAAGTAATGGGAACTGGTGGAGCGGATATAACCGATGCGCTTGCCCTTGAGCTCGGCCACCGACTGCACCGCAGAGCCCTTGGGCACGATGAAGGCCTGGTTGTTGACGTCGCCGGTGAGCACCGCGATCAGCTTCACCGGGGCGTGGTTCTTGATCCCGAAGATCGGCGGGATCTCGCTCATCGGCGAGATGTCCAGGGTGCCGCTGACCAGGGCCTCGAAGCTCAGGTTGCCGCCGGTGAACTCAGCGTACTTGACCTTGTAGGGCGGCGGCTCGATGCCCGCCTCGGCAAAGAAGCTCGGCGCCGCCCCCTTGTAGGTGGCGACGTTCAGGGTGACCCCGGACAGGTCCACGGAGGCTCCCAGGCCCAGGCGCGGCAAGGCCGCGGCCAGACCGGCCAGGGTCGAGAGTTGAAGAAAATGACGACGCTGCATGGGCAATGGTCCTTAATCGAGAAAGTCCGGTTCTTCGCGCACGATCCGCTCGCGGTAAGGCTGGAAACTGAACCAGCCGCCAAACTCGGTGCCGACCTGGCGTGCGGTGTGGCGCGCCACCTCATGGGGAATGGGCCGCGGGGTGCCGGCAGCTTCCGCCAGCAGTTGAGTCTGGGCGGCGTTGTCCATGGCGATGAAGCGCCACACCGCCGCCTCGACGGTTTCACCCACGGTGAGCAGGCCGTGGTTCTGCAGGATCAGCGCCTTGCGCCCCGCCAGTGCGGCGGCGATCCGCGCGCCCTCGCTGGCCTCCAGCACCACCCCGGAAAAGTTGTCGAACAGCCCGTGTCTTTCATAGAAAGCGCAGGCGTCCTGGGTCAGCGGATCGAGCAAGCGCCCCAGGCTCGACCAGGCCTTGCCGTACAGCGAATGGGCATGGGCCGCGGCGACCACCTCGGGATGGGCTTCATGCAGCGCCGCATGGATGGCGAACGCCGCCAGGTTCAACGCGCCCTCGCCTTCGATCACCGCCCCTTCGGGGTTGACCAGCAACAGGTCGCGGACCCGTACATGGCCGAAATACACCCCCACCGGGTTGACCCAGAAATGGTCCGGGCGCCCCGGGTCACGCACCGTGATATGCCCGGCGCCGCCCATGTCGAACCCCAGCCGGGCGAACACCCGGAACGCCGCGGCCAGGCTCTGCTTGCGCTGCAGGCGCTCCAGCTCGACGGTGGCCTGCTGGGGCGGATGCTCCCAGCGAAAAACCGTATGGCCATCGCGGGGCAAGTCATACACCGCGGGGCGAAAATGTGCGGTCATATCCGCTCTCCTTGAAATTGTCGAAAAGGCCCGCTGGGCCTTGCTTGGCGACCGCCCGCCGAACCTTCAGCGGCCTTGAGAACCCCGGCGCCCCTTCGGGCCGTGCGCAGCCTGCGGCAGCGGCTACACGAAGCGCTGCCGGCCAAGGCTGGAACCGCGCGTTAGTAGCCACGCTGGATCTCCACCGGGTTTTCCAGGGGTAAGCCATCGCCCCAGCGCTGGAGATTGCGCCCCAGCAGGCGCGCGATATTCAGGTAGACCCGGGGCGAATTGGCCGAGGTGTGGGGCGACAGGCGAATACCCGGGTGGCGATAGAAAGGATGCCCCTCGGGCAACGGCTCGGGGTCGGCCACGTCCAGGCTGGCCAGGGCGATGCGCCCGGTGTCCAGGGCCTGCAACAGCGCCGGCTGATCGATCAACGCACCGCGAGCGATATTGATCAGGTGCAACCCTGGCTTGGCCGCTGCCAGTACATCGGCATCAATGATGCCCCGGGTCTGCTCGGTCAACGGCACCGCCAGCAGCAGGTGATCGGCGCGGGCAAACAGCTCCTGCAGGTCGGCCACCGCCTCCACCCCAGGCACTTCGAACGGCTGCGCCGAACGCCGCAGGGCCAGTACCTGCATGCCCAGGGCCTGGGCCTTGGGCGCCAGTTCGCGGGCGATGCTGCCAAAGCCGAACAGCCCCAGGGTGCTGCCGGCCACTGCGGCCAGCGGCCGTTGCTGCCAGTGTTCGGCGCGCTCGATCCACACCTGGGGCAGTTGCTTGGCGGCGGCGAAGATCGCCGCCAGGGCAAACTCGGCAATGCTTTCGGCGGTGCTGCCTCGGGCACTGGCCACCGGCAGGTCCTGGAACAGCCAGCGAGGAAAATAATCCAGGCCCGAAGTCACCAGTTGCACGAAGCGCAGGCCAAACGGCCAGCCCGCCGGCGGCTCTGGCGCGTTGCGAAAATCGGCGTGGGGCGCGGCCAGCAGCACCTCGATATCGGCGGGCAAGCCACACGGCAGGCCCCGGGGCAGGCTCAATACTTCCACCCCCGGCAGCCACTGGCGCAACTGCTGATTGAAGTGCTCGTCGAGCTGGCTGGCGATGCGCGTCACGCCTGGGCTCCGCGGCTGGGCAAGGCAAAGGCGGCGCGCCCCACGGCACCGAGAATCGCGTCGTTCTGCGGGGTATGAATGCGGCTGCACAGCACATCGCGGTAATGCCGCTCGATGGGGTTGCCCCGGGCCAGCCCGGGGTTGCCGATGGCTTCGATGCCCAGCTCCACGGCGTTGATGGCGTTGCTGGTCACCAGGTATTTGATCTGGGTCGCCTCCCCCGGGGCGATCCGCCCTTCGGCGGCGGCATCGAGCAGCACCCGGTTGTTGAGCAACAAGGCGTCGATGCGCCCGATCAGTTCCTGAAAGCGCGGCAGGCTCGACAACGGTGCGCCAAGGTTGGCCGGGGCACGCTGGGCCAGCCAGCCCAGCAACCAGTCGCGGGCGGCCCGGGCCACGCCGTCGTAGATGGCCGAGAGCAGCACCGCCAGCCAGAGCACGCCCTTGCTGTCCAGCTCGGAAGGCCGGGGCACGTGGGCCGGTTGGATATCCACCGCCTGTTCCTCGGGCACGAACACCTCATCGAAAATCACGTCGTGGCTGCCGGTGGCGCGCATGCCCAGGTGGTCCCAGGTTTCCTCGACGCTGATCCCGGGGCTGTCACGGCGGACCAGCCAGGTACCCACTTGCGGCTCGGCCTCGTCGCTGCGGGCCCAGACCGCAAGCCAGGTCAGCCCGGGAATGCCGGTGGAGTAGATCTTGCGCCCGCTGAGCAGCCAGCCGCCCTCGACCCGTCGTGCCAGGGTCGCCGGCAAACCGCCCCGGGCCGGGGTACCCAGGTCCGGCTCGACCCGCAGGGCGTTGATCAGGGCACCCTCTTGCACCGCCTCCCGGGCCACGCGCTGGCGCAGGTGCAGCGGCCAGGCCGTGTTCTGTTGCAGGCGCGTGTGCTGCAGGTACTGCATCACCAGCACCAGCGCGGTGGAAGGCTCGCCCCGGGCCACGGCGCCTATCACTCGTCGCGCCTGGGCCAGGTTCGCCTCGCTGCCGCCCAGGGCCCGGGGCACGGTCAGGGCCAGCAGGCCATGCTGGTGCAGGCGTTGCAGGTTGGCGTGGGGAAATTCGCTGTGACGGTCGTAGTACGCTGCGGTGGCGGCGAATTCTTCACTCAGTTGCTGCAGCAGGTCGGCGAACTCGCTGGAGTCTGGATCAGGGACGGGACGGGACACGGACGGAGACGGTTGCACGCTGGAAAGGCTCATCGGCTGGCGGTCCTGCTCAAGGGAAGGGAGATGTCGACGGCCGGCTCGGCCTCGGTTTCCACACCCAGCAGTTGCAGCAACCGCGCGCGCAGTGCCTGGAACCCTGGGGTGGAGGCCTGACGCGGACGCGGCAGGCGGATTGGCAATTGCTCGGCGATTTGCCCGTTGGCCAGCACCAGCACCCGATCGGCCAGCAGCAGCGCCTCGTCGACATCGTGGGTCACCAGCAGCACCGCCGGGGTGTGCACCCGCCACAGGCGGATGATCAGTTGGTGCATGCGGATCCGGGTCAGGGCGTCCAGAGCGGCGAAGGGCTCATCCAGCAGCAACAGGTGCGGCTCGCGTACCAGGGCCCGGGCCAACGCCACTCGCTGGGCCTCGCCGCCGGACAAGGTGCCTGGCCAGGCATTGAGCCGGTGGGCCAGCCCGACCTCCTCCAGTGCTGCCTCGGCCCGCTCCCGGGCCCCGGCCCCGCGCACGCCCAGGGCAACGTTGCGCCACACGCGCTTCCAGGGCATCAACCGTGGCTCCTGGAACACCGCGGCCATGGCCGAAGGCACCTGCAACTGGCCCTGGTCGATGGGTTCCAGCCCGGCCAGGGTTCGCAGCAAGGTGGTCTTGCCCGAACCGCTGCTGCCCAGGAGGGCCACGAACTCCCCGGGAGCGATGTCCAGATCCAGGCCATCGAGCACCGCCTGCCCGGCAAAGCGCCGGGTGATCCGGCGGCATTCGACGGCAGCGCGCAGGCGGCCCTGCTGGGGCAATGACAGAGTCATGGGTCAGTTCCTGATAAAGGTCGGGCGCCAGGCCAGGGCGCAACGTTCAAGGCCGCGCACCAGCCCGTCGATGCCCAGGCCGAGCACGCTGTAGACCAGGAGGCAGATGACGATCACGTCGGTGCGCATGAAGTCCCGCGCGTCGTTGACCAGGTAGCCGATACCGGCGCTGGCGTTGATCTGCTCCACCACCACCAGCCCCAGCCAACTGATGCCGAAGGCATAGCGCAGGCCGACGAAGAACGCCGGCAGGGCCCCGGGCAGGATCACGTGGACGATCAGTTCCCAGCGTTTGAGGCCCAGCAGGGTCGCGGCCTCCACCAGCTTGGGATCGAGGCTGCGAATGCCGGAAAACAGCGTGAGGTAGATAGGAAAGGTAGTGCCCAGGGCGATCAGCGCGATCTTCGGCGTCTCGCCCACGCCGAACCAGAGAATGAACAGCGGCACTATGGCCAGGAACGGCAGGGTGCGCAGCATCTGCATGGGGGAATCGATGGCGAGCTCGCCGCGCCGGGACAACCCGGCCACCAGGGCCAGGAGCGTGCCCAGGCTGACGCCGATGGCCAGGCCACTGAGGGCGCGCTTGAGGGACACCCACAGGTGCCCGGCCAGTTCGCCGCTGCCGAGCATCTGCCACAGGGTGCCGCCGATGGTACTGGGAGCGGCGATGATCCGCGCCGGCAACAGCCCGCTGCGCGAGGCCAGTTCCCACACCAGCAGAAGCAGCAATGGGCTGACCAGGCGCAGCAGCAGGTTGCCCAGGAGCTGGTATCCGGGGCGCTCGGCCCAGCGACGGGACGAGGTGAGGGGGGCTGGCGCAGGCATCGCAACATCCTTATTTCAGCGCGTTCGAGCCCCATGCTAACTACATAAAAAACGTCCGTGAAATTCGTTTTGGTTCTAACTTAATATACAAAAATTGCATTCAATGATTGCCAAGACATGCAAATCAATAATCAAAAACAATCCGAAGAAGCCGGCTTTCCGGCGAACAGCCCCCTGAGGTTTGCGCCGGCCTAGAGGGCGCCTTCGCTGGCAAGCCAGCTCCTACGGCGCAGCCTTGCCGACGCGGGCGGCGACCATCTCGCCGAACATGCTCACCGGCTCTTGCAGGTTGCCGAGGAACCGCGGGTGGACCAGCCACAGGTCGATCACCGGCTTGAAGTCGCTGACCGGGACGATCTCCAGCTTGTCCCGATGGCTGCTGTTTTCCAGCAGCGGCAGCGGCACCAGGCCATAGCCCAGGCCATTGGCGATCAACCCCAGTTGCAGCTCGGTGCCGAAGGTTTCCAGGTTGATCTGCAACGACAGCCCCTGTGCGCTCAGCGCCCGTTGCAGGCCGGCACGAAAGCCGCAGCCGTCCGGGTTCAGCACCCAGCCGCGCTGGTAACAGTCGGCCAGTTTGCACGAGCGCTTGCGCACCTCGCCCTTGGCCGCCACCACCACCAGGTTCATGCTGCCCAGGGAACGGCCCACCACCCCTTCGGGGAAGACCTTGCCAGCGGGAAACAGCGCCGCCACCACATCCAGCTCACCGTTCTCGACCTTGCTCAACAGGTGGCTGCCCCAGCCCGTGGCCACCGAGGTCTGCAACTGCGGATACAGCGCCTTCAACTGGCTCAGGGCATCGAGCAGCACCACATCGCCGATGGTCTGCGGCACGCCGATGCGCAGGGCACCACTGGGGGCGCCGTCATTGGCCACCAGTTCATTCAGCGCGTCGATGCTGCGCAGCACTTCCAGGCACTGGCCATAGACCCGCAAGCCCATGCTGGTGGGCTTGAGCGGCTTGGTGTTGCGGTCCAGCAATTCCACCCCCAGGGCTTCCTCGAAATTCTGCACCCGGCGGGTAATGGCTGGCTGGGTCAACTGCAGGGCATCGGCCGCCTGGCTGATGGTCTGGCAGCGGATTACCGCCACGAACGCATTCAGATCATCTATCTTCATTCTTTTTTCGCATAATAAATGACTGGAAAAATGTTCGATAAGAATAATACCTTTTAGCTCGCCCGTGTAGTTCGCGTCATTTGCCTTGTGTCCACGGAGGGAGCCCATGCCCCACAACGCCACGACAGTCGCCATCGAATCAGCCAACTTCGCCCGCCTGCGGGACTTTATCGCCGCTCTGGCCGAGCTGCTGGACAGCCATCCCGATGAAGCCCGGGTGCTGGACCAGGGCGCCGCGCTGCTGCACCAGCTGGTGAGCCAGGACGACTGGCTGCCCGCGGCCTTCGCCCAGCCGGATCCGCAGCGCTACCAGCAGTTCCTGCTGCATGCCGACTCGCGCCAGCGCTTCTCCATCGTCAGCTTCGTCTGGGGCCCTGGGCAGCGCACACCGATCCACGACCACCGGGTCTGGGGCCTGATCGGCATGCTGCGCGGCGCCGAGGACAGCCAGGGGTTCGAACGCCTGGCCGACGGCCGCCTGCAGCCTGCCGGCGCGCCGCTGCGCCTGGTGCCGGGCCAGGTGGAAGCGGTGTCGCCACGCATTGGCGACATCCATCAGGTGAGCAATGCCCATGCCGATCGGGTATCCGTCAGCATCCATGTGTATGGCGCCAATATCGGTGCCGTGCAGCGCGCCGTGTACGACCTGGACGGCCAGGAAAAACCCTTTGTCTCCGGCTACTCCAACCATTTGCTGCCTAACCTCTGGGACTTGTCGAAGGAGCCCCTGCAATGACCGATTTCCCGACCCGCAGCCCGGCACAGATCCGCCAGGCCCTACTCGACCGCCAGGAGCTGGCACTGATCGATGTGCGTGAAGAAGCGCCCTTCGCCGAGGCCCACCCGCTGTTCGCGGCCAACATCGCGCTGTCGAAACTGGAGCTGGAGGTGTATGCGCGCATCCCCCGCCGCGACACCCCGATCACCCTCTACGACCAGGGCGAGGGGCTGGCCCAGCGCGCCGCCACGCGCCTGCGGCAACTGGGCTACAGCGATGTCGCCCTGCTGGCAGGCGGCCTGGAGGGTTGGCGCAGCGCCGGCGGCGAGCTGTTCAAGGACGTCAACGTGCCGAGCAAGGCCTTTGGCGAACTGGTGGAAGCCGAGCGCCACACTCCTTCCCTGGCCGCCGAGGAGCTCCAGGCACTGCTCGACCAGCAGGCCGACCTGGTGGTGCTCGATGCCCGGCGCTTCGACGAATACCAGACCATGAGCATCCCCGGCAGCACCAGCGTGCCCGGGGCCGAACTGGTGCTGCGGGTGCGTGAGCTGGCCCCCGATCCCCGCACCCGGGTGGTGGTCAATTGCGCCGGGCGCACCCGCAGCATCATCGGCACCCAGTCCCTGGTGAATGCCGGCATCCCCAACCCGGTGGCGGCACTGCGCAATGGCACCATCGGCTGGACCCTGGCCGGGCAGAAGCTCGAACACGGTCAGAGCCGGCGCTTCAAGGCCATCAACGAGGCCCAGCGGGCCCCAGCCCAGGATGCCGCTCGGGCCGTGGCCGACCGCGCCGACGTGGCACGCATCGACCTGGCCCAGTGGCGGCGCTGGCAGGCCGACCCCAAGCGCACCAGCTACCTGTTCGATGTGCGCACCCCGGAGGAATTCGCCGCTGGCCACCTGCCCGGCGCCCGCTCCACCCCCGGTGGGCAACTGGTGCAGGAAACCGACCACTTCGCCAGCGTGCGCGGTGCGCGCCTGGTCCTGGTGGACGACGACGGCGTGCGCGCCAACATGAGCGCTTCCTGGCTGGCCCAGATGGGCTGGCAGGTGGCGGTGCTGGACGGCCTGCGCGACAGCGACTTCAGCGTGCGCGGCCCCTGGCAGGCGCCACTGCCGGACACCTCGCCGGCCGAAGAAATCAGCCCCCGCACCCTCGCCACCTGGCTCCAGGAGCCCGGCACCCTGGTACTGGACTTCACCGCCAGCGCCAACTACGTGCAGCGCCACATCCCCGGCGCCTGGTGGGCATTGCCCAGCCAGTTGCAGGAAGCCCTGGCCCAGTTGCCACAACCGGAGCGCTATGTCCTGACCTGCGGCAGCAGCCTGCTGGCGCGCTTCGTGGTGCCGCAGCTGCAGGCCCTGACCCAGCGTCCGGTGTTCCTCCTCAGCGGTGGCACCGCGGCCTGGATCGAAGCCGGCCTGCCCGTGGAAGAAAGTCGCCAGCAACTGGCTTCACCCCGGATCGACCGCTACCGGCGCCCCTATGAAGGCACCGACAACCCGAAAGAAGCCATGCAGGGCTACCTGGACTGGGAATTCGGCCTGGTGACGCAGTTGGGCCGGGATGGCACCCACGGCTTCTTCGTCATCTGAACCGCTTCGCTGGCAAGCCTGCTCCTACAGACCCCGCCTCTGCCCTGTAGGAGCCGGCTTGCCGGCGAAGAGGCCGCAGGCCGGGCATCGCTCGCAAGGGCACCCTCGCGGGCAAGCCCGCTCCTGCAAGGGGGGGGGTATTTCGGGCGCGCAGGCGGTGCTGGTGGATCATCAATCGCCCGGATGACAAATAGCAATAATTCTCGATATCATTCGCGACCTTGTGCTCACCGCGTCGTCAAGAAGGATATCCATGTCTCGCTCCAAGCCCGACTCTGCGTCGGCGGACTCTGTTCGCGGGTTCTATGCGGACATCCTGCATTTCCTGCGTAAACGCACGGACAACGCCAGCGACGCGGCGGACATGACCCAGGACGTGTTCACCCAATGGCTCGACTACCGTGACCGGGCCCAGGTCGAACAGCCCCGGGCCTTCCTGTTCCAGATGGCACGCAACCTGCTGCGTGATCATTGGCGGCGCCAGCAGGTACGCTCCCGGGCTCAGCAGGACGGGCACCACGAGCAAAGCCTGGACAACGAACCCCTGGCCGACGAGCAGCATGAGCCCCTGCCCGCGGCCCAGCGCCTGCAACGCCTGGAACAGTTGAAAGAAGTCCTCGCCCAACTCTCGCCGCGCCGCCGCGAAGCCCTTATGCTGCACCGCTTCGAAGGGCTGAGCCAGACGCAGATCGCCGAGCGCATGGGCATTTCCGTGAGCATGGTGGAAAAACACATCGCCTTTGCCCTGCTGCACTGCAAGCAGCACCTACAACGAGAAAACGGCAAGGAGCAGCCTGAATGACCCGCTTTTCCGGCACCCACAACGACCTCGACAGCGAGCAGATCGACGCCGAGGCCGCCAGCTGGTTCGCCCGCAACCGCAACGACCCGGACCGCGCCACGCGCAAGGCCTTCGATGCCTGGGTCAGCGAGCCGGCCCACGCCCGGGCCTATGCCGAGTTCGAAGAACTGTGGGTCGATCTTGCGCAATTGCAGCAACTGGGCCGGCCCATTCCCCTGCCCCGGCGCAAGCCCGCCCCCTGGCGCCCGGCCCTGGCGGCGGCCGCGGCGGTGCTCTGTGCGGTGCTGGCAGTCAACCTGGGCACGCCCCAGGGGCCCTACATCCAGCAGGTGGCGATCCAGGAAAAGGGCGCCCGCGCCTTCAAGCTGCCCGATGGCAGCACCCTGTACGTCAACGCCAACACCCAGGTGAAAGTGGATTTCAGCGCCCAACAGCGTGATATCTACCTGCAACAGGGCCAGCTGTACCTGGAAGTGGCCGCCGACAAGGAGCGCCCACTGTGGGTGCACAGCGGCGCGGCCAAAGTGCGGGTGGTGGGCACCGCCTTCGACGTGCGTCGTGGCCAGCGCCAGCTGGTGGTCAGCGTCGCCCACGGCCAGGTGGCCTTCAGCCCGGACGGCAAGCCCGGGGAGTTGACCCTGCTCGGCGCCCGCCAGCAAGCCACCTATGACCTGCACAAAGGCACCCTGCGCCAGCAGACCCTGGACAGCGATGAGGTCGCGGACTGGCGCAGCGGGCACCTGGCCTTTCGCAACCGCGACCTGGCCAGCCTGGTGGATGAGTTGAACCTGTATCGGCGCCAGCCGGTGCAACTGGCCGAGGGTTCTCTGGGGGCCTACAAGGTCTCGGGCAACCTCGATGTCAACGACCCCGACGCCCTGATCAAGGCACTGCCCGTGCTGATTCCGGTAAAAGCCGTACCCCTGGCCGACGGCCAGCTGAGGCTCGAGGCTCGTTGATCCAACTCATATGAGAATATTTTGCATTCGCATATGAGGTTTTTTTTCACTGCCGCGTCTTCCTCCCGTCTGCGATCTGTACGCAGCGCTTTTTTGGCCTTTAAGCCGCTCTGGGGGAAGTCATGTTTCGCGCGCTCTTGCCTGTTCCGTTAGTCCGTACCCGCCCTACCCTGCTCGCCGCCTGCCTGGCATTCAGCCTGCAGGCCTACGCCGGGCCGCTGCATTTCCAGTTGCCGGCGCAGCCTCTGGCCGCGTCCCTGAGCCAGATCGCCCAGCAGGCGAAGATCCAGCTGCTGTTCGATGAGCAACTGCTGCGCAACGCCAAGGCTCCGGCCCTGCAGGGTGACTACAGCCCGGAAGAGGCGATTCGCACCTTGCTGCAGGACGGTCGGTTCAACCTGGTGAAGGTCGACAACACCTACATCGTGCGCCCCGCCGACACCAACCTGAGCAGTGGTTCGGCCCTGCAACTGGGGGCCATGAGCGTGATCGGCAACGGCACCGAAGTGGACTCCTCGAGTGTCGGCCGCTCGACCCTGAACCAGGCGGAAATCGATCGCCACCAGGCCACCAACGTGGTCAGCCTGATCGACACCCTGCCCGGCGTGAGCCTGGGCGGCTCGCTCAAACCCGGCGGCCAGACCATCAACATCTGGGGCCTGGGGGATGCCGAAGACGTGCCGATGAGCGTTGATGGCGCCACCAAGAGCGGCTTCGAACGCTACCAGCAGGGTTCGGTGTTCATCGAGCCGGAGCTGATCAAGCGCATCGAAGTGGAAAAAGGCCCGCACTCCCCCGAGACCGGCAACGGTGGTTTCGGCGGCACCGTGCACATGGAGACCAAGGACGCCCCGGACCTGCTGCAGGAAGGTCGCAACGCCGGCGCCATGGTCAAGTACGGCTACAGCAGCAACAGCCATGAACAGGCCTATACCGGCGCGGTGTACGGCCGTACCGATGATCACCGCTTCGATGCCCTGGCCTACTGGACCAAGCGCGACGGCGACGACATGAAGATCGCCAGCGCCCAGCCCGACCCGCGCAACGCCTACCCGATCAACCCCAAGCGCCTGCCCAATACCGCCCAGGACATGGAAGGCGAGCTGTTCAAGCTGAACATGCAACTGACCGACGAACATCGCCTGGGCTTCAGTTACATGCGCTCCAACAGCGACATCTGGGCGCCCTTCTCGGCCAAGAGCTACCCGACGCCACCGAGCCAGAGCGACATCAACAAGTACGGTTATGACGGCGCCACCCGCCGCTTCCTGGCCCAGCGCAATACCATCGACACCACCTGGATCGCCAAGTACCAGTACACCCCCGTGGACAATCCATGGATCGACTTCGAGGCCAAGTACTCCGATTCCACCACCGACCAGACCGACGAACGCGGGCCGAACGCCTTCTTCCAGCCTACATCCGGTGGCCGCAAGATCACCGTGGGCTATGACGACAAGATCCTGGCCCTGAAAAACACCAGCCGCTTCAGCACCGGCCCGCTGGAACACGCGCTGACCAATGGCATCCAGATCCGCAAGCACACTCGCGAAGTGGACATGTGGATGCCGGGCAAGACCTATGAAGTACCCAAGTACAACTACGGCCACTACCAGCCTGGCTTCATGCCCCACGGCAAGGTCGACAACAATGCCTTCTACATCCAGGACGCCATCACCCTGGGGGACTTCACCCTGACCCCGTCCCTGCGCTACGACCATGTGCGCAACCGCGGCGAGAAGAACGACGCACCGTTCTACAACAGCCCCGACCCGGTGGCGGGCCACGATTACGGCGACAAGACCTACACCGGCTGGTCGCCTCGGCTGTCGGCGTTCTGGACAGTGACCCCGCAATTCGCCCTGTTCGCCGACTACAGCAAGACCTGGCGCGCGCCGGTGATCGACGAGCAGTACGAGGTCCAGTCGGCCGCCTCCACCCGTTCCGCCACCAGCCGCGACCTCGACCCGGAACGCATCACCGCGTTGCGCGCCGGTAACATCACCAGCTTCTCCGACGTGTTCACCCAGGCCGACCGCGTCCAGGTGCGTACCACGCTGTTCCACAACACCATCAAAGACGAAATCATGAAGAACCTCGGGATCGGCTGCCCCGAGCAACTCACCAGCGGCAAGAGCATCAGCCAGGTGTGCAACCAGCCGACCATCGGGGTCTATCGCAACATCGGCGACCTGACCATCAAGGGCTTCGAGGTGGAAAGCTTCTACGACTCGACCTACCTGTTCGGCTCCCTGTCCTACTCATGGATCACCGGCAAGCATGAAGGTGCCTACACCAACCCTTGGGGACCGAACGTCTGGGCCCGGGACATCCCGCCACGCAAGTGGGTGGCCAGCCTGGGAGTGAAGATTCCACAGTGGGACGCGCAAGTAGGCTGGCAGGGCCAGTGGGTACGCCAGACCGACCGGGTGCCCAGCGACATCTATGCCAGCGGCCCGGCCAGCGTCCTGGGCGACTCCGCCTGGGACCAGTACAAGAACGACCGCTACAACGTGCACGGCCTGTTCGCCAACTGGAAACCCCAGCAGCCTTACCTCAAGGGCACCGAAGTCAACTTCACCCTGGACAACATGTTCAACCGTGACTATCGCCCACCACTGAGCGGCGATAACGCATCCAGCCTGGGGCGCAACGCCAAGATCAGCGTGACCCGCTTCTTCTGACGGCAACTGGCTGCGGTGCATCGGACGCACCGCAACAGGCCAGCCGTTGGCCATCACGGATGTATTGCAAGCCGTTAGCCAAGCCCTGCCGCCCGCACCCGTCGGGCTAAGATCGACTCCCCTCTGAACACCGCTGAAATGCCTTTGGGCGCTTTCAGTCAACTTCCCATTGATTATGTACGACACTTGTCGTACAACCGAGAAGACGTCATGGACAGAGGCTTCAGGAAGGTCAGGCGGGACCTGATCAATGCCTTACAAAGCGGCCACTATCTGCAAGCCGCGCGCGGCTCGATCGAGGTCAAGAACCTGCTGGCCACCGGCGAGATCTCGACCAGTCAACTGATCCAGGTCGTAGGCGCCTGCAAGGGCCAGGACCACAGTTGCAGCGCCCACCACAGCGTCCCGGGCATCGCGGTCCACGTGCTGAAAAAGGCCGGCTGGTACATCAAGTTCTACTTTATCGAGCCAGATGCGTGGTTCATCAGCGTTCACCGATGAGGGCATCCCATGAAACTCTTTCTGCAAGGCGACCGGGGCAAGGCGCTCTGCGAGCATTGCCAACAGGTCGTCGGCATCACCTACCTGCGGCGCGACGTCCCTTTCAGCGACGGCCATGGCCTGGCCCGGGACATCCTGGTGGGGGTTTGCGACCTCTGCGCCACGGTGGTGGCCATCCCGCCCCAGTCCACACCGGCGATCAAGGAAGCGCGCAAGCAGTCATTGACCTCCATCGAGGCGCGGCTGCCGGCGGTCTACCTCGATGTACTGGATGCGGCGATGCACTGCGTGGCCCCGGATGCCGGAGTGCAGATGCGCAAACTGTTCCTCGGCTACTACCTCAGCGCCCCCGCGGCGTCGTCCCTGGAGCAAGTGCACAGCGGCTTCGCCGCGTACCTGGCCGAACAGGCCGAGGCCCGCCAGTTACCTGCCGTGCAGGTCATGAAACGCCTGTCGCTGAAGGTCAACCACTATGTGGCCGAGGATCTTGCGCGCCTGCTGCAAGCCACCCGGATGACCCAGACCGAGCTGCTGAAAGCGCTGATCGCGCAGATGCGCCTGGATGTGCTCGAAGGCGGCAACCCCGCGGTGATCGCCGACCTGCGCCAGCTGGCGCGCCTGGGGCTTTGACCTTCAGCCTTTGCCCCGGCCCGCGACCCGCCCCGCCCGCAGGAAATCCCCCCAGCGCCGCACCAGGTAGTTGTGCTCGTCCATCACCGAGTTCCACACGGCGATATGCCCCATGCGCTGCTGGTAGGAACCGCCATCGCGGGTCTCGCCGATATCGATCAGCGGTTCGCCGTCGCTGCCCGGCAACTCTTCCCGGGCCGGTTTGCCGGCGTACCAGTAATCCCACTCGGCGCTGCTCAGGTGATCGCGGGTACGCGCCGGGTTGCCGATGTAGTAGCCCTGGCGTGCCATCACCGCACCGGGCCAGCCCGACAGCCACCAGTTGAGGTAGGCATAGGCTGCATCCAGCACCGCGCCCTTGGCGTGGCGCGACAACGACAGCCCGCCGAACCAGGCGCGGTAGCCTTCCTTCGGCACTGCCAGGCGGTATTTGACCCCCGCCCGGTGCAGGCGCATCAGCGTCGGCGACCACAGGCTCTGGATATCGATGCGCGGGCTGAGCATCAGTTGCGCGGCCTCTTCATCGTCCGACCAGAACGCCGCGAAGTGCCCTTCACGCTGCTTGCGCACCAGGATCCCTGCCAGCCGGTCGATCTCTTCGATGCTCAGGTTGCCGATGTCCTTGAAGGCTTCCAGGCCACAGCCCTGCACCGCCAGGGCGGCGTCCAGGGCACCGATCGCCGCATCGCTCTGCAAGGCAATGCGCCCGCTCCAGGCCGGCTCGAGCAGCCAGCCCCAGCTTTCGTTGGCGCTGGAAAAACCCGCCGGCAGGCGCTCCGGGCGGTAGGCGAAACTGTCGGCGTTGTGGGTCAGCGGCAGCATGCTGATGCGCTCGCTGGCCGTACTGCCCAGGCTACCGTCGTGCTGCACATAGAGCCGTTCGCTGGGCACGCTGCCACTGCCCAGGCGATCGTCCGGCGACAGGCGCCCGCGCTTGGGCAGGTCGTTGATCTCGTGCCACAGGGCAATGCGCCGGGTATCGATGGGCTGGATCGCCTGGGCCGGCCAGACAAAATCGACGTTGTGAAACCACTGGTCATAGAGGTCGTAGCTGTCCGGCTGCATCACCGCGATGCGCTGGGCCTGCTCCACATCGTGTACCTGATACACCAGGCGGATGCCCAGGTCCTGCTCGGCGCGCACCCGCAGGGATTCGAGCAGGGTCACCGAGGTGCCCAGCACCCGCAGGGTGACCGATTGCGTCGCCGCCATCAGGCACCCTCCCCGGCGGCCGGGGCGAAACTGCGGGCGAACACTTCGAAGGAGCGGCGCAGTGGTTCGGGCTCCAGCCCGCGCAGGATAAACACCAGCCGCGAGCGATGGTCGGCACTGGGCCAACGGGGCAGATGCACGGGTGCGTGCAGGCAATGCTGCACGCCATGGATGACGATGGGGGCCTGGTTGGCGTTGATGTTGAGCAATCCTTTCACCCGCAGAATTCGTTCGCCGTGGCATCTTAGCAGCATCGACAACCAGACCCCGAAGCCCACCCAATCCAGGGCTTGCTCGAACTCCAGGCTGCACACTTGCGCCGCGCCATGCTGTGGCGCAGCCGCTTTGAGTGGCCCCTGCAACTGCCAGCGCGCCACTTCCCGCTCTGCCGTCGCACCGCGCAGCCCCTCCCCCAGCAACAGCTGATCGCCACTCTGGATCGCCTGGGTCAGCAACAGGGGCGCCCCGGGATTGAGCCGCTGCAAATGCTCGCGCAACGCCGCCTGGGTTGCTTCGTCGACACAATCGGTCTTGCTCAGCAGCAAGCGATCCGCGGCCGCCACCTGGGCCAGCCACTCCGGGTGCAGGCGCTCCTGCAACGCCGCGTGGCTGGCATCCACCAGGGTCACCAGCAGGCCGATGTGCACCCGCCCGCGCAATTGCGGATCGTTGTTCACCGTGGCCAGGATCGGCGCCGGGTCGGCCAGCCCGGTGGTTTCCAGCAGCACCCGGCGAAAGGCCGGAACCTCGCCCCGGCTACGCCGCGCCAGGAGCGCCAGCAGCGCCTCTTTCAGTTCGCCGCGAACCGAACAGCAGACACAGCCGCTGGGCAGCAGCACGGTGTCCGGCGCCACCTCCTGCACCAGCAAATGATCGATGCCGATATCGCCGAACTCGTTGATCAGCAGCGCCGTGTCCCCCAGGCTCTGGTCCTGCAACAGGCGGTTGAGCAAGGTGGTCTTGCCACTGCCGAGAAACCCGGTGATGACGTTCAGGGGCAGGCTCATGGCTGTTGCTCCAGGTGCTTGAGGATCACAGGGTCGAGAGGATCGAGGGGCCGGCCGAGCATGGATTCGGCCAGGCTCCACAACTGCTCCAGGCCGCTGGCCAGTTCCTGGCGGCCGGTAGCCCCCAGCAGCAGATAGGCCGAGCCCTGGAAGTCTTCGACCTTGAGCCGCAACGGCACCAGTACCCGGTTGATCGCGGCGATTCTGCGCAAGCGTTCGCGACGCCGGGGCAGTTCATCCCCCAGCGGATCGCTCCAGTGCACGTCTTCGCCCAGCAGCCCGCATAACCCGCACATGTTCAGCCCTCCTTCATGGCATGACGTCCCCGGAGTTCGGGCCCAGGGTCTGGCCGACGAACAGGTTGCCCCCCGGCTCGCTGGCCAGCAGCACCGCGGTGGGCGCCACTTCATCGGCCAGGCCGAAGCGCCCCAGGGGCAGCTCGGCGGCCTTGGCGGTTTTCCAGGCGCTGCTGATGCCAGACACCAGCGGCGTCTCGATCGGCCCCGGGGCGATGGCGTTGACCAGCACATTGTCCTTGGCCACTTCCAGGGCCAGGGACTTGGTGAAGCCGATGACGCCGGCCTTGGCCGCGGCGTAGTGGGTCAGCTCGGCGCCGCCCTTGATTCCCAGCTGCGAGGCGACGTTGATGATCCGCCCCCAACGCTGCGCCAGCATATGGGGCAAGGCCCGCTGGCTGGCGACGAAGACGCTGGTGAGATCGACCCGCAGCATGTCGTTCCACATCTCGATGGAGAGATCGACGCAGCGCGCCTGGGTCAGCATGCCGGCATTGTTCACTAGGATATCGATACCGCCGAAATGCTCGACACAGGCATCGACTCCGGCCTGGGCCCCTTCGACGCTGCCGACATCGGCCACGCATTCGACGACTTCAGCGCCCAGCTCGCGGCAGGCTTGGGCGCTCTCGGCCAGGCGCGCGGGGTCGCGGTCAGCCAGCAGCAGGCGTGCTCCCGCCACCGCGTAGGCCCGGGCGATAGCGGCGCCGATACCGCTGCCGGCGCCGGTGATCACGGCGCGGCGGTTGTGCAGGTGTTGCATGGGACTTTC
The DNA here is from genome assembly GCF_900103205.1 of Pseudomonas sp. NFPP12. Classification (NCBI taxonomy): domain Bacteria; kingdom Pseudomonadati; phylum Pseudomonadota; class Gammaproteobacteria; order Pseudomonadales; family Pseudomonadaceae; genus Pseudomonas; species Pseudomonas sp. NFPP12. The sequence continues at coordinate 220,035 of NZ_FMWW01000003.1, forward strand.
TCCTTCAAGGGTGTGCGGTTCGCTGGCCAGCCAGCTCCTACGGAGGCGGTGAGCCGCCTGCACGAGCCGGCTGGCTGGCGAAGGGGTTCAATCCGGCCAGCGCACCGTCAGGCCGCCATCGATGACGATGCTCTGCCCGGTGAGGTAGCTGGACTCCTCGCTGGTGAGAAAGCGCACCAGCGACGCCACTTCATCGGCCCGTCCGACCCGGCCCAGGGGGATGGCCCGGGCCGCCTTGGCCAGGCCTTCCGGGCCCAGGGAGTTCTGGCTGTCCAGCGACTGCGGGGTCTCGATCAACCCCGGGATCACCGCGTTGCAGCGAATGCCCCTGGCCGCCAGTTCCACCGCCAGCGAGCGGCACAACCCCGGCACCCCGGCCTTGGCCGCTGCATAGTGAGCGTGGTCCTGCCAGCCGTAGACGCCACCGGCAATCGAGGAAATCGCCACCAGGGCACCGCCCTCACCCATGTGTTTGGCCGCCGCGCGGAAGGTGCGCATGACCCCGGTCAGGTCCACATCGAGCATGGCGTTCCAGGCCGCGTCGGTCATGTCCAGCAAGGGTGCGCGGCGCAGCAGGCCGGCATTGGCCACGGCGTAATCGAGGCGGCCAAAGTGCGCCACGGCCTGCTCGGCCAGGGCGTCCACCGAGGCGCTGTCGGTCACGTCCAGGGGCAGCATCAGGCAGTGCCCGCCCGCCTCGGCCACGCGGTCACTGGTGGCTTGCGGGTCATGGGGGTCGGCGGGGAAATACCCGCCCACCACCGCCACACCGGCCCGTGCATAGGCCACGGCCAGGGCCTGGCCGATGCCGCTGGCGGCACCGGTGATCACGGCGACTTTTTGAGTCATGGATAACTTTCCTTATTGAACGGATTCAGGACGCACATGGCGCGCGGCGAACATCAGCGCACCGGAGAGGAAACAAGGCAGCGCGCCGAAATACAGCGCCGAGGTCTGCCAGTCGCCACCGGCGGACAGCACCTGGGTGGCGCCGAAACCCGCCACCACCGCGCCGATCGGCCCCATGGCGTGGATGATCGCGCCGCCGGTGGCGCGGATGCTGGTAGGGAAGCTTTCGCTGATGAAGAACAGCGCCGCCGAGTACGGGCCGATCAGGAAGAACAGGCCCAGGCTGTAGAGACCCACCACCATCGGCATGTTACTCGGGCCGTAGAGCATGCCGGCGAACGACAGGCCGCCGAGCATCCAGCCCAGGCCGATGACATTGCGCCGGCCGATCTTGTCGCCCATCCAGCCGTGGCTCAGGTAGCCGCAGTAGCCCACCAAGTTGGAGAGCACCAGGATGATCAGCGAGTTCTCGAAGGAGATGTGGTGCACGCTGACGATCACCGACGTGCCGAGCACGCTGAACACCTGGATCGCCGCCCAGTTGAGCAGGATCGCCGCGCCGATCACCAGGGTCGCGCGCCGCGCCGGGCCACGAAAGGCCGCGGCCAGGCCGGCCTTGCTGTGCTCGTCATAGTCCACGCCATAGGTCAGCGCCACCGCCTGGGCCTCGCTCACCGAACCACTTTTGCGCAGTTGGCTGATGCGCTGGTGGATCTGGAACTGCGGGCTCTCCTTGAGCTTGCGCGCCATCACCGCAATGACGATGGCCGGGATCGCGGCGAAGATGAAGCAGCCTTGCCAGCCGATGATCGGCAGCAGCACCGCGGTCAACCCGGCGGCGATCAGCGCCCCCACCGGCCAGCCACCCTGCACCAGGCTGTAGATGAAGCCCCGGCGCTTGGCCAGTTGCGGGTCGTCGGATGCCGCGTACAACTCGCTGAGGTAGGTGGCGTTCACCGTTTCCTCGGCATAGCCCAGGCCGCCCAGGGAGCGGATCAGGATCAGCGGCGACTTGCCCCAGGCGCCGCCGATAGCGGTCAGCGCCGAGCAGATGGCCGAGCCGCTGACGGTGAAAATGATGCCCATGCGCCGGCCCAGCTTGTCCACCAGCGGCCCGATGGCCAGGGCCACCACCGCGGTGCCCACCGCCACCCAGGTGGCGATCTCGGCCTGCTCGACCTCGCCCCAGCCGAAGTGCCGGCCGATCTCCGGCAGCAGGGTGCCAAACAGAATGAAGTCGTACACCGCAAACACCCAGGCGAAGAAGGCGATCCAGGTGGCGAAGCGCACTTGGGCCGGGGTCAACTGCTGGGGTTTCCAGCCAGTCAGGTCAAGCTTGTTATAGATAGACATCAGTCACGCCTCGATGAAGTGGCCGGGGTCAGCGGTTGCGCGGGTGGCGGCGGATAAAGTCGTCGGCGATCTCGTCGAAGGTGACGAAGCGCACGCCGGCATGGCTCTGGATGTGTTCGATCAGGCGTTCGAGCATCAACAGCACTTGCGGGCGGCCAGAGACGTCGGGGTGGATGGTCATGGTGAACACCGCGTGCTCATGCTCGCGGTAGACCCAGTCGAACTGGTCGCGCCACATTTCCTCCAGATGCCGCGGGTTGACGAAACCGTGGCTGTTGGGCGCCTTCTTGATGAACATCATCGGCGGCAGGTCGTCCAGGTACCAGTTGGCCGGGATCTCCACCAGGTCGGTTTCCTGGCCCCGCACCAAAGGTTTCATCCAGGTGTCGGGGTGCTGGCTGTAGTCGATCTTGGTCCAGCTGTCGCCGACCCGCACGTAGTAGGGATGGAAGTCGTTGTGCATCAGGCTGTGGTCGTACTTGATGCCCTTTTTCAGCAGCAGCTCATTGGTCACCTTGCTGAATTCCCACCAGGGCGCAACGTAGCCGGTGGGGCGCTTGCCGGTGACCCGGGTGATCAGCTCGATGGATTTGTCGAGGACGATCTCTTCCTGTTCCGGGGTCATGGCGATGGGGTTTTCGTGGCTGTAGCCGTGCACGCCGATCTCGTGTCCGGCCTCGGCAACCGCCTTCATCTGCTCGGGAAAGGTCTCCATGGAGTGGCCGGGAATGAACCAGGTGGTGCGCAGGCCATAACGCTCGAACAGCTTGAGCAGGCGCGGCGCGCCGACCTCGCCGGCGAACAGGCCGCGGGAGATGTCGTCCGGCGAATCCTCGCCGCCGTAGGAACCGAGCCAGCCGGCCACCGCGTCCACATCGACACCAAATGCACAGAGAATTTCTTTAGCCATGAGCGGCCTCCAGTGATTGCTTGTGGTTGAAAAAAATCGTCGAAGCTAGCGCGGTAACGCCGCCTCCAGCGCCAGGGCCGCATCCAGCAGTTGCCGGTCATGGCCCTGGGGCAGGCTCAACAACAGCCCGGTGGGCAAGCCCTGGGCATCGCGGCCGCTGGGCAGGGCCACGCCGGGCATGTCGAGGAAACTGCCGGGCATGGTCAGGCGCAGGGTCGCCAGGTTGGTCCGGGCAAAGAGCTCGTCGTCCTGCTCCAGGGGCGCCAGGGGCGGCGCCACATGGGCCACGGTGGGGGTAATCAGCACCGCGCCGTCCAGTTCGTCCTGCACCTGTTGCTGCAACTGGCGCCGCGCCTGGTACAGCCGCAGCAACTGGCTGGCGGGCATCTGCCGGGCGCTTTCCAGGCGCCGTCGCACCCGCGGATCGAGCTGTTCGGCGTACTCGCTGTCGAGCAACGGCTGGTGCAGGGCGAAGGCTTCGGCGGCGCCGAGCCAGCCTTGTTCCTGGATCAGTTGCAGGGTGGCTTGCAGGCTGTGCAGCGGCCGTTGCTCCACCAGCGCCCCGGCCTGTTGCAGGCTTTCGATGACCACCAGCAGATTGGCCCGCACGGCAACCTGGGTACGGCTGTCGTCAAGCACTTGCGAATCGACCCAGAAGCGTTGCCCGGCCAGGCTGCGGGGCGGCGGCAATTGCCGGGGGTCGCCACCGCGCAACAGCCCGTCGATCAGCCAGGCATCGCGCACGCTGCGGGTCAGCGGCCCGAGGCTGTCGAGGCTTTCGGCCAGGGGAAACACCCCCTCGCGGTCATAGCGCAGGGAGGTGGCGCGGTAGCCCACCAGGCCATTGAAGGCCGCGGGAATGCGGATCGAACCGGCAGTGTCGGTGCCCATGGCGATCGGCACGATACCGGCCGCCACCGCCACCGCGGAACCTGCCGAGGAACCACCGGGAATCCGTGGCTGGGCATCGCTGTGGGGGTTGATCGGAGTGCCGAAGTGCGGGTTCAGGCCGAGCCCGGAATAGGCGAACTCACTGAGGTTGGTCTTGCCCAGGCTGACCAGCCCGGCCCGGCACAGCTGCCGTACGCTGGGCGCATCCACCTTGGCCGGCGGCGCCTCGCGACGCACCTGGGCGGCGGCGGTGGTGATACTGCCGGCCAGGTCGAACAGGTCCTTCCAGGCCAGGGGCACACCATCCAGCAGGCTCAGCGGCTGGCCGGCCCGCCAGCGGGCAGCCGCCGCCTCAGCCTCGCGCCGGGCCCGGGCCGGGCACAGGGAAATGAACACATGGGGCGTTGCCTCGGCCAGCGCCAGGGCCTGCTCCAGAACCTGGACCGGATCGGTGCGGCCCGAGGCAAAGGCTTGCGCCATGGCCGTGGCGTCGTTCAGCGAATCAGGGGGCATGGCTCACTCCGCAAAAATCTAAAAATGTACTAAATATTAAAATGTACATTTTATGCAGAGCAGATTCCGTGCCAGTTCAAAACGCAGGGAGCACCGCGTGCTTTCGGGAAATCCCCCAGATTCGCCTGTAATAGCTAGCCAGAGTGGGTTACTGACAGAGGCCGCGCGGCGACCGACGGAGAAAATCCTCGCCCAAGGGTCTGCCATTGAAATAATGTATCTTTTATTAAAAAGTACATTTTGGTGCAGAAAGGTAACAACCCACCCAGGGCGGCCCCAGAACGGGGCAACCAAACGTGGCACTCAGTGACACTTGGCAACTGTGAGAGAATCCCCGGCCACCGCGGCCCGGCAACGGGCTCGTCACCCACCGGCAACAGCCCCTAGAGGAACCGATGAAAGCAGTGTCAGCAGAGGACCCGCGCACCGCATCGCGCTACGCCATGATCCGTCAGGTCTTGCGCGACGCCATCCTCCAGGGCACCGCCCTGCAGGGCCTGGTGCTGCTGGAAGCGCCCCTGGCGGAACTGTTCGGCACCAGCCGAGTGCCGGTGCGCAAGGCCCTCGATCTGTTGCACGGCGAAGGGCTGATCAGCCGTTTTGACGGCCGCGGCTACCTGATCAACCCCCAGGGCCTGGAGATCGAACCGCTGCGCCTGCCCCTGAGCCATGCCCACCTGGGGCTGGCCAGCGACGAAGAACTGGTGGATACCCGGCCCCTGGGGGAACGGATCTACGAAGAACTGGGCAGTGCCCTCTCCACCTGCATCGCCTTCGGTCACTTTCGCCTCGACGAGCAGGCTGCTGCCGAGCACTACGGCGTCAGCCGCGCGGTGGTCCGCGAAGCACTGATGCGTCTGCGCGATCGCGGTCTGGTGGAAAAGGAACCCTACTCCCAATGGCTGGCCGGGCCGCTGACCGCCCGGGAAGTCACCGAAGACTACGAACTGCGCGCCTGCCTGGAACCCGAAGCCCTGCGCCAGAGCGCGCCGGGCCTGGGTCGCGAACGCCTGGAACAGATGCTGGAACGGGTGACCCAGGCGCAACAGGCCGAGCACTGTGGGCTGGAGGCCCTGGAACGCCTGGAAGAAGACCTGCACCAGCAATGCCTGGGTGGCTTGCAGAACCGCAAGATGGCGGCGCTGATCCGTCAGGCCCAGAGCCCGATGATCATCAACCGGATCTTCTACCGCCTGCTGGGCATCGGCGCCGACCCGGCGATGCTCGCCGAGCACCGACTGATCCTCGAACTGCTGCTGCACGGTGCCTACGACGCTGCGGCCCTGAACCTCAGAGAACACCTGCAGCGCGCCCGCCAGCGCATGTTGCAACGCCTCAAAGTGCTGTCGGTGCTCCCGGAACCGGAACTACCCGGCTTCCTCAGCAAAATCAGCTGAGCCCTGTAGCCGCTGCCGAGCCCGCGAGGCTGCGCAAAGGTCCGCAGGACCTTGCCTGGCGATCGCCTGCCAAACCTCCAGCGGCCCTCAGAATCCCGCGTCCCTGCGGGCCGTTCGCAGCCTGCGGCAGCGGCTACAGTGCGTTGCGCTTTACCAGGCTGAGGTCGGGGGCGGTGCTGCGGCGCTGGCTCAGGTAGCGGGTGCAACTGACCCGCAGGAAGGAGGCGAAATTCACCACTTCGCCGCGGTAGTCCATGACCTCCTCATACAGCTTGGCGATCAGCTGGTTGGTGGTCATGCCGTCCACTTCGGCGATCTCGCTGAGGATGTCCCAGAACTGGTTTTCCAGGCGCAAGGTCGTGACCACGCCACAGATGCGCAACGAGCGGGAACGGGATTCGTAGAGAATCGGGTCGGCTTTGACGTACAGCTCGCACATGGCGCGGCCCTCGCTTACAGGGTGATTTTGGTGCCCAGCAGGCCCAGGAAACCGGCCAGCCAACTGGGATGCGCCGGCCAGGCCGGGGCGGTGGCCAGATTGCCTTGAACATGGCCTTGGGTCACGGGGATATCGATATAGGTGCCCCCCGCCAGCCGCACTTCCGGGGCGCAGGCCGGGTAGGCGCTGCATTCGCGGCCTTCGAGGATGCCGGCCGCCGCCAGCAGTTGCGCACCGTGGCACACCGCGGCAATCGGCTTGCCAGCCTGGTCGAATTCCCTGACCAGTTGCAGGACCTTTTCGTTCAGGCGCAGGTATTCCGGGGCACGGCCACCGGGGATCAGCAGGGCGTCGTAATCGCTGGACTTCACTTGGGCGAAATCGAAGTTCAGGGCAAACAGATGGCCCGGCTTTTCGCTGTAGGTCTGGTCGCCCTCGAAGTCGTGGATCGCCGTGCGCACGGTCTGCCCGGCGCTCTTGTCGGGACACACCGCATGCACGTTGTGACCGACCATCAGCAGGGCCTGGAACGGCACCATCACTTCGTAGTCTTCGACGTAATCGCCAACCAGCATGAGAATCTTTTTCGCGGCCATGGAGTGGACTCCTTTCAGTGAAAGACGGGGGCGCAAGGAGTATTCAAGGTAGCCCCAATCCACCGGCCTGGGTAATAACCCGGTACTACAGCGACAACTGTACGGACAACTCTGCACCCAGCTGTAGCACCAGGATCGCGCGGCTTTATGGCTAGATGCAGGCACCTGTGTCCCTGTACGAATTCTGGTAGGCATCATGTCCTCGCGCGAAAACACCGGCATGGCCCTCGGCCTGCTGGGTGTCATCATTTTCAGCCTGACCCTGCCCTTCACCCGGATAGTGGTGGAGCAGATGCACCCCTTGCTCAACGGCCTGGGCCGCGCGCTGTTCGCGGCGATCCCGGCGGCCTTGCTGCTGCTCTGGCGCCGGGAAAGATGGCCGACCTGGAAACAGGTCAAGGGCCTGAGCGTGGTGATTCTCGGGGTGATCCTCGGCTTTCCAGTGCTTTCGGCCTGGGCCATGCAGACCCTGCCCGCGTCCCACGGCGCCCTGGTCAATGGCCTGCAACCGTTGTGCGTGGCGCTGTATGCGGCGTGGCTGTCCCACGAACGGCCGTCGAAGGCCTTCTGGGCTTGCGCCGCCCTGGGCAGTGCGCTGGTGCTGGGTTATGCGCTGCTCAGTGGCGCGGGCAGCATCCAGGCCGGTGATGTGCTGATGCTCGGGGCGATTGCCGTGGGCGGCCTGGGTTATGCCGAAGGGGGCCGGCTGGCGCGGGAGATGGGTGGCTGGCAGGTGATCTGCTGGGCTCTGGTGCTGTCCACGCCGCTGCTGATCGGCCCGGTGTGGTACCTGGCGGCGCAGCACCAGGGGGCGATTTCCATGAGGACCTGGTGGGCCTTCGGCTACGTTGCGCTGTTCTCGCAGTTCCTGGGTTTTTTCGCCTGGTATGCCGGGCTGGCCATGGGCGGAATTGCTCGGGTGAGCCAGATCCAGCTACTGCAGATCTTCTTCACCATCGCCTTTTCCGCCCTGTTCTTCGGTGAGCAGGTGCAGCCCATTACCTGGGTGTTCGCGGTGGGCGTGATCCTTACCGTGGTCCTGGGGCGCAAGACCGCGGTGCGCCCGGCCACACCGCTGTCCACGCCGCCGGCCAGCCCTCAGCCGAGGTAACCGTCGGCCTTGAGCAGGGTTTCCAGGCAGTGTTCGCTGATCTGGTAGAAGGCCTTGAGCTCTTCGATCCTGGCCAGCAGCTGGTTGGGATCCTGCGGTTCGGCGCGCTTGACCGCCAGAATCATCTTGTTCTTGTTGGTGTGCTCCAGGGAGATGAATTCAAAGACCTTGGTTTCATAACCGCAGGCTTCGAGGAACAGCGCCCGCAGGCTGTCGGTGACCATTTCCGCTTGCTGCCCCAGGTGCAGGCCGTATTGCAGCATCGGCTTGAGCAGCGCCGGGCTCTGGATCTGTTGGCGGATCTGCTTGTGGCAGCACGGCGAGCACATGATGATCGCCGCGCCGGAGCGGATACCGGTGTGGATCGCGTAGTCGGTGGCGATATCACAGGCGTGCAGGGCGATCATCACTTCCAGCTGGCTGGGGGCCACGCTGCGCACGTCACCGCACTTGAACACCAGGCCCGGGTGCTCCAGGCGCTGCGCGGCGGCGTTGCACAGGGTCACCATGTCCTCGCGCAACTCGACGCCGGTGACTTCGCCCTCGGCCTTGAGGGTATTGCGCAGGTAGTCGTGGATGGCGAAGGTCAGGTAGCCCTTGCCGGAGCCGAAGTCCGCCACCCGCACCGGCTGGTCGAGCTTGATCGGCGAGCTGCCCAGGGCGTGGCTGAAGACCTCGATGAACTTGTTGATCTGCTTCCACTTGCGTGACATCGCCGGAATCAGCTCATGCTGCTTGTTGGTCACCCCCAGGTCGGCGAGAAACGGCCGGCTGAGGTCGAGGAAGCGGTTCTTCTCCCGGTTGTGCTCGGCGGACGGCGCATCGCGCTGGGTTTGCGGCTTGCCCTTGAACAGCGAACTCTTGCCCTTCTTGCTGTATTCGAGCTGTACCTCGTCGGTGAGGGTCAGCAGGTGGGCGTTCTTGAACGCAGCCGGCAGCAGCTCGGCGATGGCGGCGATGCCTTCGTCCAGGGAGAAGTTCTTGGTGATGTCCCGGGTCTTGTAGCGATAGACGAAGGACAGGCACGGCTGCTCCTTGACCGTCAGTTGCTTGATGATCAGGCGTTGCAGGTCCGCCTCCGGGCCCACGTGCTTGGCCAGTACCAGCTTGATAAAGGCGTTCTGCGTGAGGCTGGTGTCGAGCAGTTGCAGGAACTGGGCGTGATGATCCGGCGCAGGGCGGGCGGAAGGTGCGGTAACAGACATGGGGGCGGGAGCCTCGGGCGATGCGCGGTGTCGATCAGGGAATAGCGGGTATTTTAGGGAGCAAGCCCCGCCGGGGCACGAAGTTATTCACCCGACGGTAAAAAATCCTCGCCCGAGGGCGGTGCAAGGCTCAAGGAGCTGTTCGCCGGCGAGCCGGCCCCTACAAGAACAACAACGGTATCGCACCGCTGTAGGAGCTGGCTTGCCAGCGAAGGCGTCCTTAAGGGCGGTGCAAGACTCGGGGGCCTCTTCGCCGGCAAGCCGGCTCCTACACAGGTAGCACGCCATAGTCCCCAGCTGGGTGGGTCAGTTGAGCACCACCAGGCGGTTGGGCAATTCGTTGCGTACCTGGGTCAGGGGCACATGGGTCTTGAGCAACTCGCCGCTGGCTTCAATGCAATCAAGGAAGCCCAGCAGGGTCTGGCCTTGCCGGACCTGCTGGGTAAAGGCCTGGACAATCGCGTTCCAGTTCTTGTTGTCCAGGCGCCTGGAGATGCCCTCGTCCACCAGGATCTCCACATAGCGCTCGGCTTCGCTGACAAAGATCAGCACCCCGGTGCCGCCCACGGTGTGGTGCAGGTTCTGTTCGAGGAACTGGCGCCGGGCCAGGTTGGAAGCGCGCCAGTGACGCACCGATCGCGGAATCAGCCGGGTGGTGACCCGCGGCAGGCGGAACACCAGGCACAGCACGATAAAGGTCGCCCATTGCGCCAGCAGCAACAGGTGCATGTTCAGCCAGCCGGTGGCGTAATGCACCAGCCCCGGCACCACCAGCGCCAGCAGGCTGGCCCAGAGCAGCGGGATATAGGCGTAGTCGTCGGCCCGGGCCGCCAGCACCGTCACCAGTTCGGCGTCGGTCTGCTGTTCCACCCGGGCGATGGCTTCGGCCACCTGCCGTTGTTCGAATTCACTGAGTAATGCCATGTCGTTGGATTTCCGCTTTTTATTGTCAGTTACCAGCCGCCGGAGGAACCGCCGCCGCCAAAGCTGCCGCCGCCACCACTGAAGCCGCCCCCGCCGCCGGAGCCGCCACCAAAACCGCCGAAGCCACCGCCTCCGCCACCGCCGCGCCCACTGGTGGTGGTGATCAAGCCGAGCGCCTGCGCCACCATGATCACCAGGATGAACAGCAGCACCAGGAAGATGAACAGCAACGGGTGACGCTGGACAAAGTCGTCCTGGCTGCTGCTATCACCGCTGTCATACACCGTGGTCGGCTCGTCCAGCGGCGTGCCGCCCAGCACCAGGAGCATGGCCGAGACCCCGTCGCTGATGCCCTTGCTGAACTGCCCGGTCTTGAACGCCGGGGTGATCACCTGGTTGATGATCACCGAGGCCTGGGCGTCGGTCAGGCGATCCTCCAGGCCGTAGCCCACTTCGATGCGCAGCTTGCGCTCGTCCCGGGCCACGATCAGCAGCGCGCCGTTGTTCTTGTCCTTCTGGCCGATGCCCCAGTGGCGCCCCAACTGGTAGCCGAATTCCTCGATGCTGGCGCCTTGCAGGTCCGGCAGGGTCACCACCACCAGCTGTTCGCCGGTGGCCTGTTCGTGGGCTTGCAGTTGCCGGGTCAGCAGGGCGCTGGTGGTCGGCTCGATCATCTGCGCGTCGTCCACCACCCGCCCGCTCAGGGCCGGGAACTTCAGCTCGGCCTGGGCCGAGACCGCAAAGACCCAGAGCAACAGCACCAGGCCAATTTTATAGAGTCGCATCAGCACCTCGTCCTTAATGATTGTCCGCTTGTGCTACCAACTGCCGGACGCCCCGCCACCGCCAAAACTGCCACCGCCCCCACTGAAGCTGCCCGAGCTTGAACTGGAGCTGGAACTGCTGGAGTCGAACCAGTCGAACGAACTGCTGCTCGAACCGGTGTCGCGCTCGGCCCTGGTTTCGCGCCTGGCCGAATCGCCGCTGGCAACAACCGGCGAGTCATCGCCGCTGCGCCATTGGGTCAGGAACCCGAACAACGGTACACCGACGAACACCAGGTAGAACAACCTCTCGAACCACCACATCCACTCGATGTCCTGGTACCAGCTTTTCTCCACCGAGCGGTACACCAGCATCGGCCGGTCGGTGGACGACAGTACGTTCACGATGGACGTGGCCCCGGCAATGATCCCCGAGGAATACAGGTCGTCCTTGAAGTACGGAATGATCGAACCATCGATGATGAAGTGGGCCACCATGTCGTTGAGCCGCCCCTCCAGGCCGTAACCGACCTCGATCCGCACCTTGCGATCGTCCTTGGCCACCAGCAACAGGACGCCGTTGTTCTTGTCCTTCCGGCCGATCCCCCAGTGCCGGCCCAACTGCAGGCCGAACTCCTCGATGCTATGGCCTCCCAGGCTCGGCACCGTGGCCACCACGACCTGGTCGGTGGTGGTCTGCTCGAGCCGCTCCAGCATCTGCGCCAGGTAGACCTGCGCGGATGGCGTGAGCAACTGCGCGGTGTCCACCACCCGCCCGGTCAGCTTGGGAAACAAGCGTTCAATCGGTGCCGCTGTCGCAGTGGTCGGTGCGGGCTCGACCTGGACAGCGGGTTGCGACGAACGCAACGGCACCCCATCCGTGGGTGTGGGCCCGGGTGGTTGCGCCAGTACGGCGCCACCCACCAGCCATAGCCACAGCAGCGCGCCTTGCAGCACGCGCCGCCCGTGGCTCATCAGAATTTGACTTGCGGCGCTTTCTCGGCGTCGGGGCTGGTGGCCTCGAAGGACTCACGCACCGGCATGTCGCTGTACATCAGGCTGTGCCACAGGCGGCCGGGGAAGGTACGGATCTCGGTGTTGTACTTCTGCACCGCCAGGATGAAGTCACGACGGGCCACGGCGATGCGGTTCTCGGTGCCTTCAAGCTGGGATTGCAGGGCCAGGAAGTTCTGGTTGGCCTTGAGGTCCGGGTAGCGCTCGGAGACCACCATCAGGCGGCTCAGGGCACCGCTCAACTGGTCCTGGGCCTGCTGGAACTGCTTGAGTTTTTCCGGGTTGTCCAGGGTGCTGGCGTCCACCTGGATCGAGGTGGCCTTGGCCCGCGCCTCGATCACCGCGGTGAGGGTCTGCTCTTCGTGCTTGGCGTAGCCCTTGACGGTTTCCACCAGGTTGGGGATCAGGTCGGCGCGGCGCTGGTACTGGTTCTGCACCTGGCCCCAGTCGGCCTTGACCTGCTCGTCCAGGGTCGGAATGTTGTTGATACCGCAGCCGCTGAGCAGGCTGGTAAGCAGCAACAAGGCAGCGATGGGCCAGCTCGAACGCAGGCTTTGAGTGATGTTCATGGGTGAGGCTCCTTGCACAACCTGATTGAAATGAAGCTTTTGCCCGCTTTCACACATCCTGTGGGCAAAATCTGCCTGCGCCACTGGAATGCATCGGGCTGATGGGCTAAAAGATGCCCAGCGCGAAAAAGAGTTCAGAAATAAGGCGGTGTGAAAACGTCGCGAGTGAAGGCAAGACAAGGCAAAAACAGGCGAGGAAGCGGAGTGTAGGAGCCTACATGAGCATTCCGAGCCTGTTTTTAACGCCGTATTGCCGAACGCAGCAGTTTTCACATGGCCTGAAGTGTGCGGGAATTATCTGAACAACAATAGTCGCTCCCTAAATTTTGGCTGTTCGACGCGTCACTCATGCGTCGGTCTCGAGCCCTTGAGAACAATATTCATGAAGAAGCTGTGTTTGCTGGGCCTGCTGGTCAGCCTGGCCAGTCACCCTGTATTGGCCGAAACTGCCCCGGTCCCCCTGGAAAACAAAGAAGCCTTTATCAGCGACCTGCTCAAGCGCATGACCCTGGAAGAGAAGATCGGCCAGCTGCGGCTGATCAGCATCGGCCCGGAAATGCCCCGCGAGCTGATCCGCAAGGAAATTGCCGCGGGCAATATCGGCGGCACCTTCAACTCCATCACCCGCCCGGAAAACCGGCCGATGCAGGACGCGGCCATGCGCAGCCGGCTGAAGATCCCGATGTTCTTCGCCTACGACGTGATCCACGGCCACCGGACCATCTTCCCCATCAGCCTGGCCCTGGCCTCCAGCTGGGACATGGATGCCATCGGCCGCTCCGGGCGCATTGCCGCCAAGGAAGCCAGCGCCGACAGCCTGGACATCACTTTTGCGCCGATGGTCGATATCTCCCGCGATCCGCGCTGGGGCCGTACCTCCGAAGGCTTTGGCGAAGACACCTACCTGGTCTCGCGCATCGCCAAGGTCATGGTCAAGGCCTACCAGGGCCAGAGCCCTGCCCTGCCGGACAGCATCATGGCCAGCGTCAAGCACTTCGCCCTGTATGGTGCGGTGGAAGGCGGTCGCGACTACAACATCGTCGACATGAGCCCGGTGAAGATGTACCAGGACTACCTGCCGCCCTACCGCGCGGCGATCGACGCCGGCGCCGGCGGGGTGATGGTGGCCCTGAACTCGATCAACGGCGTGCCCGCCACCTCCAACACCTGGCTGATGAACGACCTGCTGCGCAAGGAATGGGGCTTCAAGGGCCTGGCGGTGAGCGACCACGGGGCGATCATCGAGCTGATCCGCCATGGCGTCGCCAAGGACGGACGTGAAGCCGCCAAACTGGCGATCAAGGCCGGCATCGACATGAGCATGAACGATTCGCTGTACGGCAAGGAGCTGCCGGGGCTGCTCAAGTCCGGCGAGATAGAACAGAAGGACATCGACAACGCCGTGCGTGAAGTGCTGGCCGCCAAGTACGACATGGGCCTGTTCAAGGACCCGTACGTGCGCATCGGCAAGGCCGAGGACGACCCCGCCGACACCAACGCCGAAAGCCGCCTGCACCGCAGCGACGCCCGGGATATCGCGCGACGCAGCCTGGTGCTGCTGAAGAACCAGAACGACACCCTGCCACTGCAGAAAACCGCGAAGATCGCCCTGGTGGGCCCGCTGGCCAAGGCACCGATCGACATGATGGGCAGTTGGGCCGCCGCCGGGGTGCCGGCGCAATCGGTGACCCTCTACGACGGCATGCGCAATGTACTGGGAGACAAGGCCCAACTGGTGTACGCCCGGGGCTCCAACATCACCGCCGACAAGAAGGTGGTGGACTACCTGAACTTCCTCAACTTCGATGCCCCGGAAGTGGTGGACGACCCGCGCACGGCGCAGCAGATGATCGACGAAGCGGTGAAGGCCGCCCGGCAATCGGATGTGATCGTGGCCGCGGTGGGTGAATCCCGAGGCATGTCCCACGAATCCTCGAGCCGCACCGACCTGCACATTCCTGCCAGCCAGCGCGACTTGATCACGGCCCTCAAGGCCACCGGCAAGCCACTGGTGCTGGTGCTGATGAATGGCCGGCCGCTGTCGCTGCTGGAAGAAAACCAGCAGGCCGATGCGATCCTGGAAACCTGGTTCAGCGGCACCGAAGGTGGCAACGCCATCGCCGACGTGCTGTTCGGCGACTACAACCCGTCGGGCAAGCTGCCGATCACCTTCCCCCGCTCCGTGGGGCAGATCCCCACCTACTACAACCACCTGACCATCGGCCGGCCGTTCACCCCGGGCAAGCCGGGCAACTACACCTCGCAGTACTTCGACGACACCACCGGCCCGCTGTTCCCGTTCGGCTATGGCCTGAGCTACACCAGCTTCAGCCTGTCGGACATGGCCCTGTCCTCCACCACCCTGAACAAGAGCGGCAAGCTCGACGCCAGCGTGACGGTGAAGAACACCGGCAAGCGTGACGGCGAAACCGTGGTGCAGCTGTACATCCAGGACGTGGCCGGCTCGATGATCCGCCCGATCAAGGAATTGAAGAACTTCCAGAAAGTCATGCTCAAGGCCGGTGAAGAGAAAGCCATTCACTTCACCATCACCGAGGACGACCTGAAGTTCTACAACGCGCAGCTCAAGTACGCCGCAGAGCCGGGCGACTTCAATGTGCAGATCGGCCTGGATTCCCAGGACGTCAAGCAACAGAGCTTCGAACTGCTCTGAGCCTGCCAGCGGCCGGCGCATGACCTGCGCCGGCCGACTCCTTCTGTAATCCCCACAATCGCTGCAATACCTGTAGCCGCTGCCGAGCCTGCGAGGCTGCGCAAAGGTCCGCAGGACCTTGCTTGTCGATCTCCAGCCAAACCTCCATCGGACTCACGACCGCCGCGACCGCTTCGCGCTCGTTCGCAGCCTGCGGCAGCGGCTACAGCCAGCCGTGTCAGCCGTGACGGTCAGCCGCGTGAGTCAGCCGCGCCGATCCAGCAGGTTGACCACCAGACGGTCGACCCAACCCCATATCCGCTGCTTGATCCGCCGCCACAGCGGTCGCTTGCGCCACACCGCCAGGCTGACTTCCTCGCTCTGGGCAAAGTCGGCGTCAAAACTCGCCACCACTGCCTGGGTCAACGCAGGGTCCAGGGCTTCCAGATTGGCTTCCAGGTTGAAGCGCAGGTTCCAGTGGTCGAAGTTGCACGAGCCCACGCTCACCCAGTCGTCCACCAGTGCCATCTTCAGGTGCAGGAAACGCGGCTGGTACTCGAAAATCCGCACACCGGCCTTGAGCAGGCGCGGGTAGTAGCGGTGCCCGGCATAGCGCACCGCCGGGTGGTCGGTGCGCGGCCCGGTCAGCAGCAGGCGTACGTCGAGGCCTCGGGCCGCCGCCTTGCGCAACGAACGGCGCACCGACCAGGTGGGCAGAAAATACGGAGTCGCCAGCCAGATGCGCCGCTGCCCGCTGCTCAGGGCCCGGATCAGCGAATGCAGGATGTCGCGGTGCTGACGGGCGTCGGCGTAGGCCACCCGGCCCATGCCCTCGCCGGTATCGGGCAGGCGCGGCAGGCGTGGCAGGCCGAAATCGGCACCGGGCTTCCAGGCCCCGCGATACAGGTTGGCGCTCCATTGCCGGTCGAACAGCTGCTGCCAGTCGCTGACCATGGGGCCGGCAATCTCCACCATCACCTCATGCCAGTCGCAGCTGTTGTCCTCGGGCTTCCAGAACTCATCAGTGACTCCGGTGCCGCCCACCACCGCCAGGGCCTGGTCCACCAGCAGCAGCTTGCGATGATCGCGGTACAGGTTGAGAAAGCCCTGGCGCCATTTCAGCCGGTTGTAGAAGCGCAGTTCGACACCGGCCTCGGTCAGGCTGCGGCGCAGGGCCTGGGTAAAGGCCAGGCTGCCGTAGTCGTCGAACAGGCAGCGCACCCGTACCCCGCGCTGCGCTGCCTGCACCAGGGCCTGGACCATGGCCTCGGCGCAGGTCCCGGCTTCCACCAGGTACAGCTCCAGTTCCACCTGGTGCTGGGCGCGGGCAATGGCCACCAGCATCCGCGGGAAGAACTGCGGACCGTCGATCAGCAACTCGAAGCGGTTGCCTTCGCGCCAGGGGAACACCGCTGCGCGCATGTCAGCGCGCCGTGAAGATCAGCACCGCACCCACCGGCACCGAGAAACTGATGGCCGACAACCCGGCCATCTTGCGCAGGCTGTCGAGGCCGGGGGCCAGGTTGAAGTCCTCGGCGTTGAGCACCAGAGGTTCCAGGGTCACCACCTGGAAGCGCCGGTCATCCAGGCGGGTGGCCAGCAATTCGGCGTTGTAGGTGTGTTCCTCGCCGTGCAGGGCGACGGTGACCGGCAACAGCAATTCGATCTGTGCGCCGGGGGCCAGGTCGTTGATCGGTCGCAGGTTGATCTGTGCACTGATCCGCGCCTCGGGAAACTGGGCGATCTGGAACAGTTCCTGGCGCATGCGCTCATCGCGCAAGGGAATCCCGCTGCTCACCGACTCCAGTTCGATCTGCAACTGCGCCTGGCCCTTGCCATCGACCTTGCCATGCAGCACCAGAAAGCGCTGGACCTCGGAAACACTGGCGTTCTTGGTGGTGACGAAGGACACGCGGGAAGACTCGTTGTCCAGGTACCAGTTGGCCTGGGCCGGCAGGGCCAGTACCCCGAGCAGGCTGAAAAGAAGGCGGATCGGCGTACGCATGCAAGCTCCCATGAACAGAAGGCGCCACCTTAACCGCCCGCCAGAAGGCTGGCAAACGTCACGGCAGGCGGCGCAGTAGAGCTGGAAGCGGTAGGTATAGTTCAGGTAGAAGCGTTCGGCGCTATGGCTGATGATGCCTCCCAGCAGCTGAAACCCTCCTCATCCTGCATGGATAAGCTGTTCCATGGGTCGGGCATCGGGGGAGCGCTGCGGCTCATACAGCCCGCGCATTCAGGAATATTCAAGGCGCTTGCCGGTATTGTGCTGACGCCACCTGATGGCATGCATATCGGAGTCGCGCCCTGGAGCCAGTTCCAAGCGGTGGGCCAGTTTCACCGAGGAGCCGCGGGTTGAAAGCGACGGGCACTGGTTGCACAGCAGGAACCCGATACCAAAGGAGGATGTGGGAGCGCAGAAATACCCGAGCGGGAGGTTTCAGGCGATGTCTTTCTGCACCTGCTCGACGGTTTCCGCCAGTAGCCACAGGTGGCGGTTGCGCACCTGTTCGACACAGGCCAGGTCCCGCGGCCAGTGCAGGGCGATACTGCCGATCACCCGGCCTTCGGCCTGCAGCGGCAAGGCCACGGCGCGGATCAGGAACGGCAGGCGCACCGGGTATTCCCAGTGCCCTTCGGTGCGCTGGCCGAACCCCAGGTGCTGGGATTCCAGGCACTGTTGCCGGGCTTCGGCCGGCACCTGCTCCTGCTCGGCCAGACGCTCGACTTCTGCACTGGCCAGGGCCCCCAGGCAGGCCTTGCCCATGGCCGAATGAAACAGGCTGGCATGCTGGCCGACAATCCGGCTGTTGCTCGGGTAGCGCTTGCGCAATACCTCAGGCACCGCACTTTCCAGGACCTCCAGGCTCTCGCCGTCGAAGCTCGACAGGTCGGTGACCAACCCGGTACGTGCACTCAATTCCAGCAACCAGGGCGCCGCCTGCTCCACCATCTGGCGCTTGAAGCGCTGCCGGCTGTCTCCGAACAGGCTCCGGGCGCTCAGGCGGTAGCGCCGGTCACTCAGGCCTCGATAGATCCAGCCCTGTTCCTGCAGGGTCAGCAGCATGCGCGATACCGTGGCCTTGGCCAGGCCCGTCAGGTAGTGCAGCTCCTCCAGGCCCAGGGCCTGGTGCTGGCCGATCAGCTCGACAATGGCCAGGGCCCGCTCCACTGAGCGCACGCTGCCGGTTTCTACCTTGCTGGCCATAGTCCGAGCTCCCTGACTGAGGAAAAGATTTTACCCAGCAAGATGCGGGCCTGCGGACCTTGGCGACCACACCCCTTTGATTACCGCAGGTTGCCCGGCGGCCGCTGCCGCACCCACTGCGTCAGCTGCTCATGGGCGTAAGCCAATTGCAGCACGGCGTGGTCGGCCTGGGCCGGACCGATGATCTGCAGCCCCATGGGCAAACCGGCCAGGTTGAAACCCACCGGAATGCTGATACTGGGCAAGCCGGCCAGGGTCGGGCCGATCACCACTTCCATCCAGCGGTGGTAAGTGTCCATTTCCTGCCCATCGATCTGCCGCGGCCAGGCTTGCCGTGCATCGAAAGGGAACACTTGGGCGGTGGGCAGCAGCAGGAAATCGTAACGCTCGAACAGGCGCTGCAACGCACGATACCAGTCGCTGCGGCTCTGGGAAGCGCGATACACATCCGCCGCGCTCAGCTTCGCCGCGCCCTCCACTTCCCAGCACGCTTCCGGCTTGAGCCAGCGGCGCTTGTCCGGGTCGTCGTACAGCGCCCCCAGGGAGCCCTGGACCAGCCAGTGGCGATGTACCAGCCAGCAATCCCAGAGCTGGGCCAGGGAAAAGTCCGGCTGGCAGCTTTCCACCTCGCAGCCCAGGCTGGCGAAATCCCCGAGGGCCTTTTCGCACAGGCCCAGTACGCCCTGCTCCATGGCCAGGTAGCCGTTGTAGTCCCCCAGCCAGCCCAGGCGCAGGCCCTTCACATTTCGTTGCAGCGCCGCCTCCGGCAGCGCCGATGGGTCCTTCAGCGACAGAGGCGCCCGGGCGTCAAACCCGGCCTGGGTGCCCAACAGCCGCGCCACGTCGGCCACCGTGCGCCCCATGGGACCTTCGGTGGCCAACTGCTGCACGAACAGTTCCGGAGTCGGGCCGAACGGCACCCGGCCCTGGGAGGGCCGCATGCCGAACACGTTGTTGAAGGCTGCGGGGTTGCGCAACGAGCCCATCATGTCGCTGCCGTCGGCCACCGGCAGCATGCGCAGGGCTAGAGCCACCGCGGCCCCGCCGCTGCTGCCGCCGGCACACAGGGTGCTGTCGTAGGCGTTGCCCGTGGTGCCGAACAGCTGGTTGTAGGTATGGGAGCCCAGGCCGAACTCGGGCACGTTGCTCTTGCCGACGATGATCGCGCCACTGGCCCGGACCCGCGCCACGCTGATGGCATCCCCCTGGGGCACGTGCTCGGCAAACAGCGGCGAACCCATGCTGGTGGTCATCCCGGCGGTGGCCGCCAGGTCCTTGATCGCCTGGGGCATGCCGTGCATCCAGCCCATGGACTGGCCCTGGGCCAACTGCCGGTCTCGCTCGTCGGCCTGCTCCAGCAGGGCCTCGGGGTCTCCCAGCGAGACCAGGGCATTGACCAGTGGATTGCAGCGCTCGATCTGCGCCAGGTAGGCCTGCATCACTTCGCGGCAGGACAGCTCGCGGGCATGGATGGCCCGGGACAGCGCCAGGGCATCCAGGTCGACAATCGATGTATTGATCGATGGTTCTGCGGGGTTGATCAAGACTCACCTCCCAGGCTCACGGCATCGGGTTTTTCGTCTCTGACCGCGTCATACATGCAGTAGGTACCCAGCAGGCTGAGGACCGAGGTCAGCAGGACATAGAAGGCTGGCGCCACCGGCGTGGCCATGACCTTGCTCAGCCAGGTCACGATCAACGGCGCAAAGCCACCGAACAGCATGACCGTGACGTTATACGCCACCGACACTCCGGTGGAGCGCACCTCGATGGGAAACTGCTCGGCCAGGGCCGTGGGGCCGGGGCCAAAGAAACCGCCGATGGCCCCGCACAGCAGCATCTGCATCACCAGCAGGCGCTCGATGGATGGCGCCGCAGCGACCCACACATACAAGGGATAGACCATGACAAAAAACGCCAGGGTGAACGCCATCAGCACTGGACGTCGCCCAATGCGATCCGACAGGGCCCCGGCAAAGGGAATCACCAGGGTCATCAGGGCCACGGCGAACATCTGCACCAACAGCACCTGATCCAGGGGCAGGCCGAGGTTGGTGTGGGCAAAGGTCGGCATGTTCACCAGCACCACATAAAAGGACACGGTGCCCCCGCAGCACATGCACATGGACACCAGGATCGCTCGGCGATAGGCCGATACCACCTGCCACAACCCGGGCCCTTTGCCACGCACCTGCTTGCGTGCCTCGACAAAGGCTTGCGGCTCTTCCATGTACTTGCGGATCCACAGCCCCACCGGACCGATCAACAGGCCGATCACGAATGGCAGGCGCCAGCCCCAGAGTTCCAGGGTCTGGGGCGAGAAGAAATGGGTCACCGCCGCCACCATCGCCGCCCCGCTGAATACCGCCAGGCACTGCCCCACCAACTGCCAGGAGCCGTAAAGGCCCTTGCGGTGGGGCGGCGCACTCTCCACCAGGTAGGCCGTGGCGCTGGCGTACTCGCCACCGGTGGCAAAGCCCTGGAGCATGCGTGCCACCACGATCAGCAGCGGCGCTCCGATACCGATGGCCGCATAGTTGGGGGCGAACACGATCATCGCGATGGCCAGGGTCATCAGTTGGATGATCACCAGCATCGCCGCCTTGCGGCCCCTGCGATCGGAATAGATCCCCAGCAGCACACCGCCCACCGGGCGCATGAAGAAGCCCACGCCGAAGGTGGCCAGGGCCATCAGCAGCGAGGTGTATTCGTCTTCCGCGGGAAAGAACTGGCGAGCGATGAAGCTGGCGAGAAAGCCGTAGACGATGAAGTCGTACCATTCCAGGGCGTTGCCGACCACGGCGGCAACCACCTGCCGGGTCCTGGAAACAGAGGGAGTCGAGACGCTCATGGGATGTTCCTTGGAGACTTTTGAGCCTTCTGGCGGGCTCGCTAAAGTGCCGGGCGCCTACAGCACGCCCGGGGCAGTCAGGGACACAGGAACAGGAAGGGTCAGGACGGTTTGAGCCAGCTTTCCGCCAGGGCGCCCCAATAGGCCGCGCCGGTAAGGAGGATGTCGTCGTTGAAGTCGTAACCCGGGTTATGCACCATCGGCTGGGCCACGCCGTTGCCGATGAACAGGTAGCTGCCCGGGCAGCGCTGCAGCATCCAGCCGAAGTCTTCGCTGCCCATCAGCTTCGGCGTATTGCCGTTGACCGCCTCGGCCCCCACCAGCTCGACACCGATCTTGCGGGCGAACTCGGTTTCCTCCGGGCTGTTGACCAGCACCGGATAGGCCGGGCGATGCTCGATGCTGACCGAGCAACCGAAACTCTCGGCCTGGGTGCGGATAATGGCCTTGACCCGCTCCAGCATCTGCTCGCGCACCGGTGCGTTGAGGGCCCGCAGGCTCAGGCGCAGCAGGGCCTGCTGGGGAATCACGTTGGCCGCCTCGCCCGCTTGCAGGGCACCTACGGTGACCACCGCGGCTTCCTGGGCATCGATGTTGCGCGCTACCACTGTCTGCAAGGCCATGACCATGCTCGCCGCTGCCACCAGCGGGTCTACCGTCAGGTGCGGCATGGAGCCATGGCCGCCGACGCCTTCGACTATCACGTTGAGCAGGTCCTGGGAGGCCATCATCGGCCCCTCGCGAAAGCCCAGGTGCCCGGCCGGCAGCCCCGGCATGTTGTGCAGGCCAAACAGGGCATCACAGGGGAAGCGCTCCAGCAGGCCGTCGGCAAGCATGGCCTCGGCGCCACCCTGGCCCTCCTCCGCCGGCTGGAAGATCAGGTTCAGGGTGCCGTCGAACTGCCGGGTCGCCGCCAGGTAACGGGCCGCCCCGAGAAGTAGGGTGGTGTGGCCGTCATGCCCGCAGGCGTGCATGCAACCGCTGTAGCGGCTGCTGTAGGGCACCCCGGTGTTCTCGATGATCGGCAGGGCGTCCATGTCGGCCCGCAGGCCCAGGGTGCGGGGGCTGCTGCCGTTGCGCAGCACCCCTACGACGCCGGTCCGGCCCACGCCGGTGTGCACTTCATAACCCCACTTTTCAAGGTTGCGGGCCACCAGCGCCGCGGTGCGATTTTCCTCGAAACCCAGCTCGGGGTGGGCGTGAATGTCCTGGCGGATGGCTCGCAGGTCGCTGGCGACATCGTTGAGCCAGGCAAGAATGTGCTGGTGTCGGGTCATGGCGTATCTCCTCTGGGCCGGGTGGGTTCCCGTTCTTTTTTTCGGAGCGCTGCACGAGGGCCAGGGCGTGCTCGAAGCTCTGCGTCAGATAACCGCGAGCCGGGGCACAGGACAATCAAATGTGGTTCCACTGGATGGAACACAAAGCTGCCGCCATCGTTTCGACCCCGGTCAGGGGTCCAGGCGGCAACCTTCACGGGCACTGCGCCAGACCGCGCTATGGGTGCGCCCCAGCGCGCTGGCGGTGACACGACGGGGCTGCGGCTCATCGAGAAAAGCGCTGGTGGGCAGGTACTGGCGCACGTAGGCGCGGCAGTAGTCGGCAGGTTGTTGCATGACGTAACGGCAGGAGCAGTACTCCTTGGCGGTGTAGGCCCCGAGGATGTCCGGGAAGGCCTGCAACGCCACCCGCTGCTGCCAGCCCCAGCCCAGCAGCAGGAGCAGCCCGAGCGCCAGCAGGCTGAGCAGCGGACGCCGACGGATCAAGGGCCAGGGCTTCATGGCTGCTCCGGCGTGGCGAAGGCGGCCAGCACCCGCTTGAGCAGTTCATTGTGCTGGTAGCTGCCGTCACGGTCGTCGCCATAGCGCACGATCACCAGGCGCTGCGCCGGGAGCACATACAGCGCCTGGCCCCAGTGTCCCAGCGCGGCGTAGGTATCGGCGGGGGCATCCGGCCAGGGCCGTGGCGCCCCGTCCACCTCGCGGTTGAGCCACCAGTGCCCGCCCGCCACGGCCACGTCCTGGTTGGCCCGATAGCCACGAAAGGGCGTGCGGCAGAATTCGACCCAGGCCTTGGGCAGCAATTGCCGGTCGCGCCAACGGCCATCGCGCTGCATCAGCAGGCCAATGCGAGCCAGATCGCGGGCCGTCAGGTAGAGGTACGAGGAAGCGACGAAAGTGCCGGCTGCATCACGCTCCCACACCGCCTGGGTGATGCCCAGGGGTTCGAACAGGGCACGCCAGGGATAGTCCGCATACTGCCCCTCCCCCACCATGCCCCGCAGGCTGGCCGCCAGCAGGTTGCTGTCGCCGCTGGAATAGCGAAACACCTGGCCCGGCGGGCCGGAGGCGGCCTGTTGCGCGGTGAAGGCGGCCATGTCCCGGTGCCCGCGGGTGTAGAGCATGGCCACCACCGAAGAGTTGAGAGGGGCGTATTCATAGTCTTCCTGCCAATCCAGGCCCGAGGCCCAGTGCAGCAGGTCCGCCAGGGTGATGTCGGGATGGGCCTCGAGCGGCGGGTAGAACTTCGCCGCCGGGTCCTGCAACTGGAACCGCCCCTCGCCAAAGGCCACCCCCAGCAGCACCGCCAGCAGGCTCTTGCTGGCAGACCAGGCGAGATGGGGCGTCTGTGGCCCGGTTGCCCCGGCGTAGCGCTCGTAGAGCAGTCGACCGTCGCGGATCACCAGCAAGGCGTCGGTGCGAATGCCCTGGCGGGATTCATCGTCCCGGGGCACAAAGGCGTATTCCTCCAGGGCCTGCAGCGCCGGGCCGCTGGCTGGCGTGCCCTGGCTCCATTGCAGCGCCGGCCACTCCTCGGCCCGGGCCGGCAGGCTGAGTAATAGAAGCAGGGCCAGCAGCAACCAAGCTTTGGGCATGAAGGACACTCGAGAGCCGTCTGGGGCCGAGCCTATTGCGGGCACATGACCGTTTCGCGACAACCTTCGCCGGCAAGCCGGCTCCTACAGGGTTGGCCGAATATTCGATAGGGCGCGAGAACCGCTTCTTGTAGGAGCTGGCTTGCCAGCGAATGCGGTTTCGGAGACTGCGCATTCCTCGCGCGCCCCTTCGCCGGCAAGCCGGCTCCTACAGGGAGGCCAGGGCCTTGGCCAGGCGCTGTGCGCGAGCGCTGGCGGCGAGGTCCAGCAGGGCCTGGTCGCGGGTCCATTGCTCGCGCCAGAGCTGTGGCCCCTGGGCGAAGGCAATGCCGATCTCGGGTTTCAGCGCCTCGAACTGCACGAACAGGCCCGCCAGCAGAATGTGCCCGCTGCTCAGCGCCGGGTTCTGCCGGCTGGCTTCGGCACAGCCGGCCAGCAAGCCCAGCAATTGCAATTGCAAGGGCTGCGGCCAGCCGCTGTCCTGCCCCACGCCGTACAGCCAGGCCAGCATGGCGCTCAGGACATAGATGTCTTCCAGGGTGCGGAACGGCTTGACGTAGGCATCCCAGCCGTCGCCGGCCAGCAACTCGCAGGCGGCGTTGTCCAGCTCCAGGCAGCCGTGGCTGATCTCCGGCATCAGGGCAATGGCGGGCAGGGTCTGGACCTTGACCCCGGGCTCGCCGGGATAGACCACCGTCAGGCGCAGGGCTGCGCGCTCCCCCGGGGCTTCGCAGCGAGCCGCCACCAGCAGCCAGTCGGCGGCATCGCCGGCGGTGACGAAATCCTTGCGCCCGTGCAGGCGCAGATCCTCCAGGCGGGTCTGCATGTCTGCCGGGCGCAGGCTGCGGCGTTCGGTCGCGCACAAAGCCCCCAGACTGGACGGCGCGCTGGGCCACAACATGCGCAATGCCGCCTGGTAGCCCACCAGGAAGGCCAGCCCCGGGGTGGCCATCAAGCGCCCGCCGCGCACCGCCAGTTCGAAGGGCGTGACGTTGCCCAGGTGCGCCAGCAAAGCCCCGTAGCCCTCGGCCAGGTCGGGGTTGGCGGGCAATCGTTCACGGCTCTCGAGCAGGGCTTGCCAGGGCATTCGAAGGTCCTCAGGGGCTGTCATATAAGCATCACCAAAGCTTCATGGCGATGACACCGGGGCTACATAGCCTGACTTTGCACAACAAAGTCGATTGGCTGCAACCCAAGGCGGGTCAGTAGCCCGCACGGAGATTCACGATGACTCAGATCGCCCGCATCAGCGACACCGGCACTGAACGCCGCCTGCAAGCCGAACGCCTGATCGGCGCGAAGGCTCTGCAAGAAGCCCAGGCCCTGCGTTTCAACGTCTTCAGTGGCGAGTTCAACGCCAAGCTCAAGGGCGCGGAACTGGGTCTGGACATGGATGACTATGACGTTCATTGCAGCCACATCGGTGTGCGCGACCTGAACACCGGGCGCCTGGTGGCCACCACCCGCCTGCTGGACCACCAGGCCGCCAGCAGCCTGGGGCGTTTCTACAGCGAAGAAGAATTCAGCCTGCACGGCCTGGTGCAGCTCAAGGGGCCGATCCTGGAGATCGGCCGCACCTGCGTCGACCCGGCCTACCGCAACGGCGGCACCATCGCCGTGCTCTGGGGCGAACTGGCGGAAGTGCTCAATCAGGGCGGCTACAGCTACCTGATGGGTTGCGCCAGCATCCCCATGCAGGACGGCGGCGTGCAGGCCCAGGCGATCATGCAGCGCCTGCGCGAGCGCTACCTGTGCACCGAGCACCTGCGGGCCGAGCCGAAGAACCCGCTGCCGAGCCTGGACATTCCGTCCAATGTGATCGCCGAGATGCCGCCCCTGCTCAAGGCCTACATGCGCCTGGGAGCGAAGATCTGCGGCGAGCCGTGCTGGGACGAGGATTTCCAGGTCGCCGATGTGTTCATCCTGCTCAAGCGCGACGAGCTGTGCCCGCGCTACGCCCGGCACTTCAAGGCGGCGGTCTGATGCGCCGGCTGCGGGTCTACGGGCGCATCGCCCGAGTGCTGCTGGTGGTGGCGCTGGGCCTGAGCATGGCCAGTATCTTCGGTTTGCTGGAACGCTTGGGGGTCGCCAACTCCATGGTCCGGCGCCAGCGCTGGTCGCGCTTCTTCATGGCACGCTTGAGCAATGCCCTGCCCTTTCAGGTCTCGGTGCATGGCGAGCTGCCCCGCCAACCGATGCTCTGGATCAGCAACCATGTGTCCTGGACCGATATCCCGCTGCTGGGCATGCTGACGCCGCTGTCCTTCCTGTCCAAGGCCGAAGTGCGCACCTGGCCGGTGGCCGGTTGGCTGGCCGCCAAGGCCGGCAGCCTGTTCATCCGCCGCGGCGCCGGTGACAGCCAGTTGATCCGCAAGCAGATGACCCGGCATTTGCAGGAGCAGCACCCACTGCTGCTGTTCCCCGAAGGCACCACCACCGATGGCCGTGGCCTGCGCACCTTCCACGGGCGCTTGCTGGCCAGCGCCATCGATGCCGACGTCTGCCTGCAACCGGTGGCGATCCGTTACCTGCGCGACGGCCAGATCGATACCCTGGCGCCCTTCATCGGCGACGACGATCTGCTCTCGCACCTGATGCGCCTGTTCGCCAATGACCGGGGCCAGGTGGAGATCCACCTGCTCAAGCCGATTGCCTGCCAGGGCCAGGAACGTGCGGCGCTGGCCTTCCAGGCCCAGCAAGCAGTGCAGAAGGCGCTGTTCGGTGACCGAACCCTGCCCGCCGAACCACGCCGCAACGGCGAACTGGTCGCCGCCTGAAACTCTCTGTAGGAGCCGGCTTGCAGGCGAAAAGGCCCTTGAAACCTGCGTCGGTCATGAGAGCACCTTCGCTGGCAAGCCAGCTCCTACAACAGCCATCGTGAGTCAGGGCAATTGGATGTGCTGCGCGGCGAATGCCTGCAATTGCGGGTAGAAAGCGCGGAAGTCTTCGCTCAACGGTTCATACAGCCGTTCCAGCTCGACCATCGCCGCGGTCAGCTCCTCTGGCCGTGACAGGCGCCGGGCAATCCCCCGCAACACCTGCTCCAGCACCGCGAACTCGCGATAGGAACCCAGCCAGTCATCCGCCGCCATGTAAGGCGCAATCTGCGCCAGCCGCGCCGGCAACTGCGGCTCGGCCGCCAGCACCCGGTACACCTCGGCGGTGAACAACGGCAGGGGCCGGTCGGCGTAATGCTGCCAGTCCCGGGCCAGGCAATGGTCGAAGAACACGTCGATGACGATGCCGGCGTAACGCCTTCGCGTCAGGGAGAAACGTGACAGCGCCGCCGCCACCAGCGGGTGACTGTCGGTGTAGGTATCGATGCGCCGATGCAGCTGGATCGCCGCCTCGACCTCGGGCGAAAACTGCCCTTGCAGGCGTCCCTTGACGAAATCGCCATACAGGCTGCCGAGTAATTGGCCCGGGCGCTGGCCGCCAAGGTGCAGATGTGCGAGATAATTCATGGACGCAGCTTAGCACTGCGACCGACATATCGTTATAACCCGATATACCGATAAGTAATCATTTAAGACCAAAATCATATTGGTATATCGCGAAATAACGATTTAAATTTCGCTTCATCGCGATACAACGTTTCACAAAAAACGAGCACCGCCATGTCCCTCGACCTCGACGAAATAATAAAAGCCCTGGCACATCCGGTTCGCAGGGAAATCCTGCACTGGCTGAAAGACCCGACTGTCGAATTTCCCGATCAGGCTCACAGCAATGAGCACGGCGTCTGCGCCGGGCAGATCGACCAACGCTGCGGCCTGTCGCAGTCGACCGTGTCCGCCCACCTCGCCACCTTGCAACGCGCAGGCCTGATCAGCAGCCGGAAAGTCGGCCAATGGCATTTTTTCAAACGCAACGAGGAAACCATCCAGCAGTTCCTCACGCAAATGAGCCAACAGCTCTGACCTGACAAGGACCCGACAATGCCCCTTTCGCTTCTCATCCTGGCCTTGAGTGCCTTCGCCATCGGTACCACCGAGTTCGTCATCATGGGCCTGCTGCCCGATGTGGCGGCGGACCTCGGGGTGTCGATTCCCGGCGCCGGCTGGCTGGTCACCGGCTACGCCCTTGGGGTGGCCATCGGCGCGCCCTTCATGGCCCTGGCCACCGCCCGCCTGCCCCGCAAGGCAGCCCTGGTGGCGCTGATGGGAATCTTCATTGTCGGCAACCTGCTGTGTGCACTGGCCAGTGATTACAACGTGCTGATGTTTGCCCGGGTGATCACCGCGCTGTGCCACGGTGCCTTCTTTGGTATCGGTTCAGTGGTGGCCGCCGGCCTGGTGCCCGCCAACAAGCGCGCTTCGGCCGTGGCCCTGATGTTCACCGGCCTGACCCTGGCCAACGTCCTTGGCGTGCCCCTGGGCACCGCCCTGGGCCAGGCAGCGGGCTGGCGCTCAACCTTCTGGGTGGTGACGGTGATCGGCGTAGTGGCGCTGATCGGCCTGCTGCGCTTCCTGCCGGCCAAGCGCGACGAGGAAAAACTCGACATGCGTGCGGAGCTGGCGGCCCTCAAGGGCGCGGGTATCTGGCTGTCCCTGAGCATGACCGCGCTGTTCGCCGCATCGATGTTCACCCTCTTCACCTACGTTGCACCGCTGCTCGGTGATGTCACCGGTGTCTCGCCCAAGGGCGTGACCTGGACCCTGCTGCTGATCGGCCTGGGCCTGACCCTGGGCAACATCATCGGCGGCAAACTGGCGGACAAGCGCCTGGGCGCCACCCTGATCGGCGTGTTCGCGGCCATGGCCGTGGTCTCCACCGTACTGACCTGGACCAGCGTGGCGCTGATCCCCACCGAGATCACCCTGTTCCTCTGGGCCACCGCTTCGTTTGCCGCAGTGCCGGCGTTGCAGGTCAACGTAGTGACCTTCGGCAAGGCCGCACCGAACCTGGTTTCGACCCTGAACATCGGCGCCTTCAACATCGGCAATGCCCTGGGTGCCTGGGTCGGCGGCAGCGTCATCGCCCACGGCTTCGGCCTGACCAGCGTGCCGTTGGCGGCTGCGGCCCTGGCGATCCTGGCCCTGCTGGTGACGCTGATTACCTTTCGCCAGGGCGGCAACGCCGAACTGGCTCCTGCAACCCACTGATCCGCTCCTTATCCCTTAAAGAAGGCTGCATTCCATGACGACTCTCTTTGATCCGATCAAACTCGGCGATCTCGAACTGTCCAACCGCATCATCATGGCGCCGCTGACCCGCTGCCGCGCCGATGCCGGCCGCGTACCCAACGCGCTGATGGCCGAATACTACGTACAACGGGCTTCCGCCGGCCTGATCCTCAGCGAGGCCACCTCGGTGACCCCCATGGGCGTGGGCTACCCGGACACCCCCGGCATCTGGTCCAACGACCAGGTGCGTGGCTGGGCCAATGTGACCAAGGCAGTACACGGCGCCGGTGGCAAGATATTCCTGCAGCTGTGGCACGTCGGACGCATCTCCCACCCGTCCTATCTGAACGGCGAAACCCCGGTGGCACCCAGCGCCCTGCAGCCCAAGGGGCATGTCAGCCTGGTGCGCCCGCTGGCCGACTTCCCAACTCCGCGGGCCCTGGAAACCGCTGAAATCGCCGACATCGTCGATGCCTACCGGGTCGGCGCGGAAAACGCCAAGGCCGCCGGTTTCGACGGCGTGGAAATCCACGGCGCCAACGGCTACCTGCTGGACCAGTTCCTGCAAAGCAGCACCAACCAGCGTACCGACCAGTACGGCGGTTCCCTGGAAAACCGTGCCCGCCTGCTGCTGGAAGTCACCGACGCGGCCATCGAGATCTGGGGTGCCGGCCGGGTAGGCGTGCACCTGGCACCACGTGCCGACTCCCATGACATGGGTGATGCCAACCTGGCAGAGACCTTCACCTACGTCGCTCGGGAGCTGGGCAAACGCGGTATCGCCTTTATCTGCTCCCGCGAGAAAGAAGGCGCCGACAGCCTGGGCCCGCAACTCAAAGAAGCCTTCGGCGGCCCCTACATCGCCAACGAACGCTTCACCAAGGACAGCGCCAACGCCTGGCTGGCCGCTGGCAAGGCTGACGCCGTGGCCTTTGGTGTGCCCTTCATCGCCAACCCTGACCTGCCAGCCCGCCTGAAGGCCGATGCGCCGCTGAACGAAGCGCACCCGGAAACCTTCTACGGCAAGGGCCCGGTCGGCTATATCGACTATCCGACTCTGTAAGCCTGCTTCGCTCGATAAAAAGCCCCGACTCTCGCGAGCCGGGGCTTTTTCATGACCTGCACATTCGTTGTAGCCGCTGCCGCAGGCTCGGGCCGCGTACGCACGGTCGCCCCGAAGGGGCGCGACCCTCTCAAGTTCGATGAAGATCCTGCGGACCTTGTCGCGGCCTGCGGCAGCGACTACAGAAAGCCATTCAACGTTTGCGCTGGGCCCAGGCCACCGCCAGGCCGCTGAGGCAGATGACCGCGATACCGACCAGGGCGTACTGGTCCGGGGTATGGTCGAAGATCAGGTAGCCAAAGAGCCCGGCGAAAAGAATCTGCCCATAGCTGAAAGGCGCCAGCATCGCCGGCGCGGCATGGCGGAACGCCTGGGTCAGCAACATGTGGCCGAGCATGCCGCAGGTGCCCAGGCCGATCATGAACAGCCCATGAACCAAAGTCGGCGTGCTCCAGAAGAACGGCAGCAGCGCGCTCATGATCAGGCTGTTGAGGATCCCGGTGAGAAAGTTGCTGGTGGTCGGGCTGTCGACACCACTGAGCTTGCGGGTCAGCAACTGGTAGAAGCCGAAGCACAGCGCCGACCCCAGCGGCAGAAGGATTGCCGGCGTGAACAACGCGCCACCGGGACGCACCACAATCAGCACCCCGACGAACCCCGCCAGCACTGCCAGCCACTGGGCGCGACTGACCCGCTCCCCCAGAAACGGCACCGACAGGGCAGTCACCAGCAAGGGCGCCAGGAAGTTGACCGCGGTCGCTTCTGCCAGGGGGATATAGCGCAGGCCGGTGGTGAACAGCAGGCTGGTGCCGATCAGGCACAGGGCCCGCAGCAATTGCAACCCGGGGCGCTTGGTGCGCACCACCGCAGAGAAACCACTGCGCGGCACGAAGACCACCAGCATCAACAGGGTGTGCACCACATAGCGGGCCCAGACCACCATGACGATGGGATAAAAAGCCGACAGGTATTTGGATAACGTGTCGTGGCTGGCAAACAGCAGGACCGCCAGGCAGATCAGGGCGATCCCCTTGATGGGGTGTTCCGCGCCGTTGAACGGTGAAGGGCTCACACTCATTCACACACCCGCAACAAAATCCCTACAAAATACGTAGCTCGCTATCTATCAACCTGCAGCAAGCCCGTATATAAAAGCACCCCATTGTGAAGTGCGACCCCGGGTATGAACGTCCCTCGCCTTAAATGTTGACACAACCGGACTCAATTACGCATTTTGTCTTAATGACGGAGGTTGGGGCTCAAGCGCAGCATATCCAGCCCGATGTCGATCCAGCGCTCTGCTTCGGTGTGCAGGGCGAAGCTGTCCGGGGCCAGCAACCATTGGTAGAGAATGCCATCGATGAATGCATGCAGCGTGATAGCTGCCCGCGCCGCATCGAGATTCTCGGGCAATTGCCCACGATTCACTGCATTACGCAACGCCAGCTCGATGTGTACGTTGCAGTCCAGGCTGGCAGCGCGACGCTGGCGGCGCAGGTCGCACATTTCGTCGGTGAACTCGCACTTGTGAAACAGGATTTCATTGATGCGTCGGGTTTTCGGGTCCAGGGCAACTTGATGAAACAAATGAATGAGCAGCTTGCGCATGCAGCCCAACGGGTCCATTTCATCTACATTCTCACTGGCCGCGGCCATTTCATCCAAAGGTTCACGCAGGCTGTCGAGCATGGCCTGCACCAGGTCGGCCTTGTTGCTGAAGTGCCAATAGATGGCACCTCGCGTGACTCCCGCCAGCGCCGCGATGTCGGCCAGGGTGGTACGCGCCACGCCACGCTCGTAAAAGGCCTTTTCGGCGGCCTCGAGTATCTGGCTGCGAGTTTCTTGAGCTTCCTCTTTGGTACGACGGACCATGGCAGTAAAACCTCGATCAGGATCTTTCAGCGATGCGTGAAGACCTTCTGAATAAATATGGAACGGCATCTCGAGTGCCGTTTGCCCAGCCTACAATTCAACACCTACAGGGGCTTTTGTAACCGGATGGGTACGCCGCAGGGGTATTTACAAACAACCA
Organism: Pseudomonas sp. NFPP12; assembly: GCF_900103205.1. Lineage (NCBI taxonomy): Bacteria > Pseudomonadati > Pseudomonadota > Gammaproteobacteria > Pseudomonadales > Pseudomonadaceae > Pseudomonas > Pseudomonas sp. NFPP12. Next base: position 252,375 of record NZ_FMWW01000003.1, read on the forward strand.
TGAACGTAAGTATATTCCTTAGCAAGCTACTTATCCACTCAGCCAAGCATTTTTACCCTTCCACTTTTCTTGTGCGCATCTTGCGTGCCTGACCCGAGGATTTTCATGCAACTCAAGCCAGCTGTTACCGCTCTGGTCACTGCCGTCGCCCTGGCATCGCTGCTCAGCGGATGTAAAAAGGAAGAGGCGGCGCCTGCCCCTCAAGCCCCTCAGGTCGGCGTCGTTACCCTGCAACCACAAGCCTTTACCTTGACTTCCGAACTCCCGGGCCGGACCACTGCGTTCCGCATCGCCGAAGTTCGCCCACAGGTAAATGGGATCATTCTCAAGCGTCTGTTCAAAGAAGGTGGAGACGTCAAGGAAGGTCAGCAGCTTTATCAGATCGATCCATCGGTCTATGAGGCAACGCTGAAGAGTGCCGAGGCTAATCTGCAATCGACCAAGTCGATTTCTGATCGCTACAAGCAACTGGTCAACGAACAGGCCGTAAGCCGCCAGGAATACGACACTGCCGTGGCCAACCGCCTGCAGTCGGAAGCCTCGCTGCAAAGCGCCCAGATCAACCTGCGCTACACCAAAGTGCTGTCGCCACTGACCGGCCGAATCGGCCGTTCCTCGGTGACCGAAGGCGCCCTGGTGAGCAATGGCCAGGCCGATGCCATGGCCGTGATCCAGCAGCTGGACCCAATCTACGTCGACGTTACCCAGTCCTCGGTGGAACTGCTGGAACTGCGTCGCGAACTGGAAAGCGGCCGCCTGCAGAAAGTCGGCGACAATGCCGCCAAGGTCAAACTGACCCTGGAAGACGGCAGCCAGTACAAGCTCGACGGCAAGCTGGAATTCTCCGAAGTCTCGGTGGACGAAACCACCGGCTCGGTGACCCTGCGCGCAGTGTTCCCGAACCCGGAGCACACCCTGCTGCCTGGCATGTTCGTCCACGCCCAGCTGCAAGCCGGGGTGAACAGCGCGGCGATCCTGGCTCCCCAGCAAGGCGTGACGCGCGACCTGAAAGGCACCCCGACCGCCCTGGTGGTTGGCCCGGATAACAAGGTCGAGCTGCGTCAACTCAAGGCCAGCCGCACGGTCGGCAGCCAGTGGTTGGTGGAAGATGGGCTGAAAGCCGGCGATCGCCTGATCACCGAAGGCCTGCAGTTCGTCAAGCCGGGCATTGAAGTCAAGGCCAGCGAAGCAACCAACGTTCCAGCGAAGAACCCGGCCCCTGCACAGGCAACTGACAAAGCTGCAGGCGGCAAAGGGGAGTAAACCATGTCGAAATTTTTTATCGACCGTCCGATCTTCGCCTGGGTAATCGCCCTGGTGATCATGTTGGTCGGGGCTCTATCGATCCTCAAATTGCCGATCAACCAGTACCCGAGCATCGCGCCGCCAGCGATCGCCATCTCCGTGACCTACCCAGGCGCTTCCGCACAGACCGTGCAGGACACCGTGGTTCAGGTGATCGAGCAGCAGCTCAACGGTATCGACAACCTGCGTTATGTGTCCTCGGAAAGTAACTCCGACGGCAGCATGACCATCACTGCGACCTTCGAACAGGGCACCAACTCGGACACCGCGCAGGTTCAGGTACAGAACAAGCTCAACCTGGCCACTCCGCTGCTGCCTCAAGAAGTGCAGCAGCAGGGCATCCGCGTGACCAAGGCAGTGAAGAACTTCCTGCTGGTGATCGGCGTGGTTTCCGAGGACGGCAGCATGTCCAAGGACGACCTGTCGAACTACATCGTGTCGAACATGCAGGACCCGATCTCGCGGACCGCGGGCGTCGGTGACTTCCAGGTATTCGGTGCCCAGTACGCGATGCGGATCTGGCTCGACCCGGCCAAGCTGAACAACTACAACCTGACCCCGGTGGACGTGAAGACCGCGGTTGCCGCGCAGAACGTCCAGGTATCGTCCGGCCAGCTCGGCGGCCTGCCTGCCCTGCCCGGCCAGCAACTCAACGCCACCATCATCGGCAAGACCCGCCTGCAGACTGCCGAGCAGTTCAAGGCGATCCTGCTGAAGGTCAACAAGGACGGCTCGCAAGTGCGTCTGGGCGATGTCGCGGACGTCGGCCTGGGTGGCGAGAACTACGCCATCAGCGCCCAGTTCAACGGCAAGCCGGCGTCCGGCCTGGCAGTGAAACTGGCCAACGGCGCCAACGCCCTGGACACCGCCAAGGCCCTGCGCAACACCATCAAGGACCTGGAACCCTTCTTCCCGCAAGGGATGAAGGTGGTGTTCCCGTATGACACCACCCCGGTGGTGACCGAATCCATCAAGGGTGTGGTTGAAACCCTGGTGGAAGCGATCGTCCTGGTGTTCCTGGTGATGTTCCTGTTCCTGCAGAACTTCCGCGCCACGGTGATCACCACCATGACGGTGCCGGTGGTACTGCTGGGTACCTTCGGCATCCTTGCGGCGGCCGGTTTCAGCATCAACACCCTGACCATGTTCGGCATGGTGCTGGCCATCGGCTTGCTGGTGGACGACGCCATCGTCGTGGTGGAGAACGTCGAGCGGGTGATGCACGAGGAAGGGCTGTCGCCCAAGGAGGCGACGAAAAAGTCCATGGGCCAGATCCAGGGAGCCCTGGTGGGTATCGCCCTGGTGCTGTCCGCGGTACTGCTGCCAATGGCCTTCTTCAGCGGCTCCACCGGGGTGATCTACAAGCAGTTCTCGATCACCGTGGTCTCGGCCATGGCTCTGTCGGTGCTGGTTGCCCTGATCTTCACTCCGGCCCTGTGCGCCACCATGCTCAAGGCCGTACCGCAAGGCGAACACGCCACCGAGAAGCGCGGCTTCTTCGGCTGGTTCAACCGCACCTTCGATCGCAGCGTGAAGAGCTACGAACGCGGCGTGGGCAACATGCTGCACCACAAGGTTCCGTACCTGCTGGCCTACGTGCTGATCGTCCTGGGCATGATCTGGCTGTTCACCCGCATCCCGACCGCGTTCCTGCCGGAAGAAGACCAGGGCGTTCTGTTCGCCCAGGTACAGACGCCGGCCGGCTCCAGTGCCGAGCGGACCCAGGTGGTGGTGGACGAAATGCGCGCCTACCTGCTGGACAAGGAAAAGGACACCGTGGCTTCGGTGTTCACCGTGAACGGCTTCAACTTCGCCGGTCGCGGCCAGAGCTCGGGCATGGCCTTCATCATGCTCAAGCCGTGGGGCGAGCGTTCCGCGGAAAACAACGTGTTCAACCTGGCAGCCCGCGCCCAGCAGCACTTCTTCAGTTTCCGTGACGCGATGGTGTTCGCCTTCGCCCCTCCGGCGGTACTGGAGCTGGGTAACGCCACCGGTTTCGACGTGTTCCTCCAGGACCGCGCCGGTATCGGCCATGAGAAACTGATGGCTGCACGCAACCAGTTCCTCGGCATGGCAGCCCAGAGCAAGGTGCTGTCCCAGGTGCGTCCGAACGGCCTGAACGATGAACCGCAGTACCAGTTGACCATCGACGACGAGCGCGCCAGTGCCCTGGGCGTGACCCTCACCGACATCAACAACACCCTGTCGATTGCCCTGGGCAGTAGCTACGTCAACGACTTCATCGACCGTGGTCGGGTGAAGAAGGTGTACATCCAGGGTCAGGCCGGTGCCCGCATGAGCCCCGAAGACCTGAAGAAGTGGTACGTACGCAACAGCGCCGGAACCATGGTGCCGTTCTCCTCCTTCGCCAAAGGCGAGTGGATCTACGGCTCGCCCAAGCTGGCCCGTTACAACGGCGTGGAAGCCATGGAAGTGCTCGGTGCCCCGGCCCCTGGCTACAGTACCGGTGAAGCCATGGCCGAAGTCGAGGCCATTGCCGCGAAGCTGCCGGCGGGTGTCGGTATCTCCTGGACTGGCCTGTCCTACGAGGAACGTCTGTCGGGCTCCCAGGCACCTGCGCTGTACGCCTTGTCCCTGCTGATGGTGTTCCTGTGTCTGGCGGCGCTGTATGAAAGCTGGTCGATTCCGATCGCAGTGATGCTGGTTGTGCCCCTGGGGATCATCGGTGCACTGATGGCAACCAGCATGCGCGGCCTGTCCAACGACGTGTACTTCCAGGTGGGTCTGTTGGTGACCATTGGTCTGGCGGCGAAAAACGCCATTCTGATCGTCGAGTTCGCCAAGGAACTGCACGAGCAGGGCCGCAGCCTGGTAGACGCCGCGGTGGAAGCCTGCCGGATGCGTCTGCGGCCGATCATCATGACCTCCCTGGCCTTCGTCCTCGGGGTCGTGCCACTGGCCATCTCCACGGGCGCCGGCTCGGGTAGCCAGCATGCGATCGGTACCGGGGTGATCGGCGGTATGCTCACCGCGACTATCCTGGCGATCTTCTGGGTGCCATTGTTCTTTGTCACCGTATCGTCCATGGGCCGCAGGAAAGCGGACCTGTCAGAAACTACTGCAACCCCTAATGAGGCTGGCCAATGAGCAAGTCGCTACTCTCCCTGGCAATCACCGCCATCGCGCTAAGTGGTTGCTCGCTGATCCCGGATTACCAGCGCCCGGAAGCGCCGGTGGCGGCGCAGTTCCCCCAAGGCCCTGCCTACTCGCCAAAGGAGGCCGCCAACGTGGCGGCCGCCGAACAGGGCTGGCGGCAGTTCTTCCATGACCCGGCGCTGCAGCAACTGATCCAGACGTCCCTGGAAAACAACCGCGACCTCAAGGTCGCGGCGCTGAACATCGATGCCTATGCCGCGCAGTACCAGATCCAGCGGGCTGACCTGTTCCCTGCGGTTTCGGCCAACGCCAGCGGCAGCCGCCAGCGCACTCCGGCACGCATGTCGCAGACCGGCGAAGCCGGGATCACCAGCCAGTACTCGGCCACCGTGGGCGTCAGTGCCTATGAACTGGACCTGTTCGGCCGCGTTCGCAGCCTGAGCGAGCAGGCCTTGCAGACCTACTTCTCCAGCGAAGAAGCGCGGCGCAGCACCCAGATCAGCCTGGTGGCCAGCGTGGCCAACGCCTACATGACCTGGCAGGCCGACAAGGAACTGCTGAAGCTGACCCAGGACACCCTCGCCGCCTACGAGGAAAGCTACCGGCTGACCTCGCGCAGCAACGAAGTGGGCGTGGCCTCGGCCCTGGACCTGAGCCAGTCGCGGACTTCGGTGGAAAACGCCCGGGTCCAGCTGGCGCGCTACACCCGCCAGGTGGCCCAGGATGAAAACAGCCTGACCCTGCTGCTGGGCACGGCGATTCCGGCCAACCTGCCGGCGGCCCAACCGCTCTCGGCCGACCTGCTGAGCGACCTGCCAGCCGGCCTGCCGTCAGAACTGCTGCAACGGCGCCCGGACATTCTCGAAGCCGAGTACAAGCTCAAGGCGGCCAATGCCAATATCGGCGCGGCGCGGGCAGCGTTCTTCCCGAGCATCAGCCTGACCGCCAATGCCGGTACCTTGAGCCCGGATCTCTCGGGCCTGTTCAAGGGGGGCTCGGGCACCTGGCTGTTCCAGCCGCAGATCAACCTGCCGATCTTCAACGCCGGCAGCCTGCGCGCCAGCCTGGACTACTCGAAAATCCAGAAAGACATCACCGTCGCGCAGTACGAGAAATCCATCCAGACCGCCTTCCAGGAAGTCTCCGATGGCCTGGCGGCACGCCAGACCTACAACCAGCAGTTGCAGGCCCAGCGTGATTTCGTCAACGCCAACCAGGACTACTATCGTCTGGCCGAGCGCCGCTACCGTATCGGGGTCGACAGCAACCTGACCTTCCTCGATGCCCAGCGGTCGCTGTTCAGCGCCCAGCAGGCACTGATCACCGATCGCCTGTCGCAGCTCACCAGCGAGGTCAACCTGTACAAGGCCCTCGGCGGTGGCTGGAGCGAACAGACAGCGAAGAACGAGCCACTGGCGGAAAAAGCCCCGGCGCTGCACCTGTTCTGAAGCGTCACCTGGCCATATGAAAAACCCACCTGACGGTGGGTTTTTTTATATGTACCAACTGGAACATTTGTGTTCGATTACCGCCCAAAAAGTGTTTCGTCCAATTGATTGGCCCTGATCCGCGAAGCACCATTCCCGGCACCTGGACACACCAATAACAACAGGTCCGATGCCATGCCCCCACGCCCTGCCCGCTACGGCTGATACCTCCGGTTCCACCCTGCTCCCCTGAAACCTGTGCCCAGACCCTTTGCGCGGCACTGGCCGGCTGCACCCCTAACAATTAGAGAGACCGACGAATGAAGCCAAGCACCCCGCCGTCCTACCTTCTACCCAGCCTCCTGGCCCTGGCGCTGAGCAGCACCGCCCTGCCGGCACTGGCCGCAGAGTCGGGCTTTCTCGAAGATGCCCAGGCCAACCTGACCCTGCGCAACTTCTACTTCAACCGCAACTTCACCAACCCGACCAAGGCCCAGGGCAAGGCCGAGGAATGGACCCAGAGCTTCATCCTCGATGCAAAGTCCGGCTTCACCCAGGGCACCGTCGGCTTCGGCATGGACGTGCTGGGCCTCTACTCGCTGAAACTCGACGGCGGCAAGGGCACCGGCGGCACCCAACTGCTGCCCCTGGATCACGACGGTCGGCCGGCGGACAACTTCGGACGCCTGGGAGTAGCCTTCAAGGCGCGACTGTCTCAGACCGAGGTCAAGGTCGGCGAATGGATGCCAGTGCTGCCGATCCTGCGCTCCGACGACGGCCGCTCGCTGCCACAGACCTTTCGCGGCGGCCAGATCACCTCGAAGGAAATTGCCGGACTGACCCTCTATGGCGGCCAGTTCCGCGCCAACAGCCCGCGTGACGACAGCAGCATGAGTGACATGAGCATGTTCGGCAAAGCGGCCTTCACCTCCGACCGTTTCAACTTCCAGGGCGCCGAATATGCCTTCAACGACAAGCGCACCCAGATCGCCCTGTGGAATGCCCAGCTCAAGGACATCTACAGCCAGCAGTTCATCAACCTGATCCACAGCCAACCCCTGGGCGACTGGACCCTGGGCGCCAACCTGGGCTTCTTCTATGGCAAGGAAGACGGCAGCGCCCGCGCCGGCGACATGGAGAACCGCACCTGGTCCGGCCTGTTCTCGGCCAAATATGGCGGCAACACCTTCTATGTAGGCCTGCAGAAGCTCACTGGCGACAGCGCCTGGATGCGGGTCAATGGCACCAGCGGCGGCACCCTGGCCAACGACAGCTACAACGCCAGCTACGACAACGCCAAGGAGAAGTCCTGGCAGGTGCGCCATGACTACAATTTCGCCGCGCTGGGCGTTCCCGGCCTGACCCTAATGAACCGCTACATCAGCGGCAGCAACGTGCACACCGCCACCGTCAGCGACGGCAAGGAATGGGGCCGGGAAAGCGAAGTGGCCTACACGGTCCAGAGCGGCACACTGAAGAACCTCAACCTGAAGTGGCGCAACTCCACCATGCGTCGGGACTTCAGCAACAACGAGTTCGATGAAAACCGGTTGATCGTCAGCTATCCGTTGAACTTGCTGTAACGGCGAAACGCCCAACGAAAAGGCCAGCCCGGTGATCGGGCTGGCCTTTTCGTTGGGTCATGGAATGGATTACAGGCGCGATTCGATGCCCAGTTCGTCCCACACCGATTCCGCCAGGTGGAAGGTGGCGTTGGCCGCCGGGATTCCGCAGTAGATCGCGCTCTGCATGATCACTTCCTTGATCTCGCTGCGGCTCACCCCATTGTTGGCGGCGGCCCGCAGGTGCAGCTTGAGCTCCTCGTTGCGGTTCATGCCGATCAGCATGGCGATGGTGATCAGGCTGCGGGTGTGTCGCGGCAGGCCCGGGCGGGTCCAGATGTCGCCCCAGGCATGGCGGGTGATCATTTCCTGGAACTCCGAGTTGAACTCGGTCAGGGCATTGAGGCTGCGGTCCACATGGGCATCGCCCAACACCGCGCGGCGAACCTGCATGCCTTCGTCATAACGCTGTTTCTCGTCCACAAAGGGCTCCTTGAATCGACTCTCAGGCCAGCAGAAAATCCACGACCCGGGCGCTGAAAGCGTCGCCGGCCTGGACGTTGGACAAATGCGCAGCATAGAACTCGGCATACTCCGCGCCCGCCACATGCTGCTGGATGAAATGCCCACCGGACGGTGGTGTCACGGCGTCTTCAGTGCCGGCAATCACCAGGGTGGGCACCTTGATCGCCCCAAGCCGTTCACGAAAATCCGCGTCCCGCACCGCCGCGCAGTTGGCCGCATAGCCTTGCGGCGAGGTGGCCGCGAGCATGTCGGTGATCAGCTTGGCCTGGTCAGGGTGAGCTTCGGCAAAGTCGCTGGTGAACCAGCGGGCGATGGAGGCATCGCGCAGCGCCACCATGGCCGCCTGGCCGTCACGTAGCACGGTCTCGATCCGCGGGTTCCATACGGACGGGTCGCCGATCTTCGCCGCGGTGTTGCACACCACCAGCTTGTGCAGACGCTCGCCGGCATTGATCCCCAGCCACTGGCCGATCAGCCCGCCCATGGACAGGCCACAGAAATGCGCACGCTGGATATCCAGCGCATCCAGCAGCGCCACCACGTCGCGGCCCAGTTGCTCGATGCTATAGGGACCTTCGGTGACCAGGGAACGGCCGTGGCCACGGGTGTCCATGCGCAGCACCTGGAAGTGCCGGGTGAAGGCCGCCATCTGCTTGTCCCACATGTGCAGGTCGGTGCCCAGGGAGTTGGACAGCACCAGTACCGGCGCGCCCTCGGGCCCTTCGAGTTGATAGTGCAGTTCGCCCTCGGCGAGTTTCACGAATCCCACAGCAGTCTCCTTCAGGCCTTCAAGGCAAAATGTTCAGCCACGGCGCGCTCGACCCAGGCCTGCGCCTGGCCCAGGTAGTGCGCCGGGTCCAATAGACGATCCAGGTCCGCCGCCGACAGCTCGGCGGTAACCTGGGAATCCTCCCCCAATACCCCACGCAGATGGCGTTTCTCGGCCACTGCGCGCTTGCAGCATTGTTCCAGCAGATGGTGGGCGGTTTCCCGGCCCAGGCGCTGGGCCAGGGCAATGCTCACCGCTTCGGCCAGCACCAGGCCCTGGGTCAAGTCGAGGTTGTGCGCCATGCGCGCGCTGTCGACCTCCAGGCCTTCGGCCACCAGTAATGCTTGTTGCAACGCGCCAGACACCAGGCAGCAGATCTCCGGCAGGGTTTCCCATTCGGCGTGCCACAGGCCCAGGCTGCGCTCGTGCTCCTGGGGCATGGCGGCAAACATCGTCGCCAGCAGGCCGGGAACCCGGGTCGCGGCGCTGATCAGCACCGCCGCGCCCACCGGGTTGCGCTTGTGCGGCATGGTGGACGACCCGCCCTTGCCCGGCGCCGAGGGCTCGAAGACCTCCGCCGCCTCGGTCTGCATCAGCAGGCTGATATCCCGCCCCAGCTTGCCCAGGCTGCCGGCCAACAGGCCCAGCACCGAAGCGAACTCCACCAGGCGGTCGCGCTGGGTGTGCCAGGGCTGCTCCGGCAGGGCCAATTGCAGCTCGTCGGCCAGGGCCTGGGCAATCGGCAAGGCCTGCTCGCCCAAAGCCGCCAGGGTTCCGGAAGCGCCGCCGAACTGCAGCACCAGCAAACGCGGCTTGAGCTGCTGCAGGCGCTCGCGGCTGCGGGTCAATGCCCCCAGCCAGCCGCCGATCTTCATCCCCAGGGTTACCGGCGTGGCATGTTGCAGCCAGGTGCGGCCGGCCATCGGGGTCGTGGCGTAACGTTGGGCCTGGGCAACAAGGATGTCCCCCAGGCGCTCCAGGTCCTGCTCCAGCAGGAGCATGGCGCGGCGCAGTTGCAACACCAGCCCGCTGTCCATCACGTCCTGGCTGGTGGCTCCCAGGTGCACAAAGCGCTCGGCCTCGCCATCGCTGCGGGCGATCTGCCGGCCCAGGGCCTTGACCAGGGGAATGGCCGAGTTGCCGGCCGTGGCAATCGCCTCGCCCAGCATCTGGAAGTCATACAGCCCGGCATGGCAGGCGGCCTCGATGGGCGCTACTGCACTGGCCGGGATCACCCCGACGCGGGCCTGGGCCCGGGCCAGGGCGGCTTCGAAATCGAGCATGGCCTGGACCCGCCCCTGATCGCAGAACACCCCGCGCATTTCCCGGGCAGTAAAGTAGGCATCGAACAACTGATTGCTCGCAGTCAGGGTCATAAACAGTCCTTGGCAAACCTGCGCCCGAGCCGGGCGCAGGTACACAGGTCAAAGGTCGTGGTGCAGGTAGGCGGCCTGTTTCGGCAGGCGCAGGCTGAACAGGAAGGCAATCGCCATCATCGCCGTGACATACCAGTAAAAGGTGTTTTCCATGCCCATGTTCTTGAAGTTCAGGGCCACCCATTCCGCCGAGCCACCGAAGATCGCATTGGCCACCGCATAAGCCAAGCCCACCCCGAGTGCGCGCACTTGCGGCGGGAACATCTCGGCCTTCACCAGGCCGCTGATGGAGGTGTAGAAACTGACGATGGCCAGGGCCAGGGTGATCAGCACAAAGGCCAGGAACGGGCTGGTGACGGTCTTCAAGGTCAGCAGGATCGGCACTGTGAACAGCGTACCCAGGGCACCGAACCAGAGCATCGAGTTACGCCGGCCGATCTTGTCCGCCAGCATGCCGAACAGCGGCTGCATGCACATGTAGAGAAACAGCGCGCCGGTCATGATGTAGCTGGCGGTCTTGGCGTGCATGCCCGCGGTGTTCACCAGGTACTTCTGCATGTAGGTGGTGAAAGTGTAAAAAATCAGCGAGCCGCCGGCGGTGTAGCCGAGCACGGTGATAAACGCCGCCGAGTGGTTCTTGAACAGCGCAGCGATGCTGCCGGCGTCCTTGTCCTCACGGATTTCCTTGCTGGTGGTTTCCTTCAGCGAACGGCGCAGCAGCAGCGAGATCACCGCGGCGATGGCACCGATCACGAAGGGAATGCGCCAGCCCCAGGCCTTGAGCTCGGCCTCATCGAGAAACTGCTGGAGAATCACCACCACCAGCACCGCCAGCAGTTGCCCGCCGATCAGGGTCACGTACTGGAAGGAGGCAAAGAAGCCGCGCTGGCCCTTGAGCGCCACCTCACTCATGTAGGTGGCGGTGGTGCCGTACTCGCCGCCCACCGACAGGCCCTGGAACAGGCGCGCAACCAGCAGCAGGAACGGCGCCCAGGCACCGATGCTGGCGTAGGTCGGCAAGAAGGCGATCACCAGGGAGCCGGCGCACATCATCAGCACCGAGATCATCATCGAGTTCTTGCGCCCATGACGGTCGGCGACCCGGCCGAACAGCCAGCCGCCGATGGGCCGCATCAGAAAGCCGGCGGCGAACACCCCGGCGGTGTTGAGCAACTGCACCGTCGGATCGTCGGAGGGAAAGAAGGCCGGGGCGAAATAGATGGCGCAAAAGGCATAGACATAGAAGTCGAACCATTCCACCAGGTTGCCGGAGGAGGCGCCGACAATGGCAAAGATCCTTTTGCTGCGTTCCTCTCCGGTGTAGTGACTTGTCGTTGTTGTCATGGTTTTTTCACTCATGGGGGACAGTGTGAGTCTAGACACACTTGGCAACATTCCCGTTCCCTGCGGATAGCGCCCTGCCCTCTCCCGGGCAGAGGTCAATCGACCCTATCAACCTGTAGCGACTGTAGCCGCTGCCAAGCCACGGCGAGGCTGCGAAAAGGCCCGGAGGGCCTTGCTTGACGGTCTCAAGCCGAACCCCTGCCGGTCTCAAGCCCGCCGCGCCTGCTACGCAACCCGCGGCAGTGGCCACACAAGGCCGGGTCAGTAGTCGAAGAACACGGTTTCGGCGTCAGTACCCTGGAGAATCACGTTCCACTGGTAGTGACCGTCAGCATCGGCCTTGGCCAGCAAGGTGCCTCGGCGCTCCTCGGGCACGCAGGCCAGCAGCGGATCGCTGGCGTTGGCCGGCTCCCCCTCGAAGTAGATGCGGGTCAGCAGGTGCTTGACCAGGCCACGGGCGAACACCAGTACCACCAGATGCGGGGCCTGGGTCGTGCCTTTCAGGCCCGGCACCGTGCCCGGCTTGATGGTGGTGAAGCGAAAGCGCCCTTCGGCGTCCACCGGCACCCGGCCAAACCCCTGGAAGTTCGGGTCCAGGGGTTTGTCCTGATCGTCTTCGGGGTGGCGGTACTTGCCGGCGGCGTTGGCTTGCCAGACTTCCAGCATCGCGTCGTTGACGAAGTTGCCGTTGCCGTCCACCACCTGGCCGGTGATCGCCACCCGCTCGCCCAGGGTGCCTTCCTCGGTCAGGTCTTCGCGGTTCAGCCAGGTCAGGCCGATGTGGTAGTAGGGGCCGACGGTGTGGGATGTAGTCGCGGTCAGGGTCACGTTATTTCTCCATCGGCGTGGCGTCGCGGCCGCGCAGGACAATGTCCCAACGGTAACCGAGGGCGTAGGAAGGAATGGTTTTCTCCAGGTCGAAGCTGGCGATCAGGCGTTCCTTGGCGCGGGTGTCCGGCACGCAGTTGTAGATCGGGTCATAAGCCAGCAGCGGGTCGCCAGGGAAATACATCTGGGTCACCAGGCGGGTAAGAATGCTCGGCCCGAACAGCGAAAAATGGATATGCGCCGGGCGCCAGGCATTGTGGTGGTTGCCCCAGGGGTAGGCCCCAGGCTTGATGGTCTGGAACTGGTACCAGCCCTCGGCATCGGTAACGGTGCGCCCAGTGCCGGTGAAGTTCGGGTCCAGGGGCGCATCGTGCAAGTCGCGGTCGTGGTTGTAGCGACCGGCCGCGTTGGCCTGCCAGATCTCCACCAGGATGCCCGGCACCGGCAGGCCGTTCTCGTCCAGAACCCGGCCGTGGATGATGATGCGCTCGCCCTGGGGCTGCCCTTCGTGCTGGGCCGTCAGGTCGTTGTCCCGTTCCTGGATCGACTCGGCGCCGATGCTCGGGCCGGTGATTTCCGACAGCGAGTGGGGAATGAACACCAGCGGCTTGGACGGCGAGCGGGTGTTGGTCGACTGGTAGGCCGGGTGCAGGTAATCAGGCTGAGTGCCCGCTTGCGGGCGCCGGTAACCGGGCTTGTCACTCATGGTGGTTCCTCGTTCTCTTCTTATATAAGGCAGGCAGTCAAACGCGCTCGATAGCCAGCGCCAGCCCTTGGCCGACGCCGACGCACATGGTCGCCAGGCCTTTTTTGCCGCCGCTCTTTTCCAGCTGATGCAAAGCCGTCAGCACCAACCGCGCGCCGCTCATGCCCAGGGGATGGCCCAGGGCAATCGCGCCGCCGTTGGGATTGACCTGGGGCGCATCGTCCGCCAGGCCCAGCTCGCGCAGCACCGCCAGGCCCTGGCTGGCGAAGGCTTCGTTGAGTTCGATCACGTCGAAGTCGCTGACCGCCACGCCCAGGCGCTCGATCAACTTGCGCACTGCCGGCACCGGGCCGATGCCCATGACCCGCGGCGCAACCCCGGCGCTGGCCATGCCCAGTACTCGCGCACGTGGGGTCAGGCCGTGTTTCTTGACGGCTTCGGCCGAGGCCAGGATCAGCGCCGCGGCACCGTCGTTGACCCCGGAGGCATTGCCGGCGGTAACGGTCTTGTCCGGGCCGTTGACCGGCTTGAGCTTGGCCAAGGCTTCCAGGGTGGTGTCGGCACGGGGATGCTCGTCCTGCTCCACCACGCTCTCGCCCTTCTTGTGGGCGATGCGCACCGCAACGATTTCCTCAGCGAAGAAACCGGCGGCCTGGGCCGCCGCGGCACGCTGCTGGCTGCGCAGGGCGAAGGCGTCCTGGTCAGCGCGGGACACTTTGTAGTCATCCGCCACGTTGTCGGCGGTCTGCGGCATGGCATCCACACCGTACTGGGCCTTCATCAGCGGGTTGATGAAACGCCAGCCGATGGTGGTGTCTTCCAGCTTCATGTTGCGCGAAAAGGCGGTATCGGCCTTGCCCATGACAAAGGGCGCGCGGGACATGGACTCGACGCCACCGGCAATCGCCAGCTCCATCTCGCCGCTGGCAATGGCGCGGAAGGCCGTGCCGATGGCGTCCATGCCCGAGGCGCAGAGACGGTTGAGGGTGACGCCGGGCACGCTGTCCGGCAGGCCGGCCAGCAGCAGAGCCATGCGCGCCACGTTGCGGTTGTCCTCGCCGGCCTGGTTGGCGCAGCCGAGGAACACCTCGTCCACGGAGCTCCAGTCCACGCTGGGGTTGCGCTCCATCAAGGCCTTGATCGGCAGCGCCGCCAGGTCGTCAGCGCGCACTGTCGAGAGGCCGCCACCAAAACGGCCGATGGGGGTGCGAATGGCATCGCAGATGAATACGTCGCGCATCAGGCTTCTCCAGGGGCTTGGCCATGGGCCGCGGCGGTGCGCGCTTCCAGGTCACGCAGGGCGGTCAGTTCAACCTCGGTGGGTGCTGCGGTCTCGGCCACCTGGTCGGCGAAGCGGATCGCCCAGCCAGTGGCGGCCACCACCTGCTCGCGGGTCACGCCCGGGTGCAGCGAAGTGACGACGAATTCGTGGGTACCGGCTTCCGGCTCCATGATGCACAGGTCGGTGATGATCCCCACCGGCCCCGCCCCTGGCAGGCCCAGGCGCTTGCGCGAATCGCCGCCTTCGCCGTGGCCGACCGAAGTCACGAAGTCCAGCTTGTCGACGAAGGAGCGCGAGGATTGCTTGAGGATGATCAGCACGCTCTTGGCCGAACCGGCGATCTCCGGAGCACCGCCGGCGCCCGGCAGGCGCACCTTGGGCCGGTGGTAGTCGCCGACCACGGTGGTGTTGATATTGCCGAAACGGTCAACCTGGGCCGCGCCAAGGAAACCCACGTCGATGCGCCCGCCCTGCAGCCAGTAGCGGAAGATCTCGCCGGTAGGCACCACGGTGTCGGCGGTTTCCGCCAGCTCGCCGTCACCGATAGAAAGTGGCAGGACGCTGGGCTTGGCGCCGATCGGGCCGGACTCGTAGATCAGCACCACGTCCGGTGATGAGGTCAGGCGTGCCAGGTTGGCGGCCTTGGACGGCAGGCCGATGCCGACGAAGCACACCGAGCCGTTCTGCAAGCGACGGGCCGCGGCCACGGTCATCATTTCATTGGTGGAGTAGGTCATTACTGGGCCTCCGAAGCTGCGGCCAGCTTGGCCTGGAATTCGCTGAAATCGGCACTGCCGTGGATGTATTCGTTGATCCAGGCGGTGAACGCGTCACGGTCGCGGGCGATCGGGTCCCAGGCCTGGTAGAAGCGGTTGTCGCGCTCGGAGTAGCCGTGGGCGTAGGACGGATGGGCGCCACCAGGCACATGGCAGACCGCGCTCAGCGCCCAGGTCGGCAGTACGCAGGCGTTCATCGGTGCGTTCAGGTCGTCGACGATTTCCTCGACGGTGACGATGCAGCGCTTGGCGGCCAGGGCGGCCTCTTTCTGTACCCCGAGAATGCCCCACAGCAGCACGTTGCCCTTGCGGTCGGCCTTCTGCGCGTGGATTACCGTGACGTCCGGGCGCACCGAAGGCACCGCCGCCAGCACTTCACCGGTAAACGGGCAGGTCACGGTCTTGATCAGGGGGTTGACCTTGGGCAGGTCGGAACCGGCGTAGGCCCGCAGGACGGCAAAGGGCAGGCCCGAGGCGCCGGCGACATAGGCGTTGGCCAGGTCGGCGTGGCTGTGTTCCTCAATCTCCAGGGGCTGTGGCCATTGCTTTTCCACGGCGTCGCGCAGGCGGTGCAGGGAGCCCACGCCCGGGTTGCCACCCCAGGAGAAAATCAGCTTGCGAGCGCAACCGGCACCGATCAACTGGTCGTAGATCAGGTCAGGGGTCATGCGCACCAGGGTCAGGTCTTTCTTGCCCTGGCGGATGATTTCATGACCTGCGGCCGTAGGAATCAGGTGGGTGAAGCCTTCGAGCGCGACGGTGTCGCCGTCGTTGACGAATTGCTTCACCGCGTCGTGCAGCGAAAGGATTTCAGCCATGGATGGGGTCTCCCGATTGTTATTCAGCGACTGGAGAAAAAGGCGCTCTGGGCGCGCCGCAGTGACTGAAGATTAAGCCGGGGCCAAACCCCAAACAATCCGATAATCGACTGAGCGTTCGATTATCGAACAGATTGTTGCAGGGCTATCGATTGCTTTTCCTCAACCCCGCAACAGCCCTGCCGGCCTTCGGGGGCCGCTGCTGCGGGCGAGGATAACGTTCGAAGAACCCTCTGCGCCCTTCAGGAGCAGCGGGCCCTTCGAGCCCGGCCGCAGCCTGCGGCAGCGGCTACAGGGTAGTCCGCGGTCAGGTCGCGTCTGCGTGACTGACCATGCCCTTGATCACCACCGCGGTGGTGGCCAGGGCCGCCGGAATCACCAGGGCAGTCAGCACTTGTTCGAAGTTCCAGCCCAGGCCCAGCAGGGTCGCCCCCATCCACGCACCGAGAATGGCGCCGAAACGGCCGATGCCAAGCATCCAGGAGACCCCGGTGGCACGCCCCTGGGTCGGGTAGAAGCGCGCGGCCAACGACGGCATTGCCGATTGCGCACCGTTGACGCACATGCCGGCGATCAGCACCAGGGTGGCCAACAGGGTGATGTTGCCCAGGCTCTGCCCGACGGCGTAGGCAAAGACCCCAGCCAGCAGGTAGAAACAGCCGATCACCTTGTGCGGGTTGAAACGGTCCATGGCCCAGCCCACGGCCACCGCGCTGAGGACGCCGCCAAACTGGAACAGGGCGCCGATAAAGGCCGCCTGTTCCATGCTCGCCCCGCTGTCGCGCATCAGGGTCGGCAGCCAGCTGGTGAGCAGGTAGACAATCACCAGCCCCATGAAATAGGTCAGCCACAGCAACAGGGTGCCGACGCTATAGGTGCCGGAGAAGATCACCGCGAACACGTTGCGCGCCTTCACGGTCTTCTGTTCCGGCACGCTGAAGCTGCCAGCCTCGCCGACTATGGCCGGGGCAATCGGCGCCAGGGTCTTGCGCACCTTGTCGGTGCCGCGATTGCGCACCACCAGGTAACGCGCGGACTCCGGCAGCCAGAGCACCAGCACCAGGGCCAGGATCAGCGGCAGGACCCCGCCGATCAGCAGCAGGCTGTGCCAGCCGAAGGCCGGGATCAGCTTGGCGGAAATGAAACCGCCGCCGGCCATGCCCAGGTTGAAACCGCAGAACATGCTGGTCACCAGCAACGACTTGTGGCGTTCGGGGGTGTATTCCGAAAGCAGCGTGGTGGCGTTGGGCATGCCCGCCCCCAGGCCCAGGCCGGTAAGGAAACGCAGGACCAGCAACTGGTCGACGTTGGTGCTGTAGGCCGAAGCCAGGCTGAAGGCACCAAACAGCAGCACCGCCCCCACCAGCACCACCTTGCGGCCGAAACGGTCGGCCAGGGGGCCGGAGCCCAGGGCGCCGAAGACCATGCCGATCAATGCAGCGCTCATGACCGGGCCGAGGCTGGCGCGGTCGATGCCCCAGTCCTGGGACAGCGCCGGGGCGATGAAGCCCATGGCCGCGGTGTCCAGGCCATCGAGGAAGACAATCAGGAAACACAGGATCACCACGCGCCACTGGTAACGGGACAGCGGCTGGGCATTGATGAAGGACTGCACATCAAGGCAGTTCCCTACAGCGGATTGGGGTTGGTTCATTGTTGTTATTTCCACGCTAAAACGCAGGCGAGCACAGGCCGCCAGGGCTGATCAGGTCACTAAAGGGGTGGCAGTATCAGGCGATGCGAGCGGGACGGCAGGAACGGTCGCGGCAACGACGCAGGGAAAGCGTGCTCATGAGTGTTGGCCTCTTCTTTATTATTGGGCGGGCCACCAGCGGCGGGCACACATGCCTGTTTGCCGCCGATGACGCTGCCGCGACATTAATGAGCCAGGGGAAACAGCGTCAATTCGCCAAAGGCGTATCTGTGCGTTTATCGAACAGCTTAAGCAAACAGTTGGGCGCTTAAGTCGCGGCTGGCGCTCAGCAAACCGGGGAGAAAGCGCTGCTCCAGCTCGGCACGGCTGACCCGCCCGGCGTGGGTACTGACGTTCAGCGCCGCCAGCACCTGGCCGGAGGCGTCGTACACCGGTACCGCAATGGAGCGCAGGCCCTGCTCCAGTTCCTGATCAACGATGCACCAGCCCTGCTGGCGCACTTGCTGCAGGCACTCCAGCAAGGCTTCCGGGGTGTGCAGGGTGCGGCTGGTCTTGGCTTGCAGGTCCGCATGGTCGAGGTATTCATGCAGTGACGAATCGTCCAGGGCCGCGAGAAGGATGCGCCCCATGGAGGTGCAATAGGCTGGCAAGCGGCCGCCGACAGACAGGTCGACCGAGATCAGCCGCTGGGTCGTGGCGGAACGGGCGATGTAGAGAATGTCGTCGCCTTCCAGGGTGGCCATGTTGCACGCCTCGTGCAGTTGCTCGCTCATGCGGTCCAGGTAGGGCTGGGCGGAGACCGCCAGAGGCGTCGACGAAAGATAGGCGTGGCCCAGGGTCAGCACCTTGGGCAGCAATGAATAGGTACGCCCGTCGGTGGTGGCGTAACCCAGCTTGATCAGGGTGTGCAGGCAACGGCGCACCGCAGCCCGGGGGATTTCCGTGCGATGGCTGATCTGGGCGATGGTCAAGTGCCGCTTGCGCTCCTGGAACGCCTGCACCACCGCCAGGCCCCGGGCCAGAGAGGTCATGAAATCCGGGTCACCGGTCAACGCCTGAATCCTCTTTGCCGCAGACGCCACGATCGGCGGGGCCACTGAGGTAAAGGAATTACGCATCTGATCGTTCATTTCAGGCTCTCTGCGACGAAATTCTTCGGTATTACAAGCCGTATTGGCGAAGAAGCACAAGCTGGGGCCGGCAACATTGGGCGATTATCGAACCATCGACCGATAATCGCAATCCGCCAAGCCTGGCATCCGCGGCAGTGAGCCCCTGGGTTTATTGCAAAAAACCATAGTAATAATCACCCGTGGAATACCCGGTTATCCCGAGTCTTTTGCAACCGACCACTTGCATCAAGATGCAGACTCCCCATATAGACTTGTACCAGCGGAGTAAGAATCAGGCTTTCCTTGTGTAGGAAATGGTTAGAACTTTTGTGTCACAAAACGCTCACAATAAAGTTGGTCATTTTAAACTTGCCGCCCATAGAGTTATTCTTCGCCGAAGCTATACTGCCGGAGTGAGGAATGTGGAGTCAGTTGCCCCATGCTCCTCTCTCGGGTGACTTGAGACGGTAATCGGTCACCTGCCGCAAGCGCTTGACCCCGAACCAGATTTGGCCAGCCCGCTTGCAACCAACAACACTGTTGCTACGACAGTTGTTTTCATCCGGTGACGTGGCCGCATGCAATTAACGGCACGCTTGAGAGACTCGAAGTCAAGGCCAGACTGGCACTGACTTCAGCTCTGCGTAGATGCCCGCAAGCAATGCGTCGCACCGGACTGGACCTTCACTCAATTAGGTAACACTGTGACGAAAGATGAACTGCGCGCGGAACTTGAGCGCCAGGAGCAACGTTACAAGGAAGTTTACGGCGGCGAGATCACCCGTTATGCCGCCCAGCCGGAACCTGAACGCAAACCTTGGCGCAAACGCGCCAGTATTCTCGATCAGGCCTTCACCCAAGAACTGCAAAAGATGGAAAAAGAGCTCAAGGCCGAACAGCCGTAATGCTGGCAGCCTGACTCATTCAGGGCTTGCTCTACTTGCCCGCCCGATCATCCCGGCGGCCAGGCAGACCATTGATGCTCGTTACCCCGGGCCCATGGCCATCTCGCCCATCCACAGCGAGAGAGGCTACCGGGCAAGCCCTTTGGTTGAAATTTCATACACGCGTTTTAACCCTCTGATTTCCGCGCCCAGGCCATCGGATTGACCGCTCGTGCCCAATAAACTCAATGGCTTGCCGTGTTTGAGGGGTATGTGCGAAAACTCTGCTCCCGGTCAGTTTTTTCGTTGAAGAATGTTACCGGCGAGCACCTTGTGCATTGATTAGCGGGGTTTTCTGGCATAATCGCGCCCCCTTATGACCGGGTCAGAAAACCTTCATGATCGATTTATTCAGCGGACTGGATGCTTGGGTGCTTGTGAGCCTCTTGCTCGCCCTGGCTTTTGTCCTCGCCTACGAGTTCATCAACGGCTTTCATGACACCGCAAATGCGGTTGCCACTGTTATCTACACCAAGGCCATGCCGCCGCACCTGGCCGTGTTCTTCTCCGGTGTGTTCAATTTCCTCGGTGTGCTGCTGGGCGGGGTTGGCGTGGCCTATGCCATCGTCCACCTGCTGCCGGTCGAGCTGCTGATCAACGTCAACACCGGCCACGGCCTGGCCATGGTCTTCTCGTTGCTCGCCGCGGCCATTACCTGGAACCTGGGCACCTGGTACTTCGGCATTCCGGCCTCCAGTTCCCATACCCTGATCGGCTCCATCCTCGGTGTCGGCCTGGCCAATGCCCTGCTCAGCGACATCCCCCTGGGGGATGGCGTGAACTGGCAGAAGGCAATCGACATCGGCGCTTCCCTGGTGTTCTCGCCGATGGCGGGCTTCATTATTGCAGCGCTGGTACTGATCGGCCTGAAATGGTGGCGGCCGATCTCGAAGATGCACAAGACTCCGGAACAGCGCCGCAAAGTCGATGACAAGAAGCACCCGCCATTCTGGAACCGCCTGGTACTGGTGATCTCGGCCATGGCCGTGAGCTTCGTGCACGGCTCCAACGACGGCCAGAAAGGCATCGGCCTGATCATGCTGGTACTGATCGGTATCGTGCCTGCCCAGTTCGTGATGGACCTCAACAGCACCACCTACCAGATCGAGCGCACCCGCGACGCCACCCTGCACCTGAGCCAGTTCTACGAGCGCAATCACGAGTCCCTGGGTGAGTTCCTGGCCCTGGGCAAAAGCGTGAAAGACGACCTGCCGGGCAAGTTCCGCTGCAATCCGCAGCAAACCGAACCGACCATCGCCGCGCTCCTGAGCAGCCTCAAGGGCGTTTCCGACTACCATTCGTTGTCGCCGGAAAGCCGCATCGAAGTGCGTCGCTACCTGCTTTGCCTGGATGACACCGCGAAAAAGGTCGGCAAGCTGCCAGGCATCTCGGCCCGTGAAAAGGCCGACCTGGACAAGCTGCGCAAAGACCTGACCGCCACCACCGAATACGCACCTTTCTGGGTCATCCTGGCTGTCGCCCTGGCTCTGGGCCTGGGCACCATGATCGGCTGGAAGCGCGTAGTGCAGACCATTGGCGAGAAGATCGGCAAGCAGGGCATGACCTACGCCCAGGGCATGTCGGCACAGATCACCGCCGCCGGCCTGATCGGCCTGGCGAACATCTTCAGCCTGCCGGTTTCCACCACCCACGTACTTTCCTCCGGCGTGGCCGGGACCATGGTCGCCAACAAGAGCGGCCTGCAGAGCGGAACGGTACGGACCATCCTCCTGGCCTGGGTCCTGACCCTGCCGGCGACCGTGGCCCTGTCCGCCGGCCTGTTCTGGGCAGCCTCCAAGATCCTGGGTACCTGATACCCCAGCCGGCAACAAAAAAGGTGCGTCCCCAGGGACGCACCTTTTTTTATGCCTTGAGCTTTCTTGCAGGCAAAAAAAAGGGCAACCGAAGTTGCCCAAAATGCCTTGCGTGCTCGTTGCCCTGGAAAGACTTAAGGCTTCTTGCGCTTATTCGCGTCTTTCCAGATAAAGAATCCAAACCCTGCGAAAAACAGAACCATGAGGCCGACAGTCAGCACTCCGGCGATCACCACATTGTCGAAAAACATGACTGGCCTCCTGCTCTTGCCCTGTTGCGATGGGGCTAAGTTAACCAAACGGGAGGCGGGGGAAATTGACCGGGGTCAATGTCGCCCATGACTGGGCGCGAGGAAGGGGGAATAAGTGACTTGCATCAACAGAAAGCGCCCAGATCAGCGCTTTTTCGGTTTGTTTTTCGGTTTTTTCTTGGCCTTGCCCAAGGGCATGGCGTGTTCGAATGCCTGGCGTACTTCGTTCAGGCGCTTTTCATTGAGATCATGCACACGCTTGGCACGCTCGGCGTTCAGGTCGATCAGCTTGTCGTCTTGATTCATGGCTTGGCTTGCATCACTCATGGTCTATATCGGCCGCACGCCTTGAAGCAGCGGGCGGCCCTGGCGAATGTGCCAATAATGCGACGTGGCGCCGCACCTGACCAGTGATCAGACCAAGGCGACTGCAATAAAGTCGCTGCCGGGAAGACTTTTTATCCGCACAATGGCCGCCCCTCCCCACAGGAAACCGCATGTGGAAATGCCCAAGCACCTGCCCCCGCTGCTGGCCCTGCGCGCCTTCGAGGCCGTGGCCCGGCACCTGAGTTTCAGCAAGGCGGCCCGGGAACTGTGCGTCAGCCAGAGCGCGGTCAGCCATCAAGTGCACAAACTCGAACAGCACCTGGGCCAGCCGCTGTTTGTACGACGCACCCGGGCCATTGACCTGACCACCGCCGGCGCCAGCTATTACCAACAGATCCAGCCGGCCCTGGAGCAGATCGCCGAAGCCACCCGGACGCTGTTGGCAGCAGAGCCATCGCAGGTTCTGCGCATCGGCCTGCTGGCCTCCTTCGCCACCTTGTGGCTGGCGCCGCGCCTGGCGGACTTCAGCCGCCGCCACCCTCAGATCCAGCTGGAGCTGCAACCGGCCATCAACCTGGCAGATGTGGCCGGTGCCGAGGTCGACCTGGCCATTCGCTATGGCAAGGGCCACTGGCCCAACGTCCAGGCCACGCGCTTTCTCGCCGAGCAACTGTCACCGGTGTGCAGCCCCGAGTTCAAGGCCGGAGCCCTGGCCAACGGCACCTTGCTGATGGCCCGCTCCCACCGGCCCTTTGAATGGGACGACTGGAGCAGGCAGAACACCGTTGACCTCAGCCCTCACCCCAGCGTCATGCTCCACGACTACAACATCGTGGTGGAAGCGGCGGTGGCCGGCCAGGGCATCGCCATGGGCCGCCGCCAGTTGATCCGGCGCCACCTTGCCCAGGGCAGCCTGGTGGATGCCTTCGACCTCCCGGCTCTGCACAACGATCAGATCGGCTACTGGCTGGTGACCGCCGAAGGTCCGGCGAATCCGGCGGTGCAGTGCTTCGCCCAATGGCTGCTGGAGCAAGGGAGCGACCCATGAAAAATTCAGATACGTCGGATTAGATCTATCCGTTTGTCGCCCCCAGCCTGAACACCGATGCTGCAAGCCTTCCATTCGAGGACTTGCCATGCGCGACTCTCTGCAGCAACGAGTGCAACAACTGGGTCTTGAACTGCCGATCCCCGGCCAGCCGATCGCCAACTACGTCAACCATGCCCAGAGCCAAAACCTGCTGTTCATCTCCGGGCAAACACCGCAAGCAGAGCAGCATCCCCATCTGCTGGGCCGGCTCGGTGACAACCTCAGCATCGAGCAAGGTGCCCAGGCTGCGGAACTGGCGGCCCTGGCCCTGCTGGCGCAACTCTCGGCGGCCCTGGGGGACGACTTGTCGAGGCTGCAACGCATCAGCCGGCTGGGGGTGTTCATTGCCGCCAGCGCCGACTTCAAGGGCCATGGCCAGGTCGCCAATGGCGCCTCCAACCTGCTGGTCAATGCCCTGGGCGAGAAAGGCCGGCATGCCCGCACTTCGGTGGGCGTCGCCAGCCTGCCTGCCGGCGTCGCCGTGGAGGTCGACGGGATTTTCGAGCTCAAGCCGTGATGCCCCTGAACCCGGACCACATCGCCCGGCTACGGGCGGCCACACCGGGTTGCACCCGGGTCTGTCACTTCAACCATGCCGGGGGGTCCCTGCCCAGCCAGGGCACCCTGGACGCCATGTCCGGGCAACTGCAGCGGGAGGCCCACAGCGGGCCGATGGAAGCGGCCGGCGCCGGCGCCCAGTTGCAGGAGCAGGCGCGACAGACCGCCGCCCGAGTGCTCAACACCTGCCCGCAAGCCATCGCCTTTACCAGCAGTGGTTCGGCGGCCTGGGGCATGGCCTTCAACGCCCTGCCCGCCTGGCAGCCGGGCGACCGGATCCTGGTGGGGCGCCAGGAATGGGCCGGCAACCTGGCCTGCATGGCCCCGGCCGTGGCCGCCGGCGCGCGGCTGGAAGTCATTCCCTGTGACAGCCACGGTGCGGTTTCAGTCCCGGCGCTGGAGTCCATGCTCGACTCCCGGGTGCGCCTCATCGCCTTGACCTGGCTACCGGCCAATGGCGGGCTGATCAACCCGGCCGCAGCCATCGGCCAACTGGCGCGCCAATGGCGCATCCCCTACTTCATCGATGCCGGCCAGGCTCTGGGCCAGGTGCCCTGCGACGTGCAGGCGCTCAACTGCGATGTGCTCAAGGGCGCGGGGCGCAAGTACCTGCGCGGCCCGCGAGGCACGGCCCTGCTCTATATAAGGCCCGGCTTCCTCGAGCAGTTGAATCCGCTGCCGCGGGACGTGCTGTCGGCGCCCTGGGACGGCCAGGGCTTCGCTCTGCGCAACGATGCCCGGCGCTTTGAAACCAGTGAAGTGTCGATGGTGCTGCTGGCTGGCCTTGCCAATGCCCTGCAGGAGTTCGAAAGCATCGGCGTGGCCGCCATTGCGCAAAGGATCAGTGCCTTGAGCGAGCCGCTGCGCAAGAAGCTGCAGCGCTTGCCCGGCCTGCAACTCCAGGACCTGGGCAGCCCGGGGCAGCAATCGGGCCTGATCGCCTTCACTCTCGAAGGTTGGGACGGGCTGGCACTCAAGGAGGAACTGGCGCGGCGCGGCATCAATATCGGCGCCAATGGCGTCAACTACACACCACTGGACATGCAGGCCCGAGGCCTGGGCAACATTGCCCGGATCGCCTTGAGTTACTTCAATACACAAGAGGAAATCGAGCGCCTGTTGCAGGCCCTCGGGGAACTGGCGGGGAACAAGCGCTCCTAGACCTCGACATCCACCCACAGGCCCTGGCGCGGAGCATCTTCGATCAACGGCACAACCGGCACGGTGTTGTCGGCGTTCAGTTCATCGCCGGGCACTGCCAGGTGCTCTTCGGGGTCGTCCTCGGCCTCACGCTCACGGCGCTGCTTCTGTTGCTGGCGCCGCTGTTCCTCGCGCAGCAGCAGGGCGGACTCCTCGGGGTCGCGCTTTTGCAGGTCGATGGTGCTTTCGTTGGAGCTTTCCTGCACCGGTACCACAGGCGGGATGTCCGGTCGCTGGCGGATCGGATCCTGCTGGGCGGTGATCGGCACGGCACTCAAGGGGAGCATCGGTGGCAGCATATTATTGGTCTCCTGTCGGCAGGCTGTCGGCTGCGGCATGGGCGACTTGAGCCATCGGTCGCAAAACTGTGACCCAGTCGTCAGCCGATAGTGCCCCGCCACCCGACGAATGCACGCCGTACGCTACCTTTTAATCCAGGGGATTGATCAGAGTTCTTTGGACTGGAAGCGTCGTTCCGTTAAGATAGTCGGCTTTTTCAAAGCGGGAGTCAGGCAGCATGGCGCAGCAGTATCAACCGGGGCAACGCTGGATTAGTGACAGCGAAGCCGAGCTGGGTTTAGGCACCGTTCTGGCACAGGACGGTCGCTTGCTGACCGTGCTCTATCCGGCCACTGGCGACACCCGCCAGTATGCGCTACGGAATGCGCCCCTCACTCGCGTGAGGTTCTCTCCGGGTGACAGCATCACCCACTTCGAAGGCTGGAAAATGACCGTACAGGAAGTCGATGATGTCGACGGCCTGCTGGTCTACCACGGCCTCAATGGGCAGAACGAAGCCGTCACCCTGCCGGAAACCCAACTCTCGAACTTCATCCAGTTCCGTCTGGCCAGCGACCGTCTGTTCGCCGGGCAGATCGACCCGCTGGCCTGGTTCTCCCTGCGCTACCACACCCTGGAACACACCAGCCGCCAGCTGCAGTCCTCGCTCTGGGGCCTGGGTGGCGTGCGCGCCCAACCCATCGCCCACCAGTTGCACATTGCCCGTGAAGTCGCCGACCGCATCGCGCCGCGGGTCCTGCTGGCGGACGAAGTGGGCCTGGGCAAGACCATCGAGGCCGGCCTGGTGATCCATCGCCAACTGCTTTCGGGTCGCGCCAGCCGAGTGCTGATCCTGGTACCGGAAAACCTCCAGCACCAGTGGCTGGTAGAGATGCGCCGGCGCTTCAACCTGCAAGTGGCACTGTTCGATGAAGAACGCTTTATCGAAAGCGATGCCAGCAACCCGTTCGAAGACACCCAGCTGGCCCTGGTGGCCCTGGAGTGGCTGGTGGACGACGAGAAGGCCCAGGACGCGCTGTTCGCCGCCGGCTGGGACCTGATGGTGGTGGACGAAGCCCACCACCTGGTGTGGCACGAAGACCAGGTCAGCCCGGAATACGCCCTGGTGGAACAGCTGGCAGAGACCATTCCTGGTGTGCTGCTGTTGACCGCAACCCCGGAACAACTGGGCCAGGACAGCCACTTCGCCCGCCTGCGCCTGCTGGACCCGAACCGTTTCCACGACCTCGCGGCCTTCCGCGCCGAGAGCGAGAACTACCGCCCGGTGGCCGAAGCCGTGCAGGAACTGATGGATAAAGGCCGCCTGTCTCCCGAGGCGCACAAGACCATCCACGGTTTCCTCGGCAACGAAGGCGAAGCCCTGCTGGCCGCGGTCAACGACGGCGACAGCGAAGCCAGCGCACGCCTGGTGCGTGAACTGCTGGACCGCCACGGCACCGGCCGCGTGCTGTTTCGCAACACCCGCGCCGCGGTGCAGGGTTTCCCCGAGCGCAAGCTGCACGCCTACCCGCTGCCATGCCCGGACGAATACCTGGAACTGCCCCTGGGCGAACACGCCGAGCTGTACCCGGAAGTCAGCTTCCAGGCCCAGCCCGACGTCAGCGATGACGAACAGCGCTGGTGGAAGTTCGACCCGCGGGTCGAGTGGCTGATCGACCAGCTGAAAATGCTCAAGCGCACCAAGGTGCTGGTGATCTGCGCCCACGCGGAAACCGCCATGGACCTGGAGGACGCCCTGCGCGTGCGCTCCGGCATCCCGGCCACGGTATTCCACGAGGGCATGAACATCCTCGAACGTGACCGTGCCGCCGCCTACTTCGCCGATGAAGAGTTCGGCGCCCAGGTGCTGATCTGCTCGGAAATCGGCAGTGAAGGCCGCAACTTCCAGTTCGCCCACCACCTGGTGCTGTTCGACCTGCCGTCGCACCCGGACCTGCTGGAGCAGCGGATCGGCCGTCTCGACCGGATCGGCCAGAAGCACGTGATCGAACTGCACGTGCCGTACCTGGAAACCAGCCCGCAAGAGCGCCTGTTCCAGTGGTACCACGAAGCCCTGAACGCCTTCCTCAACACCTGCCCTACCGGCAACGCCCTGCAGCACCAGTTCGGCCCACGCCTGCTGCCGCTGCTGGAAAATGCCGATGACGGCGAGTGGCAGGCACTGATCGATGCCGCCCGCGGCGAACGCGAGCGCCTGGAAGCCGAGCTGCACACCGGTCGCGACCGCCTGCTGGAGTTGAACTCCGGTGGTGCCGGCGAAGGCGACGCCCTGGTGGAAGCGATCCTCGAACAGGACGATCAGTTCGCCCTGCCGATCTACATGGAAACCCTGTTCGACGCTTTCGGCATCGACAGCGAGGACCATTCGGAAAACGCCCTGATCCTCAAGCCCAGCGAGAAGATGCTCGACGCCAGCTTCCCCCTGGGCGACGACGAAGGCGTGACCATCACCTACGACCGCAACCAGGCGCTGTCTCGCGAGGACATGCAGTTCATCACCTGGGAACACCCCATGGTGCAGGGCGGCATGGACCTGGTGCTGTCCGGCTCCATGGGCAACACCGCCGTGGCGCTGATCAAGAACAAGGCGCTCAAACCCGGCACCGTGCTGCTGGAGCTGCTGTACGTCAGTGAAGTGGTCGCCCCGCGCTCGCTGCAACTGGGCCGCTACCTGCCGCCGGCTGCCCTGCGCTGCCTGCTGGACGCCAATGGCAACGACCTGTCGGCGCGGGTCGCCTTCGAGACCCTGAACGACCAGCTGGAAAGCGTGCCCAAGGCCAGCGCCAACAAGTTCATCCAGGCCCAGCGCGATCAATTGGCGCCGAAGATCAACGCCGGCGAAGCCAAGGTCGCACCGCGTCACGCCGAACGCGTGGCCGAGGCGCAACGCCGCCTGGCAGCCGACACCGACGAAGAACTGGCGCGCCTGACCGCGTTGCAGGCGGTCAACCCGACTGTCCGTGACAGCGAGCTGGTGGCCCTGCGTCAACAGCGCGAACAGGGCCTGGCCATGCTGGAAAAAGCCGCCCTGCGCCTGGAAGCGATCCGGGTGCTGGTGGCGGGCTGATAGCCCGGTTGTCAGCACTGAACAAAAGGCCCGCACTGTGCGGGCCTTTTTTTTGCCTGTCGCCTGCCAATGCAGCAACGCGCCCTAGCGGCTCACTGCACCATCGTTGATCGCCGGCAGACTCACCTCTGCTGGGGCATCAGCGGCATTCCCACAGGCCAGCCCCTCTTTCATCCGCTGGGCGTCACGGACAAAACAGCGTGCTGCCTGGAACAGAAACAGCAGGGTCAGGAACAGGGCCACGGGAATCAGGTACATCGCATCGTGCAGACCGATGGCCTTGAACTCTTCGGTCATCAGCTCTGCGCCTGCGGCATACATTGCCGAATGGGCGAAGTGGTCGGAGAGCGCCCCCACCACCACCGGCCCCAAGCCGCCCCCCAACAGGTACAGGCCGGCGAAGAACAGGGCCATGGCGGTGGCGCGCAAGCGCGGTTCGACCACATCCTGCAGGGCGGTATAGACGCAGGTATAGAAGTTGTAGGCAAACAGCCAGCCGACACTGAATACCGCGACGAACACCCCGACCTCCACCCGCCCGGCATGCAGTGCCCATCCGGTGGCGAGGGTCGAGATGATCAGGCTGCAGGCCGCGAACAACAAACGACCATTGGCTACCCGCTGATGAATCTTGTCGGCGATCCAGCCACCCAGGGTCAGGCCCACCAGGCCGGTCACCCCGACGATCAGCCCGGTGGCCATGGCGGCTTCCTGCAAGGGCATGAGGAAGTAGCGCTGCAGCATCGGCACCAGGAACGAGTTGCAGGCATAGGTGGCGAAGTTGAAAGTCAGCCCGGCCAGAGTCAGCCAGAGAAAGGTCGGTATCGCCAGCACCCGGCGAATGGGCCGGTCAATCCGCACCTGGGCCACTTTCACCGTTTCCGCCGCGCCGCGCTTGGGTTCCTTGATGAAGAACATGAACACCGCCAGCACCAACCCTGGCACCGCCGCAATGAAGAACGGCGCCCGCCAGCTGTCGAAGGCCTTGACCATGGCACCGATGGTGAAGAACGCCAGCACCAGCCCCAGAGGCAGGCCGAGCATGAAGATGCCCATGGCCCGGGCCCGGCGGTGAGCGGGGAACAGGTCGCCGATCAGCGAGTTGGCGGCCGGGGCGTAGCTGGCCTCGCCAATCCCCACGCCCATGCGCACCAGCAAAAAGCTCCAGAAGCTGCCGACCATGCCGTTGACCGCGGTGAGCCCGCTCCACACCGCCAACCCCCAGCCCATCAGCTTACTGCGCGAGCCGGTGTCGGCCAGGCGCCCCAGGGGCAAGCCGGCAATGGCATAGACGATGGTGAAGGCGGTGCCGATGATCCCCAGCTGGAAGTCGCTCAGGTGCCATTCCATGCGGATCGGCTCGATGATGATGGCGGGGATGGTGCGATCGAAGAAGTTGAACAGGTTTGCCAAAAACAACAGGAACAGAATGCGCCAGGCATTTGCCGCTTGAGTCGAATTATCCATGGATCGATCTCTTTTATTGTTATTGGGCCAGACGCGAGCGGGCCTGGAAGCTGCAATCTAGTCAGCCGCACCCACGCTGTCTGTAATCATTCGCCAGCCTGATACCAAGGCATCGCAGGCAGGCGCGGGGATGGCACTTGCGGCTCCCCGGAACAAGCCGCCCGAACTTCGCCACAGTCCCCGCTACCCGGGCCTTTCCCAGTCTTTTCAAGGGCTTGGCCAAGGCCGAAAAAATACCTTGCGCCCCCCCTTCCCAAGGCCGATGCGAAGCCTAGAATAGCCGCCTTCCCAGCCCCCCTTATCAACCCCTCCCCCATCGAATACGCCAATGTCCGAAGCCAGTCCGTGTCTGAATTGCGGTGCCTGCTGTTCATACTTTCGTGTGTCTTTTTTCTGGGGCGAATGCGCCTCATCCGGCGGGACTGTCCCCGACGAGCTGGTGCAAAGCATCAGCCCCAGCCGGGTGGCAATGCTCGGAACCGACTGCAAATCCCCGCGCTGCATCGCCCTTGAAGGCGAGGTCGGCCAGGGTGTGAGCTGTTCGATCTATGACCAGCGCTCCAGCCCGTGCCGCGAGTTCGAGGCTTCCTGGACCGACGGCCAGCCCAACAGCGACTGCGACGCCGCCCGCGCCGCCTTCGGCCTGGCCCCCCTGGAACCGGCGGACACCGAGCCCTGGTACGAGGAAAGCGCTTAGCACCTTTGGCGATAGGGCTCATAAGCAAATCATTAGCAGCAGCGTGCCACCTCCCATTGCAGCCAGCGGGTGCCTTCTATACTCCAAGCACTCGTTGGCGCGCGGCTCCGCCGACCTCAGATGACTCAGAGATGGGCAGGCTATGGACTGGCTGGGCGTGCATTTCATTACCGAGCTTCCACAGGCCGGGCAAGTGGTCCTGCATTGCACCCACAACCCGGTTCTGGTGCTTCTGGCCTACCTGGTAGCCTGTGCCGCCAGCTTCGCCACCCTGGACATGGCCGAACGTGTCAGTCATGCCGAGCGACCGGCCAGCCAGCGCCTGTGGCGCTGGGTCGGAGCCTGCTGCCTGGCCGGGGGGATCTGGGCCATGCACTTCATCGCCATGCTGGCGTTCGAGGCGCCGCTGCAGATCCACTACGACCTGCCCCTGACCCTGCTGTCGCTCCTGATCGCGCTGGTCGCCGCCTGGCTGGCGATGAACACCCTGAGCCACGCGCACATGCCGCTGTGGCGCTATGGCGTTGCTTCGATCTGGATCGGCCTGGGCATCGCCGCCATGCACTACGTCGGCATGGCGGCCATGCGCAGCAGCGCCAGCCTGTACTACGACCCCTTACTGATGGCGCTGTCGGTTTTGGTGGCGATCGCCTGCAGCCTGGCGGCGCTGCTGCTGTCCCGTCACCTGCGCGAAGGCAGCGGCATGTTCCACCAGTTGCTCAAGTACGCCAGCAGCCTGGTGCTGGGCGCTGCCATCGTGCTCATGCACTTCACCGGCATCTGGGCCATGACCCTGGTGCTGCCCGCCGGCAGCCTGCCCGCCCCCGCCACATCCGACGGGCATCTGCAACTGGGCCTGACCCTGAGCGCGATCGTGCTCTTGATCATCGGCAGCGGCATCAGCGCGGCCCTGGCCGACAAGAAGCTGCAACACAAGGAGCGGGACCTGCGGCGGGTCAATGCGCTGCTTTCGCAACTGGACCAGGCCCGGGTTTCCCTGCAGCAGGTGGCCCACTACGACGCCCTGACCAACCTGATCAACCGCCGCGGCTTCAACCAGCTGTTCGCCGAAAAGCTCATCGAGAAAACCACCTTTGGCGGCATGCTGGCGGTGATGTTCCTCGACATCGACCACTTCAAGCGCATCAATGACAGCCTCGGCCACGATGCCGGGGACGAGTTGCTGAAAGTCATCGCCGGGCACATCAAGAGCTCCACCCGCAGCCATGAAGACGTGGTGGCACGCCTGGGCGGCGACGAGTTCTGCATCCTCATCAATCTGTACGACCGCGAAGAAGCCCGGCAGATGGCCCAGCGCATCATGCAGAAAATGAAGGAGCCGATCGAACTGGGAGGGCGGCGCATGGTGATGACCACCAGCATCGGCATCAGCGTCTTCCCCGATGACGGCAAGACCTGCGAGGAGTTGCTCAAGAACGCCGACCTGGCCCTGTATCAATCCAAGGATTGCGGGCGCAACAGCCTGCATTTCTTCAACTCCCACCTCAAGACCCGGGCCACCCTGGAACTGCAACTGGAAGAGGAATTGCGCAACGCCCTGCGCGACGACCAGGGCCTGCTGCTGTATTACCAACCTATCTACGACCTCAAGAGCGGCAGGGTCACCAAGCTCGAAGCCCTGATCCGCTGGCAGCACCCGCAACATGGGCTGCTGACCCCGGATCGCTTCATCTCCATTGCCGAAGCCAACGGCATGATCGCCGAGCTGGACAACTGGGTGCTGCGCAAGGCCTGCGCGGACCTGGCCTACCTGTCGCGCCATGGCTGTGGCGAACTGAAGATCGCGGTCAACTGCTCGGCCCTGAACCTGACCCGCGAAGAGCTCGCCGGGGAGATCGAAAGCGCCCTGCGCCAGGCTCAGGTGGCGCCGCAGCGGCTGGAGCTGGAAGTCACGGAAAACGCCCTGATGGGCAATATTGCCAGCACCCTGGCGCTGCTCAAGCAGATCCGCGGGCTGGGGGTGTCGCTGTCGATCGACGACTTCGGCACCGGCTACTCATCCCTGGCCTATCTCAAGCGCTTGCCCCTGAACACCCTGAAGATCGATCGATCGTTCATCCAGGACATCCCCAAGTCGACCCAGGACATGGAGATCGTCCAGGCGATCATCATCATGGCCCACACCCTGCACCTGCAGGTGGTCACCGAAGGGGTCGAAACCCCGGAACAGCAAGCGTTTCTCCAGCACCATGGCTGCGACTACCTGCAGGGCTACCTGCTCAGCCATCCGGTGCCGCTGCGGGAGTTGCGCGGGGTGCTGGAGGAGCTCGACCAGCGCCACGCCGCGCCGATCAATCCGCGGGCGCCGGGTCCCGATAAAGGCGAACCAGGGTCGCTGGATCTTTTTCCAGATAGCCCTGCCCACCATGCAGACGCATCAACTGCGCAGCTAATCCGCTGATCGGCGTCGCCGAGCCCTGTTCGCGGGAAAACTTCACCGCTCCATCCAGGTCCTTGAGCAGGGTGCGCACATGCCACTTCACCGGCTCGAACCGGCTTTCAGCCATTTGCGGGGCCAGGATCTGCAAAGGTTTCGAGTCGGCAAAGCCACCGGCCAGGGCCTCGGCGATCAGCCGCGCATCCACCCCCGAGCGCTCGGCCAGGGCCACCACCTCGGCGATCACCAGGGCGTTGCAGGCGACGATCATCTGGTTGCAGGCCTTGGTCACCTGCCCGGCGCCCACCGCCCCCATGTGCGTGACCCGCTGCCCCAGGGTCAGCAGCACTGGCCGCACCCGCTCGACGTCCGTCGCCGCACCGCCAACCATGATGGCCAGGCTGCCGGCCTCGGCGCCCGGGGTACCGCCGGACACCGGCGCATCGACCCAGGCCACGCCGCGGCTCGCGGCCAGTTCGGCGGCCATTTCCCGGGTAGCCGTGGGTTCCAGGCTGGAGAGATCCAGCAGCAGCTGGCCGGCCCGGGCCCCCTGGGCGATACCCTCGGGGCCAAACACCACCTCGCGCACCACCTCGGTATTGGCCAGGCACATCAGCAACAGGTCGGCATGGGCACACAGCTGCGCCGGCGTGGCAACTTGTCGCGCCCCGGCAGCCACCAGGGGCGCGCATTTTTCCGGGTTGCGGTTCCACACCGTCAGCGGATAGCCCGCCGCCAACAGCCGGCGGCACATCGGCAAGCCCATCAGGCCGATTCCGGCAAAGCCGAGTGAAGGTAACGCTGACATCATATTGCCCTCATTTGATTAAAGATCACCGAATACTGGCCGATTCATCATGATTCAGGAAAGGATTCCCCCGAGCGTCGCTCAGAAAAAACCCTGACGCCTTGGGCAAAATTCGCGCTCCACGCAGCGACGAGGTCCCATTCCGTGATGGTTCGACGACACCTCGTCCACGAGCCAACCTGACCAGGCATATGGCGCACAATGACTTCTAAAAACAAACCTGCCAACGCAGTCTCCGAGATGACGCTGACCTCCCCCACAACTAGCCCCTCAGACCCGAAGCCATTGTCCAGCTCACGCCCCCTGTCGACTCAGCAGTACCTGTATTTCACCGAAACCAATACCGACCGCATCCTCGACAACCTCGACGGTCTGCGCGACACGGTGTTCCCGCGGCCACCGCACCTGGAAGGCGAGCCGGACAACCGTCGCGACCAGGAATTTCCTTCGGTCTGCCTGATCGGCCTGGGCCGCTGCGGCTCCAACATCGCCCTGGATGTGGCCGAGCTGGTGTACAACGCCCGCAAGTTCTACCTCAACGAATTCAATAACGAAGACAAGGCCTACGAAGGCGGCTATAGCCCCGGCCAGTGGATCCGCCAGAACCTGCGCCTGGGCCAGAACAAGGCCAGCAAGCCGGTGTTCCTGGTGGAGCCGCTGGTGATGCTCGGCGACCTGGACAAGGACATTGCCGGGCGCATCCGTTTCTCGCGCAAGGGCGAGAAAAGCGGCTTCATCCGCGACTACAGCAAAATGAAGATCATGGACCTCTCGGAAGTCCACGCCGGTGGCGCCGGTAACGCGCCGATCCTCGGCCAGTACCTGGCCAAGATCATCCTCAACAAGGACACCCAGCGCTTCTCCAGCCCCGACTGGAAGATGATCCACTCGTACCTGATCGACTCCTGCGGGATCAAGGCCAACCAGTCGCGCCTGTACTTCTCGATCTTCAGTGCCGGCGGCGGTACCGGCTCGGGCATGGCCTCGGAATTCGGCCTGGCCCAGCAGTACTCGTACATGAACAAGACCTTCGACACCAAGCCGATGGACGAGCACGACAGCAAGAGCGGGCACTCCTTCGTCTTCGAGCCGATCTTCACCAGTGGCATCTGCGTGCTACCGAACATTTCGGACCATCGCAGCGAAATGTCCGAGGCGCTGCACATCAACGCCGGCCGCCTGCTGTGCAAATACCTTTCGGAAGAGTGGGACTTCTCCTACAACTTCGACAATGAAGACAGCAGCGAAGCCAGCGTGATGGGACGGATCCGCCCCTGGAACGCGATGATGCTGATCTCCAACGACATCATGCGCTACGCCGAAGAAAGCGATGACGGCAACATCCAGAACATCGACGTCAACGCCATGGAGAAGCACGCCAACCAGTACATCTCCCAGCAGATCTTCAACATCCTCACCGCCCAGGCGGTGACCACCGACTACGACCAGAACTACTTCCGGCGGGCCGGCATCGACATCGGCGAAACCATCCGCCTGGATGCCAACGACCTGTTCATGAGCCTGGCGGGCCCGGTGGCGATCGCCTATGCCGAGTCCGTGGTGCCGGAGCAGCCGGTGCCCACGGGCGACAAGTTCAAGGTGTTCGAAAAAGAACCCCAGCGCCTGAACATCGACGACCTGTTCTTCCGCTCCATCGACCTGCCGCACTTCAACAAGGTGACCCAGGCCATCGAGGGCATCAGCCTGCTGCCGATCGAGTCCAAGCGCTACCGCGCGGCCCTGGAGCAATACAAGGCTTCGGGTTATGACGCCGCGGCGCTGCATGACCTGCACTTCTTCAAGAACTGCTCGTCGGTGGTATCGATCGTGTCCCTGCCCAAGGACTACAAACTGTCCTACATGGACCTGAACCGGCTCAAGACCCACCTCAACAGCCTGTTTCCCAACACCACCCTCAAGCGCTACGCGCTGGTGATCGGCGCTTCGGCCAACCTGTCGCTGACCACCCTGATCGCCAAGAGCCCGTGCCTGTCGGATGACTTCCTGACCCTGATCGTGGCCTTTATCAAGCGTTGCTTTGCGCGTAATCCATACCGTTTCGACGACACCCTGGACAACTCGGTGCTGGATTTCATCGTCAGTGACCAGTTCGATGAAGACCGCATCGACGATCTGCTCAACGAATTCGAGAACCCGGCGAAGATCCTCGACACCAACTGGTATGCGATCAAGCCGATGTACGAGAAGAAATACCGCGAGCTGATCAACGACAAGGACAAGTTCGTCTCGATCAACGACATCCGCCTGTCCCGCGATTGCGTGAAGAAGGCCATCAAGTACCTGCGGGAAATCTACCGCCACCGTATCGGCAAGACCCGGGTCATCTCGCTCAACAGTCACACGGGCAAGACCGCGTATTAAGAAGGGCTTCGCCGGCCAGCCGGCTTCTGCACGGCAGGGGAAAACCTGCTGTCCTGTGGGAGCCGGCTGGCTGGCGAATGGTCAACTTGCTCACATCGCGAAACAATTAAGCAGCTCGTCGGCTGGGCTTGAAACTGTTCCCCTTCCGTGAACGTCACCCTGAGGGAAAAGCCCGTGGGGCCTTTCTCTACGGCAAGGTGCCATCACTGGATTCACGGTTACTCGGCTACACACTTTTGTCCGACAAAAACCCGCCCCTTATCGGTGCACGCGCTTAGCGCGATGCCCTTTCCTGGATCAGGATCCAGGGTGAAACCACCACCGCCCACAGCGTCGGATCACGTTCCAGCAGATCGGATGCCCGCGTCGCAGACAGTTTCTCGACCTTTCCTTCGGCCAGCCAGGCCGCCACTTTTTCTGCCTGGTTCTCGGCCACGGCCTGGGCCGCCTCGATCAGATCCAGGTCAGCCTCGACCCACAATAGGGCACCCTTGGCGAAGAACGGCTCCAGTTCCTTCCAGCTGATAGATGCGGTCTCACCAAGCAGCTTGGCATAGAGGGTGCTAGGTTCTTGAGTCATGGGACTGTCCAGAAATGAAATCGGCGCAATCATAACGTCGGGGCTCTGGCAGAAAAACCCAGAAGCAAGCGTGACACCGATCGAGAAGCTCAGAAGCGCCAGGGACTGACGCCGAACCGGGCGCAAGCCACGCCGCAAATCTGTCTTTTTCTTTCAATTAAGCGACACCCCGCGTTTTTGCCCCCAGCAGCCAGCTTTTCAAGCGAACAACCGGCGCTCTACACTGTACCGGTACAGTTGCCAGGGGCATTTTCCGACGGGTATTCACGAAATATCTGATTCGGTTCTGCGACCAAGGCCGCCGGAACTATAAAAATTACAACAGTAAGAGTGGAGCACTATGAATAAGGCTACTAAGCAGATTTCCAAACTGTTTGCCGCTATGGTCCTGGCCGGGGTTGCCAGCCATTCGTTCGCAGCTGACACCATCAAGATCGGTATCGCCGGCCCCAAGACCGGTCCTGTAGCCCAATACGGCGACATGCAGTTCAGTGGCGCGAAAATGGCCATCGAACAAATCAACGCCAAAGGCGGCGTCAACGGCAAGAAGCTCGAAGCCGTTGAATACGACGATGCCTGTGATCCCAAGCAAGCCGTGGCAGTCGCCAACAAAGTGGTCAACGATGGCGTCAAGTACGTGGTCGGCCACCTGTGCTCCAGCTCCACTCAACCTGCTTCCGACATCTACGAAGACGAAGGCGTGATCATGATCACCCCGGCTGCCACCAGCCCGGACATCACCGCCCGTGGTTACAAGATGGTGTTCCGCACCATTGGCCTGGACAGCGCCCAGGGCCCTGCCGCCGGTAACTACATCGCCGACCACGTGAAACCCAAAGTGGTTGCCGTGCTCCACGACAAGCAGCAGTACGGTGAAGGCATCGCCACCGCCGTGAAGCAGACCCTGGAGAAGAAAGGCACCAAGGTCGCCGTATTCGAAGGCATCAACGCCGGCGACAAGGACTTCTCTTCGCTGATCGCCAAGCTCAAGCAGGCCAACGTCGACTTCGTCTACTACGGCGGCTACCACCCTGAGCTGGGTCTGATCCTGCGCCAATCCCAGGAAAAAGGCCTGAAGGCCAAGTTCATGGGCCCGGAAGGCGTGGGTAACGACTCCATTTCGCAGATCGCCAAGGATGCTTCCGAAGGCCTGCTGGTCACCCTGCCTAAATCCTTCGACCAGGACCCGGCCAACGTGGCCCTGGCTGACGCGTTCAAGGCCAAGAAAGAAGACCCGAGCGGTCCTTTCGTATTCCCTTCCTACTCCGCAGTTGAAGTCATCGCCGGCGCCATCACCAACGCCAAGAGCGAAGACGCGGCCAAGGTGGCTGAAGCCATCCACGCCGGCACCTTCAAGACCCCTACCGGCGACCTGAGCTTCGACGCCAAGGGCGACTTGAAAGACTTCAAGTTCGTGGTCTACGAGTGGCACTTCGGCAAACCTAAAACCGAAGTTTCCCCTCAGTAAGGCGCGGCCTGACTGACTGCCAATAAAGCCCACGGCGTGCCGTGGGCTTTGTTTTACGAATGTATGGGCCTGTGTTCCGTGATCCGGAATCCCGCCCACCTGAAAATCTCAAAACCGTCATCAGCGGTTCGCTGGCAAAACCCAGCCCGAAGTGGGTGCAGATCCACGGGGCCTGGGCGGGAAAATGACTCCACCAGTGAAATGCGTATCAGGTTTTTAGGAGCGTTGTAATGCCTGACATCTATCACTTTTTCCAACAGCTGGTTAACGGTCTCACCGTTGGCAGCACGTATGCCCTGATCGCCATCGGCTATACGATGGTTTACGGCATCATTGGAATGATCAACTTCGCCCACGGCGAGGTGTACATGATCGGTTCCTACGTGGCGTTCATCGCCATCGCCGGGCTGGCCATGATGGGACTCGACAGCGTCCCGCTCTTGATGACCGCAGCCTTCATCGCGAGCATCGTCGTCACCAGTGCCTACGGCTACAGCATCGAACGGATCGCCTACCGCCCCTTGCGGGGTAGTAACCGCCTGATCCCGCTGATCTCCGCCATCGGCATGTCGATCTTCCTGCAGAACACCGTTCTGCTGGCGCAGGACTCCAAGGACAAATCCATTCCCAACCTGATCCCGGGCAACTTCTCCATCGGGCCAGGCGGCGCACATGAAGTGCTGATTTCCTACATGCAGATCGTGGTATTCGTGGTGACCCTCATCGCCATGCTCGGCCTGACGCTGTTCATCTCCCGTTCTCGCCTGGGTCGCGCCTGCCGCGCCTGTGCCGAGGACATCAAGATGGCCAACCTCCTGGGGATCAATACCAACAACATCATCGCCCTGACCTTCGTGATCGGCGCCGCGCTGGCGGCCATCGCCGCCGTGCTGCTGAGCATGCAATACGGTGTGATCAACCCCAACGCCGGTTTCCTGGTGGGCCTGAAGGCCTTCACCGCAGCGGTCTTGGGCGGCATCGGCAGTATCCCGGGCGCGATGCTCGGCGGGCTGGTGCTGGGGGTGGCCGAAGCCTTTGGTGCCGACGTGTTCGGCGACCAGTACAAGGACGTCGTGGCGTTCGGCCTGTTGGTTCTGGTGCTGTTGTTCCGTCCGACCGGCATTCTGGGCCGTCCGGAGGTTGAGAAAGTATGACTAGGAATCTTAAATCGGCGCTGTTCAGCGCCTTGTTGGTCTGGGCTGTCGCCTACCCGGTGCTGGGCCTGAAACTGACCATCGTCGGCATCAACCTGGAAGTCCACAACACCAGCCCGACCATTCTTGCCACCATCGCGGTGTGCTCGGTGCTGATGTTCCTGCGGGTGCTGTTCCATAGCCAGATCAGCGCCGCCTGGAAGTCCTCTCCCAGCATGCCGTTGATCCCGGCCAAGGCCAGCAACTTCCTGACCCTGCCCAGCACCCAGCGCTGGATCATCCTGGCGTTGATCCTTGGCGCCCTGGTCTGGCCGTTCTTCGGCTCCCGCGGGGCGGTGGACATTGCCACGCTGATCCTGATCTACGTGATGCTGGGCCTGGGCCTGAACATCGTGGTCGGCCTGGCCGGCCTGCTGGACCTGGGTTACGTGGGTTTCTACGCCGTCGGCGCCTACAGCTATGCGCTGCTGTCGCACTACTTCGGCCTGAGCTTCTGGATCTGCCTGCCGATCGCCGGCCTGATGGCGGCCACTTTCGGCTTCCTGCTGGGCTTCCCGGTGCTGCGCCTGCGGGGTGACTACCTGGCAATCGTGACCCTGGGCTTTGGCGAGATCATCCGTCTGCTGCTGCGCAACATGACCGATCTCACCGGCGGCCCCAACGGCATCAGCAACATCGAGAAGCCGACCTTCTTCGGCCTGACCTTCGAGCGCAAGGCAGCAGAAGGCATGCAGACCTTCCACGAGTTCTTCGGCCTGCAGTACAACTCGATCAACAAGGTGATCTTCCTCTACCTGGTGGCCCTGCTGCTGGCACTGGCGGCGCTGTTCGTCATCAATCGCCTGCTGCGCATGCCCATCGGCCGTGCCTGGGAAGCCTTGCGTGAAGACGAGATCGCCTGCCGTGCCCTGGGCCTGAACCCCACGGTGATCAAGCTCTCGGCCTTTACCCTGGGCGCCGCGTTCGCCGGTTTCGCCGGCAGCTTCTTCGCCGCGCGCCAAGGCCTGGTGACCCCGGAATCCTTCACCTTCATCGAGTCGGCGATCATCCTCGCCATCGTCGTGCTGGGTGGCATGGGCTCGCAGCTGGGTGTGATCCTGGCGGCGATCGTGATGATCCTCTTGCCTGAAATGATGCGTGAATTCAGCGAATACCGGATGTTGATGTTCGGCGCCATGATGGTGCTGATGATGATCTGGCGTCCTCAAGGTCTGCTGCCCATGCAACGTCCTCACATGGAGCTGCGCAAATGAGCCGTGAGATCCTCAAAGTAACCGGCCTGTCGATGCGCTTCGGCGGCCTGCTGGCGGTCAACGGCGTGGCCCTGACCGTCAAGGAAAAACAAGTGGTGGCATTGATCGGCCCGAACGGTGCCGGCAAGACCACGGTGTTCAACTGCCTGACCGGTTTCTACCAGCCCAGCGCCGGCAGCATCCTTCTGGACGGCGAGCCGATCGAAGGCCTGCCGGGCCACAAGATCGCCCGCAAGGGCGTGGTGCGTACCTTCCAGAACGTGCGGCTGTTCAAGGACATGACCGCGGTCGAGAACCTGTTGATCGCCCAGCACCGGCACCTGAACACCAACTTCCTCTCCGGGCTGTTCAAGACCCCGGCGTTTCGCAAGAGCGAGCGCGAGGCCATGGAGTACGCCGGCTACTGGCTGGACAAGGTCAACTTGCGGGAGTTCGCCAACCGCCCCGCCGGCACCCTGGCCTATGGTCAGCAACGGCGCCTGGAAATCGCCCGCTGCATGATGACCCGCCCGCGGATCCTCATGCTCGACGAGCCAGCCGCCGGCCTCAACCCCAAGGAGACCGAGGACCTCAAAGCGCTGATCAGCGTGCTGCGCGAAGAGCACAACGTCACCGTGCTGCTGATCGAACACGACATGAAACTGGTCATGAGCATTTCCGACCATATCGTGGTGATCAATCAGGGCACGCCCCTGGCCGACGGCACGCCGGAACAGATCCGCGACAATCCCGAAGTGATCAAAGCCTACCTGGGGGAAGCGTAAATGCTGCAGTTCGAAAACGTTTCCACCTTCTACGGCAAGATCCAGGCGTTGCACAGCGTCAACGTCGAGATCCGCCAGGGCGAGATCGTCACCCTGATCGGTGCCAACGGTGCCGGCAAGTCCACCCTGCTGATGACCCTCTGCGGCTCGCCCCAGGCCCACAGCGGCAGCATCCGTTACCTGGGTGAAGAACTGGTGGGGCAAAGCTCGGCGCAGATCATGCGCAAGAGCATTGCCGTGGTGCCGGAAGGCCGCCGGGTATTCGCCCGCCTGACCGTGGAAGAGAACCTCGCCATGGGCGGCTTCTTCACCGACAAGGGCGACTACCAGGAGCAGATGGACAAGGTCCTGGAGCTGTTCCCGCGGCTCAAGGAGCGCTTCACCCAGCGCGGCGGCACCATGTCCGGCGGCGAACAGCAGATGCTCGCCATCGGCCGTGCGCTGATGAGCAAGCCCAAGCTGCTGCTCCTGGACGAACCGTCCCTGGGTCTGGCGCCGATCATCATCCAGCAGATCTTCGACATCATCGAACAGCTGCGCCGCGACGGCGTGACGGTGTTCCTGGTGGAGCAGAACGCCAACCAGGCGCTGAAGATCGCCGACCGCGCCTATGTGCTGGAAAACGGCCGGGTGGTGATGCAAGGCACCGGTGAATCGCTGCTGACCGATCCGAAGGTGCGTGAAGCCTACCTGGGCGGCTAAGCACCTGCGTCACTGAAAACGGCCCTTCGGGGCCGTTTTTTTTATTCCGGGATAAAAAACTGCCCCGGGCTGTAACGAATCCCTATGAGCCTTCTCTAGAGGGGTAAGCAAGCACAGATGCTTCCTTACCCCAACCGCACTGGAGAAACATCATGAGCAACACTCGTACCCTGTCCGCCACTGCCCTGGTCCTGGCCCTGGGCTCTGCCCTCAGCGTCGCCGCCCTGCCCACCACCGCCCATGCTGCGGACGACATGGAAAAGTGCTTCGGCGTGGCCATGAAGGGCAAGAACGATTGCGCCGCGGGCGCCGGCACCACCTGCGCCGGGACCTCCAAGGTCAACGACCAGGCCAACGCCTGGAAGCTGGTACCCAAGGGTAGCTGCGAGAAAACCGCCAGCAGTACCTCGCCTACCGGTTTCGGCCAGCTCGAAGCCTTCAAAGCCAAGTCCTGATCCTGCGCCAGCCTGAGTGTCGACGATGAACACCACTCCGCTGCACCATCCTGGCCACGACATTCAGGCGCGCGCCTCCAGCCTGCCGCCCCACGCCGGGCTGGGGCTCAAGACCGAGCATTTCAAACACGTGCTGGAACAGCGGCCCGACATCGGTTTCTTCGAGGTGCATGCGGAGAACTACATGGTGGCGGGCGGCCCTTTCCACCATTACCTGGGCCTGATCCGCGAACGCTACCCGCTGTCGCTGCACGGTGTCGGCCTGTCCATCGGTGGCGAAGGCCCCCTGGACCTGGCTCACCTGGAGCGGCTGGCCGGCTTGATCGAACGCTATCAGCCCCAGTCCTTTTCCGAACACCTGGCCTGGTCCAGCCACGGCCCGGTGTTCCTCAACGACCTGCTGCCCCTGGCCTACGACGGGCCCACCTTGCGCCGGGTCTGCGAGCACATCGACCAGGTGCAGAACCATCTGGGACGAACCATGCTGCTGGAAAATCCGGCCACCTACCTGCAATTCCAACGCTCGACCCTGGATGAGACCGACTTCATCCGCGAAGTGGTCCAGCGCAGCGGCTGCGGCCTGCTGCTGGACGTCAACAACCTCTATGTGTCGTGCATCAATCACCAGCGCGATCCCCTGGCCTACCTGCAAGCACTGCCGCTGCAGGCGGTGGGCGAGATTCATCTGGCCGGGTTCGCCGAAGACCGGGACAGCCTCGGTGACCGTCTGTTGATCGACGATCACGGTGCCCCGGTCGACGCTGCGGTCTGGGCCCTGTACCAGGAGGTGCTGGGGCTCATCGGCCCGATGGCCACCCTGATCGAGCGCGACAACCACCTGCCGGCCTTTGCCACCCTGATGGCCGAGGCCTGCCAGGCAGAAGCGCTGTTGCTCGGCGCCCAGGTGCAGCCATGAGCGGCCAGGGGGAATTCGCCAGGGCCCTGCTGAGCGCCGAACCGGGCTGCCCACAGGGGCTGTCCAGCAGCAACGGCGCCGATCCGGCCAGCCGCTTCGCGGTCTATCGCAACAATGTGCAGGCCTCGTTGAGCAACGCCCTGGCCGAGTCATACCCGGTCGTCATGCAATTGGTTGGTCGCGAGTTTTTCAACGCCATGGCCGCGC
Source organism: Pseudomonas sp. NFPP12 (assembly GCF_900103205.1). Classification (NCBI taxonomy): domain Bacteria; kingdom Pseudomonadati; phylum Pseudomonadota; class Gammaproteobacteria; order Pseudomonadales; family Pseudomonadaceae; genus Pseudomonas; species Pseudomonas sp. NFPP12. The sequence continues at coordinate 295,778 of NZ_FMWW01000003.1, forward strand.
TCTACATCCGGGACTTCGCCCCCGCCAGCCCTCTGCTCAACGACTATGGCCGGGACCTGGGCGACTTTATCCAGGGCTTCGGGCCGGCCGCCGGCCTGCCCTACCTGGCCGACATGGCCCGCCTTGAACGGCTGCGGGTCGAGGCCTACCACGCCGCCGACGCCCGCCCCATGGAGCCGTCACGGCTACTGGCGGCGATGAACCAGCCCGACCGCCTCGGCCAGGCGCAACTGCTCCTGCATCCGTCACTGCGCACCCTGCACTCCGGCTACGCCGTAGTGAGCCTGTGGGCGGCGCACCAGAGCGACCAGCCCTGGCCGGCTTTCGACCTGCAGCAGGGGCAGAACGCCCTGGTGCTACGCAACGCCCTGGAGGTCGAGGTGATCGCCGTGGATACCGGCGCCATGACCTTCATTGAAGCCCTACGCAACCACTGGCCGCTGGAAATCGCCGCGGCCCATGCCCTGGACGCCCAGGCCGACTTCGACCTGGGCCAGTGCCTGGGGCTGCTGCTCGGCCACGGCGCTCTTATCGACCTGCAACCCCAGAAGAAGGCCTGACCATGAACACCCAGACAGAAACACCCATTGCCGGACTGGTGAATCGGATCATTCAAGGGTTTGAGCGCATTCCCTACAGCCTGATCGCCTTTATCGCGCGTTTTTCCATTGCCGCGGTGTTCTGGAAATCCGGACAGACCAAGGTCGAGGGGCTGGCCATCGACCTGGTCGATGGCACCTTCCAAATGGGCTGGCCGCGCCTGGCGGATTCGACCATTCCCCTGTTCAAGAGCGAGTACCACGTGCCCCTGTTGACGCCGGAAGTGGCGGCGCACCTGGCGGCCTTTGCCGAGCATTTTTTCCCGATGCTGATCCTGCTGGGCCTGGCCACGCGCTTTTCCGCCCTGGCGTTGCTGGGGATGACCCTGACCATCCAGCTCTTCGTCTACCCGGACGCCTACCCGACCCACGGCACCTGGGCGGCGATCTTCCTGCTGTTGATGGCCCGCGGCCCGGGCGTGTTGTCCCTCGACCACCTGCTGGCCCGGCATTTTCGCCACCGTCCTCTGTAGCCGCTGCCGCAGGCTGCGAAAAGGGCCGCAGGCCCATCAAGTTCACAAACGACGGTAAAGCCGGAGGAAGCTACAAACGATCCAGCGCCTCACCGCTGCGACGAAACCAGTCCATCAGGTAATCGGCCAGCACCTGGGTACGCTTGGGCAGGCCGCCCTGATAGGAGTGCACCAGGTACATCGGCATGCTGCGGGTCTGGTAGTCCCGCAACAGCCAGCGCAGGCGGCCGTCCGCCAGTTCGCTGTGCAGCACATAGGACGGCAGCCGGGCGATCCCCGCGCCTACCAGGGCAGCCTTCTTCAGGAGGTTGTAGTGGTTGCTGGCGAAGGGGCCGCTGACCCGCACCCGCAACAGTTCATGGCGCTGGTGGTACAACCACTCTTCCCGACCGCTGTAATGGCTATTGAGCAGGCAGCGATGCCCGGCCAGCTCCTGAGGCGTGCGCGGCTCGCCGTATTGCTCCAGGTAGGCCGGGCTGGCGCAGGTCATTTCATGCCAGGCCAACAGCGGCCGGGCCACCAGGCGCTGGTCGTTGGCCACCTCCGAGCGCACGGCCAGATCGAAACCCTCCCGGGTCAGGTCGCGGTAGCTGTTGTTCAGGTCCAGCTCGATCTGCACCTGGGGATAGTGCCGGGAGAACTCCAGCAGCAGGCCGTCGAAAAAGGTTTCCCCCAGGGAGACCGGGACGGTGAGGCGCACCGGCCCGGCCATATCGTCCTTGAGCCGCGCCAGGGCCTGGTGGGCCCGCTCGACCTGAGCCACCAGGGCCTGGGCCTGGGGTAGCAACGCCGCGCCGGCGGCCGTGAGGTCCAGGCGCCGGGTGGTGCGTTGCAGCAGTACCACGGCGTAGCGGGCTTCCAGGGCGCTGATGCGTTTGGAGAGCTGGCCCTTGCTGCACCCCAACCGCTGGGCCGCCAGGGTAAAGCTGCCGGCTTCCACCAGCACCGCAAATGCCGCCAGGTCATCCATCTCGCTCATGGATTGTTTCCATTTGAAAACCAAAGGTTGCCTATTAGCGCGTTAATCCATGAAAAAAACCACTCTAGACTGCAACCTCACCCCCCTTTTCGAGGAACAGCCCATGAAGATTCTCTTGATCGGTGCCAATGGCACCATTGGTTCGGCGGTCGCGCGGGAGCTGGAACAACGTCACGAAGTGGTGCGCATCGGCCGTACCAGCGGTGATTTCCAGGTGGATATCAGCGACAGCCAGTCGATCCGCGCGCTGTTCGAAAAGACCGGGCGCTTCGATGCGCTGGTGTGCGCCGCCGGTAACGTGACCTTCGCGCCGCTGGGGGAAATGACTGCCGAGCACTTCAGCCTGGGCCTCGAGGACAAGCTGATGGGCCAGGTCAACCTGCTGCTGATCGGCCGCGAGTACGCCAACGACGGCGCCTCCTTCACCTTCACCACTGGCGTACTGAGCCATGACCCGATCCGCAGCGGCGCCTCGGCCGCCCTGGTCAACGGCGCCATCGACAGCTTCGTGAGGGCCGCTGCCATCGAGCTGCCCCGGGGCCTGCGGGTCAACTCCATCAGCCCCAACGTGCTGCTCGAAGCCATGGGCAGCTACGCGCCCTACTTCCGTGGCTTCAAGCCGGTGCCGGCGGCCGACGTGGCCCTGGCCTACGCCAAGAGCGTGGAAGGCCTGCAGACCGGCCAGACCTACCGCGTCGGCTAAGCCCGTTTGTGCAAAAGCCGGCTTGTGCAGGAGCTGGCTCGCCCACGCAGGCGTCCTCCCAACCCACACAAGGCTCCTGGGCCTCTTCGCCGGCAAGCCGGCGCCTACAGTGGATGGCGCTGCTGCGTTCAATCCGGGGTTGTGGTGGCCGGGCGGGCTGCGTAACGTGTCGGACTTCCGCCTGGAGGCCCAATGATGCGCACCGCCCGTTCCCTGCTTTGTTTCGCCCTGTTGCCGCTGTTTGCCGGCTGCCAGATGCTGCCGATGTTCAACCAACAGCCCCAGGCGCCGTCCATGGCCGGGTTGACCCGGATGCAGGGTGAACTCAGTGCCGCCGATGGCAAGCTGCTGTTCAAACCCTGCACCGAAGACCGCCGTTATGTGGTCAACGATGGCGGCAACACCAGTGTGCTGCAGGAAGCGGCAACCCTGGCCGAGAAGCAGGGCAAGCTGTTTGCCGACCTGCGGGGCAAGTTCTCCGCCAGTGCCAGCAGCGACGGCCAGCTGGACCTGCGCCAGCTGTACCGCGTGGAGCGCTCCGCCAGCGCCTGCAGCGACCCGAACTTCCAGCGCCTGATCCTGCGGGCCGGTAGCAAGAACCCGGCGTGGAACGTCGATGTCAGCGCCAAGGGCATGATGATCGAACGCGCCGGCCAGCCGACCCTGGCCCTGCCCTATCTGGAAGAACAGCTGGGGGATGGCCGCTTCAACCTCACCAGTGAAGCCAATCACCAGCGCGTGGAGCTGTGGGTGGCCCCGCAACGCTGCGTCGACCCCGTCACCGGCAGCGTTCAGCACCTGAGCGCAGAGCTTCGGGTGGACGGCCAGGTGCAGCGCGGCTGCGGCTATTTCGGCGGCTCGCGCAACGACTGATTCGACGAGCAGCGGTTTTAGCCTCACGGCCAAGGTGGTTTGCGGCTTATAATCGCCCGTTTGTGCAAAGCAAGCCGGCGCACTGTTGCGCACCGCCTACCCCGGATCCTGTCATGTTACGAATCACCGAACTCAAGTTGCCGATCGACCATCCCGATGAAGACCTGCGCGCCGCCATCGTGCAGCGCCTGGGGATCGCCAGCGATGAGCTGCTCGATTTCACCTTGTTCAAGCGCAGCTACGATGCGCGCAAGAAGTCTTCCGAGCTGTGCTTCATCTACACCATCGACCTCAGCGTGCGCGACGAAGCGCCGCTGCTGCTCAAGTTCGCCGACGACCGTAACGTCAACCCGGCGCCGGATGTCAGCTACAAGGTGGTGGGCCAGGCTCCGGCCGACCTCAGCCAGCGGCCGATCGTGGTGGGCTTCGGCCCCTGCGGGATCTTCGCCGGCCTCTTGCTGGCGCAGATGGGCTTCAAGCCGATCGTCCTCGAACGTGGCAAGGAAGTGCGCCAGCGCACCAAGGACACCTGGGGCCTGTGGCGCAAGAGCGTGCTCAACCCCGAGTCCAACGTGCAATTTGGCGAAGGCGGCGCCGGCACCTTCTCCGACGGCAAGCTCTACAGCCAGATCAAGGACCCGCAACACCACGGCCGCAAGGTGCTCCACGAGTTCGTCAAGGCCGGTGCGCCGGACGAAATCCTCTACGTCAGCAAGCCGCACATCGGCACCTTCCGCCTCACCGGCGTGGTGGAAAACATGCGCCAGCAGATCATCGCCCTGGGCGGTGAAGTGCGCTTCGAGCAGCGGGTTACCGACGTGCTGATCGAAGACGGTCAACTGCAAGGTGTGGAACTGGCCAGCGGCGAACAACTGCATTCGCGGCACGTGATCCTGGCCCTGGGCCACAGCGCCCGCGACACCTTCCGCATGCTCCACAGCCGCGGCGTGTACATGGAAGCCAAGCCGTTCTCGGTGGGCTTTCGTATCGAGCACCCGCAATCGCTGATCGACAGCGCGCGCCTGGGCAAGTACGCCGGCCACCCGAAACTCGGCGCCGCCGACTACAAGCTGGTCCACCACGCCAAGAACGGCCGTTCGGTCTACAGCTTCTGCATGTGCCCAGGCGGTACCGTGGTGGCGGCGACCTCCGAGCCGAACCGGGTGGTGACCAATGGCATGAGCCAGTACTCGCGCAACGAGCGCAACGCCAACTCCGGCATCGTCGTGGGCATCACCCCGGAGGTGGATTACCCGGGCGGCCCGCTGGCAGGCATCGAGTTGCAGGAGCGCCTGGAGTCCCACGCCTTTGTCCTGGGTGGCAGTAACTACCAGGCCCCGGCGCAGCTGGTGGGCGACTTTATCGCCGGCAAGCCCACCACCGCCTTGGGCAGCGTCGAGCCGTCCTACAAGCCCGGCGTGACCCTGGGTGACCTGGCCCTGGCCTTGCCGGACTTTGCCATCGAGGCCATTCGTGAAGCCCTGCCGGCCTTCGAACGGCAGATCAAGGGTTACTCGCTACATGACGCGGTGCTGACCGGTATCGAGACCCGCACCTCATCGCCGCTGCGCATTACCCGCGACGCCTCGATGCAGAGCTTGAATGTGAAGGGGCTGTACCCGGCCGGTGAAGGCGCCGGTTATGCCGGTGGGATTCTCTCCGCCGGGGTCGACGGGATTCGCATTGCCGAAGCCGTGGCCCGCGACATTCTCGGCATCCAGGCCTGAGGGACGGGCCCTTTCGCCGGCAAGCCGGCTCCTACCGCCTACCGTAGGAGCTGGCTCGCCGGCGAAGGCGTCGTCCAGAACAACGCAAGGCTCAAGGGCCTCTTCGCCGGCAAGCCGGCGCCTACGACAAGTTCAGATACCGGCGCGCAATACGCTGGCAGGTAGCGCCTCACCACGCTCGGCACTGGCGGCTACCGCCTCGATCAACACCGTCAGTTCATAACCCTGCTCTGCCAGCCACTGCTCATCGTAGTAGGTGGTCGCATAGCGCTCGCCCCCATCACACAGAATCGCCACGATCGACCCCGACTCGCCGGCCGCAACCATCTGCTGCGCGGCCATCAGCGCGCCGATCAGGTTGGTGCCGCTGGAGCCGCCAACCCGACGACCCAGGCGCTGGGCCAGATAATGCATGGCCGCCAGGGACAGGGCATCCGGCACCTTGACCATGGCGTCGATCACCTTGGGCAGGAACGAAGCCTCGACCCGTGGCCGGCCGATGCCCTCGATCCGCGAACCGCAGTCCAGGCGCAGGCTGGCGTCGCCACTCTGGTAATAGTCGAAGAACACCGAGCGCTCGGCGTCGGCACACAGCACCCGAGTGCAGTGCTGGCGATAGCGCACGTAGCGCCCCAGGGTCGCGGTGGTACCGCCCGTGCCCGGGCTGGAAATCAGCCAGCTGGGCTCCGGATAACGCTCGAAACGCAACTGCTGGAATATCGACTCGGCGATGTTGTTGTTGGCCCGCCAGTCGGTGGCGCGCTCGGCATAGGTGAACTGGTCCATGAAATGGCCGCCGCTCTCCCGGGCCAGGCGCTCGGACTCGGCGTAGATCTGCGTCGGGTCCTGCACCAGGTGGCTCTTGCCGCCATAGAAGGCGATCTGGGCGATTTTCTCCTGGGAAGTGGTCGCCGGCATCACGGCAATGAACGGCAGCCCCAGCAGCCGGGCGAAATAGGCTTCGGAGATCGCCGTGGAGCCACTGGAGGCCTCGATCACCGGCGCGCCGGGCTTGAGCCAGCCATTGCACAGGGCATAGAGGAACAGCGAGCGGGCCAGGCGATGCTTGAGGCTGCCGGTGGGATGGCTGGACTCATCCTTGAAATACAGCTCGATGCCCGGCAGGCCCGGCAACGGCAGCGGGATCAGGTGAGTGTCGGCGCTGCGCTGGAAGTCGGCTTCGATGATACGGATGGCCTCACGGGCCCACTGGCGATTGTCGCTCATGCTCTATTCTCGTTGGATCGCACGCCGTACCGGCGCAAGAAGATGAAATGCACCCAGCATAGGTGATCCAGGCTCGCGACGGGCAGGCGCCTTTTCCTGGAAAAAATGCCCCGTCAGCCGCTGCGGACGGACATGTTAGGAAATATCCTGCCCCCCTTACAGGTACAGCTATGAAGCAATTGGAAACACAACTGCAAGGGGGATTTTTCAGCAGCCCGCTTGCCTTCTGCATATAACAAAAAAGAATATAACTTTTGTTTTAACAACTAACTGTACGGGTTAGGGTGTGCCACCTTTTTAGTTTTTAGATGGAGAGCGACCTTGCCTCTGCGTAGCACTTTCACTCGTTTCTTTGCCATGGAAGCTGCCAGCGGTCTGTTATTGATCGCCGCTGCCATCCTGGCCCTGATTATCAACAACTCCCCCCTGTCCTGGCTGTACAACGGCCTGCTGGAGACCCCGGTGGTGGCCCAGGTTGGCGCCCTGAAGATCGCCAAGCCGCTGCTGCTGTGGATCAACGATGGCCTGATGGCACTGTTCTTCCTGCTGATAGGCCTGGAGGTCAAGCGCGAAGTGCTGGAGGGGCAGTTGGCCAAGCCGTCGCAGATCGTCCTGCCCGGCGCAGCGGCCATCGGCGGCATGCTGGTGCCAGCGCTGATCTACTGGTTCCTCAACCGTGACAACCCGCCCGCCCTCAATGGCTGGGCGATTCCCACCGCCACCGACATCGCCTTCGCCCTCGGGGTGCTGGCCTTGCTGGGCAAGCGGGTGCCGACCTCGCTGAAACTGTTCCTGATGACCCTGGCGATCATCGATGACCTGGGAGCGATCGTGATCATCGCGATCTTCTACTCCGGCACGCTGTCGACCCTGTCGCTGATGCTGGCTGGCGCCTGCATCGCCGCCCTGGTGGCGATGAACCGGATGGGCGTGGTCAAGCTCGGACCCTACATGATCATCGGCCTGATCCTCTGGGTCTGCGTGCTCAAGAGCGGGGTCCACGCGACCCTGGCCGGCGTGACCCTGGCCTTCTGCATACCCTTGCGCACCCGCAACGCCGAACCCTCGCCGCTCAAGGCGCTGGAACACGCCCTGCATCCCTGGGTGTCGTTCGGCATCCTGCCGCTGTTCGCCTTCGCCAATGCCGGGCTGTCGCTGAGCGGCGTGACCCTCGAAAGCTTCACCCACCATGTTCCCATGGGGATCGCGGTCGGCCTGCTGCTGGGCAAGACCATCGGCGTCTTCGGCCTGACCTGGATGGCAGTGAAAACCGGTATCGCTGCCTTGCCGTCCGGGGCCAACTGGGGCCAGGTGCTCGGCGTGGCAATTCTGTGTGGTATCGGCTTCACCATGAGCCTGTTCGTCGGCTCCCTGGCCTTCGAGCCCGGCAGCAGCGAATACGCCGGCATGGACCGCATGGGCATCCTGACCGGTTCACTGTTTGCGGCCCTGATCGGTTACGCCGTCACCGCCGCTGCCAGCCGCAGGAACAACACCCTGGCGTCCTGATCCGCAGCGCTTGGCCAGGCTGAAAACACAAAACCCCGACCAGTTGCCTGGCCGGGGTTTTGTTTTGTAGCAGGGAGGGTCAGCGGGTAACGCGGCTGGTACCGTTGACCGTCATGATGCGCACGCGGTCGCCCACGCGGAACACTTCGTTTTCCTGAACCTGCTGCACATAGGCACGCATGCTGCCGTCGTCTTCACGAACGGTGATTTCAACGCCCTGGGTACGGGTCAGGCCTTCTTCAGTGGCCGAGCCCAGCAGGCCGCCGGCTACTGCACCGATGACTGCGGTGACGATGCTGCCACGGCCACCGCCGATGGCGCTGCCGCCAACGCCGCCGATCACAGCACCTGCAGCGCCGCCGATCGGGGTCTTGGTGCCTTCGATTTTCACCGGACGCAGGGATTCGATGGTGCCCATGCGCACGGTTTGCACACGACGCGCTTCATCACGGGAATAGGAGTCACCGGTCAGGTTGGAGGCACAGCCACCGAGCAACATTGCCATCGTGGTGAAGGATGCAACCAGCAAAACAGACTTACGCATAGGATCAACTCCAAAGGACAGATAATCATTAGACTCCGCAGCTTGACGCCTGTCACGGCATCGCCCGGATAAAATTGCTTTCATTCAGCCAAAGTACAGGCTGTGTAAACGCCAGGCTTTCTCATTACGGTAGCTCCAGCTCCCTGCATAGCGCCACCGAACAAAGGATTTTCCATGGACTACTTCATCATCATCGCGACCACCGCTGCAGGCTTGTATTTCCACTGGTGGCTGTATGTACGCATCAAGCGTTGGACCGATCGGGACCTGGCCCTCTCCCTGGCCGGAACCGATGCCCAGAAGAAGCAATTCATGCTCGAGCAACTGGCCGAGGCCCAGCGCCAGAAAGTAAAACGCCGGGACCTGCCGCAATGGCTGGAAGCCGCTGCGGCCGGCTACCCCGGCGAGTGACCTGCAATCCGATCAAGGAGCCAGACGTTCGCGGACCCACTCCTGGCCTTGCAGGCGATAGTTCAAACGGTCATGCAGTCGGCTGGGGCGCCCCTGCCAGAACTCGATGCGCTCCGGCAGCAGGCGATAACCACCCCAGTGTTCCGGGCAATCGGGCTGGCTATCGCTGAAGCGAGCCTCAGTGGCCTTGAGCAACTCTTGCAGTTCGTCACGATCGGCGATCACCCGGCTCTGCGGTGAAGCCCAGGCTCCCAGCCGGCTGCCCAGGGGACGCACCTGATAATAGGCATCGGACTCCTGTGGAGTGACCTTGACCACCCGTCCTTCAATCCGCACCTGACGCTCCAGGGTCGGCCAGAAGAACGTCATGGCGGCGAAGGGCCGTGCAGCCAGCTGCTGGCCCTTGGCGCTCTCGTAGTTGGTGAAGAAGGTGAAGCCCTGCTCATCCAGGCCCTTGAGCAACAGGATGCGGCAGTGAGGGCGACCATCGGTATCGACGGTCGCCACGGTCATGGCATTGGCTTCCACCGGCGGTTGCTCGGTTTTCACCGCATCGGCGAACCACTGGTGGAACAGCGCAAAAGGTTCAGCCGGGGCCTGCGCCTCGGACAAGCCGTCGCGAGTGTAGTCGCGGCGCATATCAGCCAGGGACTGAGTCATGCCTGCTTCCTTATCCTTGAAAATCAGTTTTTAGCCTGGGCGGTAGCCGTTGCGGTCTTCGAAGAGGCGGCGGCCTTCTTCACCGGAGCCTTCTTGGCTGCCGGCTTCTTGGCCACGGTAGCCTTCTTCGCAGGCGCCGCTTTCTTGGCAGAAGCCGCGGGTACTGGAGGCACGGCATCCTGTACGGCAACCATTTCAGTCTCGGAAGGCGTCGGCTGGTTGTACTTGCTCAGCAGGCCCAGCATGGTGCTGCGCTGGGTCAGCATGATTTCCACCCGACGGTTCAGCGAGCGACCCTGGGGGCTGTCGTTGGCGGCACGCGGCATCACCGAACCCATGCCACGCAGCATCAGGCGGTCCTGCTTCAGGCCGCTGAGGCTGAAGATCGCCGCTACGGACTGGGCACGATCACGGCTCAGCTTCTGGTTGGCCAGGGTCGGGCCGGTGGCGTCGGCATGGCCGAGAATCAGTACGGCAGTCTTCGGATCACCTTCCACCGCCTTGGCGACGCGGGTGAACGGACCCAGGGTGACCGGCAGCAACATGGCTGGACGATCCGGGTTGAACGAGGCATCTACCAACGCAGTGACCACCAGCACGTTTTCACGACGCTCGATCTGCAGCTTGCTGTCCTTCACCGCTTCGCGCAGGCGTGGCTCGTAGTCGTCCAGCCAGGCCTGGGTGATTTTCGGGTCGGGCATCGGGATGTCCGCCACATTGACCTTGCTCAAAGGCTTGGGCTGGCTCTTGGGGAACGGCCACCACCAGTGGGTTTCGGAGTCGGCTGCCGCTGCCACTGCCGGCGCTGGGGCAGGCTCGGCCTTCTTCGCTTCGGCCACTGGCTTGTCGGAAGAATCCTTGGAGGAGAACGGCCACCACCACTTGCTGCTCTCGGCCTTGGCGGCAGGAGCGGCAGGGGCTGCGGCAACGACCGGCGCTGGAGCTGGAGCGGGCTCGGCAGCAGCGACAGGCGCCGGCTTGGCGCCAGCAGCGGCCTTGGCCGCAGGGGCCGGGTGCTTGCCAGCGGCTGTGTTCTTGGCAGCAGGGGCCGGTGCAGCGGCCTTGGCTACTACCGCAGGCTTGCTTGCAGAAGCGGCAGGTGCGGCTTCAGTGGTGGCAACCGGCTTTTCAGGCGCAGCTGCGGTTTCCTTGCTGCTGGCCTTATCGGAGCCGAATGACCACCAATGGCCGCCATCCGCTTCATTTTGTGGGGTTTGCGCGCAACCGGTAACGGTCAGGCAGATGGCCAAGGCTAGAGACTTGTTCGACGACATGGGATATCCACAAAATGAGATAAAAAATTCGGTCTAAACAACCGTTACAAACAGACGCTTGGAAATTATAAAAGCCACAGGGTTCCATCCTGCAGCTTTCCAAGCATGTTTAAGCAAAAAAGTTCTTAACAGCAACCTTTTTACAGACAATCCGACAAAACCCGCACCAGCTTCTGTGCCCGAGGGTCCATCAATACATAGGGCCCCAGGGTATTTGTCACAAAACCGAACGCCACATCATGCTCCGGGTCAGCAAAACCGATGGAGCCCCCTGCCCCCGGATGCCCGAACGCCCGCGCGCCAAGGCCAAAGGTGGCATTGGCTACCTGGGGCTGATCGAGCATGCAACCCAGGCCGAAGCGGGTCTGGGTCAGCAACGTCTTGTCCATGCCCAGGCTGTGTTCCCGAGTCAGCTCTTCGAGCATGTCGGCTTCCAGCAAACTGCCGTCCAGCAGGCCGCTGTAGAACCCGGCGAGGCTGCGGGCATTGCCGTGGCCGTTGGCCGCCGGCTGCTGCATGCGCCGCCACTCGGGTTTATTGGTGCTGGTCAGGATAGACGGTGGGTTGGTAAACGCCCGAGTACTCATCGCATCGGGTTCGCGCATGGTGACTTGCAGCAGGCGCTGGGCCGCAGCATCGCCGATATTGCCCTTGCCACGGGCGATATGCGCCACGCGGTAGAACTCCTCATCGGCCAGGCCGACATGGAAGTCCAGTCCCAAAGGCCTGGCGACCCGGGCCACGATGGACTCCCCCGGCCCGCGCCCATCGGCACGCCGGATCAACTCGCCCACCAGCCAGCCATAGGTGATGGCTGCGTAGCCGTGCCCCTCACCGGGCGTCCACCAGGGCTGCTCGGCGGCCAGGGCATCGACCATGGTCTGCCATTCGTACAGGGCTTGCGCGGGCAACAGCTCGCGTACTGCCGGCAGGCCGGCCTGATGGCAGAGCAACTGGCGCAAAGTAATGGCTGCCTTGCCCGCCGCGGCGAATTCCGGCCAGTAGTCGGCCACGGGAGCATCCAGCTTGAGCTTGCCCTCGGCCACCAACTGCAGGGCGGTGACCGCGGTAAAGGTCTTGGTGCAGGAGAACAGGTTGGCAATGGTGTCGCTGTGCCAGGCCTCGGCGCCGTCCTTGTCCGCGGTACCGGCCCACAGGTCGATGACGGTTTCCCCGCCGACCTGGATGCACAGCGCCGCGCCACGCTCCTGGGAGTCCTCGAACAGGGCCGCGAACGCCTCGCGTACCGCTTCGAATTTAAGCTCGTAATGACCTTGAATCTGCACCCCTGACTCCCCCTGCAACAATGCTCGACAACGTGGCGCGCATTGTTCCAGCCCCGAAGGCATTTGGGAACAGCCGGCGAGCTGCCGGCTATCACCGGCAAACCCTCGTTTCAGAGGGCTGCCCGGGGTTTCCCGGAAAGCCGCTCAGGCCTTGTGAATGTCAATGACCGTTGCCGGCATGGCCTCCGGCGTGCCCGCCCGGGCCCTTGCCGGCGCGGCCTTTGTCAGCACCATCGCCCCCATGCTCGCCAGCCACGGCCTGCTCCGCCTCGACCCGAGCCTGCTCCGCGGCCTTGCCCAACTGGTCAATGGCCTGCAGGTTGCTCTTGCGCACGCTGTCGACAAAGCCCTGGAACGGCACATCGGTGATGCCCACCAGGCCGAAATGGCCGTTTTCACCGTCCAGCAAGCGCCCGGTCACCGGCTGGTCCAGGTACTGGAACCAGTGCACGCCGACAATCGACGGCTCGCTGACCGCCTGCTTGAGGAAGTTGGCATAGGCCGGGCCACGGTCCTCTTCCCGGGCCAGCTCGGTCACACCGCCCCAGAACGGACCGCGATCCCGGGAACCGAAGTTGAACTCGGTCACCAGTACCGGCTTGTCGAGGCTGCGCAGGTAGGCAAAGTCCTGACCGTCCTGGGGCTTGAGGGTGTACATGTTGAAGCTCAGGACATCGCAGTACTGGGCGCAGGAAGCCACGGCCTCAGGGTTGCTCACGGCAAACCGCCCGCCCAGCAGCAGGTGATTGGGGGCGTGCCATTTCAGCGAGTCGGAGATGGTCTTGAAGTAGGTATCGGCGAAGACCTTCTGGAAATACTTGAAATCGGCCTCGATCTCCGGGTGCTCCGGGCTCGGCAACGGCGGCACGAACCCCGGGTCTTCCATCAACTCCCAGGCCGGCAGGTCGATGCCCCAGGCTTTCGACAGCCCGGCCTGGTTGCGGTACTTGTCCCGCAGTTGCTTGAGAAACGCGCGCTTGGCCGGTACGTCGGTGGTCAGGCGCAGGGTGCCGTAGGCCAGGGCATAGCGGGATTTGGCATCGTCGCCGGGGCCAGCCCAGGCCAATTCGTTGTCGGCAAAGTAGCCGATCAGCCAGGGGTCGTCCCGATGGTCGCGGGCGGCAATGGCGACGGCACGTTCGGTGGCCATGGCAAAGCGCGGGTCGAAAGGATCCGGCATGCCGCCCCACCAGTCACTGCCGGTGCTGATGCTGGCGTAATCACCCACGATCGACAGCGGCAAGGTGTAAGGCACCCGGTCGGCCAGCCCCAGGGCCGGAGCGCTCCAGTTGCCGATGGTATTGAAGCCCCAGGCCTGCAAGCGGTCCAGGGTGTGGCCAACCCAGCGTTTCTGGTCGAAGGCCGGTGCCACGCAAGGAGTTGCCCGGGGCGCCGGCGAGGTGTCGGCCGGCGCCTGCTGCGCAGTGGCACTGTCCGCGGTGCAGGGCTTGCCGTAGGTTCGTTGCAGGTTGGCCTGATAGAAGTCATACCAGCGCCCTGAACCATAGCCACGGCCCTGGTCGGCGCCATTGCCGCCACGGTTGTCGCCTTGACCGTAATACGCCGCCAGGGGTTCGTCGTCCTTGGGCAAGGCGCCGAACATCCATTCCCGGCCCGCAACATAGGTCTGGTTGTTGTCGGGCGCCACAGTATTGACCCCCAGGGAATAGAACGGATGCCCCTGCGGGGTCACGAGGAACCAGCGGCCATCTCGTTTTTCCGTGCGAAAGAAACCGCTGGCCTTAAAGCTCGGCCCCTTGTTCCAGCCACCGTAGCTGTCCAGCGAAGCCTTCTCGCGCTCCCCCAGCCAGCCCTGGAGCTGTTGTTGCTCCTTGGCGTCGGCCGCCTTGAGCTGATCGTCGCTGGTGATCTTTTCCGGCCAGCGGGCCCGGGTCGATTGACCGTAGGCATCCACCAGGGAACCGTAGACCGCCTTGATCACCCCCTCGCCGTCCTGCACGCCGAAACGCTCCAGCAGAATGCTCTGGGCCGCCTTGGGGTTGTCCATGGACAAGGTCACCGACACCACCTGGCTGCGATCCAGTTGCCCTTCACTGCTGGCCAGCAGGATGCGCTGGCCGTCCAGGGTCATCGGCATCGGTGGCGCGGCCTTCATGCCCTGGCTCAGCGGACTGCTGGCCACCAGCGGCACCAGCAGGGTCTGCGCCGGGCCGGCCGGCAGGTCGACGCGGCTGACCAGGGTCTTGCCATCATTGCTCTGGATGGTCACGTAGAGGGTCAGGGCCCAGTTCATCGCGCTCTGGATACGCAGGCTCATCATCCCCGACTGTGACCAGTCCCAGGCCCCGCTCTGGGGCGCCAGGCTCAGGCTCGGCCGGCTCGTGGGGTTGAAGATGATGCGCCGCAGCACTTCGCCTTCGGCCGTTTGCTCTGCGTTGGATTGCGGCAGGCTGGCATCCTGTGTCGCCACCTGCACCACAGCAGCAGGTCGGACAAAGTTGAACAGCGTCTGTTGTCCGGCAGGGGCCGCCCAGACGGGCGCGGCAAACAACAGGGCAAATACAGCGGGCAACGAACGGCGAATCATATGAACCTGGCTCTCCCTAAAGACCGATGAACGGCCGGTGCTGAAGCGGTGACATGAAATAGACAGCACGGCACGCAAATATGCGGGCCGTGCTTAAGATATTTCTCGGCGAAACGGCGGCAAGGCATTGAGGATAGCCTTGCCATAGCGCTGGGTGACCAGACGGCGGTCCAGCAGAGTGATGGTGCCGCGGTCCTGTTCGGTGCGCAGCAGGCGACCGCAGGCCTGGACCAGCTTGAGGGATGCATCCGGCACCGAGATTTCCATGAACGGGTTGCCGCCACGGGCTTCGATCCACTCCGCCAGCGCCGCCTCCACCGGGTCATCCGGCACCGAGAACGGGATCTTGGCGATCACCACGTGTTCGCAGTAGGCCCCGGGCAAGTCAACCCCTTCGGCGAAACTCGCCAGGCCGAACAGCACGCTGGAATCGCCACCGTCGACCCGCGCCTTGTGCTTGTTCAGGGTTTCCTGCTTGGACAGGTTGCCCTGGATGAACACCTGCTTGCGCCAGTCCCGGTCCAGGCCGTCGAACACGTCCTGCATCTGCTTGCGCGAGGAGAACAGCACCAGGGTGCCCCGCGAGCCCTCCACCAGTTCCGGCAGGTCGCGAATGATCGCCGCGGTATGCGCCGGCGCGTCCCGCGGGTCGGCCCGCAGGTCGGGCACCCGCAGCACCCCGGCATCGGCATGGTGGAAAGGGCTCGGCACCACGGCGGTCACGGCCTTTTTCGGCAGGCCGGCGCGCATGCGGAAACGGTCGAAAGTGCCCAGGGCAGTCAGGGTCGCCGACGTAACCAGGGCACCGTAGGCCACGTTCCACAGATTGCGCCGGAGCATTTCCGCAGCGAGGATCGGGCTGGCGTTGACCTCGATGTCGAACAGCGAGCCGCTTTCGGCCAGGGTCAGCCAACGGGCCATGGGCGGATTGTCTTCCGGGTCCTCGATGGTGAACGCGGTCCACAGCTCCCAGTTGCCCGAGGCACGGGCCAGCAGGCTGCCGAACAGCGGGTACCACTCTTCGGCCTGGTTGCTGGCGATACCGATGTTGACCTCGCCATCCATGCCTTCCTTGAGCAACTCGGTCAGGCGGGTGAACAGGTCGGTGAGACGGGAAAAGCCCTTTTTCAGCTCCAGGCCCATCTCGCGCATGTGCTCGGGGATCAGCCCGCCGACAAAACGGTGGCGTGGCCGCTCGCGGCCTTCCATGTCCTCGCCGGTGCGGAAATCAGCGATCTGCTCGCAGGCGGTGAACATGAACTGCTGCTGGGTCTTGATCTCCCGCGCCAGCTCCGGCACCTGCTCGATCAGGCGCCCCAGATCACCCGGCAACGGGTGCTGGGCCAGCAGCTTGGTGAGGTTCTTGGCGGTCTGCTCCAGCCAGTCGGCAGTGGAGCGCAGGCGGGTGTAATGGGCGAAGTGGCCAATGGCCTTGTCCGGCAGGTGGTGACCTTCGTCGAACACATAGAGAGTGTCGCGCGGGTCCGGCAGCACGGCGCCGCCGCCCAGTGCCAGGTCGGCCAGGACCATGTCGTGGTTGGTGACAATCACATCGACCTTGCCCATGCCTTCCCGAGCCTTGTAGAAGGCGCACTGGCCGAAGTTCGGGCAATGGCGGTTGGTGCACTGGCTGTGGTCGGTGGTCAGGCGCGCCCAGTCGGCGTCTTCCAGGGCAGTGGGCCAGCTGTCGCGGTCGCCGTCCCATTTATTGCCGGCGAGTTTTTCGATCATGCTGGTGAACAGCTTCTGGCTGGCTTCATCCACTTCGATCTTGAAGCCTTCTTCCTCGAACAGCTGGGCCGTGGCGGTCTGGGCGTGGCCTTCCTGGAGCAGCATGTCGAGCTTGGACAGGCACATGTAGCGACCGCGGCCCTTGGCCAGGGAGAAGCTGAAGTTCAGCCCGCTGTTGCGCATCAGGTCGGGCAGGTCCTTGTAGACGATCTGCTCCTGCAGGGCGACGGTGGCGGTAGCGATCACCAGGCGCTTGCCGGCGGCCTTGGCCGTGGGAATCGCCGCCAGGCTGTAGGCCACGGTCTTGCCGGTACCGGTGCCGGCTTCCACGGCGACCACCGCCGGGTCGCCACTGCGCCGGCCTTCGTCGTCGGTGTCGATATCACCCAGGACCTTGGCCACTTCGGCGATCATCAGGCGCTGGCCGTAACGCGGCTTGAGGCTCTTGGCTTCGAGAAAACGCGAGTAGGCGCCCTGGATCGTGGTTTTGAGTTCGTTGCTGATCATGGTTTTTCGGGCGCACAAAACGCTGGATAAATTTTCAGTGGTTCGAATCGGCCGCTATCATACCCCGCTAATTCATCCCGCGCAGAACGGAGTACCCGAATGACCCCTTTCGCCCTTGCCTACACCCTGCATGTCCTGGCCGCCCTGGTCTGGGTCGGCGGCATGTTCTTCGCCTGGATGGTCCTGCGCCCGGCGGCCATGGTGGCCCTGGAGGGGCCGGCGCGGCTGAAGCTGTGGGCGCAAGTGTTTCCGCGTTTTTTCGTCTGGGTGTGGATCGCCGTGGTGCTGTTGCCGATCAGCGGTATCGGCCTGCTGCATTTGCGCTTCAGCGGCTTTGAAACCGCGCCCAAGTATGTGCAGATCATGATGGGCCTGTACCTGGTGATGACCGCCCTGTTCATCCGCATCCAGTCCCTGCAGTTGCCGGAGCTGCGCAAGGCAGTAGCGGCCGAGGATTGGCCCGCTGGCGCCGCGGCGCTGGGCAAGATCCGCCGGCTGGTGGGCAGCAACCTGATCATCGGCCTGGTGCTGGTCGCCCTGGCGGCGGCCCGGCCGACCTTCTGAAAACAGGCCGCCCGCTACAGAAGCGGGCGGCCGGGCAAGGTTCAACGCAAACGTTACGTTACAGGCGCTGCACCGTCAGCGCGCCAGGCTCGCCGGCCGGGCCGGGCTGCCCCTGGGCGCCGGGCCGTCCGCTCTTGCCACCGTCGGTGCGGTACACCAGGCAGCCCTTGGACTTGCCGCCCGCACCCGGCTTGCCACCGGCACCGGCCAGCCCGCCTGCGCCACCATCGACCCAGACCTTGATCTGCTCGCTGGGGAAGTCCCGCGGCAGTTCCACCCGGACCTGGGCGCCTGCCGCACCAGGACGGCCATCGCCGCCATTGTCACCGTCAGCCCCACGCCCCGCGCTGCCCCAGGCGCAGCCCGGTTCCTGGCCATTGGCGCCATCCAGACCGACATAACCCGGCGCACCGGCACCGCCCCGGGCATCCACGGACAGCATCTCGGCCTGTAACGACTCAATGCGCAGGTTCAGGTTGCGCCCCGGCTTGGCGGCCTTCAGGTAGGTACCCGGCGCGCCGCGGGAAGTGATCTGGCTGCCCGCTTCCAGCTCCGCACGGCGAACAGTCAAGTGCAGGCTCTGTTCGGTAGGGACGATGGCGATCCGCGCCTCATGCCCCAGCCGCAGTTCGTCCACCTTGAGTTCGGTGACATTGGCCGGGATCAGCAAGGTGCCATAGTCCGCCACTTCCAGCCGCTCCAGTTGCAGAGTGCTGGCGGTATTGGGCAGACGCATCAGGGAGTTGGTTTCGACCTTGACCACCTGGGCCATGGCCAGGGGGCTGCAGAAAAGAGCCAGCAGGCAGAGCTTACGCATGGTCGGCCTCGACAACGACAGGAGCAGGAAGAGTCTGCAGGTGGAAGATCCCCACCAGCAGGATGTACAGCCGGTCACGCCAGGGATGTGGCCGATCCTTGAGGCTGCCGTTGAACAGCAGCAGTTCCAGCAAATGGGTCAGCAGCAACAGGCTGCCCGCCAGATTCACTAGAAGATGCAGCGGGTTGATCAACGGCCTGGCCAGGTTGATCAGCACCACCAACCAGAAAACCAAGGTCAGAAACTTCCCCAGCCCCCATAAAACCTTCATACGCTCCCCTCGTAAATTATTCTTTGCGCGCACAGTAACGACTTATCCCGGGGGTAAGCCAGAGGGGAATGAAAATTCTTCACGAAGTGGCTGTTTAGCCACCGGATCGACGAGGATCGCCCGTTACAGACAGGCTGAGCCCATCGCCGAGAAGGCACCGGGATCAAAGGCTCCTGCGCCATCAGCACGGCCCTGGCACAGGAGCAGAGGCGGCCACGTGCGGCTCGTCGCCGCACAGGCCCTGGGGTTTCAGCGGTTGATCTGGATTTCCGTACGACGGTTCATCGCCCGGCCTTCGGCGGTCTTGTTATCCGCCACTGGCTTGCTTTCACCGGCGCCGGTTACCGAGACGAAGCTGCTGCGGGGAATGCCGTTGCTGATCAGGTACTCCACGACCGAGTGGGCGCGCTTGTCCGAGAGTTTCTGGTTGTAGGCATCGCTGCCGACGCTGTCGGTATGGCCGGTCACTCGCAGTTGGGCACTCGACGCCTCCTGTTTCAGTCGGGTGACGATGGTGTTGAGCTTGGTTTTGTCGGCATCGGTCAGCTTGGCCGAGTCGAAATGGAAGTGCACATCACGAATGACAATGGTTTCTTCCTTGACCACTACCACCTCTTCTACCACTGGTGGCGGTGGTGGGCAGCCGTTGGCATCGACCTGGACGCCTCTGGGTGTGTGGGGGCACTTGTCGCGGCTGTCCGGCACGCCATCGCCGTCCTCGTCGCCATCACCTTTTACCCAGCAGTACGCACCCGCCAGGCCACCGACTACCAGTGCGCCGCCGCCCGCCCACGAGGAGCTTTCGGTGGCGCCCAGCGCCGCGCCCGTGACGCCACCTACCGCGGCGCAGATCGGCCAGTCGGTTTTCTGCAAACCTGCACAACCAGTCAACACACTGGTTAACAGAACCAGGGGTACTGCCGTCCGAATGATGCTCATCTGATTTCTCCTGAGGGATCGGCTCAAGGCCGATTCACGGAGTAAAGACCGCGCATTTCATCTGCGCCAGCACCTTGCTATCACCGGTTTCGCCCTGTAAACACGGGAGGTTCGCCGATTTAGTGGTGAACCGCTCTAGGCCCGCAGATGCCGGCACGCTAGTCTTTAGCGTTCTGACCGAGGAGCTAAGATGAGCGCCGGCATTTCCAACCGTACCCCGCAGCAGGCCCTGGCGGCTTTGCTGGATCGCTACGCACCACAACAGCTGCTGCTGATCGGTGCCAGCGACTTCCCTGCCCTGGCTGCCTTCAAGGAGGCCCACCCCACGACCCAAGTGGCCCAGGCGGTACCCGGCCCTCTGCCTGCGCAACTGGCAGCGCGGCGTTTCGACCTGGCCCTGGCCGTGGATTGCCTGGAGCACTTGCCCAAGCGCGACGGCCTGAACCTGCTTGGGGGCATTCGCAACCTCAATGCCAGCCGGATCGCCGTACTGGCCGATCTGCAGGCCTGCGGCTGGCAGGAAACCGACTTCTATTCCCTGGCGTTGCAGGCCAGCGAACGCTTTCAGCGCGATGAACAGGTCCTGACCCTGTTCACCTACGATCTGCTTGAATACAAGCAAGTGCCCGATTGGCTCAATTCACGATTCTGGGCAAACCCGGAAAACTTTGGAAAGTATTGGTGGTAACACAATGAGTGCCTCGATTTGTCCCTGCGGCAGCGGCAACCTGCTGGATGCCTGCTGCGGCCATTACCATGCCGGCCATCCCGCGCCCTGCGCGGAAGCCCTGATGCGTTCGCGCTACAGCGCCTATGTGCTGGGGCAGGTGGATTACCTGCTGGCCACCACCCTGCCGGCGCAACAGGCGGGCCTGGATCGCCAGTCCATCAGCGACTGGAGCGCCCAAAGCACCTGGCTGGGGTTGCAGGTCGAAAGCTCGGAAGTCTTCGGCGGCCAGCCCGAGCATGCCTTTGTCACCTTTACTGCCCGCTGGCACGACAGCCAGGGCGAGCATAGCCACCGCGAACGCTCATCCTTCGTGCAGAACCAGGGACGCTGGTATTTCATCGACCCCACGGTTCCCCTCAAATCCGGCCGCAACGACGCCTGCCCCTGTGGCAGCGGGCACAAGTTCAAGAAGTGCTGCGCCAGCTACTTCAGCCGCTGAGCCGCGACTGGCCGATACCAACCCGGGCCCAGGATGGGCACCGGCATCCAGAGGGATTCTTGCAATGATCGGTGAGCTGCGTGCGTTACGAACCTTGTGCCTGCTCGGCGCGCTGGGCCTGACGGGGTGTGCCTCCTGGTTCAGCGATGAGTCCGTCGACCCGACGGTGCATCTGGTCAAGGTCGAGGTGGTCAAGGCCAACCTGCTGGAACAACGCTTCACCCTGCACCTGCGGGTGGATAACCCCAACGACAGCGACCTGACCGTGCGTCGCCTGACCTACAAGGTCTACCTGGAGCGCTTCCTGCTCAGCGAAGGCGAGCACGAACACTGGTTCACCGTCACGCCCCACAGCAGCCGCTTTTTCAAGGTGCCGGTGCGGACCAACCTGTGGCCGCAGATCCGCGATGTGGTGAAATTGCTGCGCAAGCCCGAGCGACCTATCCCCTACCGCCTCGAAGGGAAACTGGAAATCGGATTATTCATCGGCCAGGACGTGCACCTGAAGCGCAATGGCGTGATAATTCCCGGCGATTTTATCCCGGAGTAACCCGCAATGACCCAGCAACCTCATGTCCATGGCCCTGACTGCAACCACGATCATGACCATCACGATCACGACCATGGCCATGTTCACGGCCCGCACTGCAACCACGCTCACCAGGAGCCGGTACGCAACGCACTGAAAGACGTTGGCCGCAACGACCCTTGCCCATGCGGCAGCAGCAAGAAATTCAAGAAGTGCCACGGCGCCTGACCTGAGCGCGGGCGGGGCCTGCCTGAGCACTTGCGCCTTCAGCTGCGCCCGGTCTCCTGGGCCAGCAACTGCGCCAGGTCCAGGACGGTGGCGTACTCGCCATCCAGATTGGCCAGCGACATGGCATGCACCTCCTCGGCACTACGGGCCCGACCGCTGAAGTCGGGCTTGTCGAAGGTGTAGCAGGCGTCGGCCACCACCCACACGGCAAAGCCCAGGTTGCCAGCCGTACGCGCCGTCGACTCCACAGAGTTGTTGGTGGCGACACCGACAATCACCAACCCGGCAATCCCCTCGCGCCGCAAATCCGCTTCCAGCGAATTGGCGCAAAACGCATCCGGCACCTGCTTCTGAACCCGCCATTCCCCGTCCCGGGGCTCAAAGCACGGTTGAAACTCCACCCCCGACTGCCCGGGCCAGAACACCGAATCCGGCGAACGCGACAGGTGTTGCACATGGATCACCGGCCAGCCGCGGGCGCGCCAGTGGGCCAGCAGTTCGAGCATCCGCACCTGCGCCTCGGGGTTGTTGCGCGGGCCAAGCCGAGGCTGGAGGATGCCTTGCTGCTGGTCGATGAGCATCAGTGCGGTGCTGGCCGGAAGGGGCATGTTTTTCTCTGTCGAGGTCATTGAATTTGCCGCACTTGAGCATCACTTAGCTGTTCAGGCAAGCCATCGAATGCAGACAGGACGACCTAATGCCGGAGTTTGCTGTCCTTAAGCACAGATACATCCCAATTGGAGCGTTCCATGATCGACCTGTATTACTGGACCACCCCCAACGGCCACAAGATCTCCCTGTTCCTGGAAGAAGCCGGCCTGCCCTACACCCTGTACCCGGTGAACATCGGCCTGGGTGAGCAATTCAAGCCCGAATTCCTGAAGATCGCGCCCAACAACCGCATTCCGGCGATCGTTGACCACCAACCCGTCGATGGCGGCCAGCCACTGTCGCTGTTCGAGTCCGGGGCGATCCTGTTGTACCTCGCGGAAAAGACCGGCCAGTTCCTGCCCCAGGACCTGCGCGGGCGCCAGGAAGCCCTGCAATGGCTGTTCTGGCAGATGGGCGGGCTGGGACCGATGGCTGGGCAGAATCATCACTTCAGCCAGTTCGCCCCGGAAAAGATCCCCTACGCCATCAAACGTTATGTGGATGAAACCGCGCGCCTGTACGGCGTGCTCGATCGACGCCTGGCGGACCGCAAGTTCGTCGCCGGCAGCGACTACAGCATTGCCGACATGGCGATCTATCCCTGGATCGCTTCCTACAAGAAGCAGAGCCAGAAACTCGAGGACTTCCCGCATCTGCACCGCTGGTTCAACAGCATCCAGGCCCGGCCGGCTACCGAGCGGGCCTATGCCTTGGTAGAGCAGGTCAATCCCGCCTCCTGAGCCTTGTGCCTGCAGGAGCTGGCTTGCCAGTCACGGTGCCCGCAAGGGCCAGCCAAGGCCAGAAGGCCTCTTCGCCGGCAAGCCGGCTCCTACGGGTTTTGCCAGGCGCTGACGCGCCAGCGATCGCTATTTGCAGCGTCGTCGAGAAATACCTCCTGCCCCCGCTTGCGCGGCACTCGCCTGCTCACTAACGTAGCGCCTTTATCGACGCTACCCCCCGCAGGAGCTTTGCCATGGCCTCGCCAGCCTTCTCACATTTTCTTCCCCGGTTCGGCGTTGCCGCGGCAGTGGCCAGTGCTCTGAGCCTGGCCGGTTGCCAGTCCTGGAACACTCAAGACACCCTGCCCCCCACCTCTGGCGTGCAACCGCTCAAGGGCCTGGCACAGAACGTTTCCGTGCGGCGCAACGCGGTCGGCGTACCGCTGATCGAAAGCAGCAGCTTCCATGACGCCCTGTTCACCCTGGGCTATGTGCACGCCAGCGACCGCATTGGCCAGATGGTGACCCTGCGCCTGCTGGCACAGGGCCGCCTGGCCGAAATGTCCGGTGCCGACGCACTGGAAGTGGACCGCCTGATGCGCGCGATCAACCTGAAGAAAAGCGCCGATGAGCTGTACAAGGCTTCGTCGCCACGGATCAAGCGCTTCTTCGAGGTCTATGCCCGGGGCGTCAACGCCTACCTGTTCCGCTATCGCGACAAGCTGCCGCCGGACCTGGCAGCCCAGGGCTACACCCCCGAATACTGGAAAGCCGAGGATTCGGCGCTGATCTTCTGCCTGCTGAACTTCGGCCAGTCCGCCAACCTGCAAGAAGAGATCAACGCCCTGGTGCTGGCGCAGAAAGTCGGCAGCGACAAACTGCCGTGGCTGACTCCGAGCTATCCCGATGAACCCCTGCCCTTGGCCGAAGCGGACAAACTCAAGGGCCTGAATCTCACTGTGCCGGGCCTGAACGAAGTCAGCCGCGCCATCAACCGTCTGGCCCAGCTCAACAGCCTGGGCACCCGCGGCGGCAGCAACCTGGCCATCGCCCCACAGCGCAGCCGCACCGGCCGCAGCCTGCTGGCCGCCGACAGCCACCTGCAAGCCTGGTACTACGCCCAGATCCGCGCGCCGAAATACCAGGCCGCTGGCGCGTCCATCGCTGGCCTGCCGGCGATTCTCCAGGGCTTCAACGGCAAGGTGGCCTGGAGCATGAGCTCGGTGGAGGGAGACAACCAGGACCTGTTCCTGGAAAAGCTCAAGCGCCAGGGCAACGCCCTGTACTACCAGAACAACGGCAAATGGCAGCCGGTGACCGTGCGCAACGAAACCTATTTCGTCAAAGGCCAGCGGCCGATTCGCGAAGCCGTGTACGAGACCCGCCATGGCCCGCTGCTCAACAGCGCCCTGGGGGCAGCGCTCGGTAACGGTTTCGGCCTGGCCCTGCAGACGCCGGAGCTCAAGGACGACAAGACCCTGGATGCCTTCTTCGACCTGTCCCGGGCGCAGAACGTCGAGAAGGCCTCGGATGCCAGTCGGGAAATCCGCGCCATCGCCCTGAACATGGTGTTTGCCGACGCCAGCAACATCGGCTGGCAGGTCACCGGGCGCTTCCCCAACCGCCGCGAAGGCGAAGGCTTGCTGCCCTCACCGGGTTGGGATGGCCGTTACGACTGGGACGGCTACGCCGACCCGATGCTCCACCCCTACGACCAGGACCCGCCCCAGGGCTGGATCGCCACCGCCAACCAGCGAGTGATCTCGCGGGGCTACGGCATGCAGCTTTCCAATTCCTGGCACGCCCCGGAACGGGCCGAGCGCATGGCCGGTCTGGCCTCCAGCGGCAAGCAGGACAACCGCAGCCTGATCGCCCTGCAGTACGACCAAAGCACCCTGTTCGCCGCCAAACTGAAAAAGATGTTCGAAGCTCCGGGCATGGCCCAGCCGCTGAAGCAGGCCATCGAGGCCTTGCCCGATACCGAACGCGCCAAGGCCAGGGAAGCCTATAGCCGCTTGCTCGCGTTCGACGGCAAGGTCAGCGCCGGCTCGGCCGACGCGGCGTTGTACGAATTGTTCCTGCAGGAGAGCGCCAAGCAAATCTTCCTCGACAAGCTCGGCCCCGAGTCCAGTGACGCCTGGCAAGCCTTCGTCGCCAACGGCAACCTTTCCTACTCGGCCCAGGCCGACCACCTGCTGGGCCAGGAAGACAGCCCGTTCTGGGACGATTCGCGCACCGCGCAAAAGGAAGACAAGCCAGCCATCCTCGCCCGCAGCCTGGCAGCCGCCATCAGCTCCGGCGAGCAACTGCTGGGCGCCGACCGCAAGGCCTGGCAATGGGGCAAGCTGCACAGCTACCAGTGGACCAACGCCAATGGCCGGCAGATCCGTGGCCCGCTTCAGGCCGGAGGCGACCACAACACCATCAACAGCGCCGCGTACCGTTGGGGGCAGGATTTTGCCATCACCGATACACCGGCCCTGCGCCTGATCGTGGATTTCGGCCTCAGCGAACCCTTGATGGGCCTCAACAGCAGCGGCCAGTCCGGCAACCCGGTGAGCCCCAACTATGCCAACGGCATCGACGGCTGGCTCAAGGCCCAGTACCTGAGCCTGCCGATGCAACCGCAGAACTTCGAGCGCAGCTACGGCAAGACCCGCCTGACCCTGGTTCCAGGCAAGTAACCTTCCCCCACCCGCTTGCACGTCCTGTGCAAGCGGGCCTGCTCCAAAACGAACAGCTCACCGGCGCCCTCAACCGCGCTTGGCACTGGCAGCCCTGTCAGTTCGCCCATCGTAGATTGCCCACCCCTTCGCACCTTATTGGCGCCTGCCAAAAATCACGCCCCATCTCGGCGCACGGGTTCCCTCGTGTCGCTGCTTTCCAGCGCTTTTAAAACACCTGTTCGGGACTCTGGTTCGGAAATTGCTACTTTCATTAAGTCTTATGCGGTCCAGTAACAGTACTCATGCGCCACAAGCGCTCATATTGGTTCTTAGGGATTGAATAATGAAAAAAGCATTGCTGACCCTTTCTGCATTGGCTCTCTGCATGGCCGCCGGCTCCGCGCTGGCCAAGGAATACAAGGAACTGCGCTTCGGCGTCGACCCTTCCTACGCCCCCTTCGAATCCAAGGCCGCCGACGGCAGCCTGGTGGGTTTCGACATCGACCTGGGCAATGCCATCTGTGCCGAGCTGAAGGTCAAGTGCAAGTGGGTCGAAAGTGACTTCGACGGCATGATTCCAGGCCTCAAGGCCAATAAATTCGACGGTGTGATCTCGTCCATGACCGTCACCCCGGCTCGCGAGAAAGTCATCGACTTCTCCAACGAACTGTTTTCCGGCCCCACCGCATTCGTGTTCAAGAAAGGCTCGGGCCTGAGCGAAGACACCGCCTCGCTCAAGGGCAAGACCGTCGGCTACGAGCAGGGCACCATTCAGGAAGCCTACGCCAAGGCCGTGCTGGACAAGGCCGGGGTCAAGACCCAGGCCTATCAGAACCAGGACCAGGTCTATGCCGACCTGACTTCCGGGCGTCTCGATGCCTCGATCCAGGACATGCTGCAGGCCGAACTGGGCTTCCTCAAGTCACCGCAAGGCGCTGACTATGAGATCAGCAAGCCGGTGGACGACCCACTGCTGCCGGCCAAGACCGCGGTGGGTATCTCGAAAGGTAACAAAGAGCTGAAAGCGCTTCTGGATAAAGGTATCAAAGCGTTACACGATGATGGCACCTACGCCACCATCCAGAAAAAACACTTCGGTGACCTGAACCTCTACAGCGGTAAATAACCTGTCGGCGCCCATCCTCGATGGGCGCCTTTTTTATCGCTACGGGTCACAGATCAATGCTCGAAGAACTTCTAAAAAACCTGGGGCTTTCCGAACTCAGCCTGAAGGGTTTCGGCCCTCTGCTGCTGGAAGGTACCTGGATGACCATCAAGTTGTCGGTGTTGTCGCTGCTGGTCAGCGTTTTGCTGGGCCTGATCGGCGCCAGCGCCAAATTGTCCAGCGTTGCCCTGCTGCGGGTTCCGGCCCAGCTCTACACCACCCTGATCCGCGGCGTGCCGGACCTGGTCCTGATGCTGCTGATTTTCTACAGCCTGCAAACCTGGTTGACCTCCTTTACCGATTTCATGGAGTGGGACTACATCGAGATCAACCCCTTCAGCGCCGGGGTGATCACCCTGGGTTTCATCTATGGCGCCTACTTCACCGAAACCTTTCGCGGGGCGATCCTTGCCGTGCCCCGGGGCCAGGTGGAAGCGGCCACCGCCTATGGCCTGAAACGCGGCCAGCGCTTTCGCTTCGTGGTCTTTCCGCAAATGATGCGCTTTGCCCTGCCAGGCATCGGCAACAACTGGATGGTGATGCTCAAGGCCACGGCCCTGGTGTCGATCATTGGCCTGGCCGACCTAGTCAAGGCTGCCCAGGACGCCGGCAAGAGCACCTACCAACTCTTCTACTTCCTGGTTCTGGCGGCGCTGATCTACCTGTTGATCACCAGTGCCTCCAACTTTGTCCTGCGCAGGCTTGAACGGCGTTACGCCGCCGGCGCCCGGGAGGCCGTGCGATGATCGAACTCCTGCAGGAATACTGGCGTCCCTTCCTTTATAGCGATGGCTACCACGTGACCGGCCTGGCCATGACCATGTGGCTGCTCAGTGCCTCGATCTGCATCGGCTTTTTGGTGTCGATCCCGCTGTCCATCGCCCGGGTCTCGCCCAAGCGCTACATCCGCTGGCCGGTGCAGTTCTACACCTACCTGTTTCGTGGCACACCGCTCTATATCCAGTTGCTGATCTGCTACACCGGGATCTACAGCATCGCCGCGATTCGCGCACAGCCAGTCCTGGATGCGTTCTTTCGCGATGCAATGAACTGCACCATCCTTGCCTTCGCCCTGAACACCTGCGCCTACACCACGGAGATCTTCGCCGGGGCGATCCGCAGCATGGCCCACGGCGAAGTCGAAGCGGCCAAGGCCTATGGCCTGAGCGGCTGGAAGCTGTACGCCTACGTGATCATGCCCTCGGCCCTGCGCCGCTCGTTGCCCTACTACAGCAACGAAGTGATCCTGATGCTGCACTCCACCACCGTGGCCTTCACTGCGACCATTCCCGACATCCTGAAAATCGCCCGGGACGCCAACTCGGCGACCTTCCTGACCTTTCAGTCGTTCGGCATCGCCGCCATCATCTACCTGTGCGTGACCTTCGCCCTGGTGGGCCTGTTCCGCCTCGCCGAACGCCGCTGGCTGGCTTTCCTCGGGCCGACCCACTAGGACTTGCTGCAGGAAAACCGTCAATGCGCCACGAGATCCACGACCTGCTCGCCCCGCTGCCGGGCACCGCGCGCCAGGTCCACAGCTTTCACTTCGGCCCGCCCCAGGCCGCCGGCAAGGTCTATATCCAGTCCTCCCTGCACGCCGACGAGTTGCCCGGCATGCTGGTGGCCTGGCACCTCAAGCAACACCTGGCCGAGCTGGAAGCCGCCGGTCGCCTGCGCCAGGAAATCGTCCTGGTGCCGGTGGCCAATCCGGTGGGCCTGGAACAGGTGCTGATGGATGTGCCCCTGGGCCGCTACCAGCTGGAAAGCGGGCAGAACTTCAACCGCGGCTTCGCCGACCTGGGCGAACAAGTCGGCGATGCCATCGAAGGGCTGCTCAATGCCGACCCTGAACACAACCTTGAACTGATCCGCCGTCACCTGATCGATGCCCTGGCGCGCCAGCGGCCGCAAACCCAACTGCAGTCCCTGCAGTTGACCCTGCAACGGCTGGCCTGCGATGCCGACATGGTGCTGGACCTGCATTGCGACTTCGAGGCTGTGGCGCATCTCTACACCACCCCCGAAGCCTGGCCCCGGGTGGAGCCGCTGGCTCGCTACCTGGGCGCCGAAGCCTGCCTGCTGGCCACCGACTCCGCGGCCTGGTCGTTCGACGAATGCT
Organism: Pseudomonas sp. NFPP12; assembly: GCF_900103205.1. NCBI lineage: Bacteria > Pseudomonadati > Pseudomonadota > Gammaproteobacteria > Pseudomonadales > Pseudomonadaceae > Pseudomonas > Pseudomonas sp. NFPP12. The sequence goes on from NZ_FMWW01000003.1 coordinate 324,666, forward strand.
TCAGCCTGCTGTGGTGGCAACTGCAACAGCGCTTCGGCGAGCGTTTCGCCATCCCGACAGGCAGCTTTGCGGTGACCGTCGAGCTGCGCGGCCAGGGCGACGTCAACCACGGCCTGGCCAGCCTCGACTGCCAGGCCCTGATCGACTACCTGACCCGGCTTGGGGCCATCGCCGGTGAAGCGCCGCCACTGCCCGAACTGCCCTTCCCGGCCACGCCCCTGGCCGGCGTCGAACCGGTGGCGACCCCGGTAGGCGGGCTGCTGGTGTTCAACGCCCTGCCGGGGGAATACCTGGAGGCCGGGCAACTGGTGGCCGAAATCATCGACCCGATCCACGACCGGGTCACCCCCATCCATTGCAACAACGCCGGGCTCATGTACGCCCGCTCGCTGCGACGCATGGCCACCGCAGGCATGGTGATCGCCCATGTCGCCGGTCGCGAGGCCTATCGCAGCGGTTACCTACTTTCGCCTTGAGGATGCACGCCCCCATGTACAAATTGACCGTTGAAGGCCTGCATAAATGCTATGGCGACAATGAAGTGCTCAAAGGTGTTTCCCTCAAGGCCAGGACCGGCGACGTGATCAGCCTGATCGGCGCCAGCGGCTCGGGCAAGAGCACCTTCCTGCGCTGCATCAACTTTCTCGAAACCCCGGATGACGGCGCCATGAGCCTGGATGGCCAGCAGATCCGCATGGTCAGCGACCGCCACGGCATGCACGTGGCCGACCCGGCCGAACTGCAGCGGATTCGCACCCGCCTGGCGATGGTGTTCCAGCACTTCAACCTGTGGAGCCACATGACCGTGCTGGAAAACATCACCATGGCCCCGCGCCGAGTGCTGGGGGTCAGCACCAGGGAGGCCGAGGAACGCGCCCGGCGTTACCTGGACAAGGTCGGCCTGCCGGCACGGGTGGCCAGCCAGTACCCGGCGTTTCTCTCCGGCGGCCAGCAGCAAAGGGTGGCCATCGCCCGGGCCCTGGCCATGGAGCCGGAGGTCATGCTGTTCGACGAACCCACCTCGGCCCTGGATCCGGAGCTGGTGGGCGAGGTGCTCAAGGTGATCCAGGGCCTGGCCGAAGAGGGCCGGACCATGATCATGGTCACCCACGAGATGAGTTTTGCGCGCAAGGTGTCCAGCCAGGTGCTGTTCCTGCACAAGGGCCTGGTGGAAGAAGAAGGTGCTCCGGAGGACGTGCTGGGCAATCCGAAAAGCGAGCGCTTGCAGCAGTTTCTCAGCGGCAACCTGAAGTAACAGCGATACCGCGCCCGTTCAGGCTCTGGGCCGGGCGGGCGCGGTACGGGCTTCAGGCGACAGGCGCGGGAGGCGGTTCGTCGGGCAGGGTCGGTTCGCCCGGCTCGGTGGGTTCAAGGGGTTGCGGGGAATCGGGATCCGGCTGGCCGGGAATGCCACCGGCCATGCTAACGGGAGGATGCGCCAGCAGGGTCCAGGCCAGTACGCCAACCTGATTGGGTTCCAGCCTGGCCAAGGTGGCACTGATTCGCGGATCTATCTTCATGAGGGCACTCCTGAGCTGTGCCGGGTACGCCTTGCGCGTACCGGCAGTACCTCCAATAGAGTGCCTGCCGGCTCAGGAATTCCCGCTATTCGTCAGACAGACGAACTCAGGTGCGTGGCAGGGTCACGCCACGCTGGCCCTGGTATTTGCCGCCACGGTCCTTGTAGGACACTTCACACTCTTCGTCCGACTCCAGGAACAGCATCTGCGCCACGCCTTCGTTGGCGTAGATCTTCGCCGGCAAGGTGGTGGTGTTGGAGAATTCCAGGGTCACGTGGCCTTCCCACTCGGGTTCCAGCGGGGTCACGTTGACGATGATGCCGCAACGGGCATAGGTGCTCTTGCCCAGGCAAATGGTCAGCACGTTGCGCGGAATGCGGAAGTACTCGACGGTGCGTGCCAGGGCAAAGGAGTTAGGCGGAATGATGCAGACGTCGCTCTTGATGTCGACGAAGCTCTTTTCATCGAAGTTCTTCGGATCGACGGTGGCCGAATTGATGTTGGTGAACACCTTGAATTCATCGGCGCAACGCACGTCGTAGCCGTAGCTCGACACCCCGAAGGAGATCAGCCGATCCTGGCCTTCGCCACGCATCTGGCGCTCTACGAAGGGCTCGATCATGCCGTGCTCTTGCGCCATGCGGCGAATCCACTTGTCCGATTTGATGCTCATGGCGGGTGTCCTGAAATAGCGAGGTGAAAAAAAACGGTCTGGCATCTTACCGGGGCGCGAGGTCGGGTTCAAAGTCTGGGACGTTTTTCTCGCCTCACGCCACGATTTTCAAGGGCTGGGCGACGAGCGCCCCGCCGTCAGTCACGAAAACCGAGAAACCTTCGCGCTGACCATTGGCACGTTCAGGAAAAAGGGTTAAGGTGGCGCCACTGTGCTGCTTGTGTCACTGAGAATCTCTACACGATGTTGAATTTCGATCCAACCATCTCCAAGAATTTTTCCTGCTCTTTGCACTCAGTCTCGGCCAGGGCTTTTCCTGAGTCGCAGTTAACTTTGTCCAAGGAGATACACCATGTCTAATCGCCAAACCGGTACCGTTAAGTGGTTCAACGATGAAAAAGGCTTCGGCTTCATCACTCCACAATCCGGTGACGACCTGTTCGTACACTTCAAAGCTATCCAATCCGACGGCTTCAAAAGCCTGAAAGAAGGCCAACAGGTTTCTTTCATCGCTACCCGCGGTCAGAAAGGCATGCAAGCTGAAGAAGTTCAAGTTATCTAACTTGTACTGATCCAGTAAAAAAGCCCCGCCCTCAACAGCGGGGCTTTTTTGTGCCCGTCACTTTTGTCGGCGCCCTCGTTGAAAAGGCGCCCATGCGTCCCGGGTTACCAGGTCACGCCAAAGCCCACGGTGTAGCGGGTCTTGTCCAGATCGCTGTCTTCGGTACCGCGGATCAGGTCTTTTTCCGCCTTGAGGTTCAATGAAGCCCAGTCGGTGACCTTGTAGCGCAGCCCCATCTCGGCATCCAGTGCATAGTCGGCCACCCCCGAAAGCGGCCGCCCCACCTCGCCATTGGTGAAGAACTCCACCCGCTTGCCGATCAGGTAACGGTTGTAGTCCCACTTCATCGCCAGGGAATAGAAGTTGTCCTTGCCACCATCGGCGTACTCGTAATCGGTACGGTTGAGCAGCGAGCCCAGGGAGAACGCACCCAGCTCATCATCCCAGAACTGGTAGCCGGGGCCGGTACCCACCACCCGCTGCCGCGCCAGGTCCTCGACCTTGTCCCGCTTGTAGGTCAGGCGCCCCTCCCAGAACCACTTTTCCGTGATGAAACGGTCCAGAGCGTACTCGGCGCTCCAGTTGTCCGTGGTCACCACATGATCCTGGAACTCACGGTTGTATTCGCCCTGGGCATTGTGGCGCCAGGCCCCGTGACGCGCCGAGGTCTTGAAGTCGATGTCGTAGTCATCGGTATTCTTTTCGGCGCGCTTGTAGTCCATGGCCACGTCGACGTTGCCTTTCCAGACCATGTCCTCCACCAGCGGCTTGGGCTTCATGATCTGCTGGATGCTCGCCAGCTCCACCGTCTTGGGCGCCTCGCCGTTGGCCAGGATCACCTTGCCTTCGTCCGCCGCCTGCAGCGACTTGGCCTTCTCTCCGGTGTAGGCATCCTGCTTGACCAGCAGCTCCTGGTCGCTCTCCAGAGTCTTGACCTGCTTCCAGTCAATATTGATGGCGCCGCCATAGTCGGTCTGGATCAACAGCTTGCCACCGTCGAACACCTTGATCTTGCCACTCAGGCGATCACCGTTCTTCAACCATACGGTATCGGCCAATACAGGCATGGAGGCGCTGAGCACCGCGAAACACAGCAAAGTTCTAGGCAACATAAGCAATAGAGGACTCGATCTTGCGAAAAAAAACGGCATTATTCCTGCTGAACAAGCCTTAGTCAGGACTGACCCGGGTATTGAGAGTGAGTTCAATACTCATCCGGCTTTGATCACCACAGCCGACCGGCGTCCCTCCTCTATTATCTGGAAGCGCGAATGTGACCGAACACAGCGAAGAGCCGCAAAGCCCTGCACAGATCCGACGTACGGCGCTATACCTGACCCTGGCCCAGGTCCCCGAAGGCAGGGTGGTGAGCTACGGCCAACTGGCGGAGATGGCAGGCCTGGGACGGGCGGCACGCTGGGTCGGGCGCACCCTCAGCCAGTTACCCGCCGACACCAGCCTGCCCTGGCACCGAGTGCTCGGCGCCGGTGGTCGCCTGAGCTTGCCGGCCGGCAGTCCCTCGGGCGACGAGCAGCGGGCCAGACTGCGTGGCGAAGGTGTCTCTATCCTGAACAATCGCGTGGATATTCAGCGCCATGGCTGGCGCCCGGTGGAGCACAGCGGTTAGAGTGCGCGCTTTGTTTCCGTAATCTGAGGCAGACTTCAGCCCATGCCCCGTAAAACCTGGCGCGCCGCACTTGCCGCCTATGCCAGCCCCTCGACGCTCGTGCTGTTGCTGCTTGGTTTCGCCGCCGGCATGCCTTACATGCTGGTGTTCTCGACTCTTTCGGTGTGGTTGCGCGAGGCCGGTGTGGCCCGTGAAACCATCGGTTACGCCAGCCTGATCGGCCTGGCCTATGCCTTCAAGTGGGTATGGTCGCCCCTGCTCGACCAATGGCGCCTGCCCCTCCTGGGCAAGCTCGGTCGACGTCGTTCCTGGCTGGTGCTGGCGCAGACCCTGGTGATTCTCGGCCTGATCGGCATGGGTTTCTGCGACCCGCAAAAGCACCTTTCCTGGCTGATTGCCATTGCGGTGATCGTGGCATTCGCCTCGGCCACCCAGGACATCGCCATCGACGCCTACCGCCTGGAAATCGCCGACGACAGCCGCCAGGCCGCCCTGGCCGCCAGTTACATGTCCGGCTATCGGGTTGCCGTGCTGCTGGCCACCGCCGGCGCACTGTTTTTCGCCGAAGGCTTCGGCTCCACCGGTTTCAGCTACAAGCACTCGGCCTGGACCGGCACCTACGTGCTGTTCGGGGTGCTGATGATCCCCGCGCTGATCACCACATTGCTGATGCGTGAACCCGCGGTGCCGCTGCGCACCCAACTGTCCGCCGGGCGCTACAGCTTCGCTCACCAGTTGATCTCGGTATTCGTGCTGATCGTGCTACTGGTTTCCGTCCCCGCCACCTTCACCCAGCTGTACAACACCGACTTCGCCAGCGTGATCTTCGACGGCGTCAGCCTGCTGGACCTGCTGCTGGAAGACCGCGCCTTCCTGCGGGCCATCCTCTACATCACCCTCAGCACCCTGTGCCTCTCGGCCATGGGCCGCCGGGGCCTGGCGCCGGTGCTGACGCCGGTCAACGACTTCATCCTGCGCTATCGCTGGCAAGCCTTTCTGCTATTGGGGCTGATTGCCACCTATCGCATGTCGGACACGGTCATGGGCGTCATGGCCAACGTGTTCTACATCGACCAGGGTTTCACCAAAGACCAGATCGCCGGGGTCAGCAAGATCTTCGGGCTGATCATGACCCTGCTCGGCGCCGGCATGGGCGGCCTGCTGATCGTGCGGTTCGGCATCCTGCCGATCCTGTTCATCGGCGGCGCCGCATCGGCCGGGACCAACCTGCTGTTCCTCATGCTTGCCGACATGGGCCCGAACCTGAAGATGCTGATCGTCACCATTTCCCTGGACAACTTCAGTTCAGGCATGGCCACTTCAGCCTTCGTCGCCTACCTGTCGAGCCTGACCAACCTCAAGTTCTCCGCCACCCAGTACGCCCTGCTCAGTTCCATCATGCTGCTGCTGCCGCGCCTGATCGGCGGCTATTCCGGGGTCATGGTGGAAAAGTTCGGCTATCACGACTTCTTTCTCATCACCGCGATCCTCGGGGTGCCGACACTGATCCTGATCGCCATTCACTGGTTCCAGGAGAGCCGCCGCGCCGGGCCGAAACCCGAGCCCGAAAGCTCCGCCAACAGCACCGCAGTCGGCGAAGAATCCTAGAAAATCCCGGGGGTTGCACACTTTTCGCAGTAGCCCCCGCCCCCTCCGAGCGCAATCCTGTACGCCAGCGGAACTCGCCCGTACAATGCTCCGTCACTTCCAGTCTTCAGCAACCGACAACGGCCTACCATGCGCACCAGTCAATATTTGCTCGCCACACAGAAAGAAACGCCTTCCGACGCGGTCGTGATCAGCCATCAGCTGATGCTGCGCGCCGGCATGATCCGTAAACTGGCTTCCGGCCTGTACACCTGGCTGCCGATGGGCTTGCGGGTGATGCGTAAGGTTGAAGCCATCGTTCGCGAAGAAATGAACGCCGCGGGCGCGCTTGAAGTGTTGATGCCGAGCACTCAGCCGGCTGAGCTGTGGCAGGAATCCGGTCGCTGGGAAGAATACGGCCCGGAGCTGCTGCGCTTCAAAGACCGTCACGGTCGCGATTTCTGCGCCGGCCCGACCCACGAAGAAGTGATCACCGATCTGGCTCGCAACGAGCTGAGCAGCTACAAGCAGCTGCCGCTGAACCTGTACCAGATCCAGACCAAATTCCGCGATGAAATCCGCCCACGCTTCGGTCTGATGCGCGGCCGCGAGTTCATCATGAAGGACGCCTACTCCTTCCACGCCGACCAGGCGTCCTTGCAGGTCACCTACGACCGCATGCACCAGGCTTATTGCAATGTCTTCACCCGCCTGGGCCTGAAGTTCCGCCCGGTTGAAGCGGACAACGGCTCCATCGGCGGCGCCGGCTCCCACGAATTCCACGTGCTGGCCGAATCCGGTGAAGACGATATCGTCTTCAGCAACGGCTCCGACTACGCGGCGAACATCGAGAAAGCCGAGGCAGTGCCTCGCGAAACCTCGCGTCCAGCGCCAGCCGAAGAACTGCGCCTGGTCGATACGCCAGACACCAAGACCATTGCCGCGCTGGTGGAAAAATTCAATCTGCCGATTGAAAAGACCATCAAGACCCTGATCGTCCACGCCGAAGAGCCAGGCAAGCTGATTGCCCTGATCATCCGTGGCGACCACGAACTCAACGAAATCAAGGCCGCCAACCAGCCTGGCGTTGCCAGCCCGCTGGTCATGGCGTCCGATGCCGAACTGCGTGACGCCATTGGCGCCGGCGCCGGTTCCCTCGGCCCGCTGAACCTGCCGCTGCCGATCATCATCGACCGTTCGGTCGAGCTGATGAGCGACTTCGGTATCGGTGCGAACATCGACGACAAGCACTACTTCGGCGTCAACTGGGAACGCGATCTTCCGGTTCCGACCGTGGCCGACCTGCGTAACGTGGTGGCCGGCGACCCGAGCCCGGACGGCAAGGGCACCCTGGAAATCAAGCGCGGCATCGAAGTCGGGCACATCTTCCAGCTGGGCAACAAGTACAGCAAGGCGATGAAGTGCGAAGTGCTGGGCGAGAACGGCAAGCCGGTGACCCTGGAAATGGGTTGCTACGGCATTGGCGTATCCCGTGTGGTGGCTGCTGCCATCGAGCAGAACAACGATGCCAACGGCATCATCTGGAGCGACACCCTGGCGCCGTTCCAGATTGCCCTGGTGCCACTGCGCTACGAAACCGAGCAGGTTCGCGAAGCCACCGACAAGCTCTACTCGGAACTCACCGCTGCCGGCTTCGAAGTGCTGCTGGACGATCGTGACAAGAAGACCAGCCCGGGCATCAAGTTCGCGGACATGGAGCTGATCGGCATTCCTCACCGGATCGTGGTCAGCGACCGCGGCCTCGCCGAAGGCAACCTGGAATACAAGAGCCGTACCGAAGCCGAGGCGCAAGCACTGCCCGTGGCCGACGTACTGTCCTTCCTTCAAGCCCGTATCCGTCGCTGAAACCAGATAGAGAAGTCATGTTCAAGCGAAACACCTTAAGCCTCGGGGGCGCCGCTTTATGCGGCGCCCTGCTGGTCAGCGGCTGTGCCAACCAGATGTCGCAACGCAGCGAACACGAGGAACGTGTCGAGCGCAAACTGCTCGATCACAGCCTGCAGATCGATGTCGGTGAGCCTAAGGTGCTTGAGCTGCCGCAACGCCGAGTGCGCATTCACGAACAGAAGACCTTCGAAGTCACCGAGTTCGAGGTCACTCGCCGCTACGATCGCTACACGCCCTACCAACCCTGGCGCGAGATCTACGAGATCCCGCTGGGCGCGGTGGCACTGGTGGCGGGCGTCGGAGCCAATGTGGTCAATGTGTTCGCCCTGGGCAACCTGCCGGACAGCGTGACCAAGGACTGGATCAGCTACGGCGTGTCCGGACTCAACCCGTTCATGAACATGCCGTCCCATGGCCGTGCTCAGCAGAACCTGGCAGCCATCGATGAAGTCCAGCGCGACAAGCGCCTGGAGTATTCGAGCCTGCCATGGAGCGAGCGTCCGGTGCAGGTCAAGGCCGGCAAGCAGACCTACGAGCTGAGCACCGACCGCAATGGCGTGCTGCGCTTGAACCTGCTGGACAATCCGTTTTCCGAGCAGGACCTGAATCACATCGGCAAGCTGCAGATCAGTGTCGAAGACGCTCAGGACGAAGTGCATTCGGACTCCTCCCTGAGCATCAGCAGCGGCCTGCGCAGCAAATTGCAGGAAGCCCATGCACTGATCTACGACGACCTGGAAGATGATGAGGTGAGCCAGTGGGTGCACCGGGTCAAGCGCCTGTCGGAGCTGGGCCTGGAGGAAGAAGCCAGCGAACTGGAGCAAAGCCTGATCGAGCTGACCCGCAACGATCCGGAGCTGCAGAACGAGTTCCTCAAGTCCCTGACCAAGAATGCCGGCCGCCTGGTGGCCGACCCCGGCAGCAACTGACCCCCTGTAGGAGCCGGCTTGCCGGCGAAAGCGATGCCTCGGATGGATCGCAACCGGCCAGCCCCTACCCCCCCCCTTGGAACAGCTCCAGCTGTTCATGACCGTCGCGCATATCCTGCAAACGCACGCCAATTCCCAGCAGGCGCACCGGCTTGCCGCCGCGCTTGAAGGCCTGGGTCAGCAATTGCCGATAACTCTCCAGGTCACGCCCCGCCCCCGCCTGTTCCAGCGTGGTCTGGGTAAAATCATGAAACTTCACTTTGACGAAAGGCTTGCCCGGCCGGTAGCTGCTGTCGATGCGCGCCATGCGCCCCGCCAGGATCTCCATCAGTTCCGGCAACTTCTGCAGGCAACTGTCCAGATCCGGCAAGTCCACGTCGTAGGTATTCTCCACGCTGATCGACTGCCGCCGGCTATCGTTCTGCACTGGCCGCTCATCGATGCCCCGGGCCAGGCTCCACAGGCGCTCGCCAAAACTGCCGAACTCGCGCACCAGCGCCAGCTTGCTCCAGTCCCGTAATTGCAGGCAGTCGACAATGCCCAGGCGCCCCAGCTTGTCCGCCGTGACCTTACCCACTCCGTGCAGCTTGCTCACTGGCAGCTCGGAGACGAAATCCTCCACCTGGTCAGGGGTGATCACAAACAGGCCGTTGGGCTTTTTCCAGTCACTGGCGATCTTCGCCAGGAATTTGTTCGGCGCCACCCCGGCCGACACGGTGATGTGCAACTGATTGGAAACCCGACGGCGAATGTCCTGGGCGATACGCGTGGCGCTGCCGGCAAAGCTCGGGCTTTCGGAAACATCCAGGTAGGCCTCGTCCAGCGACAGGGGTTCGATCAGGTCGGTGTAGTCGCGAAAGATCGTATGGATCTCTTTGGAAGCTTCCCGATAGGCCTCCATGCGCGGCTTGACGATCACCAGGTCCGGGCACAGGGTCAGGGCGTGCCGGGAGGACATGGCCGAGCGCACCCCATAGGCCCGCGCCTCATAATTGCAGGTAGCAATCACCCCCCGTCGATCTGCAGACCCGCCCACCGCCAGCGGCTTGCTGGCCAGGTGCGGGGCATCGCGCATTTCGATGGCGGCGTAGAAGCAATCGCAGTCAATGTGGATGATTTTGCGCTGCATCATATAAAGGCAGAGATCATGGAAGGCACAGGTCGCAATGAAAGCAGAAGGCAAGTATCTACCGACACCTGTATATAGCACCAGTACCTTGCATCTTCGCGCTGACCTTCATCAGGCCCGGCTGAATTTATTTGCTCAATGACAACAACGCCGTCAATAGAGCTGCAAGCCCCGTTCTAGCTAGGCCCGAGCCCTCCGAAAAGCCCCTTCAAGGAAGCTAAGCGATTGAACCGGAAGCAATTTTCAAAATTTAATGATTGACAGGATCTGCCGGCTCTGTAGAATTCGGCCACACAGACGCGGGATGGAGCAGTCTGGTAGCTCGTCGGGCTCATAACCCGAAGGTCGTCGGTTCAAATCCGGCTCCCGCAACCAAACATCAAAAAAGGCTACTCGAAAGAGTGGCCTTTTTTGTGCGCGCGTGTTTTTCCTTACCTTCACGCCCTGTAAAACTCCTTGCAGGTCCATGACTTAAGTTGGCCAGCCAGGTTTTCGACGTTAATTTGACCTCTGGGACCATTAAAGGTTGACACTCGGTCGTTCGCCTGTAGAATGCCGCCACACAGACGCGGGATGGAGCAGTCTGGTAGCTCGTCGGGCTCATAACCCGAAGGTCGTCGGTTCAAATCCGGCTCCCGCAACCAAACATCAAAAAAGGCTACTCGAAAGAGTGGCCTTTTTTGTATCTGTCGAAAAAGTCCTTTGGCAACAATGATCTGGCAATGTGTTGCGAACCTTTAGCAGCGCGTCGACTCTTCACCATGCAAGCTATGCTCTGTCTCGGGGCAACCACCTTGCGTTGATCGCGCAGGCTCGCCGGGCCACGGTGAGACGCGTTAATATTTGAAATTATTTTTTCTACAGGGATTGGTAACTTGGCTGGATACCTCCATCCTGTCGCGCACAATCCACGAGGTGATTGATGCGCGCCAACATGTCTGATTCACAAGACGCCGATACCGCTACCACCACTCAACCCATTACAGTCACTCGCTTGCGCTGGCTGGACCTGTTGAGCAAATACCGCCAGCCGCTGGGCCTGGCCGTGACCCTGCTGCTGTTCGCCATTGCCCTGATCGCCTGTCGCCACCTGCTCAGCGAGCTGGACTTCTACGCACTGCACGACTCGATCCTCGACGTGCCCAAGCCGGCCCTGCTCGGCGCCCTGGGCGCGACCATCGTCGGCTTCATCATCCTGCTGGGCTACGAGTGGTCCGCCAGCCGCTATGCTGGGGTCAACCTGCCCGGCCGCACCCTGGCCCTGGGCGGTTTCACGGCCTTCGCCATCGGCAACGCCATAGGCCTGTCGCTGCTCTCCGGCGGTTCAGTGCGCTACCGGCTGTACGCCCGCCATGGGCTGGGGGCCGCCGATGTGGCCCACATGACCCTGTTCGCCAGCCTGTCCCTGGGCTGCGCCCTGCCTCCGCTGGCAGCCCTGGCCACACTGAGCAACCTGCCGGCAGCCTCCGCGGCCCTGCGCCTGCCGGAAAGCCTGCTGGCGGGCATCGCCCTGGCCATTCTGCTGCTGGGAGCGGTGCTGGCCATCGGCATCTATCGCCGGCGCCTTCCGGAACAGCCTCTGCGCGACAACCTGCTGGTGCGGGTTGGCCGCCGTACCCTGCGCCTGCCCGGGCGTCGCTTGACCTTCCTGCAACTGATCATCACCGCCCTGGATGTCGCCGCAGCCGCCACCGTGCTTTATCTGCTGCTGCCCGAAGCGCCGCCGTTCGGCGCCTTCCTGCTGGTGTACCTGCTGGCCCTGGCGGCCGGGGTACTCAGCCACGTGCCCGGTGGCGTCGGGGTGTTCGAAGCCATCCTGCTGGCGGCCTTCGCCGACAAGCTCGGTGCCGCGCCCCTGGCTGCGGCACTGCTGTTGTACCGATTGATCTACGTGGTGCTGCCGATGCTGGTGGCCTGCGTCCTGCTGCTGATCAACGAAGCCCAGCGCCTGTTCCAGACCCGGCAATCGCTGCGGGTGGCATCCGGCCTGGCCGCTCCGATCCTCGCGGTGCTGGTGTTCCTCTCCGGTGTGGTACTGCTGTTTTCCGGCGCCACCCCGGAAATCGATACCCGTCTGCAACACATCGGCTTCCTGATTCCCCATCGCCTGGTGGATGCCTCGCACTTCGGAGCCAGCCTGATCGGCGTACTCTGCCTGCTGCTGGCCCAGGGCCTGCGCCGGCGCCTGTCGGCGGCCTGGATGCTGACCACCATTCTCTTGCTGGTGGGTGCCCTGCTCTCCCTGCTCAAGGGTTTTGACTGGGAAGAAGCCTGCCTGATGACCCTCACCGCCAGCCTGCTGGCCGTGTTCCGCCGCTCGTTCTATCGCCCCAGCCGCCTCACCGAACTGCCGTTCTCGCCGCTGTACCTGGTGGCCAGCGTCTGCGTGCTGGGGGCTTCCATCTGGCTGCTGCTGTTCGCCTATCAGGACGTGCCCTACAGCCATCAGCTGTGGTGGCAGTTCACTCTCGACGCCGACGCCCCCCGTGGCCTGCGCTCGCTGCTGGGCGCCGCGGTGCTGCTGCTGGTGGTGTCCCTGACCTGGCTGCTGCGCACCGCGCGCCCGGTAATCCACCTGCCCACCAGCGAGGAGCTGGACAAAGCTGCGAAAATCCTCATGGCCTCGTCCCAACCCGATGGCGGCCTGGCCCTGACCGGCGACAAGGCGCTGCTGTTCCACCCCAACGACGACGCCTTCCTCATGTACGCCCGCCGCGGCCGCAGCCTGGTGGCGCTGTACGACCCCATCGGCCCGACCCAGCAACGCGCGGAAATGATCTGGCAGTTCCGCGACCTGTGCGACGTGCACCACGCGCGCCCGGTGTTCTACCAGGTACGGGCGGAGAACCTGCCCTACTACATGGACATCGGCCTGACCGCGATCAAGCTCGGCGAAGAAGCCCGGGTCGACTTGCAGCGCTTTGATCTTGAAGCCAAGGGCAAGGAGATGAAGGACCTGCGCTACACCTGGAACCGTGGCACCCGCGACGGCCTGTCGCTGGAGATCCACGAGCCGGGCCAAGCACCGATGGACGAGCTGAAAGTGATCTCCGACGCCTGGCTGACCGGCAAGAATGTCCGGGAGAAAGGCTTCTCCCTGGGCCGCTTCAGCGACGACTACCTCAAGCACTTCCGCATCGCCATCATTCGTTTTGAAGGGCGCCCGGTGGCCTTCGCCAACCTGCTCGAGACCTACAGCCACGACCTGGCCAGCCTCGACCTGATGCGCGCGCACCCGGACGCGCCGAAGCTGACCATGGAGTTCATGATGGTCGGCCTGATCCAGCATTATAAAAATCATGGATATGCCCGCTTCAGCCTGGGGATGGTGCCGTTGTCTGGCCTGCAACCACGGCGTGGCGCACCGCTGACCCAGCGCCTGGGCTCGATGGTGTTCCGCCGTGGCGAACAGCTGTACAACTTCCAGGGCCTGCGCCGTTTCAAAGACAAGTTCCAGCCTGACTGGGAACCCCGTTACATGGCCGTGCCGGCAGGGCTGGACCCGCTGGTCGCATTGGCCGACACTGCCGCCCTGATCGCGGGCGGCTTGACTGGATTGGTGAAACGCTAATGATTCAACGCTCTTGGCGGTACCTGCTGGCGACCCTGGTGGTGCTGGCTCTGATTGCAGGTGGCGGCTACTGGTGGTGGAACCGCCCCGCTCCCGAACCGACCCTGGAACAACTGACTCAGGCCGACGGCTCGACCCTGACCCGGGTGACCCCAGGTACCCAGGCCAAGGCCCGGGTAGTGGTGGCAGTGCTGCCTGACGCGACCCTGACCGACAAGCAACTGCTGGCCCTGAGCCGCAGCGGCGCGGCGCAGATCGTCCAGGTGGTCCTGCCCAAGGACGACTGCAAGCTGCAGGAACAAGCCCTGCAGAACGCCCTGCCGCAACTCGCCGGCCCGGCCACCCTGGTCAGCGGCATCGGCCCGGGCGCAGCCCTGGCCTGGCGCTGGATCGCAACTCAGAACGACGACAAGGCCCAGGCTGTGTCGGTGGGCTTCACCATCAACCCGGCCCCCGGCTGCACCGATCCCTTGCCCAAGACCCTGGCCCACGGCCATTGGCTGGTGGCCTGGAACGACAACCCCGACGATGAAAGCGCCGGTTTCGTCCGCGACACCCCCAACGCCACCACCAGCATCAGCGACTACGACATTCACCTGCCGCAAGTGCTGAACAATGAGCTGCGCAAGCTGCTGGTGGGTTCGGAAAACGGCGGCCTGAGCATCCCCGTGGTGGAAGTGCCGGCCGGCCAGGCCAAGGACACCGTGACCCTGTTCCTCTCCGGCGACGGCGGCTGGCGCGACCTGGACCGCGACGTGGCCGGCGAGATGGCCAAGATCGGCTACCCGGTGGTGGGCATCGACACCCTGCGCTACTACTGGCAGCACAAAACCCCGGAACAGAGCGCCATCGACCTCACCGAGCTGATGCAGCACTACCGGCAGAAATGGGGCACCAAGCGCTTCGTGCTGACCGGCTACTCCTTCGGCGCCGACGTGCTGCCTGCCATCTACAACCGCCTGCCGGAAGCCGAGCAGCAGCGTGTCGACGCCATTATCCTGCTGGCCTTCGCACGCACCGGCAGCTTCGAGATCGAAGTCGAAGGCTGGCTGGGCAACGCCGGCAAGGAAGCCGCCACCGGCCCGGAAATGGCCAAGCTGCCAGCGGCCAAGGTGGTGTGCATCTACGGTGAGGAAGAAGTCGACGAAAGCGGTTGCACCGACAAGACCGCCGTCGGTGAAGCCATGAAGCTGCCAGGGGGCCATCACTTCGATGAGAACTACCCGGCACTGGCCAAGCGCCTGGTGGATGCCATCGAGAAGCGCCAGGCCAAGGATCAGGCCACCGCTCAAGAGTGAGCCGAGCCTCGCCCGACAAAGCCCCCGCAGCCTCAGGTTGCGGGGGCTTTTTTACATCGACGGTCTAAACGCCCTCGCTGATTGGGGACGGGTTAGGTTTGTGGGGAGCCTCCGACCTGCCGCCCCTGGCCAAGGCCTTTGCCAAGGACGCCGCCTACAGCAAGGACAGCGATCGTCACGCCTGGGCCGCGCACTACCTGAGCGCCATGGGCAAGGCGGTGGTGGACGATGGGATGCAGGCGCTAGCCGCGTAACGACCAAGGGCGATCTCGGGGCCGGTGGGCTCCGGGAGAAACCGTCCTGTCATTAGCATCGATGTCGATGGCCGGTCCGTCATCGCGAGCAAGCTCGCTCCTACAGGGCCGTGAAACGAAAAAGCCCCCGCTACCGCAAGGCAACGGGGGCTTTTGTCTGGTCAGGATTACATCTCGACCTGGGTACCCAGTTCGATCACCCGGTTCACCGGCAGCTTGAAGAAGCGCAGGTTGCCGTTGGCGTTCTTCAACATGAAGGCGAACAGCGCTTCGCGCCAGCGGGCCATGCCCACCAGCTTGGAGGCGATCACGGTTTCACGACTGAGAAAGTAGGTGGTGCGCATGGGACTGAAGTCCAGCTCGTCCAGGTGGCACAGTTTCAGGGCCTCCGGCACGTCTGGCTCGTCAGTGAAACCGAAGTGCAGGATCACCCGGAAGAAACCTTCGCCGTAGGAGTCCACCTCGAAGCGCCGCTGTGCCGGCACCCGCGGAATATCCTCGTAGACCACCGTCAACAGCACCACTTGTTCGTGCAGCACCTGGTTATGCAGCAGGTTGTGCAGCAAGGCGTGGGGCACGGCGTCTGGACGGGCGGTGAGGAACACGGCGGTGCCCTGCACCCGATGTGGCGGCTGTACGCGGATGCTGCCGATAAAGATTGGCAGTGGCAGGCCGCCTTCGTCCAGGCGGTCCACCAGCAATTCCTTGCCGCGCTTCCAGGTGGTCATGAGGATGAATAGCACGATCCCCGCCAGTACCGGGAAGGCGCCGCCCTGGAAGATCTTCGGCACGTTGGCGGCGAAGAACAGCCCGTCCACCAGCAGGAAACCCACCAGGAGCGGCACCACCAGCATCGGCGGCCACTTCCACAGCAGCAGGATCACCGCCGACACCAGGATGCTGGTAATCAGCATGGTCCCGGTCACCGCCACGCCGTAGGCCGAAGCCAGGGCACCGGAGGACTCGAAACCGAGCACCAGCAGGATCACACCCACCATCAGCGCCCAGTTCACCGCGCCGATGTAGATCTGCCCCTGCTCGGCGCTGGAAGTGTGCTGAATGTGCATCCGCGGGATGTAACCCAACTGGATCGCTTGGCGAGTCAGGGAGAAAGCCCCGGAAATCACCGCCTGGGACGCGATCACTGTGGCCAGGGTGGCCAGCACCACCAGCGGAATCAAGGCCCAGCTCGGCGCCAGCAGGTAGAAGGGGTTGCGGGCGGCTTCAGGGTTTTCCAGCAGCAGCGCGCCCTGGCCGAAGTAGTTCAGCACCAGCGCCGGCAACACCAGGGCAAACCAGGCCCGGGCAATGGGCTTGCGCCCAAAGTGCCCCATGTCGGCGTACAAGGCTTCGGCACCGGTCAATGCCAGAACCACCGCCCCGAGGATGGCGACCCCCATGCCCGGATGGACAATGAAGAAGCGCACGCCCCACATCGGGTTCAACGCCTGCAACACCTCGGGGTGCTGGAGAATGCCATTGACCCCCAGCCCGCCCAGAACCAAGAACCAGGCCACCATCACCGGGCCAAACAGCTTGCCGATGCGATCAGTGCCGTGTTTCTGGATCAGGAACAAGGCCACCAGTACCACCAGCGCCATTGGCACCACCCAGTGTTCCAGGCCGCTGAATGCCAGCTCCAGGCCCTCTACCGCCGACAGCACGGAAATCGCCGGGGTGATCATGCTGTCGCCATAGAACAGCGCCGCCCCGATCAGGCCCAGAATCACTAGCATCGAACGCAAGCGCGGATAGGAACCGGAAGCCCGCCTGGCCAGCGCGGTCAGGGCCATGATGCCGCCCTCGCCCTGGTTGTCGGCCCGCAGGACGAACAGCACGTACTTGATCGAGACGACCCAGACCAACGACCAGAAAATCAGGGCCAGGATGCCAAACACCCCGTCGTGATTGACCTGAACCCCATAATGGCCGGCAAACACCTCCTTGAGGGTGTAGAGCGGACTGGTGCCGATATCGCCATACACCACCCCGACCGCCGCCACCAGCATCCCCAGAGGCTTGCCCCCGGAGTGCTCGCCACTCGCCGCCTGACTACTTGCCTGACCCATCAATGACTCCTACTACTCAAGACCGGGGCTTCTTATATAGAAAGCGCAAGGTTATACAAGCGCTATTCTCTTAAGTTGCGCAGTTTGCCATGTAATTTGCAGATTCTTATTACCACTAAGGCACCAACTAACACCGTATGAAAACAACCGGGCATAACGGGACGAAGCATAGTCCAGCGCTCGTCGTATTCCCCCCGCATAAAGCTGGTCAAGCGCTTCGACCATCGCTAGAATTGCGCACTTTTTGATCAGAGGCGCAGCCAGCGCCCAACCGTCGCACTTGCCCCCCAAGTGGCTCGACACCCAATACCGA
This sequence comes from Pseudomonas sp. NFPP12, assembly GCF_900103205.1. Taxonomy (NCBI): domain Bacteria; kingdom Pseudomonadati; phylum Pseudomonadota; class Gammaproteobacteria; order Pseudomonadales; family Pseudomonadaceae; genus Pseudomonas; species Pseudomonas sp. NFPP12. Next base: position 342,106 of record NZ_FMWW01000003.1, read on the forward strand.
GGTTAGACATGTCCACCCCCTCCGCGCCGGCCAACCCGAAAGTCGGCTTCGTATCCCTGGGTTGCCCAAAAGCTCTGGTCGACTCCGAGCGCATCCTCACTCAACTGCGCATGGAAGGCTATGACGTGGTCTCCACCTACCAGGACGCCGACGTCGTGGTGGTCAACACCTGCGGTTTCATCGACTCGGCCAAGGCCGAATCCCTGGAAGTGATCGGCGAAGCCATCAAGGAAAACGGCAAGGTCATCGTCACCGGCTGCATGGGCGTGGAAGAAGGCAATATCCGTGACGTGCACCCTAGCGTGCTGGCGGTCACCGGCCCGCAACAGTACGAGCAGGTGGTCAACGCCGTGCACGAAGTGGTGCCACCGAAACAGGACCACAACCCGCTGATCGACCTGGTGCCGCCGCAAGGCATCAAGCTGACCCCGCGGCACTACGCCTACCTGAAGATTTCCGAAGGCTGCAACCACAGCTGCAGCTTCTGCATCATCCCGTCGATGCGCGGCAAGCTGGTCAGCCGCCCGGTGGGCGATGTGCTCGACGAGGCGCAGCGCCTGGTCAAGTCCGGGGTCAAGGAACTGCTGGTGATCTCCCAGGACACCAGCGCCTATGGCGTCGACGTCAAGTACCGCACCGGCTTCTGGAACGGCGCGCCGGTGAAGACCCGCATGACCGAGCTCTGCGAAGCCCTGAGCACCCTGGGCGTATGGGTTCGCCTGCACTACGTCTACCCCTACCCGCACGTGGACGAGCTGATTCCGCTGATGGCCGCCGGCAAGATCCTGCCGTACCTGGACATCCCGTTCCAGCACGCCAGCCCGAAAGTGCTCAAGGCCATGAAGCGCCCGGCCTTCGAAGACAAGACCCTGGCGCGAATCAAGGCCTGGCGCGAGATCTGCCCCGAGCTGATCATCCGTTCGACCTTTATCGTCGGCTTCCCGGGCGAAACCGAGGAAGACTTCCAGTACCTGCTGAACTGGCTGACCGAAGCCCAACTGGACCGCGTCGGCTGCTTCCAGTACTCGCCGGTGGAAGGCGCTCCGGCCAACGACCTGGACCTGGAAGTGGTCCCGGACGAGGTCAAGCAGGACCGTTGGGAGCGCTTCATGGCGCACCAGCAGGAAATCAGCTCGGCACGCCTGCAACAGCGCATCGGCAAAGAGATCGAAGTGCTGATCGATGAAGTCGACGAGAATGGCGCCGTAGGCCGCTGCTTCTTCGATGCCCCGGAAATCGACGGCAACGTGTTCATCGACGGTGCGGGCGACCTGAAGCCGGGTGACAAGGTCTGGTGCCGGGTGACCGACGCCGACGAATACGACCTCTGGGCCGAAACCCTGTAAGGCGTAAAAAAACTGCCAAGCCCCGCTCTCGCCACGAGATGCGGGGCTTTTTTCGGTCTATCGTTTGCTCTGCCAGGCCTGCAATCACTGCGGCCTATCTCAGGGGCAGGCGGCATGCGCCAACACTCGGTCGTGCATACACCCAAACTCAGCGATTACCCGGAACTGACCCAGGTCTGGGAAGCTTCGGTGCGTGCCACCCACGACTTTCTCCCGGACAGCTATATAGAGTTGCTGCGCAAACTGGTGCTGACCCGCTACCTGGACGCAGTGATGCTGATCTGCACCCGCGATGCACGCCAACGCATCACCGGCTTTGCCGGGGTCGCGGCGGGCAAGGTGGAAATGCTCTTCATCGACCCGGCCCACCGGGGCCGAGGCCTGGGCCGCCAGCTGCTGCAGTACGCGGTGGAACACCTCAATGCCCAGCAGTTGGACGTCAACGAGCAGAACCCCCAAGCCCTGGGCTTCTACTTCAGGCAAGGCTTCGAAGTGGTCGGGCGCTCGGAGCAGGACGGCATGGGCCAGCCCTACCCGCTGCTGCACATGCGCCTGAAACAGGCACAACTGCAGGCCCGGCGCGGCTAAAAGCCACAGCCGGCAAATGGACCCGCGATTAACCGGCGCCAGGCAGGTACAATAGCTGCCCTCTTTTGTTACGGCCCCTGTCATGACTGACCCGATTCGTCTCTCCAAACGCCTCATCGAACTGGTCGGCTGCTCCCGCCGGGAGGCTGAGCTGTTCATCGAGGGCGGCTGGGTCACCGTAGACGGCGAAGTCATCGACGAACCGCAGTTCAAGGTCGGCGCGCAAACCGTCGCTCTGGCCCCCGAGGCCAAGGCCACTGCGCCGGAGCCTGTGACCATCCTGCTCAACGTGCCCGCTGGCCAGGACCTGGACAGCGCCATGCAGTCCATTGGCGCCGACAGCCTGTCCGAAGAACACCGCTACGGCAAACGTCCATTGCGCGGGCATTTCCTGCGCCTGACCGCCAGCAATGACCTGCAGCCCAAGGCCAGCGGCCTGCTGGTGTTCACCCAAGACTGGAAAGTGCTGCGCAAGCTGACTGCCGACGCGGCCAAGATCGAGCAGGAATACGTGGTCGAGGTCGAAGGCGAGATGATCGACCACGGGCTCAACCGCCTGAACCACGGCCTGACCTACAAAGGCCGCGAGCTGCCACCGGTAAAAGCCAGCTGGCAGAACGAGAACCGCCTGCGCTTCGCCATGAAGAACCCGCAGCCGGGCGTGATTGCGCTGTTTTGCCAGGCCGTCGGCCTCAAGGTCGTCGCCATCCGCCGCATACGAGTCGGCGGCGTGTCCATCGGCAAGGTGCCGCTGGGCCAGTGGCGCTACCTGTCGGCCAAAGAGAAGTTCTAAAGCCGCCCCCATTCAGACGCCGTGCCCTTGCGCGGCGCTCCACGCGCATTGATCAGGACTGTAACCATGATTCATAACGATGTACTGCGCAGCGTGCGCTACATGCTCGACATCAGCGACAAGAAGGTCGTCGAGATCATCAAGCTCACCGGCTTCAAGGTCAGCCTGGACGATGTCGTCAGCTACCTGAAGAAGGATGAGGAAGAAGGTTTTGTGCATTGCCCGGACGAAGTCATGGCGCACTTCCTCGATGGCCTGGTGATCTTCAAGCGCGGCAAGGACGAAAGCCGTCCCCCGCTGCCGATCGAACTGCCGGTCACCAACAACATCATTCTGAAGAAGCTGCGAGTGGCCTTCGAACTCAAGGAAGACGACATTCACGCCGTGCTCAAGGCGGCCGACTTCCCGGTGTCCAAGCCGGAGCTGAGCGCGCTGTTCCGCAAGTTCGGCCACACCAACTACCGCCCGTGCGGCGACCAGCTGCTGCGCAACTTTCTCAAGGGCCTGACCCTGCGCGTACGTGGCTGAACCCCTTGCGCGGCCGCAGTACATTCTCAGCGGCCCTGATGAGCCGCTATTGCCCCAGGCAATAGTGGCTCCCCGGCAAGCGCCTGAAGACTAGGGTAGGCACACACCTATCTGCTCAGGACTTCCCATGCATCCCTATTTCTCCCTGCAAGGCCGCACCGCCCTGGTGACCGGCGGCACCCGTGGTATCGGCAAGATGATTGCCAAGGCCTTTGTCGAAGCCGGTGCCCGGGTGTATATCTGCGCCCGTGATTCCGACGCCTGCCAGCAGGTCGCCGAGGAACTGGCCGCATTCGGAGAGTGCCGGGGGCTGGCCGCCAACCTGGCCAATGAGGAAGGCGTGCAGCAGCTTGCCGCCACTTTGGGCCAGCAACTCGACTCCCTGGACCTCCTGGTGAACAACGCCGGCACGACTTGGGGCGCGCCACTGGAAAGCTACCCGGCCAAGGGTTGGGAAAAGGTCATGCAATTGAACGTGACCTCGGTGTTCAGCTGTATCCAGCAGTTGCTGCCGCTGCTGCGCCGTGCTGGCTCGGCGGCCCATCCGGCGCGCATCATCAATATCGGCTCGGTGGCCGGAATCAGCTCCTTCGGCGAACAGGCCTACGCCTATGGCCCGAGCAAGGCGGCGCTGCACCAGATGTCGCGGATCCTCGCCCGGGAGCTGGTGAGCCAGCACATCAACGTCAATGTCATCGCGCCGGGACGTTTTCCCAGCAAGATGACCCAGCACATCGGTAACGATGAACAGGCCCTGGCCGAAGACGTGGCGCTGATCCCAATGAAACGCTGGGGCCGGGAAGAGGAAATGGCCGCGCTGGCCATCAGCCTGGCAAGCACTGCGGGGGCCTACATGACCGGCAACATCATTCCTCTGGATGGCGGCTTCAGTCTCTGATTGATGTTGTGCAATTCGCCGGCAAGCCGGCTCCTACAGGTGGCGCGGGTGTTGTAGGAGCTGGCTTGCCAGCGAACGGGTTATCATGCCCTCCCCCTTACAGCCTCGACCCCAGAACATGACCTACAGCGTTTCCCCCATCGGCTTCGTGCGCTCCTGCTTCAAGGAGAAGTTCGCCATCCCGCGCCAACCGCAACTGGCTCCGGCCGCGCGCGGGGTGCTGGAACTGGTGGCGCCTTTCGACCAGGGCGACGCGGTGCAAGGGCTGGAGCAGGTCAGCCACGTCTGGCTGCTGTTCCTGTTTCACCAGGCACTGGAAGACAAGCCGCGACTCAAGGTGCGCCCGCCGCGCCTGGGGGGCAACAAGTCCATGGGGGTCTTCGCCACCCGCGCCACCCATCGCCCCAATGGCATCGGCCAGTCGGTGGTCAAGCTGGACAAGGTCGAGGCCAACCGCCTGTGGATCTCCGGCATCGACCTGCTGGACGGTACACCGATCCTCGATATCAAGCCCTACGTGCCCTACGCCGACATCATTGCCACGGCGAGCAATGAGATCGCCAGCGCCGCGCCGCAGATTATTCCGGTGCAGTGGCAGGACAATGCCCTGCAACAGGCTCAGATCCACGCTCAGCGTCTGCAGGAGCCCCTGGTGGAGCTGATCGAGCAGTGCCTGGCTCAGGATCCGCGTCCGGCCTACCAGGTGCCCACGACCGAGCGTGAGTACGGCGCCCAGTTCTGGGACTTGGATGTGCGCTGGCATTACCCCGAGCCAGGGCTGATCCGGGTGTTGGAAGTGGTCCCGGCGGGCTGAACCCCGGAAACGAAAAAGCCCGCGCTGCCTTTCCAGGCAACGCGGGCTTTTCTGTGTCCGGGAGAATCCGCCCAGTCAGCACCAATGCGCTGCCTGGGCGGTCTTCGCGAGCACGCTCGCTCCTACTTTTCGACGAATGCACGCTCGATCAGGTAGTCACCCGGCTCGCGCATGCGCGGCGAAACGGTCAGGCCGAAACTGTTGAGCACTTCGCTGGTTTCATCCAGCATGCTCGGGCTGCCGCACAGCATGGCGCGGTCGTCCTGCGGGTTGATCGGCGGCAGGCCGATGTCGCGGAACAGCTTGCCGCTGCGCATCAGGTCGGTCAGGCGGCCTTCGTTCTCGAACGGCTCGCGGGTCACGGTGGGGTAGTAGATCAGCTTTTCACGCAAAGCTTCGCCGAAGAACTCGTTCTGCGGCAGGTGCTCGGTGATGAACTCGCGGTAGGCGACTTCGTTGACGTAGCGTACGCCGTGGCACAGGATCACTTTTTCGAAACGCTCGTAGGTTTCCGGATCCTGGATCACGCTCATGAACGGCGCCAGGCCGGTGCCGGTGCTGAGCAGGTACAGGTGTTTGCCGGGCTTCAAGTCATCCAGTACCAGGGTACCGGTTGGCTTCTTGCTGATGATGATCTCGTCGCCTTCCTTCAGATGCTGCAACTGGGAAGTCAACGGACCGTCTGGAACCTTGATGCTGAAGAATTCGAGATGCTCTTCCCAGTTCGGGCTGGCAATGGAGTAGGCACGCATAAGCGGACGGCCATTAGGCTGTTGCAGGCCGATCATCACGAACTGACCGTTCTCGAAGCGCAGACCCGGATCGCGGGTGCACTTGAAGCTGAACAGAGTGTCATTCCAGTGATGAACACTGAGGACACGCTCGTGGTTCATGTTGCTCATGTACGGGGGCTCCTAGAAATTGCCTGCGCTGACCATGAGCGCAATTGCACAGCATTCTAATGGCGGCGACAATATCTGTTAACTGGATTATTAAGATAAGGGTTATCGGTTATATCGATATGCGATTTACTCTCCGTCAACTGCAAGTCTTCGTCGCCGTCGCCCAGCAAGAGAGCGTTTCTCGTGCTGCGGGGCTGCTGTCCCTGTCGCAATCGGCCGCCAGCACCTCGATCACCGAACTCGAGCGCCAATCCAGTTGCCAGCTGTTCGATCGCGCGGGCAAGCGCCTGAGCCTCAATGCCCTGGGCAAACAGCTGCTGCCACAGGCAGTGGCCCTGCTGGACCAGGCCAAGGAGATCGAAGACCTGCTCAACGGCAAGTCCGGGTTCGGCTCGCTTTCGGTGGGTGCGACCCTGACCATCGGCAACTACCTGGCCACCCTGTTGATCGGCAGCTTCATGCAGGTGCATCCGGAGAGCCAGGTGAAGCTCCATGTGCAGAACACTGCGCATATCGTGCAACAGGTGGCCCACTACGAAATTGATCTGGGTCTAATCGAGGGCGACTGCAGCCATCCGGATATCGAAGTCCAGACCTGGGTCGAAGATGAACTGGTGGTGTTCTGCGCGCCCCAGCATCCACTGGCCAAGCGCGGCCACGCCACCATGGAAGAACTGACCCATGAAGCCTGGATCCTTCGCGAACAGGGTTCCGGGACGCGCCTGACCTTTGACCAGGCCATGCGTCACCACCGCAGTGCCCTGAACATCCGCCTGGAGCTGGAGCACACCGAAGCCATCAAGCGTGCGGTGGAGTCGGGTTTGGGGATTGGCTGTATTTCCCGGCTGGCCCTGCGCGATGCGTTTCGCCGCGGCAGCCTGGTGCCGGTGGAAACCCCGGGCCTGGACCTGGCCCGGCAGTTCTACTTCATCTGGCACAAGCAGAAGTACCAGACCTCGGCCATGCGCGAATTCCTCGAACTGTGTCGCGCCTTTACCGCCGGGGTGCAACGCAGCGACGAAATCGTCCTGCCAAGCATTCCCTGATTCAGATCAGGATCACTGCCCAGACGATGGTGATCATGCTCAGAGCGACAAACTGCGCCGCGCTGCCCATGTCCTTGGCATTTTTCGACAAGGGATGACGATCCAGGGAGATACGGTCGATGGCCGCTTCCACCGCCGAATTGAGCAGCTCGACGATCAACGCCAGCAGGCACACGGCGATCAACAGCGCACGCTCGACCCGGCTGACATTAAGCAGGAAGCTCAGGGGAATCAGGATCACATTCAGCAGCACCAACTGACGGAATGCCGCCTCGCCAGTGAACGCCGCGCGCAAGCCATCGAACGAATAGCCGGCGGCGTTAAGGATACGTTTAAGACCGGTTTGACCTTTGAAAGGCGACATAAGCTGGGCAACTGAAGAAAAAGAAGTGGGGAAGCTAGTTCAACCAAAGTCAAAAAAGCGTGAACAAACAGCCGGTTAATGACTGGAAATTGACTCAAGTTGTTGCAAGAGCAGCGCTGCCTGGGTCCGGGTACGCACCCCGAGCTTGCGGAAGATCGCCGTCACGTGGGCCTTGATCGTGGCTTCCGACACGCTCAGCTCGTAGGCAATCTGCTTGTTCAGCAACCCTTCGCAGACCATGGTCAGAACCCGGAACTGCTGGGGCGTCAGGCTAGCCAGGCCTTCGCTGGCGGCCTTGGCTTCGGCTGAGACACTGACCTCTTCAAACGCCTGGGGCGGCCACCAGACATCACCGTCGAGCACACTGCGCACGGCCTGCTGGATGACTTCCAGGGAACTGGACTTGGGAATGAAACCGCTGGCGCCGAACTCTCTGGAGCGCACCATGACGGAGGCTTCTTCCTGCGCCGAAACCATCACCACCGGAATTTGCGGGTACTGCCCGCGCAACAGCACCAGACCGGAAAAACCGTAGGCACCGGGCATGTTCAGGTCCAGCAGGACCAGATCCCAGTCGGATTTTTCGGTGAGTCGCACTTCCAGTTCGGCAATGCTTGCCACTTCCACCAGACGCACATCAGGGCCCAGGCCCAAGGTGACAGCTTGATGCAGCGCACTGCGAAAAAGCGGGTGATCATCGGCAATCAGGATTTCGTATGTGGCCATTTTTCAAATGATCCTGTTTTTCATGGCAGGACTGATGCATTCAGCCCTCACCAAAGCAACACGGAGGCACGCCAGAATACCGCACCCAAAGAGCACGAACGCCGCGAAAAGCCTGAGCAAAACAGTGGTTCAAACAGCGCCGGCGCCCTAATCGGCGCCAAGCATGCCCAGCCAAGCCAGGGTGGTCAAGCGTGAAGCTTTGCGGCATCTTAGCTGGCTAACTAATAAGAGAGCCATCATGCGCAGCCAAGCCTTGCGTGCCGATGTCCTGATGCTGATTACCGCAGTGATCTGGGGCTCGGCGTTTGTCGCACAAACTTCCGGTATGGATCATATCGGCCCCTTCCTTTATTCCGGCCTGCGCTTCGCCCTCGGCTCACTCTGCCTCTTGCCGCTGGTGCTGCGTAAAACACCCACGGATCGTCAGCCCGAACCCTTGCTCAATCGTGGGCTGCTACTGGGCGGCGTACTCATGGGGCTGGCCCTGGCCCTGGGCATCAATCTGCAACAGGTGGGGCTGATGTTCACCACCGTCACCAATGCAGGTTTCATCACCGGGCTCTATGTCATTGTAGTGCCGCTTCTGGGGCTGCTGATTGGCCACAGGACTGGCCTGGGTACCTGGCTCGGCGCCGTGCTGGCGGTGGTGGGCATGTTCCTGCTGAGCGTCAGCGACAGCTTCTACGTTGCCTCGGGAGACTGGCTGCAGTTGATTGGCGCCTTCGTCTGGGGTGGGCACGTGATTCTGGTGGGAGTTTTCGCCGGCCGTCATGACCCGATTCGCCTGGCGTTCCTGCAATTTGCGACCTGCGCGGTGGTCAGCCTGATCCTGGCGTTGTGCCTGGAACCGCTTCACTGGGAAGCGATTGTCGGCGCCGGGCCGGCCATTCTCTATGGCGGGGTGGTGGCCGTCGGTATCGGCTACACCTTGCAGGTGATTGCCCAAAAGGACGCAATCGCCTCTCACGCGGCAATCATTCTGTCCCTGGAAGCGGTATTTGCCGCCATTGCCGGGGCCTGGTTGCTGGATGAGTCGCTGCAGGCCCGCGGCTACTTCGGCTGCGCGCTGATGCTCAGCGGCATGCTGGTAGCCCAGCTATGGCCACAAAAGCCTCATTCCAGCACGACTACACAAAGGGCTTGAGCCGGGCATGCACATCGTCATCCGGATCGATGGCCTTCTGGAACTTCGCTGACAGGTAATGGGTGCTGAACACATCGAGGTAGGCATCCAGTACCTGGCTGACCTGCTCATCGCCGGCCAGCTCCAGGCATAACGCCGCCACTTCAGCGGTACAGAAGTGGTCATCACGCTTGGAGCGACGCAGCTTGTAGCGCGAGAGCTTCTCCGGGGACAGGCTGAGAACCGGCAAGTGCTCCAGGTAGGGGCTCTTGCGGAACATCTTGCGCGCCTCGCTCCAGGTAGCGTCCAGCAGAATGAACAGCGGCCGCTTGCCCTCCTCCTGCCTGACTTCTCTGACCACCCGTTCGGGCGCGACGAACTCGCCCGGAAACACGATATAAGGCTGCCACTGCGGGTCGGCCAGCAACGCCAGCAGTTGCGGATCGACCTCAGTACGCGACCAGCTGAACGCCGTTGTGTCGCCGATTACATCGGCAATCAGCCAACCGGTATTGCTCGGCTTGAGCGGTTCGACGTCGTGCATCACCAGGCACATGGCTGACCGGGCAACGACTTTCGGTCGCCAGGCACACAGGCAATGGCTGGGAATCACTCGGCAGCGGGGGCAGCGTTCAGCCCGTGAGCCGCGTGCGAAAAAGGGCTTGGCCACGCGCGCCATCCGCAGATCACGTAGACGGGAAACCGCATGACTCATCGCAGGACATGCCAGCAAGAAACAGAAATCAACACGACAAACACTCAAGAGGGTAAAAAGTCGGACAAGTTTATCAGAGCTATCTGTTCAAACCTGTACCGCCCTGCGGCCTCTCCCCCTATAATTCGTCGCCACTGAACGCACAGTCGAGTGGCTGGTCGAAGCATCAGTCACTGCACCAGGAGAGTTTCATGTTGCGCTTTACCATTCCTACCGTCGCCCTTCTGCTGGCCCTGCCCCTGGGTGCCCAAGCTGCGTCCCTGCAAGAATTCGAACTGGGCAAAATGCTGGAGAAGGTCGCTGCGGAAAGCAACGTCGGCACTCCTCGGGAAATCAACGAGAACATTCTCGACCAGGGCTATACCGTTGAAGGCAAGGAACTGATCAACCACCTCAGCGTGCAGTCTGGCCATGCCGAGCAGATGCGCGCCAATCCCAAGGCGGTCTACCTGCAACTTGGGGCAAGCGTCTGCCGCAACCCCAACTACCGCAAGCTGATGGCCAAAGGCGCCATCATGCGTTACGAGTTCACTGAAAACCGCACCAATCGCCCGGTCGCGTCGGCGCGCTTTCAGGAGTCGGATTGCCCGGCGCAAAGCACGCCCAAGAAAAAGTAATCACGAACGAGCGGCGCGCCGCTGCTGATCATCGGCGCGCAGTTCGGCGACCAGGGCCTGTAGGTATCGTGATGGCCGTTCCTGTGCTGCCAATCGGCGCCGGCACTCATCCTCCAGGCTTATTTGATGGTCAGCGGCAGCGGCTTGCAGCAGCTGATACAACTGCGGATCAATCTCCAGCGTGACAATGGTCATCCCCTGCCTCCCTGCTCTGGTCCTGCATGGCCCAGAACCCGCTTGCTTCTCTCCGGCCCCTGCTCCTGCGCCAGACGCTGCACCTTAGTAAATCAGAGCCGTCATCCCTTGCCGCCCCTCCTGACCAGCGGTGCCAGCCTGGGGAAAACCGCGAACAAGCGGTTGCCAGCCAAGACTTTATGGGCACATGATCAAGCCATGTCCAAAACGGCTTACGGACGGTTGAGGAGGCCGTCCTTGTGCGTCTTGCTGTGCAAATGTTCTCAAATAAAGGAAAGCAGGACCTCTGTGGATGACCCCAACACTGCCCAGCGATTGTCAGCTGTGATCGGGTCCGGAAATTCGCTCATTCGCTGGGCTGAGCAGACAGCGACACAGGCAGTGTCGTGGCACATTCGAATATCTTGATCGTGCGCAAGGTTCTGTGCAGAAGGAGAAGCTGAATGCCTTACCAATCGAATGACCTGTTAAGTCGTCATTTTCAGAGCAACGGTGTCGACCTGACGAACCAGGTCGAAGCGCAACTCAACCAGATAGCCCCCAACAGCCCGAATCTTCCTCTTTACCGCGACATGGTGCTCACCGTCCTGCGCATGGCCGAGGATGACCTCAATCGCTGGAATGCCAAGATAACCCTGCAAGCCCTGCGCGAACTGGAGCACGCCTTCCGCGTCCTGGAACAGTTCAAGGGCCGACGCAAAGTGACGGTCTTCGGCTCGGCACGCACCCCCAGTGAACACCCGCTATACGTCATGGCCCGAGAGCTGGGCGCGGCCCTGGCCCGCTCGGATCTGATGGTCATTACCGGGGCCGGCGGGGGCATCATGGCCGCCGCCCACGATGGTGCAGGCCTGGAGCACAGCTTGGGGTTCAACATCACCCTGCCTTTCGAGCAGCATGCCAACCCCACCGTTGGCGGTACGGAGAACCTGCTGTCGTTCCACTTTTTCTTCACCCGCAAGCTGTTCTTCGTCAAGGAGGCCGACGCACTGGTGCTTTGCCCAGGCGGCTTTGGCACCCTTGATGAAGCTCTGGAAGTACTGACCCTGATTCAGACCGGCAAAAGCCCGCTGGTACCCGTGGTACTGCTAGACATGCCGGGTGGACAGTTCTGGCAAGGCGCGCTGGACTTCATCCACAACCAACTGGAAGCCAATCGCTACATTCTGCCCAGTGACATGAAGCTGGTACGCCTGGTGCACAGCACTGAAGAAGCGGTGCAGGAAATCCAGCAGTTCTATGCCAACTTCCACTCCAGCCGCTGGCTCAAGCAACAGTTCGTCATCCGCATGAACTACAACCTCAATGAGCAGGCGCTGGAGCAGATGCAGACAGCATTCGCCGACCTGTGCCTGAGTGGCCAGTTTCAACAGCATGCCTACAGCGGGGAGGAACACGACGAAGTGCAGTTCAGCCACCTGGCGCGACTGTCATTCGCCTTCAATGCTCGCGACAACGGTCGCCTGCGCGAGCTAATCGACTTCATCAACCTGCCGGAAAACTGGGCCAGGCCTCAGCCTCAAACAACGCAACGGGCACGAGAAACCAGCAAAGCCAACTGACCCCAGCCATAGCCCGCTGCATTATGCAGCGGGTACGGCGTCAGTCGTCCATGCCCCGGCCACTCAACAAGCGGCTGATCATGTCCATGGAATACCCGCGATAACTCAGGAAACGCCCTTGCTTGGCACGCTCTCGAGCATCTGCAGGAAACTGCCCGGCAAACTTGCGTTGCCAGACGTCACGCAATTGTTCCTGCCAATCGATACCGCACTCGCGCAGCGCAAGATCAATATCGCTGCGCTGCAAGCCGCGCTGGCCCAGTTCCTCGCGAATACGCATGGGCCCGTAGCCGGACCGTGCACGATAGGAAACAAAGCTTTCGAGATAACGGGATTCGGACAGCAGGCCCTCTTCCGTCAAACGGTCAAGGGCTGCTTCGATCATTTCAGGAGGGGCGCCGCGCTGACGCAGTTTACGCGTCAGCTCGACCCGACCGTGCTCGCGTCTTGCGAGCAGGTCCATTGCGGTTCGCCGCACCGCGACGAGGGTATCGAGTACGGCGGTCATTGGATCAATCAGATATCAGCGTCGGCCATATCGTCTTCGGTCTCTTTGACCGGGTTGGCTTTGACGTCTGGCGATGCAGTCAGCAGTTTTTCACGGATCTGCTTCTCCAGCGCGTTGCCGATTTCCGGGTTGTCCTGCAGGAACTTGGCCGAGTTGGCCTTGCCCTGACCGATCTTGTTGCCCTGGTAGCTGTACCAGGCACCGGATTTCTCCAGGAAGCCGTGAAGCACGCCCAGATCGATGATTTCACCGTTGAGGTAGATGCCCTTGCCGTAAAGAATCTGGAACTCGGCCTGACGGAACGGTGGAGCCACCTTGTTCTTGACGATCTTGACCCGGGTTTCGCTGCCCACCACTTCGTCGCCTTCCTTCACCGCGCCGGTGCGGCGGATGTCCAGACGGACCGAAGCGTAGAACTTCAGCGCGTTACCACCGGTGGTGGTTTCCGGGCTACCGAACATCACGCCGATCTTCATGCGGATCTGGTTGATGAAGATCACCAGGCAGTTGGCGTTCTTGATGTTACCGGTGATTTTGCGCAGCGCCTGGGACATCAGGCGGGCTTGCAGGCCCACGTGCATGTCGCCCATTTCACCTTCGATTTCAGCCTTGGGCACCAGGGCCGCCACGGAGTCGACGATGATCACGTCAACGGCGTTGGAACGCACCAGCATGTCGGTGATTTCCAGGGCCTGTTCGCCGGTGTCCGGCTGGGAAACCAGCAGGTCGTCAACATTCACACCCAGCTTCCCGGCGTATTCCGGATCCAGTGCGTGCTCGGCATCGACGAACGCACAAGTGGCACCGGCTTTCTGCGCCTGGGCAATAACCGACAGAGTCAGGGTAGTTTTACCGGAAGACTCAGGGCCGTAGATTTCAACGATACGGCCTTTTGGCAGACCGCCAATGCCCAGAGCAATGTCCAGACCCAGAGAGCCGGTGGAAATGGCCGGGATCGCCTGACGGTCGTGATCGCCCATACGCATTACGGCACCCTTGCCGAATTGACGTTCGATCTGACCCAGGGCCGCAGCCAAGGCTTTCTTCTTGTTGTCGTCCATTAAAGTCCTCACGTAATCAATAAGGCCTGACGGCCAACACCTGTATAAGTAGCCAGTATTATTCCACAGCGTTCGAGGATCGCCTACCCCTGATTTGCGATTTCTGCCGCAGCATGTTGCAGCAACCCCTCTAGCGCGGCCTTCACCGTTTGTCGGCGGACCTCATCGCGATTTCCCGGAAAGTGCCGGCACTCGGTGGTCAGGGTCTCTCCCGCCCCCCAGGCCAGCCACACAGTGCCCACAGGCTTCTGCGCAGAACCGCCATCCGGCCCGGCGATACCGCTGACCGCCACGGCAAAATGGGCATGACTCCTGGCCTGTGCCCCACGGACCATGGCCTCGACCACTTCACGACTGACAGCGCCGACCGAATTGAACAAATCGGCCGGCACATTCAATTGCAGGGTCTTCTGGCGATTGGAATAGGTGACATAACCGGCCTCGAACCAGGCCGAACTGCCAGGAATCCTCGTGATCGCCTCGGCGATGCCTCCCCCGGTGCAGGACTCCGCGGTGGTGACGTGGGCATTCAGAACCTGCAAACGCCTGCCGAGTTCAGCGGCAAGCTGGGTGATTTCTTTCACAATCCTCTCCTGATGGGGCTGGCGTGTGCTTACCGTACACCAGGCTAAGTGGCTTGCAAGTGACAGGCTGTCAGATCGGAATCAGAGTTGAGTACTCGTGGACCGGTTTATCTCCCTTGCGCAGCTTCGACAATCACGCGCGGCCTCCAGAACCACTGAAACAGGCACGTCACTTGGTGATCAGCATGTCGATGGTGCTGGTATCGCAAGAGTAATTGGCCTTCTTGTCCAGGACAAAATAGATGGACGACAACTTGCTGACAGGCACCTTGCTTACCGAAAAAACAGCTCCCGTACCTCTGGCCAAGCTACCCGACTGAAGAACCGAGTCATCCAAATTCAGGGACCAGGCAACCCCATCGCCACAGCTGTCGTGAATGCTGTTGACACGCCCGAGAACATTTACCTCACCAACGACCGGGCTGCTCCAGCGGATAACCGTCTGGCTATTTTTCCCGGGGTGAAACGCCACATTGCCCGGAGCGATAACAAAACTGCCGTTTCCAGTGAATGTATAAGTCTTGAAGTGGACCGATACGTGAGCCCCTGATACCGGGTCCTGCCAACAGGTCACAGGTTGAGCAGTGCAGTCGTCCGCCTTGAAGAAAGGTAGCAACGTATAGTTTTCAGACTTGTTCACCCCTGATGTGTTCTGCATGAATGTCCAGGGCGAGTTCGCCACGACACTTTCCTTGGCCAGCATTACATCCCTTGCCAGGTTCCACGACATGGCCGTCTCTGCACTCACATTGAAGGAAATCCCGATCAGTGCAAACAAGCTCATCAGCAAGATGTTTTTAGTATTCTGCATAACTTCTCCAGTAGTTCTCATTCCGAGCGTGCATGCTCATTTTTCAAACAAAGCCGCGCGCATTCGGCAGTCCTGAAACGGCCAAATAATGCGAACTTCATATAAATCCCCAAGTACCCGAGGCCATAAGCCAATGTCCTGCATCGCTGACGCGATAGCACTTTTACTGGCTATCACTGGCCGTCACCTTGTCACTCCTCCCTTCCACCTGGATGCGACCCAATCCGGTCGGCTCCAGTGGAGCCGGAGAGTGAATCGGCAACCTGCTCTCAGGGCTGCAGCAACGTCCCCGTAGAGCTACGCAGCACAGCCTGGGATTCGCGCACCCACCGCTGCAACGCCTTCAATTGCTCGGCATTGGCGTGGCATTCGCTGTAGTTGTCGACGACGCTGGCGGCGACGGTAGAGAGTGCAAGGCCCGAGGCGGCGCCATCAGTGACGCTGGGGCCTGCGGCCAGGGGCAGGTTGGCGGCGCCGGCGTTGTGCACCCGGACAAAACCATCAGGCACAACGCAGGCGTTATCAGCCGCTTTCGAGACATAGATAGGAACCTCTTTGGTGAGAGTGGCGCCCGCCTGATAGACCTTGACGATGCGATCGACGTACTCGACCACCACCTTCTCCTTGACCGTGCCCAGGGCCTGGCCTTGTTCGAAGGATTGCTGCAGCCGAGCCTCGTCGAGGCGCTGGTGTTTAGTGCGTTCACTGCCGGCGCCGCCGACAAAACCGAGGGCATAAAGCAACGCAGCCGCCAGGGCTACGGCCAGCCAACCGCTGATGTTCATCAAGCCACTCCTGCTATCCGTAAAAGAAATGGGCCTGCCGATCCGCGACCATCAGCCCCCAATCAGGCAGGGAATTCAGACCACGGGCAGGCAAAGCACCGCCCGCGCCCTGGCCCAGAGTTGCAGGCGATCCTGCAAGCCGTTCAAACCACCGTTGATGCGGCGGGTAATGCTATTGAACTCATCGCGATCAGCCAGGGCATTGAGTCCGCCGCGCTCCCAGAACCAGGCCGCCGACTCGGCGGCCCATTGCGGCTGCTCCAGCAGTTCCGGCAACTCCAGCAGGCGCTCATCACCGAACAGCCCGAGGCTGCACTGGCGATAGTTGCTGCGCCCGGTGATCTGGATCAGCCCACGCCCGCGATAACGCTGGCCGTCGCCGTCAGCCTCCGGTGTATTGCCCAGGCGTGCCGCGAGCGTGCCGGTGTCGTACTTGCTCAGGTATTGATCACTGCCCAGCTCGCGCACATATAGCAGTTGCCCGGATTCGTGGCCGATCTGGGCAAGAAAGGCCGCCTGGCGCTTCGGCGTATCGATCTGCCGGTGAGCCATGGCGGTATTGAGTGGAGAAACAAAAACGCCCGCTTGGCGGCGGGCGTTAGGCATGATTTGTTGCAGTTGTTGTTCGGTGATTGGCATGGTCGGTGTTTGTAAATGGGATAAGAAAACGCCCCGACGGTGCGGGGCGTTTATGAGATATGTTCAGCCATCCAGGTTGGCGCTACTGGCCGGAAATTGGCATCTGGAAAATCCGCCGACTGAGGCCAGTCTCGTAGGGCCTGCATATGCACGAGCAACTGTATGAACTGATCAGCAGAAAGCGTGGTAACCATCGCGATCTCAGTTTGATCACGGTGACGGTCACGCAGCCACACGCCCCGCGCCAGCTCTTGGTCACGATAGGAGCGTTCGGTAGCAGCCAGCTCTTCTTTTGTCAGAGGTGACGGAACTGGATCAGGGGGAATACCGATACAGTACCACTCATCGTTTCCCACGTTGTCAGGCCCCGAAACCGCTCGCCATCCCTGGCCATCATTACGAACTGCATAACTCATAAACTGTCCTCCCATCCCAAACAAGTAAGACGATCTCCGGCGTACTGAGCGGCGCGATAGATGTTCGGGCCTTCCAGTTGTAGCTGGTACTGCGCAAGGTGTTGAGATGCTGCATAAAACACCAATGGCTGATTTGTGAGGCTCGTGTACCCACCATAACCATCATTGGGAGCAACCATTTGCGTGCTGTTGGTCCCCGTCATCGCCATATGAATGGTAACGGCTGTAGGGGGCACAAATGGCGCTACTGGAATCGCGACATAGGTCGGAATGCTGATGTGCCCCTGCACTCCAGCCGAAATGACGACATTGCCAGGGACATTGCTGCCGGGCGTTACTCTGTAACTGCAACGATTCCCGCGCTGTATGAAGTTCAGCGGATATTTGTTCGCCGTCGCATCAGTTTTAATCCAACCGACTCGTGCCTTGTGCGTATAGCCGGCCGGCAACTTTGGGGCTGTTGCACTCAGCGAGAGCAAGCCAGCCGGAGCGTTACCGTTCCAAATCACCCAAACGCTATACCAGGTTGATGGGGCCAACTCGCCGACATCTATCCCGTTTTCTCCCACAGTCAGGCCACTAAAGCTCAAGTTGATCCCACTCAGTGAACGCAATAGCCCACCCGCACCAACGATCAACTGGTCAGCCGAAACATTCACCTGCGCGCCCCCCCCCGAGGCTGAAAGCGACAGACTCCTATACCCACCTACAATCGATATTGGTTTTTGCTCTTGGACTTCCAAAGCCAGAGAGGCAATGTCGATGTTTCCCTGATTGACGGGTGCGTTCCAGGCCTTGATACACCACATAACCACCAAGTTGCGAGGTCGGTTTTCCCCCCCTGTCCGCGGTGTGCCATTTGCAGCATCAGGCAGGGCTCCTCCAACCATAAATGGGTTAGCCGAGTCCGTTACACCTGAGGAGCCGAGGTTAGTACCACTGCCGGCATGAGAGCATGCAACTGAGGTCGATGTAATTCCTGCTGATGCGGTTACACCCATTCTGAAACGATATTCGTGTATGTGCCCTTGCATCTGATCGATTTGGTAACTGCCCAGAACGCGTCCAGAATCAACGCCCCGCCCATGATCCCAACCCCGCAGAAACTCCCCTCGTGACTCAGGCAAGCGGAATTTACCCGCTCCTTCCCCACCCGTATTGAACGTAGTCCCCAGATAAGCCGCCAGATCCGGATAGGTCGCAGCACTCTGCACACTGCCATCCACCTCCAGGAACCCAGCCGGCACCGTCCCCTTGGGAAACGGCACCATGGCCCCCACCGGCAAGGCCGACATGTTTTTCAACAGTGCCTCGATCTCCGCCTTGGTGTAGGTCACCGACTTGGTGTAAGCATCGGTAATCCCGTACTCGGCCAAGGTGGTGCGGATTTTCTCCGGTGGAATTGAATCCCGAACGATCGCCTTGATCGCCGCCAGCAACTGATCATGCTCGGCCTCGGCCGGCTCCTTCCCACCCGCACGAATCACATTGAGCAATTCGTCGGTAACCGCGTTTCCCCATTCCGAGGAAATCAGTGAGCCGACTTGCCCAGTCACCGGGTTCTCGTCGACAAACTTCCCATTTACCAACCCAACACTTGGCACACTTTTCGGATAGTCCACGTTGTCCAATCCTCTCTATTCATAGTTGATGTACACCTGGGTATGCGCCGGTGTACTGCGATGGATCAGGCATTCCAGGGCGCTGCCCGGGTTCATGCCAAAACGTTCGCCCCAATAGCTCGCGCCGAAGCGCCGGCCCAGTTGCAGGCGGCCGCCGGTATTGAGGGTCCACATGAAATTCGCCCGCCAGGTGCCGAAATGGGCGTGACCAAAACGTGAGCGGCCCATGCGTGGGGTGCTCAGTTCGGTGACGCTGGCATTGGGGTAGCCCTGGCTGCGGGCGATTTCGACGAAGTAGGCGGCGCGCTGGCTGCCCACCGCCAACAGACGACGGCGCACGGCCAGGCGCCGGTCTTCGAACAGCGGGGTCAGGCCCAGGCAGGGGTCGGGCAGATCCATGACCTTTTCCCAATCCGTCACCAGTTCGCTGACGCTGGCCGGGTCCATTTCGTTTTGCAGGTCCACGGCCCGGGCGTCGATGCGCGCCAGCTCCTGGGAGATGCCCTGCAACACCCGTTCAAGCTCCGGCACCCGTTCCGGGTCCCACGCCGGGCCGCTGGGTAGCAGGCTGCGCAGGTGGCGCTGGTACTGGGCGGCGCTTCTTATTGCAGCCATTGGCAACCTCCAAATACCAGCAGTTGGTTGCTGCTTGCCGGCACATCGGCCAGCGGCGCCAGCAGGCGGTGATCCTGTTCACCGGTGGCGCTGCTGATGGCCTCGCGGATGTGGCTCAGGAGCAGGGTTTCTCCCAGGCCGGCCTCGCGGCTGTGCAGGTCGCGCAGTTGGTCCTCGACCGCGGCCCGCACCGCACTGGTGTCGGGGGTCAGGCGCACCTGGTAGATCACCGGCTGTATCACTGGCGCCAGCACATGCACTTCGGCGGTTACCGGGCGCAAGGGCTCGATATAGGCCAGAACCCGCGCCAGCTGCTCGGCATTGGGAATCGACTGCAGGTCGTCGTCACGCATGACGAACAGGCCCACCGTGCCTGGCCCCAGGTAGTTGCGTCGGCACCATGCACGGGTGATGCCCGGGCACTCCATGGCCCAGGTTTCGTAGTCGTCCGCCGAGCCGCCATGGGGAATGATCCGATAGGAACGGATCACCCGCGAGCGCAGGGATTCGAGGCTTTCCCGGGCCACGCCACCGCTCAGGCCCGGGGCCAGGACGGTGAACGAGTTGCTGATGCCCTGCACCGGCTGCACCGCGGTCAGCTCCAGGCCGGCATCGGCATTGCCCAGGGTACCGCCGTCGACGGCCTGGATCGTGGTGCTGTTGAGGCCTGCGCTGGTGGTGCGCGCGGCGGTCACTGTGTAGCTGCGACCGTCGCTGCTTTGCAACAGGGTGCCGAGATCCAGCACGGCACCAGCTGCCGCGTTGAAACTGACGCTGCCACTGGCCGCCTGGGCGGTCTTGCGCGGCTGGTTCAGGCGCAGCGCGGCGATGCGCTCCAGGGTCGACTCATCGGCCTTGTCCGGAAGGATCTGCTCGGCGATCCAATCCAGGTAGCCATACAGGCCAAAGGCGGCACCGCTCAGGGTGTGGGCCAGCACTTGGGCATCGGACTGGCGCAGCGAATCGCTGGCCAGGTCGCTTTGGGTGCGCTGAATCAGCACCGGCAGCGAAGGCGTTTCAAACGGCATAGGTCACCTGCCAACTGTGAATGGGGTTGATGTCCAGGCGCTCGCCGTCGGCCAGGATCAGCACCGTGCGCAGGTTCAGGCGCTGGGCATCGAGGCGCTCGGTCATGATCTCCACGGCGTTGCAGTGGCCATCGTCGATCAGCCACTGCAGGGCCTCGCGGGCATAGAACTCGGCATCGAGCTGGGTCTGCCGGCTCAGCTTGACCCGGCGCAACAGCCACAGCCGCGAGCCGATACGGTCGTCGGCCACGCTGGGAAAACTGTCGCCCCACCAGCCGTAGCGCTGATCGTCATCCAGGGCGTCGTCATCGGCGGCGCGGCGCCAGGTGAACAGGCTGATTTCCACAGCCCGGGTCAGGGCGTTCTTCAGGTCATAAGTGGCGAACATGCTTAACCTCCCACCGGCGCGCCGGTCTGCCCCGGGCCGGGTTGCACGCCGCTGTGGACGTGGTTGATCTGGCTGATGCCGGCGGCGACCTGATCGCCCTGGGAGACGATCTTGCCGCTCATGCTCAGGGTCGGGCTGTCGATGATGACGCCGCTGCTGGCGCGGATATTCAAGGTGGCAGTGTCGATGTCGATGACCCGCCCGCGCTTGAAGTGAATCTTGTCGCCCTCGTCGGTGTAGATCGCCACTTCACCGGCGGCCAGGGCCTTGAGGCGATAGCGCCGGTCGGCCACCACCAGCACCACTCCATGGGAGCGATCGCCGCCGAGGAAGGTGGCGATGCCCTCGGCGCCGGCCAGGGGGTTGCTGGTAAAACCGTAAGGCTCGAAATGCTCCATGTCGTCGTTGACCTCGCCGGCGGTGAGGCGCATTTGCAGCGATTGCAATTTGTTGGCCGAATGGGCGAGCACCACGGTGCCCCGCGCCAACAGGCGTGTCAGTAGGCTCATGCTGGGTTCCTTGGGGGGATAAGAGCCGGCTTGCCGGCGAACAGGGATTGCGCGGTTTCGTGCCGGGTGCCTTCGCCGGCCAGCCGGCTCCTGCGGTTGGGCGCAGGTTTCAGTTTTTTGCGGGTGTCGGGTTGGCATCGAAGGTCTGCGGCGGCGCCACCTGCAAGGTGGTGATGGAGCCCTGGTCGGACAGCGACCAGGTGACCTTGGAGATCAGCATGTCCTGGTCGAAACCCAGCACCGGGTCGATGACCCGCACCAACGTGTTGTGTCGCCACAAATCACCATTGCTCTGGCGCCAGCCCTGCACCTGATAGGTGGTGGTCAGCGCCTTGCCGGTGCGGGTGCCGCACTCCCAGTCAGCCCGCTGCTGAGCCAGTTCCGCACTCAGTTGCGCCGCCTCGTTGATCACCGTCACCCGTTTGCGCGAAGCCCGGGCATCGCTGGCCTGGCCGGACACCTCGCAGACCGCGACACCGCTGCTCTGGTCGCTGCCCTTGTGCTGGCCGATCACCCGGTACTCGGAAAACACCGCGGAAAAATCCATCGCTGCATTGGCCGAAAGAATGTTCTTGCCCAGCTCCAGGGCATCGCTGGCGCGCCCGCCGCTGCCCGGTGCCGCCAGCAGCAGGTCGCCGTCGGCGTCATCGCTGGAGAACACCCGGTACAAGGTCAACAAGCGGTCGATGGAGGCAAACACCGTCTCCCCCGGCACAATGCTGTGGGTGTGCAACTTGCTGGTGGGTGCAATCTCGCTGCGCACCCCCACCCCGTAAGAGCCGGCCAGGGCGCGGACGATGCTCAGCACATCCTGCTGGCGCCACTGGCTCGGCCGGTTGATGGCCGCGCAATCCACCAGATCCTGGGTCAGGGAGCTGCCCTGGATGCTCAGGTTGATCTGCCTGCCGTCATAACTGACCGGCGCCTTGTAGACATGCCCGGTGAGCACCAGGTCGCAGCCGATGCGCACCTGGCAGCGGGCGCCCGGGCGGATCCGCACCTGCCTGTCCTGCCCCGGCCATTGCCAGGTGATGTTGAGGCTGAAGGTGCGAAACTGGCGCTCCAGGTCCGCCGTGATCTCCACGCTTTTCCAGCCGCTGTAGTCGAGCCCGTCCACCGTCAGGGTGACGATATTTGCCAATTCGTCCATGGGTCACTCCCGCGCAATCTGCAGATCGGCCGGCGGCAGGAAGCCCGGATGGGCCACCCGGTTGCGCTGTACCACTTCACCGACCCGCGTCGCATCGGCAAACCGCTCATAAGCCAGGACCAGCGCCGGCATGCTGCTTTTGGGGCTGAGACTGACCAGCCGTACCCCGGACGAAGCCACTGCATTGAGGTGGCCCTGCAGTTGCTGGCGCAGGGTGTTGAGCGCCTGGTAATGCATCGGGTCGGCCTTGAGCGCGGCTTGCCAGATCACTTCGTTGAGCTGGTCACGCAGGGCCAGTACATCGTCGGCCACCGGCACCTCCAGGCGCTGCACCGGCTGGCTGGCCTGCTGCGCCAGGGGCGGCGTGCTCTGGAGCTTGACCACCGGGGTGGCCACCGGCAAGGCCGACACCAACCGGGCGATCTGCACCAGCAACGCATCCTGGACCAGGTTCGCTACCGCCTCGGCCGCCGCGGTGGTGTCCTTGCCGGTGGTCAGCTTGGGCGCATCGATGCGCCTGGCCGCCTCCACCTGCTGGGAAATATCGGAGAGCATCTGCCGATAGCCGGTGCGGGCAAAATCCTTGAGCCCGCGTACATCCTCCAGCAACCCCTTGAACTCCGTGCTCAGCTCCTTGGGTATTTCCTTGACCGCCTTGACCAGGGTGTTGAGGTCGCCATAGAACTCGATCAGCGGCTTGAACTCGTGTTCGATGACCGCGTACACCTCGGTCAATCCCTTGCGCAGCGAATCCACGCCGATCCGCGCCTGCTTGATCAGGTTGGTGGCGAACTCGAACCGCAGCACCGCCGAGCCCAGCAAGGTATCGCTGGCCACCAGCACCTGCTGCTGGGTGTTGACCACCGCCGAAGGAAAGCGCAGCGGCTGGTCCGGGTAGAACTTCAGGCTGAAGGTCACCAGGCCGCCGTCCTGGCGGCTCTGGGTCATCTCGCACTCGCCGACCTTGACCTGCATCCGTCCAAGCCACGGATGCACCAGCTCGCCGCTGCCCTCCTCCAGGGCCTTGAGCAGCCTGTCGCGCTGCTCCAGGCAATCGGCGCCGACGATGAAGGCCGTCAGGTCATGGACTTTCGCCTGCTGGCCAAGGCCCTCGAAAAACGGCTGGTCGCGCTGCGGGTACTCATGCAACTGGCCTTTTTGCCCCACCGGGGTTTTCGCCTGGTCGACCCAGAAGGGCACGCCGCGAAAGGATGCGGGCAACAAACGATCACGCCAGTTATCCGCCATGGGAACCTCCTAGGGAAAGTGAGCGATAGCCCAGGGTCGAAGCCACGTTCAAGCCTGGTTGATTGGTCGTGGCCTGTTCGGCGCGCAGGCCGGGAGGTGCGTTCTCAAAGCGCAGCAGCAGCCCGCCTTCAAGCCGAGTGCGATTGTTGGCCGCAGCCTGTTGCAGCAGCGAACTGGAGCTTTGCGGCAAATTGCCCGGGGTCAGCAGCGGAGAAGGTGTATCGGTCAGCGAGTCCTCACCCCGGTTTGCCGAGTTGTTGTGCTCCACCACACTCTCGGTCAGCGAATTGATGCTCCCGGTGACACTGACAAGCAAATTGCCAAAGGTCGCTCGGAGCTTTTCGCGGATTGGCTCCAGGACCTTTTCCAGCCGCTCACGAAACGAAGAGAACCACTGGATCAAACCGTCGAGGTCCTTTCTCATCCCCTCACCGGGTGACCAACTGAACAGACTGGCAACGTTGTTCTTTGCCGTGATCGACAACGCCCAGATCAGATCCCAGATCGCTGCAAACAGGCCTACCACGGGTTGCCAGTTACTGCTTATCAAGCCAAGCGGGCTCCACTCGAAAACCTCTCGCAGGCTGCGAAAAATCACCTGGACAGCCTCTCTGATGGGCTCCAGGTTTCTGATCAGCAACCCAAACCCGCTCATGTTGAAGAGCAGATTCAACGCCTGGTACACCCGCCCGGTACCGGCGCTAAAGTCTTGCCAGAGGGCGCTCAGATAAGCGCTAACCGGCCCCCAGTTGGCAATCAATTGCCCAATGGGCGTCCAGGCGAACACCTCCTTGAAAAGACCGACCATGGACATGATCGTGGGTGAAATCTTCCCCCACAGCTGGATGAAAAACCGCGAAACCGGCTTCCAATTGGCCACCACCACACCGGCTACCGCAGCAATCGCCAGCATCGCCAAACCTATAGGCGAGGACAGTGCAGCAAAGACCGTGGCCGCCGAAGCTGCCACTGTAAAAGCGATTGCGGCGGCCGCGAGCCCTTCCACCAACCCGGGGTTATCAGCGACAAATTGACCGACCGATGTCAGTACGGGCTGAAGCCCCGTGACAATGCTGTTGATGGCCGGCAACAGTGCAACCCCCACATTGAGGGTGATTCTTTCCACTGCCTCATCAAAGTGCTTGAGGTTTAGCGCGGTATTGCCCAGCTCGTTCTCCGGACTTACCTCCCCCCTGACTGCGGCGGCCGTTACAGCCTGGATGTTCTGCGCCTTGATCGCCGACTGCATGCCCGCAACAAAGGGGGTCAATAGGCCCTGCCCAGAAAACAATCCTGAAAGATCGAGATTTCCTAGGCCACTTTCTTCCAGGCTTTTCCTGAACTTGCCCACCACTTGGCGAATGCCGGTGAGCTCCGGGTCGACGGCCTTGCTTGCGCTCTCGGCCACAGCAGGCTTGACCACCTCAGTTTCGGCTTTGACCTGCTGCACAGGTGCTGCCGGTTTGGCCTGTCTTGTCTGCTTGGGCCGCCGGCCCTTGGTCTTGTTTCTTTTTCGATACGCCATCACTGCACCTGCTGCATCGCATTGATCCGTTGCGCGTGCTCCAGGGATTCGCGGAGCACATCCAGTGGCCTGGCCATCATCTGTTCGGGGTCAACCTTCCAGAACCAGGCCAGGTCATAGGCGACAGCGATCAGGTCGGCGATGGCTGCGATGCCGCACTCATGAAAAAACTCGCCACCGCCCAGCTCAGGGCGTTGAGGTCCACCAGGTCGAGCTGGTTCACCGAGGACGGTGGAATGCCGGCGCAGACCGCGATGTATTTGGCCGCGACGTCCATGTCGAGGCTGACCTCTTCGCTCTTGTCGATCTTGTACGGCAGCGCCTTGATCGCTCGCACTTCCTGCACCGTCGGGCGGCGCAGGCTGAGTTCGGCCAGGGGCTCGCCGTGGGCCTCGATGGGCACCTGCAGCTTCACCGTGTTGCTCATTGCCAGGTCCCCTTCTGCCCTTCGAAGTTCAGCTCGATGCTGGCGTCGTCGCCCTTGGCAATAGGCTCGTCCACCAGGTAGGCACCGGCCAGTACGTAGACCTTGCCGTTGGCGAACTCGCAGGTGACGGTCATGTCGACGCCTTCGATCAGTTGCTTGAGCGGAAAGTCCGGGGTGTGCAGCGCGGTGACTTTGAACGACGGCGTGAGGTCGGTTTCCTTGTAGAAGCCCGGAACCACGGTTTCCCGCTTGACGGCCATCAGTGGTGCTTCGCAGCCGCCGCTGATGGTCAGTTGAGCGCCGTCCACTTTGACGTAGCAGGTGCCCGCTATCAGTTGACCCATGTTGTTTCTCCCAAAAAATAAGCCCGCTCAAGGCGGGCTGAAAAAGCGCAGCGATGCAGGTCCGGCTCAGGCCGCCGCGTCGTACTGCAGGCGGAATTGGTTGAGCAGCGCGAATACCCGCAGGCCGTTGATGTAGTCCGGCGGAAACAGCACGTTGACCCGGCTCGGGTCCTGCACATCGCGTTCGACGATCAGGTGCTCGGCGAACAGCTCGGCGTTCTCCACATGGCCCTCCAGCTCCAGCTTGGCGTACTGGGCAATCAGCTCACCGCGAATGGTGCTCGGGGTAACGATCGGCTGGCCGGCGCCGAAACGAGTGCCGTCGGCAGCCAGCTTGTGGCGCCCGTATTTGCTGGTGATCACGCTTTGCAGGCGGCGCACGATGAACGCCGACTGGTGCATGGTTTCGCTGTCCAGGTAGGAGTTGTCGGCCTGGCCGTAGGCGTTCTTCTGGTAGGTGGTGATCGCCCGCTGAATGCGCATGTAGCCGCCTTCGTAGTAGGCGGTGGCGATGCCGTAGCTCAGCAGCGACTGGCGCTCGGTGAGGGTGAAGCGCTCGCTGGCCGGTGCCGGGTCTACGCCCGGCAGGCTGCCGCTCTGGGTCGGACGGCTGGCATCGGCGGAGATGAACACCGAAGTCCGCGCCGCCAGGGCGGCGGCCTGGACCCACACCGGCTGGGGCACGCCGGTTTCCAGGGCCTGGATGGTGATGTGCTGGTCGTTGCGTGCCTGGCCGGCCGCCACCAGGGTGCCGACGGTGCCGCGCTTGGCGCTGTAGACATGGCCGAACAGCTGCTTGGCCCAGGACCAGCGGCCGGTGTTGTCGTCCATCACCGCTTGCCAGGCATTCAAGCTGGCGGTATCGGTCCAGGGCATGCAGATGAACTCGAACGGCTCGTCGCCCAGGGCGGCCAGCGCCGCGACCTGATCCGGCACACCGGTGCCGCCGGCCATCTTGCCCAGCACCAGGGTCAGGCCCGCCGGGGTTTCTTCGCCATTGCTCTTGCCCAGGCGATTGAGTTGCAGGCTGATGTCGTTGCCGCTGTCGCCGGTCCACTTGGCGTTCAGGGTCACAGTGCCCTCGGCCGCGGTGGCGGTCACCGGCAGATCTACTGCAGCGTTGACCTTCAAGGCCAGGGCGCTGGCCGCTTGTGCGGCACTGGCGCCGCTGACGATGGAGGCTTGCACCCGCACCCCACCGACGTACAGATTGAGCAGGCCGGCGGCGCCGGCGCTACCGCTGATCTTCAGCTCGGCCTTGGCCACGCTGCCCTCGGTGCTGTGCAGCGGCAGGCACCAGATCTCGCCCACCGGGTCGGTCTTGCGCCAGGTTTCGTACATCGAAGCGAGCATCGAGCCCTGGCCGCCGATGCTCCTGGCCAGGGCCACGCTGGACACCAGCACCAGTTTGCCGAGATCGTCGCCAGCCTGGTTGTCGTTGACCTGGGCGACGATCAGACGACGCATGGCCGAGGACGCGCTATTGGCCGCCGAATTGTCCATCTCGGCGTAGAACAGCGGCACACGGATGTCCGCCGGGATATTGCTGAAACCGATCGCCATTATTTGGCTCCTTGAGATTTCGCCGCTTTCACGGCTTTGCTAGTGATATCGCCATCGGCCAGACGCCGGCGCCACCAGGCGCTGTCCGACACTTCACGGCCGGAAGCGGGCAGCAGATCGCCTGCTTCCGGGTCCGGTACGGCGCGGCCGGCGACCGGCAGCACGGTGATGCGTTTGCTCATTGCTTCAGCTCTCCTGAAAAAGTCAGCTCCAGGCGCCCATCGGGCCCTGGGCGTTGCAGATTGGGGTCCGCCGGATCGATGGCATCGACCCGCACCGTGACCCCGGTCAAGGACGGCAAGCCGTCGAGTTCACGCTCATGCCAGGTTTCCGCCGGCTGGCCGGGCAGATTGCGCCCCAGCTGGAACTCGGCGAAGAAGCGCAGGCGGTAGAGCAGGCGGGTGGTGTCGAACGACACCAGTTCACCGCCGTCGTATTGGATCGGGTTGTACTCGGCGCCGGGTTTGAAACCGACCAGGGCGCGCCAGAGTTCGGCGCGTAGGTCGTGCAGCGGATTCAGCGCTTTTGCAGGCTCGGCGGCGCCAAGCGCCAGGACCACCTCGAAGCGGTCGCGAATGGTCTGGCGAATGATGTTCTGCCCGGCGCTGGCACCGGCCAGATCGTTGCTGGGCGCCAGATAGGCGACTGGCATTGGCGCACCAACGCCTGAGGCAGAATCGGCATGGGTGCCGACAATGATGCGCCCGGTAAAGCTCGGGCACTGTGCTTGTAGCTGATCGAGAACAGCCGAAAGGTTCATGACAAGGCTCCTGGAACGGGATGAGGCTGCGGTGAGGCTTGTTTCTGCCGGGCATGAAAAAACCCGTCGAGACGGGTTTCGCAAAAGCGCTCTGGAATCATGGCCCCAGGCGTGCTGCAGAACCTGTGGCAGCCAGCTCCAGAGCCCATCCGGCCAGTCACTCCCGCCCGGTCGGCAAGAGCTCATTGCTGGCCTTGAGCCCTGACTGCAGCGCGGCCCAGAACTCGGCATTTTCATAGCCCATGGCCCAGACGCTGGTGCCGCCCAGGCCCAATCTGGTCACCAGGGCGGTCTTGGTCTTGATGCTGGCGGCATCGTCGTACCAGAGCACGGGTTGCGCTCGTTCCGGGGTCCATTCCACGCCATCGGCGAAGCTCTTGACCGGGCCCCAGGTGGCATAAGGCGTCGCAGAAGCGGCATCCCGGTGAGTGGCTGCCCGGTGCTCGGCAATGATTTCCTGATAGGCCGACCAGTGCACCCGGTTGCCGATGCTGTAGTCCTGGCCGTATGCGGGCAGCCCTGCCAGGACCTTGCTCGCCGGGACTCGGGAAACGGCGTAACTGAGCAGCGCCTGCTGCCAGTCGAAGCCCGATTCGGGGCCGGGCCAGGCTTCATTGTGAAAGCCGCCGCTGCTCCAGCCCGGCCCGACCTGGTCGTAGGTCATCACCTGGAAGTAGTCCACCGCCGCGCCCAGAGCCTTGTAGTCGTAGCCCTGCAGGTACTCAGGCTCGGTGTCGCTGAGCTTGGGCGGGATGCTGATGATCAGCTTCTTGTTGCCGGCATGCAGGGCGTTGCCCAGGGTTTTGACGAAGGCGCAAAACGCGGCGCGATTCCTGGGTTCGACCTTCTCGAAGTCCAGGTTGATGCCGGCGAATCCGCCCTCTTTGGCCAGCTTGACCAACTGTTTGACGGTGCCGGCGCTCAAGGCCCGGTCGTTGAGGATGGAATGGGAAATAGCCGGGTCGAAGGCGCCGATGCCTTCGTTGTAGTCGGAAACAGTCGGGAACAGCGGCAGGGATTGGCTCTTGGCAAAGCGGATGATGTTCTGCGTGGTTTCGTTCATGCCGTCCTGATGCAGCTTGCCGGTGACGGTCAGGCCGTAGGTGCTGCCCAGGCCGACGGCGGACAGGTTGCGGTGGAACGCCTGCAGATTGCTGTAGGACGCTTCGACCTGGCCGTCGGTATAGGCCAGGACAAAGGGTGCCGCATGGGCGGCAGCGGCCAGCAGCAAGCTGCAACCGGCGATCAAGGTCCGGAGAAAATGCCGGATCGCCAGGGTGATGCCTGGTTTCATGAATACTCCTGTGGGCGGGTTGCCCCGTCAGTGGGAATGGGATCAAGGCTCAAAGCTGCTCGACCCTGAGGGAGTTGCGGGCCTGGGGCGGCTTGCCCTTGGCCTTGCCTTGCTTACCGCCGTTGCACTGGACCGTGGTCGTCCATCCGGCCTGGGTGAACAACTGTTCGACCGAGTCCACCAGATAGTCACCGTCGAGCCCGGCCTTGAAGCCCTGGGCATTGATCATTCGCTCGGCGAACAGATCGGTGCGCCCCGCAAGGTCCAGGCGCAGGCTGGCGGTGCTGCGGTTGAAGGCCGCCAGGCGCGCCTTGGCGGCCTGCTCGGCGGCAGACTGGTTCGGGTAGAGGTGGCGGTCGGTGTGCACGGCGGGCGAATCATCCGGCGAACCATCGTTACCCAGGTCGATGACCCGCAGCTTTCCGCTCCTGGGATCCTGGTGCCGGGTCTGCACTGCCTTGTGGGTGCTGCCGTCACTCAGGCGGAACTGGTAGCGGCTGACATCGCCACGCCCGAGGGTGACAACCCCCAGGGCCTTGCCGCTGGCGCTCTGCCCGGCCTGGCGGGGCAACACCAGCAGCTTGCCTTCGGCCACCTTGGCGGTGCAGTCGTATTGCCGGGCCAGGCGGGTGATGAAGTTGAAATCCGACTCGTTGAGCTGATCGATGCGCGGCACCTTGATGACGAGCGGGCAGACCGGCTGCCATCCATTGCGCGCCGCCAGGTCACGGACGATGAGCTGCAGCGCAACGTTCTCCCAACTGCCGCTGCGGGTGGTCTTGCCACTGCCGCGCATGTCGCTGGCCTTGCCACGGATCTCGAGCGTATCGGGCGGCCCGTTCACCACCACTTCGTCCACGGTGTAGCGCCCCAGGCGAGTCAGCTCCTGGCCGGCGTAACCGAGGAACACTTCAATGCTCGCGCCGCGCCGGGGCAGCGCCACGGCGCCGTCGCGGTCATCGATGCGCAGCTCGAATTCATCCGACTCCAGGCCGGGCTTGTCCGTGGTGCGCAGGCTCAGCAAGCGGTCGTTGATCTGCGCGGTGATGTCCCGGCCATCGGCGACGATGCGAAACGCTGGGGTCATGTGCCGTACTCCAGAAAAAGCCAACCCCGTGCTCGACGGGGTTGGGTAAAGGGGTTGGGGCTCAATCCCATAGCTGGACCATGGCCTCGGCCCGGGCCGGCAGCTCCGGCAACCGGATCAGCAGCCCGGCGCGAAACGGCTGTACCTCGTCGGCCAACCCCTGGTTGGCGTCCAGCACCGCTTCGACACAGCCGTTGAGGTGGCCGTAATACTGGTAACACAAGGTATCGAGCAGATCCCCGTCAGACGTTCTGCAAGTCGTCGCCATAGCTTACGAACTCCAATGAAAAACCTTGTTTGCGCGGGATACCGCCGGCCAGCAGGTGGCTCTGATCTTCCTCGATGCTGGTCAGGCACCAGGTGCCCAGCACTTCGCCGTAGCCGGTGGTCAGGCTTAGCGGCTGCAAGCGCCGCCCGATGCTGCGCAAGGTCTGCAACTGCCCCAGGCCGCCCTTGAACCCGGGAAACACCGTGCCTTTGAGAGAGATCCGCTCTTCACCCTGGCCCACCGCCTGCTGGGCGACACTGCGGCTCAGGCGCTCCTGACCGGCCCAGCGGAATCCGCTCTGCCGGCGCAGCGCCTCGAAGGCTGCGGTATCGACGTTGAAGTAGTAAGGCAGGGCGCCCGCCCCGAGCGGTTGCAGGATCAACAGGTGCGCGAAGGGCTTCACCGCCTCGGCCGCCGGTGTGGTCTGTTCGGCAAATGCGGCGGTCGGGAAGATGTTGCCCAGGGAAGGACTGATCTGCCCGCCGATCCGATTGATCGCCGCGCCGGCCTTGGCCACCTGTTCCTGCAAGGCGCCAAGATGCTGCTGCATCTGCCCGGCCACGGTCACTGCCTGGCTGTACTTGGCCGCGACTTCCCCCACCACCGACTGCGCCGCACCGATACTGCGCATCGTGCGTTGCAGTTTGGCGCCCAGCGCCGGCCCGACAACGGGCAGGCTTTCAAGCTCCAGGGCGGCGCCGCTGATGTCGCTGATGGCGCCGTTCATGGGCCCGAGCATTTCATCGGCACTGCGCCGCCCCGCTTCCGCTGCCGCCACCAGGGAACCCAGCCCCGATTGCAGCTGTTCCATGTAAGCCATGGGATCTCCTTAAACGTGTGCCGCGTCGAACAGCTGGCGAGCGGCAGCCTGGCGGCTGAACTCGTCGAACTGCCAGCGCAGGTGGGGTTCCAGTTCCCGGGCCAGTTGCGCGGGGTCGCGCACATCACCCTGGACCGAGATCGACAAGTAGGGCGCGAAGCTGAACTGCTGCTCGATGACTGGAGGTACCTGGGGTTTGAGCGACTCCGGCGCGGTGATCGTGGCCGGCGCCGCAGCAGACGACGATGGGCTGAGCATCGAGCGCGCCGCCTGCCCCATCAGCGGGGGCGTCTGGCCTTTCTGGAAGGATTTGGCGATATCGCCCATGACCGGCGGGATGTTCTGTCCGGCGTTGCGCATCATCAGCGGACCGGCTGCGGGCAAGTGCTTGAGCGACTCGTCGGAGCCGAACAGCTTTTTACCCAAGGCGCCACCGGCGGCCGAACCGCCCCAGGCACCCAGGGCGCCGCCCACCAGCCCGCCAATCACCGTGCCGATCACCGGCACCACGGAGCCAATGGCCGCCCCTGCTGCTGCACCCGCGGCGGCACCGGCAAGATTGCCCGCCGCCTCGCCGTAGCCTTCGGCTTTTTCATCCTGGGTCTGGGCATTCAGGTAAGTGTCCGCCACCTGGAAGCCTGCACCGAGCACCGAAAGGATCGCACCGCCCTTGAGCAAGGGCGCGACTCCCTTGGCCAGGGAACCGGCGCCTTTCATTACGGCACCAGAGGTGGCAGCCCCTCTGGCCACTCTCTCCAGGCCGCTGGGCGTCAAAGGGCTCTTGAAGCCTTTGCTGCCCATGCCCCTCGAACGAGGCTCGCGCCTGGGCGTCTTGCGCCCGCCACGGCCCTTGCGGCGTTTTTTGTCCGGGCCGCAATCGAGCATGGGCGCACAACAGTCGATACCGCTCGCAGTGCCACCAGAGGAGCGCTTCGCCATTTTGCGGCCAACCTGCAGTGAACCTCGAGCGACATTCAGCAGGCCCTTGCCAATGGTGTAGACAGCCATCAGCTTTTTCACCGCGACATAAGCGGCGCCCAGGGCAGTAACCCCCAGTACCAATGAGGGTGCCTTCTCCGCCAGTTCGGTCAGCTTGCCGACCACCAGCGTGATGCTTTGGGCCACCAGATCCGTGGCCGGTTGCAGGGCCTTCCCCACGGCAAGCATGCCACCGTCGACCGCCTGCGCGGTTTCCTTCCACAGCTGGGCGGAGGCTTGCCGACGCTCAGCCAGGTTCTTGTCGATAACCCCCGAAGCACTCAACGAGTCCTTCTTCAGTTGCTCGTATTGCTGCCGGCCCTGGGTGTGAGCCAGCAAGGCCGCCTTGATCTGCATATCGGTGAACAGGTCACCGGTACGCAGGGACTCCTCCAGAGCCTCGAGCATGGACTTGGCCTTCGCCGGATCGGTTTCCTTGCTGATCTGCGCCTGGGCCTCGGCCATCTTCGCGGCCTTGGCCGGGTCGATGGCCCTGACATAGCGCATGGCCAGGGCAAAGCTCGCCTCCAGGCTCGACATACCCTTCTGGATACCGGTGTTCAGCGACGCCTGATAATCAATGCCGGCATCTTCGTAAGCCTTGACCGCCTCACTGGAACCGATTTTCTCGATCCAGTTCTGCAGTTGACCGGCGGCCTGATCAGCACCGCCCGCGGTGTTCATCTGCACTTGCAGCATCGAGCCCAGCTGGCTCACCGCATCCATGCCGGTGAGCCCCTCCCCGCTCGCGCTCTCGAGCAGCGCCGGGAGCAAGCGCGCCATGTCGGCGGCCTCGAAATTGCCCGCCTGCCCCTGCAAGGCGATGGCCTCCAGGGCCTGCTCCATGACCTTGGGGTCGCTGATCCCGGCCTTCAGCTCAAGGGCCCGCATCAGGTTCGACGTATCTTCGATACCCGCGCCCTGCCCCACCGCGAACCTGGCCGCAAGCCCCGCGTAACCTTGCGCCTTGTCCAGCGACATGCCCTTGGCAGTCATCTGCCCCACCAGAGCCGCCACCTCGTTGCGGGCCATTCCCGTATTCCGTGAAGTCTGAACGACGCTGCGGCTCAGCTGCGCTTCCTGAGGTTGATTGGCCACACCGGCCTTGATAGCGATGTCACGGATCAGCGCCTGATAGTCGGCATTGATCTTGACCGGAATGGCCAGCTTGCCGACCCCGTCCTTGGCCAAGCCATACGCCGCCTTGAAGTCGGCCTTGCCCTGGTCGATCTGCTGGTGCCCCCGGGCCTGCAGAGCGGAGCCCCGGGCCACCTTACCCAGCGCCTGATATTCCTGACGCAGTTTATGTACCTGCACACCTTGCTGGCGCAGGCCATCACGGCTCTGTTCCAACCGGCGCAACAGCCCGGCGGCAGATGCAGCACCGGTGTCATGGGCCTTTTTCCATTCATCCTGCAGGCGCAGGGTCTGGCCAATGGTCTTTTCCAGTACCCGGGCCTTGCTGCCCTGCTGCTCCAGTTGCTTGATCCGGCCTTCCACCGTCTTGAAGGCGGCGTCCCACGTCGAACTGAGGGCGGTACCCACCACCACCAGCCCTGATTCCAGCTTGTTCGCCATCTGCTTCTCCTGCTCCTTGGGTGACGGGCTCAATCCGTGAGCCACCAGACCATGTCGGAAAACCTCATGGTCATGATTTCCTCGGCGGCGAAATGCAGCTCGCTGGCGAGCCGCTTCGCCGCCATCTTCATCACCGCAGGGTCAAAGCTCGTCGTCTTGCACCAGGCGAAAATAGCCGGCCTGCAGGCGCTGATAGTCCTTGAGCGCCATGCCCTCCAGATCCTTGGCACTGATTTGCGCCAGGCTGGCGAACAGCATCAGTTCGCGCTGTTCATCATCGCCGGCAGCCCCGGAGTTGGCCGCACGCACATCACGCACGGTGGGGGCGCGCAAGGTGACCTTGTCGCAGACCACGCCGTTCATCTCCACCGGCTTGCTGAGGCTGATCACGACGTTTTCCGCGCTCAGGGTCATCCACGCCGGGGTCTTGTTGATTGCTTGAGTCATGCTGGTGGTTTCCTTACAGGCCCAGGGCAGAACGTTGCGCGGCCAGTTGGTCGACGCCGTTGATCACGCGCTTCATGCCCAGGGCATCGATCTCGTAGATCAAGCGACCATCGACTTCCAGCTTGTAGTAGGTCAGGGCCACGTTGTGCTTGACCTCGGCCTTGTCGCCGGATTTCCAATCGCCCATGTCGACTTCCTTGAGCAAGCCGCGCAGGGTCACGATCACCGGCGTGACCTTGCCCTTGAGGCCCTTGAAGGCGCCACGGAACACGCCGTTGAAACCGCTGCCATCGGCCAGGCCGAACATCTTCAGCGACTCGCGGCGCACGCCGGTGGTGGTGAAGCCGGCTTCCTGCTTCTCCATGCCCATGTCCAGCTCCACCGGCACATCCATGCCGCCGACCCGATGCTCCTCGGTCTTGAGGGTCAACTTGGGCAGGGTCAGGCTCGGCACGTCGCCTTGAAAGCTGATGCCATCGACGAACAGGTTCATGTTCGCCAGGGTTTCGGGAATCATTGCCATTGCTGCTGCTCCTTAAGCGGTGTGTTCGAGGACTTCGGTCAGCCACTGGTTGGTGACCTCGACGCGGAAGTTGGGGTTTTCGGCCGGTGGCACGTCGGTGAAGCGGATGTTCCAGTACACCTTGCCCTGCTCCAGCTGGCTGGCAGTGTTGAGTTCGGCGTCGGCGTAGACCTCGAAATTGATGATCGCGCCCTGGTTCTTCAGATCACGCATGAACGCCTGCAGGCCCTCGGTGACGTCCTTGACGTAGGTCGCGGTGATCGAGCGGTCCACTGCCCATTTGTGGCCGTAGAGGATCGCGTCCATGACGATGTCCATGGTCCGTACCCGGGTGACAAAGGCCCACTTCGGATCGCTGGAGAGCGTGCGGTTGCCCCACAGGCGGAAACCTTCATCACGAATGATGGTGGTGATGTTGGCGTTGTTCAGCAGGTTGGCGCGGCAGGTTTCATCGCCGTCCAGGAACTCGATGGCACGCGCAGTGCCGGTGATGCCGACAAACTCCTTGTTCGACGGCGAGGCCCAGAAGCCGTACTCGTTGTCGGTCCAGGCAAACAGGCCCGCGACCCAGGCCGAAGCCGGCGCATCGACGGTGGCGCTGGCGCCGTTGTCCCAGTACTGAATGCCCGGGTCGACCATGTAGGTGCGCTTGGCGCCGAAGTGCTTGGCATACGCCATGGCCGCTTCGTCGGTGCTGTTGGGGCCATCGATGATCGCCAGGCCACGCAGCTTGTCGGCCAGGGCCACCAGCGCAGTACCGACCGCCTGGGTCGAGCTGTGCTTGGGGGTCACCAGCAATCGCGGCTGGGCGTTGAAACGGCTCTTGCCATCCAGCAAGGCTTGCAGGCCGGTACGCTTGCCGTCGGCCAGCACCCCGCCGATGATCGCCGAGGTCTGCTCGGCCGCATCCGCCACCTTGGCCACGCCGCAAGCGACGATCACCGCCTTGGCCCGCTGGTAGATGGCCTGGCAGGCCTTGGTGATGGCCGCATCCGGGCCCCAGGCCGCGATAGCCTCACGCTCGTTGGTGATCAGCAGCAGGTCGTTGGCCTTGGCGCTGAAGTCAGGGCCTTCGGTGAAGGTATCCACCAGGCCGATGATCGAAGACGTGGGCAGCGAGATGGTGCGTGCGCCGGTGTCGACGTTGGTGACAGTAACGCCGTGGAAAAAACCACTCATGGATAAACTCCAGACATGAAAAAGCCCCGGGTGAAGGGGGCTCGTAGGGATGATTGATTAGTGGGAAGCGGGAAAGAAAACGCCCCGACGGTGCGGGGCGTTTATTGGGTTTGTTCGGCGATCCAGGATGGGGCTACTGGGCGATTTTCGGTTTGTGGGAAGTCCGGGGATTGGGGCCAGTCGCGCAAGGACTGCATGTAAACCAGCAGTTCCTTGAACTGCTTCCCATCAATGCTCGTCGGGGCTTCGATCTCAAGTTGATCACGTTGCCGTTCGCGCAACCACTTGACGGATGAAAGCTCAGTATCACGCCATGCCCGCTCTCGCATAGAAAGATCAGTAACCAGTAAAGGAGCATCGACCAGGTAGGGCACCCCATGCTCATCGTGAGCACGAACCTTTCCAATGGCTGGATTACCGATTACCGACTGATAAAGAGCTTCGGACATCTCTACCGCATCCTCGGGTATCGATGCATGAAATCCATATAGATAAGTTGTCTGCGTACTTGGGCTGTAAAAACGTTTCATTGAGTACCTCTGCCTCTCATCGCCCGATCGCAACCAGCTTCGGGTAGATCAGTGTCGAATCGGAGTTTGCATATGCCTGCAGGTAGACCTCGCTGGAGGTCAGCCCAGGAATACCGATTGTTTGATAAGCGCTGTTCGCGTAGGCAGAAGCCGAGGCAGCGTGAGTCGATACAACACGGAAGAAAACTTCATTCGGAAAGGCCATGGGATATGCAATAGTCTGGGCCCCTTCAGTTGCAACACCGACCCCGGTGGCCCATTGGATGATCAAGCCACCGAGCCAAGATGGAAAAGCGATATAACCATTTTGAGCCAGGTTTATCGCAAAGCCCTTACGAAGCGTCTTCGGAGTGACCACTACCTTGTCGTTGCTACCGTCCAACATCTGGGCATCGCTTGCGACTTTCAATGTGCCTTGGTTGGTTTCAGTGGCCTGACTCGCCAGCGGAGCCAGTGCGGCGATATCAATATTTCCCTGATTGTTCGGCGCATTCCAGGCCTTGATGCACCACATGACCGCAAGGTTGTGCGGGCGGGTTTCGTTTGACGTGCGGGCAACTCGGCTGGCATCGAAAGTCAATGAACTCCCTTGTCTATCTGAAACAGCACCGTCAGCAAACGAATTGCTGATGCGCTCAGTCAACGCAAATGCACCGGACGCCGTTACCCCTTCACCCAAAAACTGATATGCCGCTGAAGGGTTAGCGTTCAACCCCGCAATGATATTTTGCAGGGCATCCTCTTGCGCAGTGCCACACCCCCGACCTGGGTCCATGCCTCGCCCATGGTCCCATCCACGCAGGAACTCGCCCCGAGACTCAGGCAGGCGGAAGTTACCGGCACCCTCATTGCCCTTGTTGAAGGCCGTCCCCAGGTACACCGCCAGGTCGGGATAGGTCGCAACGCTCTGCACACTGCCATCGATCTCAAGGAACCCCGGCGGCACGCTCGACTTGGGAAATGCCACTATCGAGCCAACCGGCAACGACGACGCTTGCGCCACAATCGACTCGATCTCAGCCTTGGTGTAAGTGTCGGTGATGCCATGCCCGGCCAGAGTGGTCGGGTTCGTACCTGCGATCACGCGGCCGTACTTGTCGACCGTGACATTGGCATAGGAGCCCGCGCTGATACCGGTTCGCCCCGTCGCCATCTCGAAGGTCAGCGGCGTGGTGCCGAGAACAATCGGCCCGTCGGTGACCAACTGCCAGACGCTGTCGCCGTTGACCGTGCCCTTCTCGATGCTGACGAACAGCCCGGGGGTGACCTCCAGGCTGGTATCCGCATCCTGGGCACGGGTCCAGACGCCCGTCGACGACACGACATACAGCCCGTTGTCCTTGGCCTGGGTCTGGTTTTTCACCAGCACCCGGGCATCGGACGGGAGCAGCACGCCGTCGATGGTCTGAATCCCGCTCAAGACGATGTTGGCGGTGGTGGCCACCAGCGCCGAGTGCTTGAAGTCCAGCTTGGCCAGGGCCTCGATCACCGCATTGTCGACATACTCGCGGGTGGCCAGCACCACTGCCGGGTCGATCTTCAACACGATCTGCGCAGTGTTGGCGACGATGAAGTTCATGCGGATGACCTGGGTCTTGCCGGTACCCTGGGCCAGCAGGGGCTTGAAGCTCGGTGCGCAGTTGGCCACCGCCACCAGGTCGCCGTCGGCGTCGAGCAGGCCGATTTCACGGATCCAGCGCCCGCCGACATCAGGCGGAATCACCTGTTCGGTGATGATGATGTTGGGGTTGGCCGGATCAGTACGCACCTGATTGACCGGGGCACGTCGCCATTCGTTGATCAGCTTGGTCTGGGTTCTGTTCGGGATGGGGTCGGTGCCGTTGGCATCGCCGATCGCCATTTCCTTGAAGGTCCAGGGCGTGCCCAGGGCAGTGGCGTTGGCCTGTTTCGCCTCGCCCACCGCAGTGAGGATGGCGAAGAACTGACTGTTGGAATCGATCATGAGTACACATCCAGGGTGTCTGTTTCATCAATGCACATGACCTGGCCGTAACGGCCGATCACTTCAATATCGCGAGGGGTCGGGGGGTAAACGTCGAGTACTTCACCCTGGTCCACATAAGCGCCGTAACCGATGACACCGGAGGTTTCCAGGCTGATGGCAAGGCCCGTCATGTGCCGGCTCACCGGCCTGGCGTCATCGATCAGCCGGGTCAGTTCCTGGTACATCTGTTCGGTGATGCCGGTATCCAGCACCCCGACTTTCAGGGCAAAGGTGGCTGGCTCGCCTTGGGGGGCCATCTGCCACCACTCGACCACTTCAATCAGGTAGCCCAGCGGTTCCACCACACGGCGCAAAGCGCCGATGGTGCCCTTGCGGGCATGGATGAAGAACGAGGCGCGAATGGCATTGCGCTTGACCGTCTCGCTCCAGCGCGGGTCCCAGCGATCCACCGACCAGGCCCAGGCCAGCTGTGGCAGCAGGTGCACCGGGCAGGTCGAGGGGTTGTACAGGGTGCGCAACATGGTGGCGGTGTCGCTGCTGTTGGTCGCCTCCAGGGCGCGTTCCAAGAGTGTGCTGTTGCTTGGCAGCAGGCTGGTCATATCAGCTCCCCAAGGTCACGCTGTAGCCGGTGCAATACGCGGCCTGGGCCTTGCTCGGGACTATGTCCTGCCAACCCCGCAGTTCAACCCGGGCCACGCCGGCCACATGCAGCTGGGCATCTATGGCTGAACGCGCCACCTCGATGCCCAGGCGCCGGCGTGGGTTGACCCAGGCGGCCAGCTTGCGCTCGGCCTCTGCCAGGGCGGCATCGCTTTCCGGGCCCGGCCCTTTCATGTGCAGCACCGCGTCGATGCGATACGGCAGTATCTGGGCGCTGTTCACCGTGACCCGATCGCCTAGCGGTCGCACGTCCTCATCATTGAGGGCCGCGGCGACCGTCGCCAGCAGTTCCGGCGCCGCTGCGCCGTCACCTTCCAGGCTCAGCACCGTAACCGTGACGCAGGCCGGTGACGGGCTTTCGGCCTCGGCGTCCGCCACCCGGGCCGAGGCATTGCGGGCATGCAGGATGTAGCTGTTGCGCGGCCCGGCGGTGGTCAGGCCTTCATAGGCCAGTTGGACACGCTCACGCAGTGCGTCGTCGGCTTCCTTGACCTGCGCCACAGGCGGTACCGCTTGCGGGTCACCGGCCTGGATCACCAGGCGCTGCAGGTTGACGTTGGCGGCCAACTGATCCAGGTCCGTGCCTTGGGCATGGGCCAGCAGCAGCGCCTTGGCCGCATCGTTGACCCGGGCCCGCAACAGCATGTCGCCGTAGGCCGACAGCTCCAGTTGCTTGGTGACCGGATCGCTTTCCAGATTGGCCGTCCAGTTGTCGCCCATATAGCGGCGAAAGGTCGCCAGCTTGCCCTGATACAGCGCTTCAAAATCCAGGGTTTCCAGCACCTGCGGCGCCGGCAGTGCCGATAAATCCAGCATGCTCATGCCGTCACCTCCAAAACCGCGTCATTACCCAGGTAGCGGCCCGTCAGTTGGAAACTGACCTGGCCCTCCACCACCGCTACAACCTTTACCCGCTCCAGCTTCAAGCGGGGCTCCCAGCGCAACAGCGCCCGGGCGACTTCTGCCTGAACCGCGCTTTTCCAGCCACCGGTCACCGGCAAGTCGACATAACGGCGCAGGTTGCTGCCGTATTCAGGAAGCATCCGCCGGCTGCCCAAGGGCGTGGTCAGGATGTCCTCGATGGACTGCCGCAAATGCTCGATGCCGGACAGCGGCAAGCCGGTACGGCGATCCATTCCGATCATCGTGTTACTCCTGCAACTGAAAGTCCGGGTGCTGCTCCAGGTAGTCTCGGGCGAGGGTGTCGCTGACCGGTACCGATACCTCGCCCTGGGCCACCGACAGCGCGCGGCCATCCGCCAGGATCAGAATGCGCGAGGTGTAGAGGGTGTCGCGAAAGACCGCAGCGCCACTGGTGGCCGTGCGGCCGGCCTTTTTTTTCGGGATTGCCATGCTTTTCTCCGGGTACAAAAAATCCGCATTCGGCAGATTGATCGGGTTTATCGGGGTTGTAGGTTGGGTGGCCGGCGTTGATCGCCAAGGCGTCACTGCGGTGGAGCGGTTGCTCCGGGGCCGGGCATCACGGCTGGGTGGATGTGGGTCGAGCCGACATTCACCCCGTTGTGCTTCAAGCTCGCACCGTTGATTTGCACCTCGCCATTCAAGGTGATTGCCCCCGTCAGGGTGATGCTGTCGGCGTTGCCGGTAATGCTGCTGTCCGTCACCAAGACCGAACTGGTGCCGACCTGAATCGTCACCGTGCCGCTGGGCAGGGAGATGCTGTAGCTCTTGGCCTGCCAGTCGTAGACCAGCGAGCCGCCATCATCGAAGCGCCAGACCTCGACGTGCTCGCGGTTATCCGGCTGGGCACCGGCATCGCCATACAGGCCGGGAACGAAGGTGCCCTGCGCCGGCTCGCCACTGGGGCTGATCAGTACGCCCTGCTCCCCCAGGCTCGGCGCCCGCCAGTGCCGGGCCTTGCCGGCGGCCTGGCTGTGCCAGCGAACCCAGGCGCTGGTCCAGCCCGCGCCATCGGATACCCGCAGTCTGCCCGCGGCAAGGTCCACGCCGACCACAGCGCAAGGCAGGATCAGGCCAGAAAGCATTCGGTCGTGAGTTGCGGTGACGTAATTCACGACATCTGCTCCGGCGCCTGATAGTGCCCCTCGTGACCGGGGCCGGTGTCGGGGCTGAAACCCAATACCAGTGTTCCCGGGGGGTGATCGGGCCAGGGCCATTGTTCCTGGCCCAGGTAGATGGACTGCTGCCATTGCACGGTCCACTCGGTTTTCGGCGCCGAATCCACGGCCGTGCCGGCTGGTTTGGCCCACACCGCCTTCGCACTATCGACAGAATCAAGATTCCAGTACTGGCAACGCAGCAGGTCCATGAGCTGCGCTGCCAGAACAACCGCCTGCAAGGAGGCTTGCGCAAGGCTCGGGTCAACCCGCACCCGGGCCTCGAAGGTCGCCCGCAGGCAACTACGGCCGTCGCCCGGATCAGCTCCCGGGTC
Organism: Pseudomonas sp. NFPP12; assembly: GCF_900103205.1. Taxonomy (NCBI): domain Bacteria; kingdom Pseudomonadati; phylum Pseudomonadota; class Gammaproteobacteria; order Pseudomonadales; family Pseudomonadaceae; genus Pseudomonas; species Pseudomonas sp. NFPP12. The sequence goes on from NZ_FMWW01000003.1 coordinate 384,049, forward strand.
CATGCCGGTGATTGCAAAGTAGATCGCTGTCTCGGCGGAGCCATCAACGGTCTCGGGAAATGCCTCGACCTTGTGCAGATGCGGCATGGCCGTCTTGATCGTGGACGTGATGGCCTCGGGTAGCTGCGTCAGTACGCTCATTGTCTGCTTCCAGAATCAGGCCGAGACGGCCCCGGCGGCGAAAGCCGGGGCGCACGACCGTGTTGAGGGCGGTAGCCGCCCGGTGAGTCAAGGCTGGTCCGAATGGGAATCCCGGGAAGGCGGTTCGCATACCCCGATTCGCTTGGCCGCCCAGCGCTCATAAAGGCCGATGGCGACGTCGGCGCCGGCCATGGCGGTCAGGCAACCGAAGGCGCAGGCGGTCCAGATCGACACGCCGGCGGCATACAGCAGCATGATCGCCGAGACCCCGCAGACCACGCAGGCTCCGGAGCGCAGTGCCAGGCGCCGCAGCAGCGACCAGCCACGGGCGCCCTCCTTGTCGGCGCGCCACATTTCGCCGGAAACGCCACCGACCAGGGCCAGGACGATGACCAGCCAGATCGGCATGTCCAGCAACGCTTGTTGCTCGTTTGTCATTCACGTCTCCCGTGCGGATTGAGGCCAGCGAAATGGCCGGTTGATAGAAGGCTGATAACGATGTTTCAAAGGGTCCCTGTCTGTTGGTGGCCCACATTAGGCAGGCATTCCAAAAAGCCCGGTCGCCCGGGCTTTTCAGTAATGCAAACCTTGGTCTTTCGGCACTGCTGGTGCGGTACGGACCCATTCAAATTGTTCCTCCGACCGCGACCCTGTCCGCCGGATAACTGCTTCTGGTGCTTTACGCTGCACACCCGGGCCAGTTGCCAACCCTCTGAACCGTCGAGGCCGGTTCATCGCTGCCTTTGCTTTGCCACTAAAGAGCGTCTTTGCAGCCGCTGTTGCGCGGCTTGAGGCTCATATTATGCATTTATGCATATGCGGTCAATGCGTAAATGCATTTATTTATGCGCAAGATTTGCTGAAATGCATGGGAGGCGCATAAACAAAGGGCTGGGGATTTTTCGCGGGCAAAAAAAAGCCCGCTCAAGGGCGGGCTTTGTGCAAGAGGGCTGGCTTAGCGGGCGTACATGCCCCACCAGAAGACGTGACCGAGGATGCTGATCTGCTCTTCCTGGATCTCCTGGAAGCTGTAGTCCTCATCCGGATGTTCATCGCGGTTGAAGCTGCGCAGGCGGATCCCTGTAGGTAGGCGATACAGCTGCTTCACCCGCAACTGGCCGTTGTGGTTGATCGCGTAGAGGTCGCCATCAACGATGTCGCCAATTGCGCATTTACCGGCATTGACGCCCACCGTGGCGCCGTCCCGCAGCACCGGCAACATGCTGTTGCCACGCACCGTGACGCACTTGGCCTGGTCGAACTGCACGCCGTTGTGCCGCAGGCTGCGCTTGCCGAAGCGCAGGCTGGCGCGTTCGCTTTCCTCGATGACGAATCTTCCTGATCCAGCAGCCAATTCAACCTCGCGCAGAAAGGGAACCGACACCTCGTCGTCATCGACAGGGGTATCGTCGTCCCACAGGCTTATGTCCTTGAGTTCCGAATGAATCTCGTCACGGGGCGCAGCAGCCCGGGTAGGCGCGATATCAACGCGCCCACGCAACTGGTCGGTGCTCACCTGGAAGTATTCGGCGATCCGCGAGATGTGCTTATCCGAAGGATCGACGATCTTCCCGCTGAGAATCCGCGAGAGGGTGGATTGAGGCACACCGGTGCGACGGTGAAGCTCCGTGGGGGAGATTCCATCACGATCCAGCAGCTCTCTTAAGACGGTAGAAACGTTGCGTATTTGCATAGAACGCATATTGCTTGATCTTTTGCGCAATGACAAATGCTGATTTGCATATATGTAATGCATTTACCGGACAACCACAGGAACGCCTTGGTGCCTGCGAGGCCGGGGCACCCATGGTAACCTTGCCGCCATCTGCAAAAAGCCGAGCCCAGCGCTCCTTTGCTTCACCCATTCAACGAATCCGCCTGAATACCAATGAGTAAAAATACCTCCGATCTGTCCTCCCACACGCCGATGATGCAGCAGTACTGGCGCCTGAAGAACCAGCACCCTGATCAGTTGATGTTCTACCGCATGGGCGACTTCTACGAGATCTTCTATGAAGACGCGAAGAAGGCCGCCAAGCTGCTGGACATCACCCTGACGGCGCGCGGGCAGTCGGCCGGCCAGGCGATTCCCATGTGCGGTATTCCTTACCACGCCGCCGAGGGCTACCTGGCCAAGCTGGTAAAGCTCGGCGAGTCGGTGGTGATCTGCGAACAGGTGGGGGACCCGGCGACCAGCAAGGGCCCGGTGGAACGCCAGGTGGTGCGTATCATCACGCCAGGCACCGTGAGTGACGAGGCTCTGCTGGATGAGCGCCGCGACAACCTGATCGCCGCCGTGCTGGGCGACGAGCGTCTGTTCGGCCTGGCGGTGCTGGACATCACCAGCGGCAACTTCAGCGTCCTGGAAATCAAGGGCTGGGAGAATTTGCTGGCCGAGTTGGAACGCATCAATCCAGTGGAGCTGCTGATCCCCGATGACTGGCCACAAGGCTTGCCGGCGGAAAAACGCCGCGGTGTGCGACGCCGTGCCCCCTGGGATTTCGAGCGGGACTCGGCGCACAAGAGCCTCTGCCAGCAGTTCTCTACCCAGGACCTCAAGGGCTTTGGCTGCGAAACCCTGACCCTGGCCATCGGCGCCGCCGGTTGCCTGCTCAGCTATGCCAAGGAAACCCAGCGTACCGCTCTGCCCCACCTGCGCAGCCTGCGTCATGAGCGCCTGGATGACACCGTGGTGCTGGACGGCGCCAGCCGTCGCAACCTGGAACTGGACACCAACCTGGCGGGCGGGCGCGACAACACCCTGCAATCGGTGGTCGATCGCTGCCAGACCGCCATGGGCAGCCGTTTGCTGACCCGCTGGCTGAACCGCCCGCTGCGCGACCTCAAGGTCCTGGAAGCGCGCCAGTCCTCTATTACTTGCCTGCTGGACGGCTACCGTTTCGAACGGTTGCAACCGCAGTTGAAGGAAATCGGCGATATCGAGCGTATTCTGGCGAGGATCGGCCTGCGCAATGCCCGTCCGCGGGACTTGGCCCGTCTACGTGATGCCCTGGCCGCACTGCCGGAACTGCAAGAAGCCATGACCGAGCTGGAGGCCACTCACCTCAATCAGCTGGCCGCCAGCACCAGCACCTACCCGGAACTGGCCGCTCTGCTGGCCAAGGCCATCATCGACAATCCGCCGGCGGTGATCCGTGACGGCGGTGTACTCAAGACCGGCTACGACGCCGAGCTCGACGAGCTGCAGTCGCTGAGCGAGAACGCCGGACAGTTCCTGATTGACCTGGAAGCCCGCGAGAAAGCCCGTACCGGCTTGGCCAACCTCAAGGTCGGCTACAACCGTATCCATGGCTATTTCATCGAGCTGCCAAGCAAGCAGGCCGAACAGGCCCCGGCGGACTACATTCGCCGCCAGACATTGAAAGGCGCCGAGCGCTTCATCACTCCGGAACTCAAGGAGTTCGAAGACAAGGCGCTATCGGCCAAGAGCCGTGCCCTGGCCCGGGAGAAGATGCTCTACGACGCGCTGCTGGAAACCCTGATCAGCCATTTGCCGCCGTTGCAGGATACCGCTGGTGCCCTGGCTGAGCTGGACGTGTTGAGCAACCTGGCCGAGCGCGCCTTGAACCTGGACCTCAACTGCCCACGTTTTGTCAGCGAGCCTTGCATGCGCATCACCCAGGGTCGTCACCCGGTGGTGGAGCAAGTGTTGACCACGCCGTTCGTGGCCAACGACCTGAGCCTGGACGACAACACGCGGATGCTGGTGATCACCGGCCCGAACATGGGCGGTAAATCCACCTATATGCGCCAGACGGCCCTGATCGTGCTACTGGCCCATATCGGCAGCTTCGTCCCGGCGGCGAGCTGCGAGCTGTCCCTGGTGGACCGGATCTTCACCCGTATCGGCTCCAGCGACGACCTGGCCGGCGGCCGTTCGACCTTCATGGTGGAAATGAGCGAAACCGCGAACATCCTGCACAACGCAACGGAACGCAGCCTGGTGCTGATGGACGAAGTGGGACGCGGTACCAGCACCTTTGACGGACTTTCCCTGGCCTGGGCTGCGGCAGAACGTCTCGCCCACCTGCGCGCCTATACCCTGTTCGCCACCCACTATTTCGAACTGACGGTACTGCCGGAAAGCGAGCCGCTGGTGGCCAACGTGCACCTCAATGCCACCGAGCACAATGAGCGCATTGTGTTCCTGCACCATGTACTTCCAGGCCCAGCCAGCCAGAGCTATGGGCTGGCGGTAGCCCAGCTGGCCGGGGTTCCCAGCGCGGTCATCACCCGCGCCCGGGAGCACTTGAGCCGCCTGGAAACCACCAGCTTGCCCCATGAAGTGGCGCCTCAGGCACCGGGCAAACCCTCGGTTCCGCAACAAAGCGACATGTTCGCCAGCCTGCCGCACCCGGTGCTCGACGACCTGGCCAAGCTGGATCTGGATGACATGACGCCACGCCGAGCGCTGGAAATGCTCTATACATTGAAGACACGCATCTAACGCGAACGCCTTCAAGCTGTTAGAATCTCGCGCGGTTTGGGATGCTGCGGACTATTAGCCTGGTTGCGCAGACTATCGCTCCCAAACCTGGCGACCCCGTCATGTAGGGGCTCCGCTGCCGCCGCCTGAGGAGAGAATTAGAAATGACCTTCGTCGTCACCGACAACTGCATCAAGTGCAAGTACACCGACTGCGTAGAAGTCTGTCCGGTGGACTGCTTTTACGAAGGCCCGAACTTCCTGGTGATTCACCCGGATGAGTGCATTGATTGCGCACTGTGTGAGCCTGAATGCCCCGCTGTAGCGATTTTCTCCGAGGATGAAGTCCCGGAAGAGATGCAAGAATTCATTCAGTTGAACGTCGAGCTGGCAGAGATCTGGCCGAACATCACTGAAAAGAAAGAATCGTTGCCAGATGCCGAAGAGTGGGATGGCGTCAAAGGCAAGATCAAGGATCTCGAACGCTGATTGCAGTTGCGTTCCCAAAAGGCCCCTTGCGGGCCTTTTTGCGTTTCTGGGGCAAGGAAATGCCGGCGGGACTTTTCGATAGACGAAAAAAGGGGCGGTATGACCCGCCCACATTTTTCCCTAGTCCCTGTGTTCCTTTTCATCGTCCTGATGAATCGCTTCCTGCGATGTCCTGACCATCGTCCTTGATGGCTGTGTCTATCCGTCGACACAGGGTTGATATTAGAGAGTTCCCCGGCAAGAGCAATCGCACTATTCGTGTGAAACTTTGTCGAAACTCATAGCCATTCATAAAAAATATCATATAAATCAACAATATAAAAAACAGCCTACGAAAAACTAGACAACGCAGAAGTAGCCGAGAACCGAATGCGTACGAAAAAGTAATCTTTGGCTTACATGACGGTTGAGAGTTAAGCCAACTTCTCTGGCAATGGCCCATTCAAAATCACAACCTGCATGCAATAAAAAGCCCCGAGTCGATCGGGGCTCTTGTGAATCGATCCAGTAGCTACTGAAACAGCGACTCACTGGACAATCCATTCTTCTCGAGAATCTCCCGAAGGCGCTTGAGCCCTTCAACCTGGATCTGCCGAACCCGTTCACGGGTCAGACCGATCTCCAGGCCCACATCCTCAAGGGTGCTGCTCTCGTGTCCTCGCAGACCGAAGCGTCGAACCACCACTTCACGCTGCTTCTCGGTCAATTCGGAAAGCCACTGATCGATACTTTGTGACAAATCGTCGTCCTGCAACAACTCACAAGGATCTGTCGGACGGTCGTCGGTCAGGGTATCCAGCAGGGTCTTGTCCGAATCCGGGCCCAAGGAGACATCAACCGAAGAAACCCGCTCGTTCAGGCCGAGCATGCGTTTGACTTCGGCCACCGGCTTCTCCAGCAGATTGGCGATTTCTTCGGGGGAGGGTTCATGATCGAGTTTTTGCGTCAACTCACGGGCGGCGCGCAAGTAGACGTTGAGTTCTTTGACCACATGGATCGGCAACCGGATGGTCCGGGTCTGATTCATGATAGCCCGCTCGATGGTCTGACGAATCCACCAGGTGGCATAGGTCGAGAAGCGGAAGCCGCGTTCCGGATCGAACTTCTCCACCGCTCGGATCAGCCCGAGGTTGCCCTCTTCGATCAGGTCCAGCAGCGACAGGCCACGATTGACATAGCGCCGGGCGATTTTCACCACCAGCCGCAAGTTGCTTTCAATCATGCGCTTGCGCCCGGCCGGATCACCACTTTGCGACAACCGCGCAAAGTGCACTTCCTCTTCGGGGGAGAGCAATGGAGAAAAACCGATTTCATTGAGGTACAGCTGCGTCGCATCGAGTGCACGCGTGTAATCAATGTATTTGTGTTGCTTTAATGAAGCGGAGCTTTTGGATTTGGTGCGAACGGAAGGTGGAGTTTCCCCCTCATTATTCGACATCGAATCCATATCGATGCTGCTCTCCATAAGGAGAACCTCATCGTCGATGTCAAACTCCGGCACTTCTTTACTGAGAGCCATTGTTATAGTCCTTTGGTGAGTTCGACCTCAGGCTCAAGCGGCGCCTTTATCCCTGGCAACGCTGGAGCCTGTTCCCTCTACGTGAGCGGAACAGGCTGGTAACGGATCAACGACGTGGCAGGAATTGCAGCGGATCTACAGGTTTACCTTGTCGGCGAATCTCAAAGTGCAGTTTCACCCGGTCTGTACCAGTTGATCCCATCTCGGCAATTGTCTGTCCGACTTTGACCTGCTGTCCCTCCCGAACCAATAGCTCGCGGTTGTGGCCGTAAGCACTGACGTAGGTTTCGTTGTGTTTGATGATGACTAATTCGCCGTAGCCCCTTAAGCCACTCCCGGCGTAAACCACCGTCCCATCAGACGCAGCTAAAACAGGCTGTCCCAAATCTCCGGCGATATCAATGCCTTTATTCAAACTACCGTTTGAAGAAAATTTCCCAATCAGAACACCGTTCGAAGGCCATCCCCAACCCGTAGGAGCGGGGCCCGCGGGGGTAGCCGGAGCAGGCGCCGGCTTGCTCGCAGGGCTGGTGGTGGTCGCAGTTGCAGGCGTTGTCGTGGTGCCTGCCGGGCGACGAATGACCGTGGTCTTGCTGGAGGAAGAGGCACTGGACTGGGTGCTGGTAACAACCGTCGCCGGCGTAGTGCCAGTGCGGCCGTCAAAGCGAATGACCTGCCCGGGATGGATGGTATAAGGCTCGGCGATGTTGTTGCGAGCGGCCAGCGCCTTGTAGTCCCAGCCATAGCGGAAGGCAATGGAAAACAAGGTGTCTCCGCGACGCACCGCGTACTGCCCGGTGGTCACCGTAGGACGCTGCGGCGCAACAGTGTTACTGCGCTCGACCACCCCCACGCTGCTGGATTTGGTGCTGGAGCAGCCGACCAACAAGGAACTCAAGGCAAGGCCAATCATCAGTCGCTGAAAGCTTGTTGTACCTATACGCTGCGCAATGACTGTGAGACTCACCCGCCGCTCCCTTTGTGGTGGTTGACGATATAGATTGCCTGACTCAGGCGTGAAGTGACGCAAGTATAACTGGACACAGGCGCTTTACCGCTGGCCCAGCACAAGGACAGCCACAAGAACCTGCCTCTGACCGTCGTATCACTCATTGACGATCGATACGGCACTAAGACACAGCCCGCCAGACAGAATTCACCCCAGCCTGATAAATGCCTTCAGGCCAGGGGACCATTGAGCAACGGCACAAAACGCACCGCCCCCAGGACGTGCCGGGCAAAGCCCTGTTCTTCACGGATGATCAGCATCAACTGCTGCACCTCCCCTGCCCCCACCGGAATCACCAGGCGCCCGCCAGGCGCGAGTTGATCGAGCAGGGCCTGGGGAATATCGGTGGCGACGGCAGTGACGATGATGCCGTTATAGGGCGCCAGCGCCGGCCAGCCTTCCCAGCCGTCGCCCCAGCGAAACACGACGTTGCGCAGGTTCAATTCCTGCAGGCGCTCCTTGGCCCGGTCTTGCAGGACCTTGATCCGCTCCACCGAAAACACCCGTTCCACCAGCTGCGACAACACCGCCGTCTGGTAGCCCGAGCCGGTACCGATCTCCAGTACCTTGTCCAGCGGCCCGGCCGCCAGCAGCAGCTCGCTCATGCGGGCCACCATATAAGGCTGGGAGATGGTCTGGTTGTGGCCGATCGGCAGCGCCGTGTCTTCATAGGCACGATGGGCCAGGGCCTCATCGACAAACAGATGCCGCGGTGTGCGCCGAATCACTTCCAGTACCTGAGGGTTGGACAGCCCCTCGTCATACAGGCGCTGGATCAGGCGTTCGCGGGTACGCTGGGAAGTCATGCCGATTCCCCGCCGCAGCAGATCGTCTTGCTCGCGAGCCATCAGCGCAGCCCCTCCAACCAGCCATCCAGACTCCTGAACGCGTCATTGAAGGTGCGATCCAGCTGCAGCGGCGTGACAGACACGTAGCCCTGCATCACTGCATGAAAGTCGGTACCGGGCCCGCCATCCTCGGCGTCGCCGGCGGCAGCGATCCAGTAACCCGCCTTGCCGCGGGGGTCGACCACCTTCATCGGTGCCGCAGCACGGGCGCGATGGCCCAGGCGGGTCAGCTGGATGCCCCGAATATGATCAAGCGGCAGGTTGGGAATATTCACGTTCAACACCGTCCGTGGTGGTAAATCCAGCAAGCCCTGGGCTTGCACCAGCTTGCGCGCGAAATAGGCTGCGGTCGCAAGGTTCTCCACCTGGCGCGAGACCAGCGAAAAGGCGATCGCAGGGCGTTGCAGGAAGCGCCCTTCCAATGCAGCGGCGACCGTCCCGGAGTACAGCACGTCATCACCGAGGTTGGCCCCCAGGTTGATGCCCGACACCACCATGTCCGGGTCATGCTCCAGCAGGCCGTTGAGCCCCAGGTGAACACAGTCGGTGGGGGTGCCATTGATGCTGATAAAGCCGTTGCCAAGGGTATGCGGATGCAACGGACGGTCGAGCGTCAGCGAGCTGCTGGCGCCGCTTTTGTCTTGATCCGGAGCGATAACCACGCACTCGGCGTAATCCGCCAGCGCAGCGTGCAACGCCGCGATACCGGGTGCAGTTACCCCATCATCGTTAGAAATCAGAATGCGCATGAGCTGTCCGTCTGCCCCACCGGCACCAGATCGACGAGTTCACGCACCAAGGCGGTGGCGAAACATCCGGCCGGGAGGACGAATTCCAGTTGCAGAATATCAGGCTCGGGATAATGCCACGTCAAACCGCCAATGGGCAGCCGCAGGATGCGTCGTTCATGGCTCATGCCGGCTTTTATCAGCCATTCGCACAGTGCCACCTCGCGGTCGGCCATCTGCTGTTCAAGTTCATGAACCGCACCACCCGCCGGAGACTCGCCTTCGCCCCACAACGGGCCTGTGGGATGCAAGTCAAGAATTGCCAGGCGCGGATCCGTGCATTCATCCGGGCCGGCCATGAAAAAGCTGCGGCTGTCGGTAAATGCCAGCAAGTCGCCCACTTGCGCCTGCTGCCAAGTGCCGTCCGCCACTCGCGCTGCCAGCGCCTGGTTGAACAGGTAGCTGCGGGCGGTAGACAACAGGCGCGAACGTACATTGCGCTGCTCCGGCAGCGCCTGGCGGGCAGCCCAGCTACGGGCGTCCACCAGGTTGCCACCGTCGTGGCCGAAGCGCTGGGCGCCGAAATAGTTGGGAATACCTTGAGCGGCAATTCTCTTCAGGCGCTCATCGAGGGCTGCCTGATCCGCCTTGAGCTCTGTCAGGCGCAGGGTAAAGCCATTGGCGGCATGGGCCCCACGCTGCAATTTGCGCTTGTGGCGGGTGGCCTCGAGGATCTTCAGAGTGTGATTTTCCGCTGCGCCAAGATCCGGATCGGCCTTGCCCGGCAGTTGCACACTGAACCACTGGCGAGTCAGCGCCTGGCGATCCTTGAGCCCGGCATAGCTGACGGTGCGCAACGACACCCCCGCCGCCTTGGCGATCCGCCGCGCCGCTTCCTCGGTGTTCAAGCCGCGTTTTTCCACCCACAGCCACAGATGCTCGCCTTCCCCGCTCAGCGGGATATCGAGTACTTCATCAACCTGGAAGTCTTCGGCAGTGGCCTTGAGTACGGCGCTGCCCAGGGCATCGCCATAGGCCCGCGGGCCCAACAATTGCAGTTCATTCATGGGCGTTGCAACAAGGCCACGGAATGCACGGCGATGCCTTCCTCGCGGCCGACAAAGCCGAGTTTTTCGGTGGTGGTTGCCTTCACGTTCACCTGGTCCAGCTCGACCTGCAGGTCCTCGGCAATCAAGGCCCGCATGGTTTCAATGTGAGGTGCCATTTTCGGTGCCTGGGCGACGATGGTGTTGTCGACGTTGCCGATCTTCCAGCCCTTGGCATGAATCAGCGCGACAACATGACGCAGCAGGACACGGCTGTCGGCGCCCTTGAACTGCGGGTCGGTGTCCGGAAAGTGCTTGCCGATATCACCCAGCGCGGCAGCGCCCAGAAGGGCATCACTGAGTGCGTGTAACAGCACATCACCATCGGAGTGCGCGAGCAGCCCGAAATGGTGGGCAATACGCACCCCCCCCAACGTGATGAAGTCGCCCTCAGCGAAACGGTGCACATCGTAGCCGTGGCCAATACGCATAAAAAAACGCCCCGAAAAAGTCAGGGCGTGATTCTACCTGCTTTGGCAGGTATTAGGCGTTAAGAGCACGTGCATGGTGCTGCAAGTGGTCGTCTATGAAACTGGCGATAAAGAAGTAGCTGTGGTCGTACCCCGGCTGCATCCGCAACGTCAGCTCATGCCCGGCATTCTTTGCCGCTTGCTGCAGGACCTCAGGCTTGAGCTGGCCGGCGAGGAAGTCGTCACGATCCCCCTGATCCACCAGCAACGGCAGCTTCTCGGTGGCCTCGGCGATCAGCACGCTGGCATCCCACTCGCGCCAGCGTGAGCGCTCCTCCCCCAAGTAACGGGAAAACGCCTTCTGCCCCCAGGGGCAATCCATCGGGTTGCTGATGGGAGCGAAGGCCGAAACCGACTGATAGCGCCCCGGATTACGCAGCGCGCACACCAATGCCCCGTGACCGCCCATGGAGTGCCCGCTGATCCCACGCTTGTGCGAAGCGGGAAAATGCGCCTCCACCAGCTCCGGCAGCTCGTTCACCACATAATCGTGCATCCGGTAATGCTGGGCCCAGGGCTCCTGCGTCGCGTTCAGGTAGAACCCGGCACCCAGACCGAAATCCCAGGCACCGTCCGGGTCACCGGGCACGCCGGGGCCACGCGGGCTGGTATCCGGAGCGACGATGATCAAGCCCAGCTCGGCAGCCATGCGTTGAGCCCCGGCCTTGTGCATGAAGTTCTCGTCGGTACAGGTCAGGCCGGACAACCAGTAAAGCACCGGCAGCTTGCCGCCCTGCTCGGCCTGGGGCGGCAAATACACGGCGAACACCATGTCACAGCCCAGCACCCGGGAATGATGCTTGTAGCGTTTATGCCAGCCGCCGAAGCTTTTCTGGCAGGAAAGGTTTTCCAGACTCATGGCAGACCTCCAGCGGCACGCCGCAAGCCATGGGCCGCAAGCGGAACTCCCGCTTGGCGCCTGTGGCTTGCCGCTTGCCGCTGCTCTTAGAAGTGAATGACGGAGCGAATGCTCTTGCCTTCGTGCATCAGGTCGAACGCCTTGTTGATATCTTCCAGGCCCATGGTGTGGGTGATGAAGGTATCCAGGGGGATCTCGCCGGTCTGGGACATTTCCACGTAGCTTGGCAGCTCGCTGCGCCCGCGCACGCCACCAAAGGCTGAGCCACGCCATACCCGACCGGTCACCAATTGGAAGGGACGGGTGGAGATTTCCTGGCCGGCACCGGCCACGCCGATGATTACCGATTCGCCCCAGCCCTTGTGGCAGCACTCCAGGGCCGCACGCATCAGTTGCACATTGCCGATGCACTCGAAGGAGAAATCCACGCCGCCATCAGTCATGTCGACAATGACCTCCTGAATCGGACGGTCGAAATCCTTCGGATTGACGCAGTCGGTGGCGCCCAGTTGCTTGGCGATCTCGAACTTGGCCGGGTTGATATCGATGGCGATGATACGCCCGGCCTTGGCCTTGACCGCACCGATGACCGCCGACAGGCCAATGCCGCCCAGGCCGAAGATGGCCACGGTATCACCGGCCTTGACCTTGGCGGTGTTGATCACTGCTCCGATCCCGGTGGTCACGCCGCACCCCAGCAGGCAGACCTTTTCCAGCGGCGCTTCCTTGGGAATCTTGGCCACGGAGATTTCCGGGAGCACGGTGTACTCGGAAAAGGTCGAGGTACCCATGTAGTGGAAAATCGGCTGACCCTTGTAGGAAAAACGCGTGGTGCCATCAGGCATCAGACCCTTGCCCTGGGTGGCGCGAATGGCCTGACAGAGGTTGGTCTTGCCCGACAGGCAGAATTTGCACTTGCCGCATTCCGGGGTGTACAGCGGGATCACATGGTCACCCACAGCCACCGAGGTCACGCCCTCGCCCACCGCCTCAACCACCGCACCGCCTTCATGACCGAGGATCGCCGGGAAGATGCCTTCAGGGTCGGCACCAGACAGCGTGTAGGCGTCGGTGTGGCAGACGCCGGAGGCGACGACCCGTAGCAGCACCTCGCCCGCCTTGGGCATGGCGACATCCACTTCGACGATTTCCAGCGGCTTCTTGGCCTCGAAGGCTACGGCAGCACGTGACTTGATCATCCTGACTCTCCAGCGAATAAAAACGAGGCACAGAGTGTAAAACAGCGCAATGCGATGAATAATCCAGGCAAAAGCAAAACATTATTGCTGTATGGGGATAATCAATGAATGACAACCGTTGGGAAGGTATCGACGAATTTGTCGCGGTCGCCGAATGCAGCCAGTTCACCGCTGCCGCCGAGCGCCTGGGGGTCTCTTCGTCCCATATCAGCCGTCAGGTGGCACGGCTTGAGGAACGCTTGCAGACTCGCCTGCTGTATCGCAGTACCCGCCGGGTGACCCTGACTGAGGCCGGGCAGACCTTTCTCCAGCATTGCCAACGTCTGCAGGACGGTCGCGAGGAGGCCCTGCGGGCCGTAGGCGACCTGACCAGCGAGCCCAAGGGCATGCTGCGCATGACCTGTGCAGTGGCCTACGGCGAGCGCTTTATCGTGCCACTGGTTACCCGGTTCATGAGCCTTTACCCGCAGTTGCGGGTGGATATAGAGCTCAGCAACCGCCCCCTGGATCTGGTGCATGAAGGGCTGGACCTTGCGATTCGCCTTGGGCGCCTGCAGGACTCGCGCCTGGTCGCCACTCGCCTGGCCCCACGCCGCATGTACCTATGCGCCTCGCCCTCCTACCTGGAACGTTATGGACGCCCACACAGCCTCTCAGAGTTGAGCCGGCACAACTGCCTGATCGGCAGCTCGGATATCTGGCAATTGGAACTGGATGGGCGCGAATTTTCGCAACGGGTGCAGGGTAATTGGCGCTGCAACAGCGGACAGGCGGTGCTGGATGCGGCCTTGCAAGGGGTAGGGCTGTGCCAGTTGCCGGACTACTACGTCCTGGAGCACCTGCAGAACGGTACGCTGATTTCCTTGCTGGAAGCTCACCAACCGCCCAACACCGCAGTCTGGGCGCTGTACCCGCAGCAACGGCACCTGTCACCGAAAGTGCGCAAGCTGGTGGATTATCTGAAACAAGGGCTGGCGCAGCGCCCGGAGTACCGCGACCTGTAGCTGCTGCCGCAGGCTGTGACAAGGCCCGCAGGGCCTTCAGGGCCTCAAGAGCGGCGCCTCCTTCCGAGTCGTTCGCAGCCTGCACCAGCAGCTACAAGGTGCAGCGCAAGCCAGCAGTCAGCGGCGGTTGGACCAGCGCTGGCGCAACCATTCCAGGTCTTCGGGACGGGTGACCTTGAGGTTATCCGAGCGGCCTTCGATCAGGCGCGGCGCCTGGCCGGCCCATTCCATCGCCGAAGCTTCATCGGTAATCGCCACATCGGCCACCAGGCTGTCGGCCAGGGCACGATGCAGGGCCCCGAGGCGGAACATCTGCGGTGTGTAGGCTTGCCAGATCAAACTGCGGTCAACGGTTTCCAGCACTCGGCCGTGCTTGTCCACACGTTTCAGGGTGTCCCGGGCCGGAACTGCGAGCAGCCCCCCCACCGGGTCATCCACCAACTCACCCAGCAGTTTGTCCAGGTCATCCCGGGAAAGATTGGGCCGGGCGGCATCGTGAACCAGCACCCAGTCGTCATCGGCAGCGCCCTGGGCGTGCAGATGGAGCAAGGCATTGAGCACCGAGCCGGAACGCTCAGCACCACCTTCGACCCGCTGGATCCGCGAATCATGGGCGCAAGCCAGGGCCGGCCAGTAAGGATCATCAACCGCCAGGCTGACCACCAGCCCCTTGAGGCCGGGGTGGTCGAGAAAGCAGCCCAGGCTGTGTTCAAGAATTGTGCGTCCACCCAGTTGCAGGTACTGCTTGGGGCGGTCCGCGGCCATGCGGGCACCAACGCCCGCGGCAGGAATCACGGCCCAGAAGGCCGGCAATACGTCGCTCATTGGGCCAACTGGTAGAGGGTTTCACCCTCCTTGACCATACCCAACTCATGGCGAGCCCGTTCTTCCACGGTCTCCATGCCTTTTTTCAGCTCCATGACTTCCGCATCGAGTACGCGATTTCGTTCCAGCAAACGCTCGTTTTCAGCGTGCTGGTCGGCAATCTGCTGAGTCAGGTCAGCAACCTGGGCCAAGCTGCCGTTCCCCACCCACAGGCGGTACTGCAAGCCAGCCAGCAGCAAGAGCAAGACCAGGAACAACCAATTGGGACTGCGCATCGAATATCGGGTATCCAGTGAAAAAAGACAGCCATGCCAACAACTTCGGACCTACTGATAGCACGAAGCCTGGAAGACCCAGGCTTGTGCTCTTAAGGCATCAGATTAGTGGCAAAAAACTCGCTGTAGCGATTTTCCCGACACAATCCGGTGTCTTTTTACCATCTCCTGCTTAGCCGCGAAACTCACCGCGACCGTTGTACTTGGCCTTGCCGTTCAATTGCTCTTCGATACGCAGCAATTGGTTGTACTTGGAAACGCGGTCGGAACGGCACAGGGAGCCGGTCTTGATCTGGCCAGCCGAGGTACCCACGGCCAGGTCGGCGATGGTCGAATCTTCGGTTTCACCGGAACGGTGGGAGATCACCGCAGTGTAGCCGGCAGCCTTGGCCATCTGGATGGCTTCCAGGGTTTCGGTCAGGGTGCCGATCTGGTTGAACTTGATCAGGATCGAGTTGGCGATCTTCTTGTCGATGCCTTCTTTCAGGATCTTGGTGTTGGTCACGAACAGGTCGTCGCCGACCAGTTGAACCTTCTCGCCGATCTTGTCGGTAAGGATTTTCCAGCCGGCCCAGTCGGACTCGTCCAGGCCGTCTTCGATGGAGATGATCGGGTAGCGCTGGGTCAGGCCTTTGAGGTACTCGGCAAAACCTTCGGCGGTGAACACCTGGCCTTCGCCGGACAGGTTGTACTTGCCATCTTCATAGAATTCGCTGGCAGCGCAGTCCAGGGCCAGGGTCACGTCGGTACCCAGGGTGTAACCGGCGTTGGCCACGGCTTCGGAGATCACTTTCAGAGCGTCTTCGTTGGAAGCCAGGTTCGGTGCAAAACCGCCTTCGTCACCCACCGCGGTGTTCAGGCCACGGGCCTTCAGCACGGCTTTGAGGTGATGGAAGATTTCGGTGCCCATGCGCAGGCCTTCCGAGAAGGACTTGGCGCCAACCGGCTGCACCATGAACTCCTGGATGTCGACGTTGTTATCGGCGTGCTCGCCACCGTTGATGATGTTCATCATCGGTACCGGCATCGAGTAGACGCCCGGAGTGCCATTGAGGTTGGCGATGTGGGCGTACAGCGGCAGGTCCTGGTCCTGAGCGGCGGCCTTGGCAGCAGCCAGGGACACGGCGAGGATCGCGTTGGCGCCCAGGGTGGCCTTGTTCTCGGTACCGTCGAGCTTGATCATGGCCTGATCCAGGGCCTTCTGATCAATCGGGTCCTTACCCAGCAGCAGGTCGCGGATCGGACCGTTGATGTTGGCTACCGCCTTGAGCACGCCCTTGCCCAGGTAACGGCTCTTGTCGCCATCACGCAGCTCCAGCGCTTCGCGCGAGCCGGTGGAAGCACCGGACGGCGCGCATGCACTGCCGATGATGCCGTTGTCGAGAAGCACGTCCGCTTCGACAGTGGGGTTGCCACGGGAGTCGAGAACTTCACGACCTTTGATGTCGACGATTTTTGCCATTGTTGTAAACACTCCAAAGTTGACGAAAACGACGCAGCTGTAGGAAATCTTTTACCGTCGGCAAGGCGGGGAAAGCGGGCAGTCTTGCAGACGATAAGGCTCAGGCCCGGGGGCCTGAGCAATAATCGTGCGGTACTTTACCGGAGAAATCGGTTTTACGCGGTTTCTACCGTCGGAAAACTCTTGACCAGCTCGTCCAGGGCCTTGAGCTGGGCCAGGAACGGCTCGAGCTTGTCCAGGCGCAGGGCGCAAGGACCGTCGCACTTGGCGTTGTCCGGATCCGGATGGGCTTCGAGGAACAGCCCGGCAAGAGACTGGCTCATGCCGGCCTTGGCCAGGTCGGTGACCTGGGCCCGGCGACCGCCAGCGGAGTCGGCGCGACCACCCGGCATCTGCAGGGCGTGGGTCACATCGAAGAACACCGGGTATTCGAACTGCTTCATGATGCCGAAGCCGAGCATGTCCACGACCAGGTTGTTGTAGCCGAAGCTGGAACCGCGCTCGCAGAGGATCAACTGATCGTTGCCCGCCTCTTCGCACTTGCTCAGGATGTGTTTCATTTCCTGGGGTGCGAGGAACTGGGCTTTCTTGATGTTGATCACCGCGCCGGTCTTGGCCATGGCCACCACCAGGTCGGTCTGCCGCGAAAGGAAGGCCGGCAGCTGGATGATGTCGCAGACTTCGGCGACCACGGCAGCCTGGGCCGGCTCGTGGACGTCGGTGATGATCGGCACGCCAAAGGCCTGCTTCACGTCTTCGAAAATCCGCATGCCTTCTTCCAGGCCCGGGCCACGGTAGGAGGTCACCGACGAACGGTTGGCCTTGTCGAAACTGGCCTTGAACACGTAGGGGATACCGAGCTTCTCGGTGACCCGCACGTATTCTTCACAGACCTGCATCGCCATGTCGCGGCTTTCCAGCACGTTCATGCCGCCGAACAGCACCATCGGCTTGTCGTTGGCGATCTCGATGTTGCCTACGCGGATGATCTTCTGCGCCATCAGGGTCACGCCTTCTTCTGGTGTTGAGCCAATGCTGCTTTGACGAAACCGCTGAACAGTGGGTGGCCGTCACGGGGAGTCGAGGTGAACTCGGGGTGGAACTGGCAAGCGACGAACCATGGATGATCCTGGGCCTCGACCACTTCAACCAGCGCGCCGTCACCCGAGCGACCGGAGATCTTCAGGCCAGCTTCGATCAGTTGCGGCAGCAGCTTGTTGTTCACTTCGTAGCGGTGACGGTGACGCTCGATGATCACGTCCTTGGCGTAGCAGTCGTGGACCTTGGAGCCCGCTTCCAGCAAGCATTCCTGAGCGCCCAGACGCATGGTGCCGCCCAGGTCGGAAGCTTCGGTACGTACTTCAACGGCACCGGTGGCGTCTTCCCACTCGGTGATCAGGCCGACGACCGGATGGCCGCTGGTGCGATCGAACTCGGTGGAGTTGGCGTCTTTCCAGCCCATGACATTACGGGCGAACTCGATGACCGCCACTTGCATGCCCAGGCAGATACCCAGGTACGGCACCTTGTTCTCGCGAGCGTATTGCACCGCGGTGATCTTGCCTTCCACACCACGCAGGCCGAAACCGCCTGGAACCAGGATCGCGTCGACGCCTTCCAGCAGCGCGGTGCCCTGGTTCTCGATGTCTTCGGAATCGATGTAGCGCAGGTTGACCTTGGTACGGTTGGTAATGCCGGCATGACTCATCGCTTCGATCAGCGACTTGTAGGCGTCCAGCAGTTCCATGTACTTGCCGACCATGGCGATGGTGACTTCGTGCTCTGGGTTGAGCTTGGCGTCCACCACTTTTTCCCACTCGGACAGGTCAGCACCGTTGCACTGCAGGCCGAAACGCTCGACGACGAAATCGTCCAGGCCCTGGGCGTGCAGCACGGCCGGGATCTTGTAGATGGTGTCGACGTCTTCCAGGGAGATCACCGCACGCTCTTCAACGTTGGTGAACAGCGCGATCTTGCGGCGCGACGACACATCCACCGGATGGTCGGAGCGGCAGATCAGCACGTCCGGTTGCAAGCCGATCGAACGCAGCTCTTTTACCGAGTGCTGGGTCGGCTTGGTCTTGGTCTCGCCAGCGGTGGCGATGTACGGAACCAGCGTCAGGTGCATCAGCATCGCGCGCTTGGAACCGACTTCCACACGCAGTTGACGGATGGCTTCGAGGAACGGTTGCGACTCGATGTCACCCACGGTACCGCCAATTTCCACCAGGGCCACGTCGGCATCGCCGGCGCCCTTGATGATGCGACGCTTGATCTCGTCGGTGATGTGCGGAATCACCTGGATGGTGGCACCCAGATAATCACCACGGCGCTCCTTGCGCAGCACGTGCTCGTACACGCGGCCGGTGGTGAAGTTGTTGTTCTGGGTCATGGTCGTGCGGATGAACCGCTCGTAGTGGCCCAGGTCCAGGTCGGTCTCGGCGCCGTCGTGGGTGACGAACACTTCACCGTGCTGGAACGGGCTCATGGTGCCCGGGTCGACGTTGATGTACGGGTCCAGCTTGAGCATGGTGACCTTAAGCCCCCGCGCCTCCAGGATGGCCGCCAATGAAGCCGAGGCAATGCCTTTCCCCAATGAAGAAACAACACCGCCCGTGACGAATATGTAGCGCGTCATGAAAAACCCTAGAAGTCTGCGTTAAAGCGGTCAGTGCCGCCGGGGAAAGCGAAGGAAGGCCGAAGCCCCCGATCACCTGCATTAATCACAGTGCACCTTTCAAAAAAACCGCCGCGTGGTGACAGACCGGATGCAAAAACACCGGTAGGTTGCTCGCTACACATTTTTTGGAATCGCCCAGCAAAGACTGCTTGGTAATCGGCAACTCCTGCAATTCAGGCGAATCCACAGAAGTTGTATCAAGAAGGGAGCGTAGTCTACCGGAAAGCCCCTTTCAGCTCAAACCTTGATCGCTGGTTGGTGGCAGCCATTGCAATGGCCAGCCACCCTGGGGGTTTGTCGCAAGTGCCGGCAGGTTCGCCACCGCGAGCAAGCGGTCGTCCTGATACAGCAGCGGCAATCTGCCACGGACGAAACCCGGCAACCCGCTTTCATTGAGCAAACGCTTCAAGTCCCGATGGCCGCGGCCGGCCAGGTGCATGATCTCGCCCCCCTGGCGATAGCGGATATGCAGCGATCCGGTCGGCACTGGCCCAGGGAACGACACCTGACCGTTGCCCGGCAGAAGCAAGGGCTTTTGCGGATCGAGCCACTGCAACCGTCCGTCGACCGGCTGCAGCCAGATGCCGGACAGCCACCAGACTCGCCCTGCCGCACGATGCAACTCGCCATCGGCCAAACGCCACACCGGTCGCCCTGCGGCACCCGCATCTCGCAGGCTGTCCCAGCCGCGCCAGTGATCGGTATCCGGCAGGCGGCCAAACCGGCTCAACCAATGGCTCAAGGCATTGCGTTGGCGCGCGCCCGACAAAGACTGCAAAGGTGCCAGGGCCAGTGAGGGCAGATCCAGCCAGGGCCAGACGCTAGCACCGCGGGCTGCATCCAGGTCCATGATCGCCAGCTCATCGAGCAGGCCCTGGGCTTCATTCAAGTGCGCGGCACTGCGGCTCATGCTGAGTGCCGCCTGGGGCCAGCGCGCGGTAATCGCCGGCATGACCTGGTGGCGCAGGTAATTGCGCGAATACTGATGATCGGCGTTGGTTGGGTCCTCGACCCAGCTCAACTGATGCTCCGCGGCGTAGCACTGCAGTTCGGCACGTGACACATCAAGCAAGGGTCGCAGCAGGTGCCCGTCACCCAACGGCCGCGCTGACGGCATTGCCGACAAGCCCCTGACTCCGGCACCGCGCAGCAGGCGGAACAGCAGCGTTTCCGCCTGGTCGTCACGATGCTGCGCCGTCAGCAGCACTTCAGTGCTCGCCGTGAGCCGTGCGAAAGCGCCATAGCGTGCCTCGCGGGCGGCGCGCTCCAGGCTGGCACCCGCTGGCACCTGGACGCGAAGCACCTGCAGCGGCACCCCCAGCGCATCACAGAAGGCCTGACAATGCTCCGGCCAGGCGTCGGCCGCAGCCTGAAGTCCATGATGGATATGCACAGCCGAAAGTGGAGGAAGACGATGGTGCTGCGCCAGATCGGCGAGCAGATGCAACAGGACGGTGGAATCCAGGCCACCGGAGAAAGCCACGCGCCAACTCCTGGAGTCGCGCCAGGGCGCGAGGCTGTGCAGTAAATTGGCGGAGAGAGCGTTCATGACGTGTTCAAGACCTGTAGGAGCGGCCGGGTGGCGTACTGCTTGCCCGCATAAGCAACAACGCCGCCATCGAATCGATGGCGGCGCCTGGGTCGCGAACGAGCGTGCCCCTACAAGGGGAGGCAGTGCTCGATCAGAGACCGTAGCTCATCAGGCGGTCATAGCGACGGGCCAGCAAGGTGTCGTTGTCCATTTCCTTGAGCATGGCCAGCTGCGTGCTGAGCTCGGCACGGATCGAGGCCGCTGCGGCAGCCGGATCCCGATGGGCACCGCCCAATGGCTCGCCGATGACCTTGTCGACAATCCCCAGGCCTTTGAGGCGCTCGGCGGTAATGCCCATGGCTTCGGCGGCATCGGCAGCCTTTTCCGAGGTTTTCCACAGGATCGAGGCACAGCCTTCCGGCGAGATCACCGCGTAGGTGGAGTACTGCAGCATGTTCAACTGGTCACAGACACCGATGGCCAAGGCACCGCCGGAACCACCCTCACCAATCACGGTGGCGATGATCGGGGTCTTCAGGCGCGCCATGACCCGCAGGTTCCAGGCAATGGCCTCGCTCTGGTTGCGCTCTTCAGCATCGATGCCCGGATAGGCGCCGGGTGTGTCGATGAAGGTCAGGATCGGCATCTTGAAGCGCTCGGCCATCTCCATCAGGCGGCAGGCCTTGCGGTAGCCTTCCGGACGCGGCATGCCGAAGTTGCGGCGGACCTTTTCGCGTACTTCACGGCCTTTCTGGTGCCCGATGATCATCACCGGCTGCTCGTCCAGGCGAGCAACGCCGCCTACGATGGCGGCGTCGTCAGAGAAGTGGCGATCGCCATGCAGCTCGTCGAACTCGGTGAAGATGTGCTGGATGTAGTCCAGGGTGTACGGGCGACGCGGGTGCCGCGCCAGACGTGCGATCTGCCAGCTGGTGAGCTTGCCGAAGATGTCCTCGGTCAGGGTGTTGCTCTTGTCCTGCAGGCGGGAAATCTCATCGCCGATATTCAGCGAATTGTCATTACCGACCAAGCGCAACTCTTCGATCTTGGCTTGCAGGTCGGCGATCGGCTGTTCGAAATCAAGAAAATTCGGGTTCATAGGCGTCCGTCTGGGCTCGACGTCCAAGGGAGCTTGGGCCGGCCGGTTGTCTATTCGCGCCCTACCTTAAGGGACGGACGCGTTGAGGTCGAGATTAAAAATTCAAGTGGCGATGAGGCGCAATGATGGCACCTCACCGTCAACGGTATTGGAGGAAGACGTTGTCTCGCCCGAACTGGTCACGCAGGGCTTGAATCAAGCTGTCCGCCGGATCGATCCGCCAGTTCTCGCCAAACTGCAGCAGGGCCTTGGCGTCATCCCGGGTGTACTCCATGGTGATCGGGCATGCGCCGCGATGGCGCTTGAACAGATCACCCAGCCAGCGTAGCTGATCGCCCTTCAGGGCATCGCTGTGGATCTTCAGGCGCAGGCTTTCCGCCAGGTTGGTCCGCGCATCCTCCATGCTCATCACCCGCTTGACCCGCAGGCGCAGGCCGCCGGAGAAGTCGTCGTTGCTGACCTCGCCCTCCACCACCACCATGGCGTCGGTCTGCAGCAGCGACTGCGCCGAATGGAACGCGTCGGCAAACAGCGAGGCCTCGATCCGCCCCGAGCGGTCGTCGAGGGTGATGAAGCCCATCTTGTCGCCCTTTTTGTTCTTCATCACCCGCAGGGCGATGATCATGCCGGCCACGGTCTGGGTATCCCGGGCCGGCTTCAGGTCGATGATGCGCTGGCGGGCGAAACGACGGATCTCGCCTTCGTATTCGTCGATCGGGTGTCCGGTCAGGTACAGCCCCAGGGTATCTTTCTCGCCTTTCAGGCGTTCCTTGAGGGTCAGTTCCTTGGCCTTGCGATGGTTGGCGTAGACATCTGCATCCTCATCGACGAAGACCCCGCCGAACAGGTCGGCGTGGCCACTGTCGTGGGTACGGGCGGTCTGCTCCGCGGCCTTGATCGCTTCTTCCATGGCCGCCAGCAGCACCGCGCGGTTCTGGTCGATATTGGCCTGGTAGGCCTTGGGCTCATCGAAGAAGTGCGGCCCCAGGCGGTCCAGGGCGCCGCTTCGAATCAAGCCGTCCAGGGTCCGCTTGTTGATGCGCTTGAGGTCGACCCTGGCGCAGAAATCGAACAGATCCTTGAAAGGGCCTTCCTCGCGGGCTTCGGTGATGGCTTCCACCGGCCCCTCGCCGACGCCCTTGATCGCCCCCAGGCCGTAGACGATGCGACCTTCGTCGTTCACCGTGAACTTGAACTCGGAGGTGTTCACGTCCGGCGCGTCAAGGCGCAACTTCATGATCCGCACTTCCTCGATCAAGGTCACGACCTTGTCGGTGTTGTGCATATCCGCGGAGAGTACCGCCGCCATGAACGGCGCCGGGTAATGCGCCTTGAGCCAGGCGGTCTGGTACGACACCAGGCCGTAGGCGGCGGAGTGGGATTTGTTGAAGCCGTAGCCGGCGAACTTTTCCACCAGGTCGAAGATGTTGCCCGCCAGGTCTGCATCGATGTTGTTGCTGGCGCAACCTTCAATGAAGCCGCCCCGCTGCTTGGCCATCTCCTCGGGCTTTTTCTTACCCATGGCTCGACGCAGCATGTCCGCACCGCCCAGGGTGTAGCCGGCCATGACCTGGGCGATCTGCATCACCTGTTCCTGGTACAGGATGATGCCGTAGGTCGGCGCCAATACCGGCTGCAGGCCGTCGTACTGATAGTCCGGGTGCGGGTAGGCCAGCTCGGCGCGGCCGTGCTTGCGGTTGATGAAGTCATCCACCATGCCCGATTGCAGCGGCCCCGGACGGAACAGGGCCACCAGTGCGATCAGGTCTTCCAGGCAGTCGGGCTTGAGCTTCTTGATCAGCTCCTTCATGCCCCGGGATTCAAGCTGGAACACCGCGGTGGTTTCAGCTTTCTGCAACAGGCTGTAGGTCGGCTTGTCGTCCAGCGGGATAAAGGCGATATCCAGCGGTTCCTCGCCGACCTTGGCGCGGTCGCGGTTAATGGTTTTCAGTGCCCAGTCGATGATGGTCAGGGTCCGCAGACCGAGGAAGTCGAACTTCACCAGGCCAGCAGCCTCGACGTCATCCTTGTCGAACTGGGTCACCAGGCCGCCGCCTTCTTCGTCGCAGTAGATCGGCGAGAAGTCGGTGAGCTTGGTGGGCGCGATCACCACGCCACCGGCGTGTTTACCGACGTTACGCACCACGCCCTCGAGCTTGCGCGCCATCTCCCAGATTTCCGCCGCCTCTTCATCGACCTTGATGAAGTCCCGCAGGATCTCCTCTTGCTCGTAGGCTTTTTCCAGGGTCATGCCGACTTCGAAGGGGATCATCTTCGACAGACGGTCGGCCAGGCCGTAAGACTTGCCCTGCACCCGCGCCACGTCACGCACCACCGCCTTGGCCGCCATGGAACCGAAGGTGATGATCTGGCTCACCGCGTTGCGGCCGTATTTCTCGGCCACGTAGTCGATCACCCGGTCGCGACCGTCCATGCAGAAGTCGACGTCGAAGTCGGGCATGGAGACCCGTTCCGGGTTAAGGAAACGTTCGAACAGCAGGTCGTATTCCAGCGGATCGAGGTCAGTGATCTTCTGCACATAGGCCACCAGGGAGCCGGCACCGGACCCCCGGCCCGGGCCAACCGGTACGCCGTTGCTCTTGGCCCACTGGATAAAGTCCATAACGATCAGGAAGTAACCCGGGAAACCCATCTGGATGATGATATCCAGTTCGAAATTCAACCGGTCGACATAGACCTGACGCTTGGCCTCGTAGTCCTCGGTGGTGTCCTTGGGCAGCAGCACGCTGAGGCGCTCTTCCAGGCCGTCGAAGGAAACCTTGCGAAAATACTCATCGATGGTCATGCCATCGGGAATCGGGTAGTCAGGCAAGAAGTGCTTGCCCAGCTTGACCTCGATGTTGCAGCGCTTGGCGATCTCGACAGTGTTTTCCAGCGCCTCGGGCAGGTCACTGAACAGCTCGGCCATTTCCTCGGCGCTTTTCAGGTACTGCTGGTCGCTGTAGTTCTTTGAGCGGCGCGGATCGTCCAGGGCCCGGCCTTCACCGATGCAAACCCGGGTTTCGTGGGCTTCGAAGTCTTCCTGCTTGATGAAACGCACGTCGTTGGTAGCCACCAGCGGCGCGCCGATCTTGTCGGCCAGGGCCACCGCAGCGTGCAATTGCTCTTCGTCGTTGGGGCGGTTGGTACGCTGCACTTCCAGGTAGAAGCGCTCGGGGAATACGGCCATCCACTCCCGGGCCAGGGTCTCGGCAACCTCGAGATCGCCGGCGATCAGGGCCATGCCGATCTCGCCCTCCTTGGCCGCCGAGAGCATGATCAAGCCTTCCGCGGCCTCCGCCACCCACTCCCGCTCGATGATGATCTGGCCGTTGCGCTGGCCATCGATGAAGCCGCGGGAAATCAGCTCGGTCAGGTTGCGATAACCCACGGCGTTCATCACCAGCAGGCTGATGCGGCTCAGAGGGTTATCCGGGTCCTTGTTCGACAGCCACAGGTCGGCGCCGCAGATAGGCTTGATCCCCGCACCCATGCTTGTTTTATAGAACTTGACCAGGGAACACATGTTGTTCTGGTCGGTGACCGCCACCGCCGGCATGCCCATGCCGGCCAGCGCCTTGACCAGCGGCTTGATCCGCACCAGACCGTCGACCAGGGAATATTCAGTGTGCAGGCGCAGGTGAACGAATGAAGCCGGCATAGTGATCCTGTAATAAGCGCGAAAACAACAAGGCCCGGATTGTACCGGGCCTCGACTAAAACATCAGCCTCAGGACTGAATCTCGCCCAGCGCCTCGCGGGCTTCGTAGGCTTGCCGCACCGGAGCGAAAGAGCGCCGGTGAATCGGTGTCGGCCCCAGGCGGGCCAGGGCTTCCAGATGCACCGGGGTCGGGTAGCCCTTGTGGCCACCGATGCCATATCCCGGATAGATCAGCTCGAAAGCGGCCATTTCTCGGTCACGGCTGACCTTGGCCAGGATCGATGCCGCGGCAATCGCCGGAACCTTGCTATCGCCCTTGACCACCGCTTCAGCCGGCATCGCCAGCTTCGGGCAACGGTTGCCATCGATCATCGCCAGCTTCGGGGTCACACTCAGCCCCTCCACCGCGCGCTGCATGGCCAACATGGTGGCATGGAGGATATTCAGCTCGTCGATTTCCTCGACCTCAGCCCGGGCGATGCACCAGCTCAGGGCTTTCTCGCAGATTTCGTCGAACAGCTTCTCGCGCCGGGCTTCGGTGAGCTTCTTCGAGTCGTTGAGGCCGAGAATCGGCCGCTGCGGGTCGAGAATCACTGCCGCGGTGACCACTGCACCACACAAAGGGCCACGGCCGACCTCATCGACCCCGGCCACCAGGTCCTCGGCGTCCGCCACCAGGGTGAAATCCAGGCCCATTTGCATTTTCGGGTTACTCACAGTCATTTACCGATCAGCCCAAGCACCGCTTGCGCGGCCTGGTTGGATGCGTCGCGACGCAAGGTTCGGTGGATCTCGTCAAAGCCGCGAGTCTGCTCTTCACCACCTTCTATCAGCGGCGACAAAGTCTGGGCCAGAGCATCGGCCGTGGCATCGTCCTGCAGCAGCTCAGGCACCAGGAGGCGCTGGGCCAGCAGGTTCGGCAGGGAAATGTACGGGCTCTTGACCATGCGCTTGAGAATCCAGAAGGTCAGCGGCGCCAGGCGATAAGCCACGACCATCGGGCGCTTGTAGAGCAAGGCTTCCAGGGTTGCGGTACCGGAGGCGATCAACACCGCATCGCAGGCAGCCAGGGCCTTGTGGGACTGGCCATCGAGCAACGTCAGTGGCAGATCACGATTGGCCAGCAACTGCTCCAGCTGGACCCGCCGCTCCGGGCTCGCGCAAGGCATGATGAAACGCACACCGGGGCGCATGGCCCGCAGGCGCTGAGCGGCATCGAGGAACAAGGCGCCCAGGCGCCCTACTTCGCCACCGCGACTACCGGGCATCAAGGCCACCAACGGCCCTTCTGGCAACCCCAGCTCCGCGCGTGCAGCGGCTCGGTCGGCCTGCAGCGGAATGGCATCGGCCAGAGAGTGACCGACGAACTTCACCGGTACCCCCTTCTCTTCATAGAAGCGCGCTTCGAAGGGGAACAGGGTCAGCATCAGGTCGCAGCCTTCGCGGATCTTCAGCACCCGCTTCTGCCGCCAGGCCCAGACCGAAGGGCTGACGTAGTGCACGGTCTTGATCCCGGCCTGACGCAACTTGAGTTCGATATTCAGGGTGAAATCCGGGGCATCGATACCGATAAACACATCCGGCTTTTCAGCAATCAGGGTCTGGATCAGCTTCTTGCGTCGAGCCAGAAGCTCACGCAGGCGCCCAAGCACCTCTACCAGCCCCATGACCGCCAGGCGCTCCATGGGGAAGTAGGAAACAAGGCCTTCGGCCTCCATCAGCGGACCACCGACCCCTATGAATTCGACGGCCGGGTGCTGAGCCTTGAGAGCTCGCATCAAACCGGCGCCGAGAATGTCGCCGGAGGCTTCGCCAGCCACCAGCGCAATACGCAGAGTGCTCATGATTAACGGGTGATGCCGCGAGTCGAGGACTGGATCGAGTCACGAAATACCGCGACTTCAGGGAACTGTGCAGCCGGCTCGGCCAGCTCAGCCAAGGCCTGATCAACCGTCAGCCCCTGGCGATAGACCGTCTTGTAGGCACGACGCAGCGCGTGGATCGCATCTTCGCTGAAGCCGCGACGGCGCATGCCTTCGAAGTTCATGCTGCGGGCTTCGGCGGGGTTGCCGAATACGGTGACGAATGCCGGCACGTCCTTGCCGATGGCGGTGCCCATGCCGGAAAAGCTGTGGGCGCCGATATGGCAATACTGATGCACCAGGGTGAAACCGGAGAGAATCGCCCAGTCATCCACATGCACATGGCCGGCCAAGGCGGTGTTGTTGACCAGGATGCAGTGGTTGCCGATAACGCTGTCATGGCCGATGTGGGCATAGGCCATGACCAGGTTGTGATCACCCAGAGTGGTTTCGGAACGATCCTGCACAGTGCCACGGTGAATGGTCACGCCTTCGCGGATCACGTTGTGGTCACCGATCACCAGGCGGGTTTCCTCGCCCTTGTATTTCAGATCAGGCGTGTCCTCACCTACCGACGAAAACTGGTAGATGCGGTTGTGCTTACCGATCCGGGTAGGGCCCTTGAGAATCACATGGGGCCCGATCACTGTACCCTCGCCGATTTCCACACCAGCGCCGATGATCGACCACGGGCCAACCTCAACGTCGTCGGCCAAGACGGCCGTCGGATCGATGATTGCGCGAGGGTCAATCAAACTCATAGTTTGCGTTCCGCACAGATGATCTCGGCAGAGCACACCGGCTTGCCGTCGACCGAAGCCTGGCATTCGAACTTCCAGATCTGGCGCTTGCAGCTGATGAACTTGGCTTCAAGGATCAACTGGTCGCCCGGCAGCACCGGCTGGCGGAAGCGCAGCTTGTCGGAACCGACGAAGTAATAGAGGGTGCCGTCGGCGGGCTTCACGTCGAGCATCTTGAAACCGAGAATGCCCGCAGCCTGAGCCATGGCCTCGATGATCAGCACGCCCGGCATGATCGGGTGCGCAGGGAAGTGACCATTGAAGAACGGTTCATTGATGCTGACATTCTTGTAGGCACGAATGCACTTGCCTTCAACATCCAGGTCCACTACCCGATCCACCAACAGGAAAGGGTAACGGTGAGGCAAGTATTCGCGAATCTCGTTGATGTCCATCATTTCGGGGGGAAGCCTGTAGTAAAGAGTGGGAGCGCGCGACTAACGCACGCTCCTCTAGCAAATCAAGGAGGCAGTCTAGCGGCTGTGCACACTTGATATGGAAATGGTATCAGCCATCAGATGAAGCATTGCCGCCGGGGGTCACGTCCCCAACGCGCTTTTCCAACTGACGCAAGCGTCGAGCAAGGTCATCCAGCTGGCGGATGCGTGCCGCGCTCTTGCGCCACTCGGCAGCAGGCTGCATGGCCGTACCGGAAGAGTAGGCGCCCGGCTCGGTAATCGAGTGGGTCACCATGGTCATCCCGGTGAGGAATACGTTGTCGCAAATATCGATATGCCCAACCAGGCCCACGCCACCGGCGAGCATACAGTGCTTGCCGATCTTGGTACTGC
This sequence comes from Pseudomonas sp. NFPP12, assembly GCF_900103205.1. Lineage (NCBI taxonomy): Bacteria > Pseudomonadati > Pseudomonadota > Gammaproteobacteria > Pseudomonadales > Pseudomonadaceae > Pseudomonas > Pseudomonas sp. NFPP12. The sequence continues at coordinate 412,853 of NZ_FMWW01000003.1, forward strand.
CGGAGATCCCTACACAAGCAGCCATGGCGGTGTGATCACCGACCTGGACGTTGTGGGCGATCTGGATCTGGTTGTCCAGCTTCACGCCATTGCCAATGACGGTATCGGCCAGGGCACCGCGGTCGATCGCCGTGTTGACGCCGATTTCCACATCGTCACCGATGGTCACGCCGCCAATCTGGGCGATTTTCTGCCAGACGCCTTTTTCATTGGCAAAACCAAAGCCTTCACCACCCAGCACAGCACCTGACTGAATGACCACACCCTTGCCGATACGCACGTCGTGGTACAGGGTCACCCGTGGTGCCAACCAGCCACCTTCGCCGATTTCGCAGCGGGCACCGATAAAGCAGTGAGCGCCGATGGTCACACCTGCAGCAATCCGCGCACCGCTCTCGATCACGGCAAAGGGGCCAATGCTGGCCGCAGGATCTACCTGCGCATCAGCGGCAATCACCGCAGAAGGATGAACACCTGCCTGTGCCTTTGGCTTGGGATCGAACAAATGGGAAATGCGCGCATAGGCCAGGTAGGGATCGGCCACTACCAGTGCATCACCGGCATAGGCTTCGGCATCCGCGGCCTTCAACAGCACCGCGCCGGCCTGGCAGTCCACCAGGTACTTGCGGTACTGGGGATTTGCCAAAAAGCTCAACTGAGCTGGGCCAGCCTCCTGCAAGGTGGCTAGCCCAGTGATTTCTTTCTCCCCGTCGCCACTCAAGGTGGCGCCGAGGAACTCGGCCAACTGGCCGAGCTTTATGGTCGCGGTCATGGCTTACTTCAGCTGATTCATACGCTCGATAACCTGGCGAGTGATGTCGTACTGAGGTTTGACATCAATCACTGCGCCACGCTCGAAGACCAGGTCGAAACCGCCTTTCTTGATGACTTCTTCCACAGCGCTGTCCAGCTTCGGCTTCAGCTGCTTGAGCATCTCGCGGTCGGCAACGGCTTTGGCTTCGTTCAGCTCCTTGGACTGGAACTGGAAGTCACGGGCCTTTTGCTTGAACTCGAGTTCCAGGCGTTCACGCTCGCCCTGCTGCATCTTGTCGCCACCGGCCACCAGACGGTCCTGGATGCCTTTGGCGCTGCTTTCCAGAGTCTTCAGCTTGGTCAACTGCGGGCCGAACTTTTTCTCGGCATCCACGGCGTACTTCTTGGCTGCGTCAGATTCCAGCAGGGCCATCTGGTAGTTCAGGACGGCGATTTTCATTTCGGCAAATGCCGGGCTCGCGACCAGAACGGTGGCCAGGAGAACCAATTGAGTCAACTTACGCACGATGCACTCCTACAAAATCCATTGTCGTTATCTTGGATCAGGCTGTTAGAAAGTCTGACCGAGAGAGAATTGGAACACCTGGGTTTCAGCGTCATCCGGTTTCTTGATCGGCATCGCCAGGGCGAAGCTCAATGGACCCAGAGCGGTGACCCAAGTCACACCGACACCAACCGAACTGGCCAGATTGCTCAAGCTGATATCGTTGCACTGCGTTTTCACGTTCGACGCCGCAATGGTGTTGGACGTGCTTTCACAGCGAGAGTTGAAGACGTTACCCACATCCCAGAACAAGGAGGTACGCAGCGAGCGCTGATCCTTGACGAAGGGCAACGGGAACAGCAACTCGGCACCACCCTGGATCAATACGTTACCGCCGAATGGCAGTGGATCCTGGTCCGGGTCGGCAGCCGTACCGACGTTACCGGTTACACCAACACCACGACTAGGAGTACTGCGTGGGCCCAGAGTGCTGTCCTTGAAGCCACGTACCGAGTTGAAGCCACCAGCATAGTAGTTCTCGTAGAACGGCAAGCCCTTGGTATCACCGAAGCCGTCGCCATAACCCAGCTCGGTATGGAAGCGCATGGTGTAATTCTCACTCAACGGCGTGAACAACTGGCCACGGTAGTCGAGCTTGAAGAACGACAGGTCGCTGCCCGGGGTAGTGGTTTCCAGCACCAGGCTTTGCGAGTGGCCGCGGGTAGCCAATACGCCTTTGTTCAGGGTCGACTCGGACCAGCCGGCCGAGGCCTTGAAGTTCAGGTAGCTGTCGCCCTGCTTGTTCACGAAGTCGAAGATTTCGTCGACGGTGTACAGGCCGGTCTTGATCTTGTCCTGCTGCGCGGTCAGACCGAAGGTCAGACGCGAAGTCTCGCTGATCGGGTAGCCCACGCTGACGCCGGCACCCAGGCTGTCCACCGCATAGCTGGCCACGTCGACGTCGAGGTCTTTGTAGTCAGTGGTGCGATAGAAGGCGTTGTAGCCCAGGCTCACGCCATCGGCGGTCCAGTAGGGGTCTACGTAGCCGAAGTTGTAGCGGCTCTGGTATTCGCTGCGGGTCAGGCCGATGCTGACCTTGTTACCGGTACCCAGGAAGTTGTTCTGGGTGATCGAACCACCGAGGATCAGGCCCGCGCTCTGGGCAAAGCCGACGCTGGCGGTGATCGAACCGGATGCTTGTTCTTCAACTGCGTAGTTCACGTCTACCTGGTCATCCACACCCGGCACGGCCGGAGTCTCGACGTTGACTTCCTTGAAGAAGCCCAGGCGCTCAAGACGGGTCTTGGATTGATCGATCAGGTAGGTCGAAGCCCAGCCGCCTTCCATCTGGCGCATCTCGCGACGCAGCACTTCGTCCTCGGACTTGGTGTTGCCACGGAAGTTGATACGGTTGACGTAGGCACGCTTGCCCGGGTCCACCACAAAAGTGATGTCCACGGTGTGGTCTTCATCGTGAGGCTGAGGCACGCCGTTGACGTTGGCGAAGGTATAACCCTCGTTGCCCAGGCGGCGAGTGATGAGTTCGGAAGTGGTGGTCATCAGCTTGCGCGAGAACACCTGGCCCTTCTCCACCAGCAGCAGCGCCTTGACCTGGTCTTCAGGGACTTTCAGGTCACCGCTGAGCTTCACGTCACGAACGCTGTACTTCTCGCCTTCGTTGACGTTGACGGTGATGTAGACATGCTTCTTGTCCGGGGTGATGGACACCTGGGTCGAGGCGATATCCATGTTGATATAGCCGCGGTCCAGGTAGTAGGAACGCAGGCGCTCCAGGTCACCGGAGAGTTTTTCACGGGCGTACTTGTCGTCGTTCTTGAAGAACGACAGCCAGTTGGTGGTCTTGAGTTCGAACAGGCCGATCAGGTCTTCATCAGGGAAGACGGTGTTGCCTACCACGTTGATGTGCTGGATGGCTGCGACTGTGCCTTCGTTGATCTTGACCTTCAGGCCAACCCGGTTACGTGGCTGCGGCACGACTTCGGTTTCAACGCTGGCCGAGTAACGACCCTGAGCGACATATTGACGCTGCAGCTCGTTGCGCACGCCTTCGAGGGTCGCGCGCTGGAAGATTTCACCTTCCGCCAGACCGGACTGCTTGAGCCCTTTCATCAGGTCTTCAGTAGAGATCGCCTTGTTGCCTTCGATCTCGATACTGGCAACCGACGGACGTTCGACTACCGTGATGACCAGGACGTTGCCATCGCGGCCCAGCTGGATGTCTTGAAAGAAACCGGTTTTGAACAGCGCACGAGTGGATTCCACCAGGCGACGGTCGTCCGCCTGCTCGCCGACGTTCAACGGCAAGGCACCAAAGACGCTACCCGCGGAAACGCGCTGGAGGCCGTTGACGCGGATATCGGAGATAGTGAAGGACTCGGCGTGAACTTCGGCGATCATCAATACGGTGAGAACCGCAGTTAGCAGCAGACGTTTCATGAAGTCCTTTCTTATTCCAACTGGCAATAAACAAACTGCCGCAAAATGCGGCAGATTCGCAATTCAGCGAAGCGTTACAGACGACCCAGATCGTTGACCAGAGCAAGCAACATGACTCCGACCACCAAGCTGATACCGATCTGTATCCCCCAACCTTGCACCCGATCCGACAAGGGACGACCACGCGCCCACTCGATCAGATAAAACAGCAAATGCCCCCCATCCAGTACCGGGATGGGCAACAAATTCAGAACACCCAGGCTAATACTCAGATAAGCAAGGAAATTCAAGAAATCAGCAATGCCCGACTGGGCAGAAGCGCCCGCCACTTTAGCAATGGTTATCGGTCCACTCAAGTTTTTTACCGAGAGCTCGCCGAACAACATTTTCTTCAGCGATTCGAGGGTCAGAACGCTCATGGTCCAGGTCCGTCGGGCCCCTTCACCAATCGCCTCCAAGGGCCCGTAGCTGACCTCGCGAAGCATCTGCGGCGGCCAATCCACCGCTTTCACCCCGGCCCCCAGGTAGCCATTTGGCGCTTTGCTTTCGCCGCGGCTGGCCAAGGTCACGGGGACGTCGATTTGAGCATCATCGCGCTCGACATGCAGCACAATTTTCGTATCAGGGTGCACACGGACCCAATCCACCACTTGCTGCCAGTCATTGAGGGGCTGACCATCAAGGGCCAACAGACGATCGCCGGTCTTCAGGCCAGCGGCCTGGGCCGGGCCCTTGGGGTCAAGTTCAGCCAGCACCGGCGGCAGGGCCGGACGCCACGGACGAATGCCCAGGGAGCGAATCGGATCCGGCTCATCAGCCCCTTTCAACCATTTATCCAATTCCAGCTGACGTGGCGAATCCACAGTGGCGCCCTGTTCACGCACCAGCACCTGCAGCGCACCGCTTTCACCCAGGCGCCGCACCAGTTGCAGGTTCACGGCCGCCCAGCCGGTAGTCGGCTCGCCGTCGATGGCGACGATTTCCTGACCAGCACTGAGCCCGGCCTTGGCAGCAATACTGCCAGCCTCTACATCACCGATGACCGGCCGCACCTGCTGGCTGCCCAGTATCGCCAGGGCCCAGAAAAACACCAGTGCGAGGAGGAAGTTGGCAATCGGACCGGCAGCGACAATCGCGATACGCTGGCGAACCGACTTGCGGTTGAAGGACTGATCGAGCTCCTCGGCAGCTACCTCGCCTTCACGCTCATCCAGCATCTTCACGTAGCCGCCCAGCGGGATAGCGGCGATGACGAACTCGGTGCCGCGCCGATCATGCCAGCGCAGCAAGGGCATGCCAAAGCCCACGGAGAAGCGCAGAACCTTGACGCCACAGCGACGTGCGACCCAGAAGTGACCGAATTCATGGAAGGTGACCAGCACACCCAGGGCCACCAGGGTGCCGACAATCATATAGAGCGCGCTCATCTACTTTCTCCGCAATCCTATTCGCCGCCACTCGCCCCGGTCGCGAACCCTATCGCCCGTTACGCTGCAACCATTGTTGCGCCAGGACTCGAGCCCTGGCGTCTGCCGCAAACACTGCGTCGAGTTCATTGACTGCGACCACAGGCTCACGGGTTAAAACCTCATCGATGATACTCGCGATCTCCGGGTAGCGGATGCGCCGCTCGAGAAACGCCGATACCGCCACCTCATTGGCCGCATTCAGCATGGCCGGGGCGCTGTTACCCGCCTCGGCAGCTTGCCGCGCCAGGCGCAGACAAGGGAACCGCTGCTCGTCGGGTGCCTGGAAATCCAGGCGAGCAATGGCGAACAGATCCAACGGCGCTACACCGGAATCAATGCGCTCCGGCCAGGCCAGGGCATTGGCGATCGGGGTGCGCATATCCGGATTACCCAACTGCGCCAGGACCGAACCGTCGACGTAATCCACCAGCGAGTGGATCACGCTTTGCGGGTGCACCACCACTTCGACCTGGGAAGGCCTGGCATCAAATAGCCAGCAGGCCTCGATCAGTTCCAGCCCCTTGTTCATCATGCTTGCCGAGTCCACGGAGATCTTGCGCCCCATGGACCAGTTCGGATGGGCACAGGCCTGTTCGGGGGAAACATGCTCAAGCTCTTCCAGAGGCGTCTGACGGAAAGGACCGCCCGAAGCCGTCAGAAGAATACGTCGCACACCGACCCGACTCAGCCCGCGGGAAAAATCCGCGGGCATGCATTGAAAGATCGCATTGTGTTCACTGTCGATAGGCAACAGCACGGAACCACTCTTGCCCACTGCCTGCATGAACAGCGCGCCAGACATCACCAGCGCTTCCTTGTTGGCCAACAGGATCTTCTTGCCAGCCTCAACCGCCGCCAGAGTCGGGCGCAACCCCGCCGCACCGACAATCGCCGCCATCACGGCATCGACTTCCGGAGCCGAGGCCACCTCGCACAACCCCTGCTCCCCCACCAGCACCTGGGTAGCCTGGCCGGCGGCGCGCAAATCTTGCTGAAGGCGGCTGGCGGCCGCGGCCTCGGGCACCACCGCAAAACGGGGCTCATGCTTTACGCACAACGCCAGCAGCTCGGCCAGACGCGTGAAGCCCGTCAGGGCAAACACTTGATAACGATCCGGATGACGGGCAATCACATCCAGGGTGCTCAGACCGATAGAGCCGGTAGCCCCCAGAACCGTGATCTGCTGTACAGCAGTCACAGCGCAGCCATCCACAACAGTACGGCAAACACCGGAATGGCCGCAGTCAGGCTGTCGATGCGGTCCAGCACCCCACCATGACCGGGCAGCAGGTTGCTACTGTCCTTGATACCCGACTGGCGCTTGAACATGCTCTCGGTCAGGTCGCCGACCACCGAAATAAATACAACGATCGCTGCACCCAGCAGCCCCAGGATCATCTGCCCTAGGGTCCAGTCACGCACCAGCCCTACCACCGCGGTGATCACCAGGCTCAACGCCAGGCCGCCGTACACGCCCTCCCAGCTCTTGCCCGGGCTTACCTGGGGCGCCAGCTTGCGCTTGCCGAAGGCCTTGCCGGAGAAGTAGGCACCGATATCCGCGCCCCACACCAGCACCATCACCGCCATGATCAACCAATTGCCCAGTGGCAGTTGCTTGATGAACACCAGCCCTTGCCAGGCCGGCAGCAGGATCAGCAGGCCGATCAACAACTTGGGTGCGGCACCGGACCACTGCTCGCTGGAACGCGGATAGGTCAGCACCAGGTAGGTCGCCAGCGCCCACCACAACACCGCAGCACCCAGCACCCAGGGCGCAACACCCGGAACCAGATGCATCAGGAACAACAGCGCCGCCACCACCACGGCGAAGGCCACCCGAGCCGGCTGCGCCTCGAAGCCCGCCAGACGCGCCCACTCCCAGGCACCGAGGCTTACCACCAGACCGATGAACAGGGCGAACCCCGAGCCTTCGAGCAGGAAGAACCCGCACAAGGCGATCGGCAGCAGGATCAGCGCAGTAATGATTCGTTGTTTAAGCATTAAACCCGGGCTCCAGCCTCGACCTGCTCGCTCGTCTTACCGAAGCGTCGCTGGCGAGATGCGTAATCGGCCAATGCGTTACGCATGGCTTCGTGTTTGAAGTCCGGCCAGAACAGGTCGGAGAAATACAGCTCGGCATAGGCCAGCTGCCACAACAGAAAATTGCTGATGCGATGCTCGCCACCGGTCCGGATGCACAGGTCCGGCAGCGGCAGGTCGCCGGTCGCCAGGCAGGTCTGCAGCAGGCCCGGAGTGATGTCCTCAGGCCGCAGATGCCCGGCCTGGACCTCGCGCGCCAGGCGCTGGGCGGCCTGAGCGATATCCCACTGGCCGCCATAGTTGGCGGCGATCTGCAGGATGAAACGATCACTGCCCGCGGTAATGGCCTCCGCTTCGCGCATCGCCGCCTGCAACTCGGGATGGAAGCGCGAACGATCGCCAATGATCCGAAGGCTGATGTTGTTCTCGTTGAGGCGCTTGGCTTCACGACGCAGGGCCTTGAAGAACAGATCCATCAAGGCACTGACTTCGTCAGCCGGGCGCTGCCAGTTTTCACTGGAAAAGGCAAACAGGGTCAGCACCTCGACCTTGGCCTCAGCGCACACTTCGATCACTGCACGTACCGCATCGACACCCGCCTTATGCCCGGCGACACCCGGCATAAAGCGTTTTTTTGCCCAGCGGTTATTACCGTCCATGATGATTGCCACATGACGAGGCACCGAGGACAACACGGACTGCTTGGTCTTTTCCATGAAAACGCCTGACCCTTATACGGCCATCAAGTCCTTTTCTTTTTCCTCAGTCGCCTTGGCGATCTGAGCTTCAAAGTCCTTGATCAGCTTATCGATTTCGGCGCTACCACGGCGTTCTTCGTCTTCGCTGATTTCCTTGTCCTTGGTCAGCTTCTTCAACTCACCCAGGGCATCGCGGCGAATGTTGCGCACTGCAACCCGTGCATCCTCGGCGGCAGCACGCGCCTGCTTGGTGAAGCCCTTGCGGGTTTCCTCGGTCAGCGGTGCCATCTTGATCAGCAGCAGCTCACCCAGGTTGGTCGGATTGAGGTTAAGACCGGCACTGCCGATGGCCTTGTCGATGGCTCCGAGCATATTGCGCTCGAACGGCACTACCTGCAGGGTCTGGGAGTCCTTCACGGTAACGTTGGCAACGCCACTCAACGGTGTGTCGGTACCGTAGTAAGGCACCATCACACTGCCCAGGATGCTGGGGTGAGCCTTGCCGGTGCGAATCTGGCCGAATGCATGGGCCAGGGACTCCAGGGATTTCTTCATGCGCTCTTGAGCGTCTTTCTTGATTTCGTTGATCATTGCTCGCCTTCCTCGATCAGGGTTCCTTCAGCGCCACCATGCACGATATTCAGCAGGGCGCCGGGCTTGTTCATGTTAAATACCCGCAGCGGCATCTTGTGGTCGCGGCACAGGCAGATTGCCGTCAGGTCCATCACTCCCAGCTTGCGATCCAGCACTTCATCGTAAGTCAGATGATCGAACTTCTCGGCATGCGGGTCCTTGAACGGGTCTGCAGTGTAAACACCATCGACCTTGGTTGCCTTGAGCACCACGTCGGCATCGATCTCGATAGCACGCAGGCAGGCTGCGGAGTCGGTGGTGAAGAACGGGTTGCCGGTACCGGCCGCGAAGATCACCACCTCTTTGGAGTTCAGGTGGCGCATCGCCTTGCGACGGTCATAGTGATCGGTCACGCCGACCATGGAAATAGCCGACATCACGATGGCCGAGATATTCGCACGTTCCAGTGCATCACGCATGGCCAGGGCGTTCATCACAGTGGCCAGCATGCCCATGTGGTCGCCCGTGACCCGATCCATCCCGGCCGCGCTCAATGCAGCGCCGCGGAACAGGTTGCCACCACCGATCACCAAGCCTACCTGGACGCCGATACCAACCAGTTGGCCGACTTCCAGCGCCATGCGATCCAGCACCTTGGGATCGATCCCGAACTCTTCCGAGCCCATCAGGGCCTCGCCGCTAAGCTTGAGTAGAATGCGTTTATAGCGAGCTTGATAACCACTGCCCTGCTGAGCCATTGCGAATCTCTCCTGCGGCGTATTTAAAAAATTCTTTGCGGGCTGTTTACAGCCTGCGTTCACTCTAGCTTGACGCTGTCACAGCGCCATCAGAACACGACTTTGTAAGGCGGTTCCGAGGATAAACAACTAAATTACCCTGCCCATTTGAAAAGAGGCTGCGCGCGTGAGCGGGCAGCCTCTTCTGGGCGACAGTTGAAAAAACCGTCTTACTGTTGCTTGGCAGCAGCCAGTTGTGCAGCAACTTCTTCGGCGAAGTTGTCTTCTTTCTTCTCGATGCCTTCACCTACCGCGAAACGGGTGAAGGAAACGATTTCAGCGCCGCCTTTCTTGGCCAGAGCACCTACGGTGATTTCTGGGTCCTTGACGAAAGCTTGCTCAACCAGGCTGGCTTCGGCCAGGAACTTGCTGATACGACCAGCGATCATTTTTTCAACGATTTCGGCTGGCTTGCCTTTCATCTTGTCTTCGTTCAGCTGCAGGAACACAGCCTTTTCACGCTCGATCGCTTCAGCCGAAACTTGCGATGGCAGCAGGAACTCAGGGTTGCTGGCCGCTACGTGCATGGCGATGTCTTTGGCCAGTTCAACGGAACCGCCTTTCAGAACAACCGCAACACCGATCTTGTTGCCGTGCAGGTAGGTGCCGACCACGTCGCCTTCAACGCGAGCCAGACGACGGATGTTGACGTTCTCGCCAGTCTTGCCAACCAGGATCAGGCGGGCAGCTTCTTGAGCTTCGATCAGCGGAGCGGCGTCAGTCAGCTTGTCAGCGAAAGCCTTTTCCACGCTAGCGGCAACGAATGCCTTGAAATCGTCCTGCAGAGCCAGGAAGTCGGTCTGCGAGTTGACTTCCAGCAGGACAGCGGCTTTACCGTCGTCCTTGATGGCGATAGCGCCTTCAGCAGCAACGTTGCCTGCTTTCTTGGCAGCCTTGATGGCGCCGGAAGCACGCATGTCATCAATGGCTTTTTCGATGTCGCCGCCGGCCTTGGTCAAGGCCTTTTTGCAGTCCATCATGCCTTCGCCGGTACGCTCGCGCAGTTCTTTGACCAACGCTGCAGTAATCTCTGCCATTTTCAAAATCCTCTTGGATAGGTTTTCAACCATTCCACCCGATCGAACGGGCGCTCAATTCTTGGGCATTGCCCCGAAACCACTTCATAACAGCCCCGCATTACAGAAACTGTCGGGGCGCGACGACGAAATGATTTTCGAGTTGGCAAAAAGGGGGCCAAGCCCCCTTTTTGCGTGCTGAGTCAACGCTACGCGTCAGTTACTCAGGCTTCAGCCGCCGGTGCTGCAGCTTCTTCGAACACTTCGGTGCCGCCAGCAACGTTGTTGCGACCACGGATCACAGCGTCAGCCATCGAACCCATGTACAGCTGGATGGCGCGAATGGCGTCATCGTTGCCTGGGATGATGTAGTCAACGCCTTCCGGGCTGCTGTTGGTATCGACAACGCCGATGACCGGGATGCCCAGCTTGTTGGCTTCGGTGATCGCGATGCGCTCGTGGTCAACGTCGATCACGAACAGTGCGTCAGGCAGGCCGCCCATGTCCTTGATACCACCCAGGGAACGATCCAGCTTTTCCAGATCGCGAGTGCGCATCAGCGCCTCTTTCTTGGTCAGCTTGGCGAAAGTGCCGTCTTCTGCTTGCACTTCAAGGTCACGCAGACGCTTGATGGAAGCACGGATGGTTTTGTAGTTGGTCAGCATGCCGCCCAACCAGCGGTGATCGACGTACGGCGAACCGCAACGTGCTGCTTCTTCAGCAACGATCTTGCCAGCGGAACGCTTGGTGCCGACGAACAGAATCTTGTTTTTGCCCTGGGCCAGACGCTCTACGAAAGTCAGAGCTTCGTTGAACATTGGCAGGGTTTTTTCAAGGTTGATGATGTGGATCTTGTTGCGCGCGCCGAAAATGTACTTGCCCATTTTCGGATTCCAGTAACGGGTTTGGTGACCGAAGTGCACACCGGCCTTCAGCATATCGCGCATGTTGACTTGGGACATGATAGTTCCTTAATAAGTCGGGTTAGGCCTCCACGTATCCCAATGACCAACCAACAGCTTGTGCTGAGGGCACCCAGGTCATCGTGTCGACACGTGTGTGGGTTTGAGCTTTTCGGGGCATCCCCGGAAAGCGGCGCATTTTATACCACAGCAAGGGCAAAAACGGAACCCGGATTCACACTCGGCGATCCGCAGGCATTTTGCCCGCCTCTTGGAATCGGTCCAGAATGCACCATTGTATAGAGAGAAGCGCCAGCAGAACCTCAGATTTGCGCTGAGCCTCTGTTAGAATCGCACCTTTGCGGCTTTTGAAAACCTTGCTGGCCCATCGTAGGCCAAGCCTTGCGCATGCGGGTTTTCGAGCCATTTCCGTGTTTATCGCGCCCCTGGGCGTCAAGAGAGCCTGTATGACCGTCACCCTCAAAACTCCCGAGGACATCGCCAAAATGCGTGTCGCCGGCAAACTGGCCGCCGACGTGCTGGAAATGATTGCCGAGCATGTCAAACCCGGTGTCACCACCGAAGAACTGGACCGCATCTGCCATGACTACATCGTCAATGTGCAGGGTGCGATCCCTGCCCCGCTGAACTACAAGGGCTTCCCCAAATCCATCTGCACCTCGATCAACCACGTGGTGTGCCACGGCATTCCCAACGAGAAGCCGCTGAAGGATGGCGACACCCTGAACATCGATGTGACCGTCATCAAGGACGGCTACCACGGCGACACCAGCCGCATGTTCCACGTCGGCACCGTGCCGGTCTGGGCCGAGCGCCTGTCGCAGATCACCCAGGAATGCATGTACAAGGCCATTGAACTGGTGAAACCGGGCTGCCGCCTGGGCGACATCGGCGAAGTGATCCAGAAGCACGCGGAAAAGAACGGTTTCTCGGTGGTTCGCGAGTTCTGCGGCCACGGCATCGGCAAGGTGTTCCACGAAGAGCCGCAGATCCTGCACTACGGCCGTGCCGGTACCGGCATGGAACTCAAGGCCGGCATGACCTTCACCATCGAGCCGATGATCAACCAGGGCAAGGCCGACACCAAGGTCCTGGGCGACGGCTGGACCGCCATCACCAAGGACCGCAAGCTCTCCGCGCAGTGGGAACACACCCTGCTGGTGACCGAGACCGGCTACGAGATCTTCACCCTGCGCAGCGATGACACCATCGCCCGGGTATCTGCCTGATCCACAACGCTGCGTCCCGACCTTATAGATAGAAAGGAAAGCCAATCGATGCCGCAGGTGGACCCCGAACTCTTCGACCGCGGCCAGTTCCAGGCGGAACTGGCCCTGAAGGCCAGCCCTATCGCCGCCTTCAAGAAGGCCATCCGCCAGGCACGGGAAGTGCTCGATACGCGCTTTCGCAGTGGGCGGGAGATCCGCCGGCTGATCGAAGACCGCGCCTGGTTCATCGATAACATCCTGCAAAAGGCCTGGGACCAGTTCAGCTGGAGCGAAGACGCCGACATCGCCCTGGTGGCGGTCGGCGGCTACGGTCGCGGCGAGCTGCACCCCTATTCCGACATCGACCTGCTGATCCTCCTGGACAGCGCCGACCACGAAATTTTCCGCGACTCCATCGAACGCTTTCTTACCCTGCTCTGGGACATTGGCCTGGAAGTCGGGCAAAGCGTGCGCTCGGTGGACGAATGCGCCGAACAGGCGCGGGCCGACCTGACGGTGATCACCAACCTGATGGAAAGCCGCACCATTGCCGGCCCCGAGCACCTGCGCCAGCGCATGCTGCAAGTGACCAGCACCGAGCACATGTGGCCGAGCAAGGATTTCTTCCTGGCCAAGCGGGCCGAGCAGAAGGCCCGCCATCACAAGTACAACGACACCGAATACAACCTGGAGCCCAACGTCAAAGGCTCGCCGGGTGGGTTGCGGGACATCCAGACCATCCTCTGGGTCGCGCGCCGCCAGTACGGCACCCTGAACCTGCGGGCCCTGGCCGGCGAAGGCTTCCTGGTGGAAAGCGAAAACGCGCTCCTGGCCTCGTCCCAGGAGTTCCTGTGGAAGGTCCGCTACGCGCTGCACATGCTCGCGGGGCGCGCCGAGGACCGCCTGCTGCTCGACCACCAGCGTTCCATCGCCACCCTGCTGGGCTTCGAGGGCGAAGATGCGAAACAGAGCATCGAAAGCTTCATGCAGCAGTACTACCGGGTGGTGATGAGCATCGCCCAGTTGAGCGACCTGATCATCCAGCACTTCGAGGAGGTGATCCTCGCCCCCGAGGACGAGGCACCGCCACAGCCGATCAATGCGCGCTTCCAACTGCACGACGGCTACATCGAGGCGATCAACGACAACGTGTTCAAGCGCACGCCGTTCGCCATGCTGGAGATCTTCGTGCTGATGGCCCAGCACCCGGAAATCAAGGGCGTGCGCGCCGACACCATCCGCCTGCTGCGCGAACACCGGCACCTGATCGATGACGACTTCCGCCACGATATCCGCAACACCAGCCTGTTCATCGAGCTGTTCAAGTGCGAAATCGGCATCCACCGCAACCTGCGACGGATGAACCGCTACGGCATTCTCGGACGCTACCTGCCGGAGTTCGGCTTCATCGTCGGGCAGATGCAGCACGACCTGTTCCACATCTATACCGTGGACGCCCACACGCTGAACCTGATCAAGCACCTGCGCAAAATGCAGTACACGCCGATCTCCGAGAAATTCCCGCTGGCCAGCAAGCTCATGGGCAAGCTGCCCAAGCCCGAGCTGATCTACCTGGCCGGTCTGTACCACGACATCGGCAAGGGCCGTCATGGCGACCACTCGGAAATCGGCGCCGTGGATGCCGAAGCCTTCTGCGTGCGCCATCAGTTGCCGCAGTGGGATACCCGGCTGATCGTCTGGCTGGTGCAGAACCACCTGGTGATGTCCACCACGGCTCAGCGCAAGGACTTGTCCGACCCGCAGGTGATTCACGATTTCGCACAGATCGTGGTCGACCAGACCCGCCTCGACTACCTCTACGTACTGACCGTCGCCGATATCTACGCCACCAACCCGACGCTGTGGAACTCCTGGCGCGCCAGCCTGTTGCGCCAGCTCTACACCGAGACCAAGCGAGCCCTGCGCCGCGGCCTGGAAAACCCGGTGGACCGCGAAGAGCAGATCCGCCAGACCCAGAGCGCCGCCCTGGACATTCTGGTGCGCAACGGCACCGACCCGGACGAAGTGGAACAACTCTGGTCGCAACTGGGGGACGACTACTTCCTGCGCCACACCGCCGGCGACGTGGCCTGGCACAGCGACGCGATCCTCCAGCAGCCGGCCGACGGCGGGCCGCTGGTGCTGATCAAGGAAATCACCCAGCGCGAGTTCGAGGGCGGCACCCAGATCTTCATCTACGCCCCGGACCAGCACGACTTCTTCGCGGTGACCGTGGCCGCCATGGACCAGCTCAACCTGAACATCCATGACGCGCGCATCATCACCTCCAGCAGCCAGTTCACCCTCGACACTTACATAGTCCTGGACAATGACGGCGAATCCATCGGCAACAACCCGCAGCGAGTCGAGCAGATCCGCAAGGGCCTGACCGACGCCCTGCGCAACCCCGACGACTACCCGACCATCATCCAGCGCCGGGTGCCGCGCCAGCTCAAGCATTTTGCCTTCGCCCCCGAGGTGACTATCCACAACGACGCCCAACGCCCGGTGACCGTGCTGGAACTCAGCGCCCCGGATCGCCCGGGTTTGCTGGCGCGGATCGGCAAGATCTTCCTGGAGTTCGACCTGTCGCTGCAGAACGCCAAGATCGCCACCCTGGGCGAGCGCGTGGAAGACGTGTTCTTCATCACCGATGCGCACAACCAGCCCCTGTCCGACCCCCAGCTGTGCAGCCGCTTGCAGGATGCGATCGTCGAGCAGTTGAGCGTCAGCCACGAACCGACTATCGAAATGACCCGCCTGAGCATCTGACGGGTCCGAACCACCGCTTTGAGTGAGATACCGCCTCCATGAACAACGCTCTGAACCAGTTGCAGCCCTACCCGTTCGAAAAGCTGCGCGCCTTGCTCGGCACCGTGACGCCCAACCCGGACAAGCGCGCCATCGCCCTGTCCATCGGCGAACCCAAGCACCGCTCGCCAAGCTTTGTCGCCGAAGCCCTGGCCAGCAACCTCGATCAGATGGCGGTCTACCCCACCACCCTTGGCATCCCGGCCCTGCGCGACGCCATCGCCGGCTGGTGCGAACGGCGCTTTGGCGTGCCCGCGCTCTGGCTCGACCCGGCGCGCAATGTACTGCCGGTCAACGGCACCCGCGAAGCGCTGTTCGCCTTCACCCAGACCGTGGTCAACCGCGGCGAAGACGCCCTGGTAGTCAGCCCCAACCCCTTCTATCAGATCTACGAAGGCGCAGCCTTCCTCGCCGGGGCCAAGCCGCACTACCTGCCGTGCCTCGACGAAAACGGCTTCAACCCGGACTTCGACGCCGTGCCGGTGGAGATCTGGCAGCGCTGCCAGATCCTCTTCCTGTGCTCGCCGGGCAACCCCACCGGCGCGCTGATCCCGCTGGACACCCTGAAGAAGCTGATCGCACTGGCCGACGAGCACGACTTCGTGATCGCCGCCGACGAGTGCTACAGCGAGCTGTACTTCGACGAACAGACACCGCCGCCGGGCCTGCTCAGCGCCTGCGTCGAACTGGGCCGCAAGGACTTCAAGCACTGCGTGGTGTTCCACAGCCTGTCCAAGCGCTCCAACCTGCCGGGCCTGCGCTCGGGCTTCGTCGCCGGTGATGCCGAGATTCTCAAGGGCTTCCTGCTGTACCGCACCTACCACGGCTGCGCCATGCCGGTGCAGACCCAACTGGCCAGCGTCGCCGCCTGGAACGACGAAGTGCACGTGCGCGCCAACCGCGCCTTGTACCGGGAGAAATTCGACGCGGTGCTGGCGATCCTTGCGCCCGTGATGGATGTGCAGCGCCCGGACGGCAGCTTCTACCTGTGGCCGAACGTGGCCGGGGATGACGCAGCCTTCTGCCGCGACCTGTTCGAACAGGAGCATGTGACCGTGGTTCCGGGCTCCTACCTGTCGCGGGATGTGGACGGCACCAACCCGGGCGCCGGCCGGGTACGCATGGCGCTGGTAGCGCCGCTGGCGGAATGCGTGGAAGCCGCGGAACGGATTCGCGATTTCGTGCTGCGTCGCGCTTGAGGCCTTTCGCCGGCAAGCCGGCTCCCACAGCAGGAGCCGACTGCCGGCGAACGCCTCACTTCACCTGCCCCAGATTGGCCTCGCTCATATCCAGGTCGGCCAGTACTTCGCGTAGCACATCGTCGCCAATCTGATGCTGGCGGCTCAGCCGATACAGCTCCAGCCGTTGCGCTCGCAGGGCCTTGATCCGCAGGCGCCGCTCCAGCAAGTCCATCTGGAACGCCAGGGCCTGGGCCTCGGCGGAATCGTTGTAGACCTCCAACTGATGCCGGTACTCGGCCATCAAGCGCCCCTTGAGCTCGGTGGCCAGGGCCGCCTGGGCGGCATCCGGGGTCTCACCGGTGTCAGCCACTTCTTCGGCTTCCAGGGCATGGATCGCCGCTTCGGCAGTCTTGCGCCAGGCATCCCGCACTTCCCCACGGCGCTTGTCGTCAGGGCTCTTCACAATGCCGCGCAGCAGCAGCGGCAGGGCAATGCAGGCCGCCACCAGGGACAGCAGGATCACCCCGGCAGCAATGAAGATCAGCAGGTCGCGCTCCGGAAAGGCTTCGCCGGCACCGAGAAACAACGGTACCGACATCACACCGGCCAGGGTTACCGCCCCGCGCACTCCACCCACGGTCAGCAACCAGCAGGAACGGGCGGTCGGCACCAGGGTCAATTCGCCCTTGCCGCGCCAGCGCCGCAGCAGGCCGGACAGGCGCCAGATGCTCTGCACCCAGATGAAACGCAACACCAGCAGCACCAGGAAAATCGCCACCACATCCAGGCAACGGTAGAACAGGGTCGGCCACAGCGAGGTCTCGTGACTGACCACGGCCTTGATGATGTCCGGCAGCTGCAACCCCAGGAGCAGGAAGATCAGGCCGTTGAAGGCGAACTCCAGCAGTGACCAGACGCTGCGATTGAGCAGCCGGGTGCTGGTCTGGCGCGGCAGCAGGTCGAGCCAGCTCTGCATCATCCCCGCCGCCACCGCCGAGAGAATGCCCGAGGCCCCCAGGCGCTCGGCCAGCACATAGGCGGCGAACGGCAAAAGCAGCATGAACACCACGTGGGTCGCCGGGTCATCCCAGCCTCGGGCGATCATCCAGGCCCGCAGGCGCCCCACCAGCCAGCTCAGTGCCACCCCGACCGCCAGGCCGCCCACCGCCACCAGGACGAAGGTCAGGCTGGCGTTGGCCAGGGAGAACACCCCGGTCACCGCCGCTGCCAGGGCGAACTTGAAGGTCACCAGGCCCGAGGCGTCATTCATCAGCGCCTCCCCCTGGAGCATGTGCATCAGGGGCGTGGGCAAGCGGTTCTGGGAAATCGCCGATACCGCCACGGCGTCGGTGGGCGAAAGCACGGCGGCCAGGGCAAAGGCCACCGGCAACGGAATGCTCGGCAGCAGCCAATGGATGAAGTAGCCGGCGCCCACCACGGTGAACAGCACCAGCCCTACTGCCAGGGTCAGGATCGGCCCGCGCAGGCGCCAGAACTCGCGCTTGGGCATGCGCCAGCCATCGGAAAACAACAGCGGCGGCAAGAACAGGAAGAGAAACAGCTCCGGGTCCAGGGCCACGTGCAACCCCAGGGTCGGCCAGGCCAGCAAGGCGCCGGCGGCAATCTGCACCAGGGGCAGCGGCAGTGGAATCACCCGTCCGACAAGACGCGAGAGGCTCACCAGCATCAGCAGGATGAGGACGGTATAGGCGGTTTGCATAAAGCGGGCTTCCCGATCTGAAACTTCAAAGCAGACACACAACGGCGGCAGGAATTCACCGCAGAAGTGCCATATTAGCCGCTTAAGCTGCGTTTACGCCGCTGCACAAAAGTCGCAACGGCGCCCGGGCGTGGAAACACAATGCGACAAAGCCCCGCAGCAGCCGACGCCGAATCGGCGCGGTCGTGGCATAATCCGTGACCTTTCATCTCCAGCATCTCCAAAGGGGGCAATTCCTTGACCGCTTCAAGCAAAACGTTGCACCTTTTCGGCATCAAAGCCTGTGACACCATGAAAAAGGCGCGCACCTGGCTCGATGAACACGCTGTCAGCTATGACTTCCATGATTACAAAACCTCCGGCATTGACCGTGAGCACCTGAATCAGTGGTGCGACGAGCACGGCTGGCAGGTGGTGTTGAACCGCGCGGGCACGACCTTTCGCAAACTCGATGACGAAAGCAAAGCCGATCTCGACCAGGCGAAAGCCGTTGAACTGATGCTCGCGCAACCTTCGATGATCAAGCGCCCGGTGCTCGATCTCGGAGACAAGACCCTGATTGGCTTCAAGCCAGACCTTTACGCAGCGGCGCTCAAGTAAGCCTGCTCAATCAATTTCGCAAGAGGTAACTGCATGTCCACTACCCTGTTCAGCCTGGCATTCGGTGTCGGCACCCAGAACCGTCAAGGCGCTTGGCTGGAAGTGTTTTACGCATCGCCCCTGCTCCAGCCTGCGGCTGAAATCGTCGCTGCCGTAGCGCCGATTCTCGGCTACAGCGAAGGCAACCAGGCCATCACCTTCACCACCGCCCAGGCCGCGCAAATGGCCGACGCACTGAAAAGCATCGACGCCACCCAGGCCGCCCTGCTGACCCGCCTGGCCGAAAGCCACAAACCGCTAGTAGCGACCCTGCTGGCCGAAGATGCCCAGCTGACCTCCACTCCAGAGGCCTACCTGAAGCTGCACCTGCTGTCCCACCGCCTGGTCAAGCCGCACGGCCTGAGCCTGGCCGGCGTGTTCCCGCTGCTGCCGAACGTGGCCTGGACCAGCCAGGGCGCCATCGACCTCGGCGAGCTGGCCGAGCGTCAACTGGAAGCCCGCCTGCGCGGCGAGCTGCTGGAAGTGTTCTCAGTGGACAAATTCCCGAAAATGACCGACTACGTGGTGCCGAGCGGCGTGCGTATCGCTGACAGTGCGCGGATCCGCCTGGGCGCCTACATCGGCGAAGGCACCACCGTGATGCACGAAGGTTTCGTCAACTTCAACGCCGGCACCGAAGGCCCGGGCATGATCGAAGGCCGGGTTTCCGCAGGCGTGTTCGTCGGCAAGGGGTCGGACCTGGGCGGCGGCTGCTCCACCATGGGCACCCTGTCGGGTGGCGGCAACATCGTGATCAAGGTCGGCGAAGGCTGCCTGATCGGCGCCAACGCCGGTATCGGCATCCCGCTGGGCGACCGCAATACCGTGGAGTCGGGCCTGTACGTGACCGCCGGCACCAAGGTGGCGCTGCTGGACGAGAACAACCAACTGGTCAAAGTGCTCAAGGCCCGGGAACTGGCCGGCCAGCCGGACCTGCTGTTCCGTCGCAACTCGGAGACCGGCGCCGTGGAGTGCAAGACCCACAAGTCGGCCATCGAGCTGAACGAAGCGCTGCACGCTCACAACTAAGCAGCGATTCGGTTTCACTGGAACCGGCCAGGCGCTTATCATCGGCGCCCGGCCTGTTCAAACGAGTTCTGCCACCATGCTTGTAGCCTCCCCCTGGCGCGCCGACTTCCCGGCCATCGCCGCCCTGCATCGCCAGGACCAGACGTACCTGGACAACGCCGCCACCACGCAAAAACCCCAAGCAATGCTGGACGCCCTGGCGCACTACTATGCCAACGGCGCCGCCAACGTTCATCGTGCGCAACACCTGCCCGGCGCCCACGCCACCCAAGCGTTCGAAGACAGCCGCAGCAAGGTCGGCCAATGGCTGAATGCCGGTGACAGTGGGCAGATCGTCTTCACCCACGGCGCGACCTCCGCGCTGAATCTTCTGGCCTACGGCCTGGAGCACCAATTTTCCCCGGGCGATGAAATCGTCATCAGCGCCCTGGAGCACCACGCCAACCTGCTGCCCTGGCAGCAACTGGCCCAACGTCGCGGTCTCAAGCTGCTGGTCCTGCCCCTGGACCCGGACGGTCTGATCGACGTCGACGCGGCAAGCCGCTTGATCGGCCCGCGCACCCGTTTGCTGGCGGTGAGCCAGCTGTCCAACGTGCTTGGCGCCTGGCAACCCTTGACCCCACTGCTGGCCATGGCCAGGGCCCAGGGCGCACTGACGGTGATCGACGGCGCCCAGGGCGTGGTTCATGGCCGCCACGATGTGCAGGCCCTGGGCTGCGACTTCTATGTGTTCTCCAGCCATAAGCTGTACGGCCCGGATGGGGTCGGCGTGCTGTTTGGCCGTCATGCAGCACTCAAGGGCCTGCGCCACTGGCAGTTCGGCGGTGAAATGGTCCAGGACGCCGATTACCAGCACGCCAGCTTCCGCCCCGCCCCCCTGGGGTTCGAGGCCGGTACGCCGCCGATTGCCGGGGTCATCGGCCTGGGTGCCACCCTGGATTATCTCGCCGGCCTGGATCAGCAAGCACTGGCCGACCATGAAGCAGCGCTGCACGCCTACCTGCTGCACGGCTTGCAGGCGCGCAATGGCATCCGCCTGCTGGGCTCGCCGCAAGTGGCCCTGGTCAGTTTTGTCGTGGATGGGGTGCACAACGCCGACCTGGCGCACCTGCTGACCGAACAAGGCATTGCCGTACGCGCCGGGCATCACTGCGCCATGCCGCTGATGAAGAGCCTGGGGTTGGCCGGAGCGATTCGCGTGTCATTGGCGCTGTACAACGATTCCGAGGACCTGGAGCGTTTCTTCGAAGCCCTGGATCAGGCCCTGGAGCTGCTGCGATGAGCCTGCCGGCGGATGCCGTCGCCGCCCTGGAGATATTCCAGGCGGCTGCCGGCTGGGAACAGCGGGCGCGCCTGCTGATGCAATGGGGCGAGCGCCTGCCGCCCCTGAGCGAGGCCGACCAGGTCGAGGCCAACCGGGTACACGGCTGTGAAAGCCAGGTCTGGCTGGTGGCGGCCCTGGAAAACGGTCATTGGCAGTTTGCCGCGGCCAGCGACGCGCGGCTGATTCGCGGGCTGGTGGCCCTGCTCCTGGCGCGGGTCAATGGCCTGACGGCACAGCAGTTGCGGGAAGTGGACCTGGCCGACTGGTTCAACCAGTTGGGCCTGTCGCGCCAACTCTCGCCTTCGCGCAGCAATGGCCTGAACGCCGTCTTGCAACGCATGAGCGAACTGGCCTGCGCCCCGTAACTCCGTAGGAGCCAGCTTACTGGCGAACAGGGCCATAAGCCTTGCACCCTCCTCGCGGCCCTCTTCGCTGGCAAGCCAGCTCCTACGGGGCGGCGGGCTTGCTGCGCTCCGACGGGCGGCGCACGCCGGCGACAATCTTGTCCACCGCCTTGGTCGCCGCCACCATGCCGAAGGTCGCGGTCACCATCATCACCGCGCCAAAGCCGCCGGCACAGTCGAGCTTGACGCCATCGCCGACAAAACTCTTCTGCAGGCAGATGCTGCCGTCCGGCTTCGGATAACGCAGCTGTTCGGTGGAAAACACGCAAGGCACGCTGTAGTGCCGGGTTACGGTGCGCGAGAAACCGTAGTCGCGGCGCAGGGTGGAACGCACCTTGGAGGCCAACGGGTCATTGAAGGTACGGTTCAGGTCGCAGACCTGGATCAGCGTCGGGTCGATCTGCCCCCCCGCGCCGCCGGTGGTGATGATCTGGATCTTGCGTCGCTTGCACCAGGCAATCAGCGCCGCCTTGGCATTGACGCTGTCGATGCAGTCGATCACGCAATCGATGTCTGGGGTGATGTACTCGGCCATGGTCTCGCGGGTGACGAAGTCCGCCACCGCGTGCACCTTGCAGTCCGGATTGATGCCCCGCAGGCGTTCGGCCATGACCTCGACCTTGGGCTTGCCCACAGTGCTGTCCAGCGCGTGCAACTGGCGGTTGCTGTTGCTGACGCAAACGTCATCGAGGTCGAACAGCGAGATCTCGCCCACCCCGCAACGGGCGATGGCTTCCGCCGCCCAGGAACCGACCCCGCCGACTCCGACGATCGCCACATGGGCCGCCCGCAGCCGCTCCAGGCCTTCAATGCCATACAAACGGGCGACGCCGGCAAACCGTGGATCTTCTGTACTCATGACCATCACCTAAAAAACCGGCGCGCATTATAGGGCCTCAACGCGACAAGTTTTAACCTTGAAGCTACAAGTAAAGAACTTAAACCCGAATACAGTGCCCAAGGTCTGGCTTTCCTCTGTGCGCTGTACGCTCAGTTGAGGGCCGGTGTAGGATGCCCGCCGTTTGGCGCCTGCCAACCCTTCCCTCGTTCCACACCTTTTGGAACCCGAAATAGCTATGTCATCGCGTAAATTTGGACTCAACCTGGTGATAGTGCTGGCCATTGCCGCGCTGTTCACCGGTTTCTGGGCGCTGATCAATCGCCCGGTCTCGGCCCCCGACTGGCCGGAACAGATCTCCGGTTTTTCCTACTCGCCTTTCCAGCAGGGCCAGTTCCCGCAGAAAGACCAGTACCCGTCCGACGATGAAATGCGTCGCGACCTGGAGATCATGAGCAAGCTGACCGACAACATCCGTACCTATTCGGTGGACGGCAGCCTGGAAGACATCCCGAGGCTCGCGGAAGAGTTCGGCCTGCGCGTGACCCTGGGGATCTGGATCAGCCCGGACCTGGAGCGCAACGAGCGGGAAATCATGCGCGCCATCGAACTGGCCAATACCTCCCGCAGCGTCGTGCGGGTGGTGGTGGGTAACGAGGCGATCTTCCGCAAGGAAATCACCGCCGACCAACTGTCGGTGATTCTCGACCGGGTGCGGGCCGCGGTAAAAGTTCCGGTCACCACCTCGGAGCAATGGCACGTCTGGGAGGAAAACCCGGGGCTGGCCAAGCACGTCGACCTGATCGCCGCGCACATCCTGCCCTACTGGGAGTTCATCCCGGTGGACAAGGCCGAGCAGTTCGTCCTCGACCGCGCCCGGGACCTGAAGAAGATGTTCCCGAAAAAACCGCTGCTGCTGTCCGAGGTCGGCTGGCCGAGCAACGGCCGCATGCGCGGTGGCGCCGACGCCAGCCCGGCGGACCAGGCGATCTACCTGCGTACCCTGGTCAACAAGCTCAACCGCCAGGGCTACAACTACTTTGTCATCGAAGCCTTCGACCAGCCGTGGAAGGCCAGCGACGAAGGTTCGGTGGGCGCCTACTGGGGCGTGTTCAACGCCGCGCGCCAGCAGAAATTCAACTTCGAAGGCCCGGTGGTGGCCATCCCGCAATGGCGCGTGCTGGCCATCGGCTCGGTGGTGCTGGCGCTGCTGTCGCTGACCCTGCTGATGATCGACGGCTCGGCCCTGCGCCAGCGCGGCCGGACCTTCCTGACCTTTATCGCGTTCCTCTGCGGTTCGGTGCTGGTGTGGATCGGCTACGACTACAGCCAGCAATACAGCACCTGGTTCAGCCTGACGGTGGGCTTCCTCCTGGCCCTCGGCGCGCTGGGGGTGTTCATCGTGCTGCTGACCGAGGCCCATGAACTGGCCGAAGCCGTGTGGATCCACAAGCGCCGGCGCGAATTCCTGCCGGTGGAGGGCGACTCCAACTACCGGCCGAAAGTCTCGATCCACGTGCCCTGCTACAACGAGCCGCCGGAGATGGTCAAACAGACCCTCAATGCCCTGGCCAACCTCGATTACCCGGACTTCGAAGTCCTGATCATCGACAACAACACCAAGGACCCGGCGGTCTGGGAACCGGTGCAGGCCTATTGCGAGACCCTCGGCCCGCGCTTCAAGTTCTTCCACGTCGCGCCCCTGGCCGGCTTCAAGGGCGGTGCGCTGAACTATCTGTTGCCGCACACCGCCAAGGATGCCGAAGTGATCGCGGTGATCGACTCCGACTACTGCGTCGACCGCAACTGGCTCAAGCACATGGTGCCGCACTTCGCCGATCCGAAGATCGCCATCGTGCAGTCGCCCCAGGACTATCGCGACCAGAACGAAAGCACCTTCAAGAAGCTCTGCTACGCGGAATACAAAGGCTTCTTCCATATCGGCATGGTCACCCGCAACGACCGTGACGCGATCATCCAGCACGGCACCATGACCATGACCCGGCGCACAGTGCTCGAAGAGCTGGGCTGGGCAGACTGGTGCATCTGCGAAGACGCCGAGCTGGGCCTGCGGGTGTTCGAGAAAGGCCTGTCGGCGGCGTACCACCACGAAAGCTACGGCAAGGGCCTGATGCCCGACACCTTCATCGACTTCAAGAAGCAGCGTTTCCGCTGGGCCTATGGCGCGATCCAGATCATCAAGCGCCACACCGCCAGCCTGCTGCGCGGCAAGAACACCGAGCTGACCCGTGGCCAGCGCTACCACTTCCTCGCGGGCTGGCTGCCGTGGGTAGCGGACGGCATGAACATCTTCTTCACCGTCGGCGCCCTGCTGTGGTCGGCGGCGATGATCATCGTGCCGCAACGGGTCGACCCGCCGCTGCTGATCTTCGCCATCCCGCCGTTGGCGCTGTTCGTGTTCAAGGTGGGCAAGATCATCTTCCTCTACCGCCGTGCGGTGGGGGTCAACCTCAAGGACGCGTTCTGCGCGGCCCTGGCGGGCCTGGCCTTGTCCCACACCATCGCCAAGGCGGTGCTGTACGGCTTCTTCACCAGCAGCATTCCGTTCTTCCGCACCCCGAAGAACGCCGACAATCACGGCTTCTGGGTGGCGATCTCGGAAGCCCGGGAAGAGCTGTTCATCATGCTGCTGTTGTGGGGCGCGGCGCTGGGGATCTTCCTGGTGCAGGGCCTGCCGAGCAACGACATGCGCTTCTGGGTGACCATGCTCCTGGTGCAGTCTTTGCCTTACGTGGCAGCGCTGGTCATGGCCTTCCTTTCGTCGCTGCCAAAACCGGCGGAAGAAAGCCAGCCGGCTCCAACAGCCTAAATCGATCCAAAGCACTAAACGGCGGCCTCTGGCCGCCGTTTTGCTTTAAGATATCCGCCATTTTGCGCGCCTCGCCCAACCCTGCAGGAGCTGGCTTGCCAGCGAACCAAGCAACGCGGTGTATCGATTAAACCGCCCTCGCCGCCCCGCCGGCTCCTGCACAATGCCTTGCACCGGAGTTACCCATGACGGCCCATGCCGAGCTTTCGCCGACCCTGCAACTTGCCTGTGATCTGATCCGTCGCCCCTCGGTGACGCCGATCGACGCCGACTGCCAGAAGCTGATGATGCAGCGCCTGGGGGATGCCGGCTTCAAGCTGGAACCGATGCGCATCGAGGACGTGGACAACTTCTGGGCCAGCCATGGCCAGCATGAAGGCCCGGTGCTGTGTTTTGCCGGCCACACCGACGTGGTGCCTACCGGCCCGGTCCAGGCCTGGCAGAACGACCCGTTCGACGCTCTGATCGACGAGCACGGCATGCTCTGCGGCCGTGGCGCAGCGGACATGAAGGGCAGCCTGGCGGCCATGCTGGTGGCCGCTGAGCGTTTCGTCACCGACTACCCGGACCACAAGGGCTCGGTAGCCTTCCTCATCACCAGCGACGAAGAAGGCCCAGCGCACCATGGCACCAAGGCCGTGGTGGAGCGCCTGGCGGCACGCAAGGAGCGCCTGGACTGGTGCATCGTCGGTGAGCCTTCGAGCACCAGCCTGGTGGGCGACGTGGTCAAGAACGGCCGCCGCGGCTCCCTCGGCGCCAAGCTCACCGTGCGCGGGGTGCAGGGCCACGTGGCCTATCCGCACCTGGCGAAGAACCCGATCCACCTGGCGGCCGCGGCCCTGGCGGAGCTGGCGGCGGAGCACTGGGACGACGGCAACGCCTTCTTCCCACCCACCAGTTTCCAGATCTCCAACCTCAATTCCGGGACCGGCGCCACCAACGTGATTCCCGGTGAACTGACCGCGCTGTTCAACTTCCGCTTCTCCACCGAATCCACGGTGGAAGGCCTGCAGCAGCGGGTCGCGGCCATCCTCGACAAGCACGGCCTGGACTGGCATGTGGAGTGGGCCCTGTCCGGCCTGCCGTTCCTCACCGAACCCGGCGCCCTGCTGGACGCGGTATCGGCCAGCATCAAGCAGGTCACCGGGCGCGACACCAAGGCCTCCACCAGTGGCGGCACCTCCGACGGGCGCTTCATCGCCACCCTGGGCACCCAGGTAGTGGAGCTGGGCCCGGTCAACGCCACCATCCATCAGGTCAACGAGCGGGTACTGGCCAGCGACCTCGATGTGCTGACCGAAATCTACTACCAGACCCTGATCAAGTTGCTAGCCTGATGCTTGCCTGTCCTCTCTGCAGTGCCCCGCTGAACGCCGTGGACAACGGCGTGGTCTGCCCGGCCGGGCATCGTTTCGACCGGGCACGCCAGGGCTACCTGAACCTGCTGCCGGTGCAGCACAAGAACAGCCGTGACCCGGGCGACAACCAGGCCATGGTCGAGGCCCGCCGCGACTTTCTCAACGCCGGGCACTACGCCCCGGTGGCCCGGCGCCTGGCGGAGCTGGCGGCAGAACGCGCGCCCCAGCGCTGGGTCGACATCGGCTGTGGCGAGGGTTACTACACCGCGCAACTGGCCCAGGCCCTGCCCGCTGCCGATGGCTACGCCCTGGATATTTCCCGGGAGGCGGTGAAGCGCGCCTGCCGTCGTGCCCCGCAACTGACCTGGATGGTCGCCAGCATGGCGCGCATCCCCCTGGCGGACGCTAGCTGCCAGTTCCTGGCCAGCGTCTTCAGCCCCCTCGACTGGCGGGAGGCCAAGCGCCTGCTCAGCCCCGGCGGCGGCCTGATGAAGGTAGGTCCCACCAGCGGCCACCTGATGGAACTGCGCGAACGCCTGTACGACGAAGTGCGCGAATACACCGACGACAAGCACCTGGCCCTGGTACCCGAAGGCATGGCCCTGGCCCACAGCGAAACCCTGGAGTTCAAGCTGCACCTGGAACGCCCGCAAGACCGCGCCAACCTGCTGGCCATGACGCCACATGGCTGGCGCGCCAGCGCCGAGCGCCGTGCCGCGGTGATCGAGCAGGCCGAGCCTTTCGAGGTCAGCGTATCGATGCGCTACGATTACTTCGTGCTGCAATAACCCACTAAAACCCAAGGCCCCGAGCCTGTGCTCGCGGCCGAAGAAATCCGCGAATGGATTTTTCAGACCGGCAATGAGGACATCCATGCGCCAGCCCGATATCGAGATTTACCTGAAAGACGCCGACGTCGACTACAAGGCCATCGCCGCCTGGCTGGGCGCCGTGCTTGGCCCGTGCAGCGACTGGGTACAAAAAGGCCAGACCTACAAATGCACCGCAGGCCAGGTGCCCGTGACCTGGCTGCCCAAGGCCGTGGGCAAGTGGAACAGCCTGTACCTGGAAAGCGACCAGACCCCGTGGGATGACGACATCGCCTGCGCCCGCGCCGCCTTTGCCGCGCTGAATGTGGAGGTGCGCTGCGCACCGGGCAGCTGGGTCGAGGAAGAGGGTGAAGAGTCCGCCGATCGCTGGATTCGCATCAGCGCCGACGGTGAAGAAGAGATTACCTGGCGCACTGCCTGAACAGTGCATACCCGTAGGAGCCGGCTTGCCGGCGAAGAGGCCTTCAAGACTTGCGTTCGATAGACGGGCGCCTTCGCTGGCAAGCCAGCTCCTACAGGGTGGGTTACAGGCCGACGACGTCTTCGGCTTGCAGACCTTTCTGGCCTTCGACCACAGCGTATTCCACCTGCTGGCCTTCGGTCAGGGAGCGGTGGCCTTCGCCACGGATTGCCCGGTAGTGGACAAATACGTCCGCCCCGCCTTCACGCTGGATAAAACCGTAGCCCTTGGCGTCGTTGAACCACTTAACGTTGCCTGTCTCACGAGTAGTCATGAATCCATACCTCATTTTTTTATTATTGGATTGGCGCACTGCAACCAAACCCTGAGAACTTTCCCCCAGCCAGCCTCTCTATGAGTGGAAGCGATACGACCGCGGGAGAGTCGGCCGAGTATATGACAGGCGTAAAAACTCTCAACTCAATCTTGTTTCGGCGCTTTTTTGCCGATTTTCGGCGAATCCGGCACACTACCGGCCCCGAGCAGTTGCTCGGTTTTCTACTCACTCACGCAGAAGCCGTATGACCCGCTCCCCGATCCGCCGTCTTGTGTTTGGCACCTTGCGCCGACTGCTGTACCTCTGGGTCCGCTCGGAAACCATCAACCAGTCGTCCTTCACCCTCGACCTCGACCGCAGCCGACCGGTGTTCTACGTCCTGCAAAACCCGTCCCTGACCGATCTCGCCGTGGTCGATACCGAATGCACCAAGGCCGGGCTGCCACGTCCGGTACTGCCGGTGTCGGTGGGCAACCTGCTGGAACCGGCGGCCTTCTTCTACCTGACCCCGGAGCCCGACTGGCTTGGCCGCCAGGACAAGCGCGGCGCGCCACCGACCCTGACCCGGCTGGTCAGCGCCCTGACCCAGAATGCCGCCGAAGATGCACAGATCATTCCGGTCAGCGTGTTCTGGGGCCAGTCGCCGGACAGCGAATCGAGCCCGTGGAAGCTGCTGTTCGCCGACAGCTGGGCGGTCACCGGGCGCCTGCGCCGGCTGCTGAGCATCATGATCCTGGGACGCAAGACCCGGGTGCAGTTCTCCGCACCGATCAACCTGCGCGAGCTGATCGAGCACAACAAGGGCCACGAGCGCACCGTGCGCATGGCCCAGCGCATCCTGCGGGTGCACTTTCGCAACCTCAAGGCTGCGGTCATCGGCCCGGACATTTCCCACCGGCGCAACCTGGTCAAGGGCCTGCTCAACCAGCCCCTGGTGAAACAGGCGATCCTCGACGAGGCCGAGCGCGAAAAGATTTCCCCGGAAAAAGCCAAGGCCCAGGCCCTGCGCTACGGCAACGAGATCGCCTCGGACTACACCTACACCGCGATCCGCTTCCTGGAAGTGGTGCTGAGCTGGTTCTGGAACAAGATCTACGACGGGATCAAGGTCAACCACCTCGAAGGCGTGCAGAAGATCGCCCAGGGCCACGAAGTGATCTACGTGCCCTGCCACCGCAGCCATATCGACTACCTGCTGCTGTCCTACCTGCTGTTTCGCAACGGCCTGACCCCGCCGCACATCGCCGCCGGGATCAACCTCAACATGCCGGTGATCGGCGGCCTGCTGCGTCGCGGCGGGGCCTTCTTCATGCGCCGCACCTTCAAGGGCAACCCGCTCTACACCTCGGTGTTCAACGAATACCTGCACACCTTGTTCACCAAGGGTTTCCCGGTGGAGTACTTCGTCGAGGGCGGCCGTTCGCGCACCGGGCGCATGCTGCAACCCAAGACCGGGATGCTGGCAATCACCCTGCGCAGCTTCCTGCGCTCCTCGCGCATGCCCATCGTCTTCGTGCCGGTGTACATCGGCTATGAAAGGGTGCTGGAAGGCCGGACCTACCTGGGCGAGCTGCGCGGCGCGAGCAAGAAGAAAGAGTCGATCTTCGACATCTTCAAGGTCATCGGCGCCCTCAAGCAGCGCTTCGGCCAGGTGGCAGTGAACTTCGGCGAACCGATCAAGCTGGCGGAGTTCCTCGACCAGGAACAGCCGGACTGGCGGACCCAGGAGCTGGGCCCGCAGTACCGCCCGGCCTGGCTCAATGAAACCACCAACCGTCTCGGCGAGCGGGTGGCCCAGCACCTCAACGAAGCCGCGGCGATCAACCCGGTGAACCTGGTGGCCCTGGCCCTGCTTTCCACCACCCGCCTGGCCCTGGACGACCGCGCCATGGCGCGGGTCCTGGACCTGTACCTGGCACTGCTGCGTCGCGTTCCCTACTCGCCCCACACCACCTTGCCCGAAGGCGACGGCCGGGCTCTGATCCAGCACGTCAAGGACATGGACCTGCTGGCCGAACAGAGCGACGCCCTGGGCAAGATCCTCTACCTGGACGAGCAGAACGCCGTCCTGATGACCTACTACCGCAACAACGTGCTGCACATCTTCGCCCTGCCGGCGTTGCTGGCGAGCTTCTTCCAGAGCTCGTCGCGCATGAGCCGCGAACAGATCCTGCGCTATACCCGCGCGCTCTATCCCTACCTGCAATCGGAGCTGTTCATCCGCTGGCCGCTGGATGAGCTGGACGCGGTGGTGGACCAGTGGCTGGAGGCCTTTGTCGAACAGGGCCTGCTGCGCTTCGAGAAGGACCTGTACCAGCGTCCGGCCCCGAGCTCGCGGCATTTCGTCCTGCTGACCCTGCTGTCCAAGAGCATTGCCCAGACCCTGCAACGCTTCTACATGGCCATTTCCTTGTTGCTCAACAGCGGCCAGAACAGCATCAGCGCCGAGGAGCTGGAAGACCTGTGCACGGTCATGGCCCAGCGCCTGTCGATCCTGCATGGCCTCAATGCCCCGGAGTTCTTCGACAAGAGCCTGTTCCGCCACTTTATCCAGACCCTGCTGGACCAGGGTGTGCTGCGCCGCGACGAAGCTGGCAAGCTGAGCTACCACGAAGCGCTGGGGGAGCTGGCCGAAGGTGCCGCCAAGCGCGTGCTGCCGGCAGAAATTCGCCTGTCGATCCGCCAGGTCGCCCTGCACCGCAGCGAAGACGCCGCCGACCAGCTCGCGGCACCTGCGCAAAACGACTAGATTCTTACGAGCGCCGGAGCAGCTGCGGCGCCCTCGATACGGAGATCCGCGATGAAAAAGCTCAGCCTGCTGGCCGCCACCGCGCTGCTCGGCGCTTGCCAGTCCATGAATCCCGCTGCCAAGGCCAGCCTCGACGGCGAAGTCTTCTACTTGCAGCGCATCGCCCTGCCTCCGGCCGCCACCCTGAGCGTGAGCCTGCAGGACGTGTCACTGGCCGATGCCCCTGCCGTGGTCCTGGCCGAGCAGAGCGGTCCGGTCAAGGGCCAGGTGCCGCTGCCCTTTCACCTCAGCTACGACCCGGCCCAGGTCAAGCCCGGCCACCGCTATTCGGTCAGCGCGCGGATTGAAGTGGCTGGCCAGCTAGTCTTCATCACCACCGAAAACAACGCCGTTAAACTCGACGGCAGCGACCCGCAGCCCTTGAAGCTGCGGGTCGACGCTGTTCGTTAATTCTTATTGCACAAGGAAGCCGCCATGCTCCGTACTTCGCTTCGTTTCACCAGCCTGTGCGCTGGCCTGTTGATCTCCGCCAGCGCCCTGGCCCTGTCCCTGAGCGACCTGTCCCAGGGTGACGCCAGCGGTGGCCTGAAAGATGCCCTGACCCAGGGTGCGCAGATCGCTGTCAAACAGCTGGGCACCCCAGGTGGTTTCAGCAACAACCCCGAGGTGCGCATCGAGCTGCCGGGCAATCTGGGCAAGGTCGCGAAAAAAATGAAACAGTTCGGCATGGGCGACCAGGTCGATCAGCTTGAAACCAGCATGAACAAGGCTGCCGAGGCCGCTGTCCCGCAAGCCCAGGCCCTGTTGGTGGATGCCGTGAAGAAGATGACCGTGGCTGACGCCAAGGGCATTCTTGCCGGCGGCAAGGACTCCGCCACCCAATACCTGGACAAGAGCAGCCGCGAGCAGATCCGCGCCAAGTTCCTGCCGATCGTCAAGCAGGCCACTGACCAGGTCGGCCTGGCCAAGCAGTACAACTCCTTCGCCGGCCAGGCTGCGACGCTCGGCGTGCTGGATGCCAAGAGCGCCAACATCGAGAGTTACGTGACCGAACAAGCCCTCAATGGCCTGTTCGAAATGATCGGCAAGCAGGAAGAAACCATTCGCCAGAACCCGGCGGCAGCCGCCACCAGCCTGGCCAAGAAAGTCTTCGGCACCCTGTAAGCCTCCCCGCTACCTGTAGGAGCCAGCTTGCTGGCGAAGACCTCGCCAGGACAAGCGTCTGCCCCAAGGGCCTCTTCGCCGGCAAGCCGGCTCCTACAGGATGTATTCCCGCATACCGGTTCCTAGGTTTTCTTGACCCTGAACCAGGCCGCATACAGCGCCGGCAGGAACAACAGGGTCAGCGCCGTCGCCACGATCAGCCCACCCATGATGGCCACTGCCATCGGCCCGAAGAACACACTGCGCGACAGAGGGATCATCGCCAGCACTGCCGCCAGGGCGGTCAGCACGATGGGCCGGAAACGCCGCACCGTGGCTTCGATGATCGCATCCCAGGGCTTGTGCCCCGCCTTGATGTCCTGCTCGATCTGGTCCACCAGGATCACCGAGTTGCGCATGATCATCCCCGACAGGGCAATGGTGCCGAGCATGGCCACGAAGCCGAAGGGCTGGCGGAACACCAGCAGGAACAAGGTGACCCCGATCAATCCCAGGGGCGCC
Source organism: Pseudomonas sp. NFPP12 (assembly GCF_900103205.1). Lineage (NCBI taxonomy): Bacteria > Pseudomonadati > Pseudomonadota > Gammaproteobacteria > Pseudomonadales > Pseudomonadaceae > Pseudomonas > Pseudomonas sp. NFPP12. Next base: position 445,407 of record NZ_FMWW01000003.1, read on the forward strand.
GTGAGGAACACCATGGCCGTGCGCGAGAAACTGCGCAGCTGGATCATCAGCAAGGTCAGCACCACCACGATGAACAGCGGCACGCCGGCCTTCACCGAGTTCTGGCCCCGGGTCGAGTCCTCGACCGTGCCACCCACTTCCAGCAGGTAACCGTCGGGCAGCTCGGCGCGAACCGGCTCCAGGGTCGGCAGGATCTGCTGCACCAGGGTCGCCGGCTGCTCCTTGCCGTAGATGTCGGCGCGCACGGTGACGTTGGGCAGGCGGTTGCGGTGCCAGATCACCCCTTCTTCGAAGCCGTACTCCAGGGTTGCCACCTGGGACAGGGACACGCTCTGGCCATTCTCGGTAGGCACCGCCAGGCTCGGCAGCAACGACAGCTCGGTGCGTTCCTCGCGGGTGCCCCGCAGCAGGATCTCGATCAGCTCGTTGTCTTCCCGGTACTGGCTGACGGTGGAGCCGATCAGCGAACTCTGGAGGAATTTCGACAGGTTGGCGGTGCTCACTCCCAAGGCCCGGGCCCGGTCCTGGTCGATGTTCAGGTAGACCACCTTGCTGGGCTCTTCCCAGTCCAGGTGCACGTTGACCACATGGGGGTTCTCTCGCACCTTGGCCGCTACCTTGCGCGCCAGGGCGCGGACTTCCTCGATGTGCTCGCCGGTGACCCGGAACTGCACCGGGTAGCCCACGGGCGGCCCATTCTCCAGGCGCGTGACCCGCGAGCGCAGCGCCGGGAACTGCTCGTTGAGGGTTTCGATCAACCAGCCGCGCAGCTCTTCACGCTCCTCGATGCTCTTGGCCAGCACCACGAACTGGGCAAAGCTGGTGGCCGGCAGTTGCTGGTCCAGCGGCAGGTAGAACCGCGGCGAACCGGTGCCCACGTAGGCCACGTAGTTGTCGATGCCCGCATGCTCCTTGAGCAGGGCTTCCAGGCGCTTGACCTCATCGGCGGTGTTGCTCAGGGACGCGCCTTCCGCCAGCTTCAGGTCGACCATCAGCTCCAGGCGACCCGAGGCCGGGAAGAACTGCTGGGGAACGAAACGGAACAGCATCACCGAGCCGACGAACAGCAGGATGGTCAGGACGATCACCGTCTTGCGCCGCTCCACGCACCAGCCCACTACCCGCCGGACCCGCTGGTAGAAGGGTGTACCGTGGGGATTGGATTCGGCGCCGTGCTTGGCGGCGTGGATCTTCGCCAGGTCCGGCAGCAGTTTTTCCCCCAGGTACGGCACGAACACCACAGCTGCAATCCACGAGGCCACCAGGGCAATGGTCACCACCTGGAAGATCGAACGGGTGTATTCGCCCGTGCCGGACTGGGCCGTGGCGATCGGCAGGAAGCCCGCCGCAGTGATCAGGGTGCCGGTGAGCATGGGGAAGGCGGTGCTGGTCCAGGCGAAGCTGGCGGCCTTGATCCGGTCGAAGCCCTGCTCCATCTTGATCGCCATCATCTCTACCGCAATGATCGCGTCGTCCACCAGCAAGCCCAGGGCCAGCACCAGCGCCCCCAGGGAAATCTTGTGCAGGCCGATCCCCAGGTAGTACATGGTGGCGAAGGTCATCGCCAGCACCAGGGGAATCGCCAGGGCCACCACCATCCCGGTCCGCACTCCCAGGGAGAAGAAACTCACCAGCAGCACGATGATCAGGGCCTCGGCCAGCACCCGGACGAACTCGCCAACCCCAGTCTTCACCGCCGCCGGCTGGTCGGATACCTTGCGCAGTTCCATCCCCGCCGGCAGGCTTTTCTGCAGGCGCGAGAACTCGCCTTCCAGGGCCTTGCCCAGCACCAGGATGTCACCCCCCTCCTTCATCGCCACTGCCAGGCCGATGGCGTCTTCACCCATGAAGCGCATGCGCGGCGCGGGCGGATCGTTGAAACCACGACGCACGTCCGCCACATCACCGATGCGAAAGGTACGACCGGCGACGCGGATCGGGAAATTGCGGATCTGCTCAACGGTCTGGAAATTGCCCGACACCCGTAGTTGCACCCGCTCGCTCGGGGTCTCGAAGAACCCAGCGGTGGACACTGCGTTCTGTTCTTCCAGGGCCTGTTGCACCGCCGCCAGGGGCAGGCCCAGGGTCGCCAGCTTGACGTTGGACAGCTCGATCCAGATTTTCTCGTCCTGCAGGCCCAGCAGGTCGACCTTGCCCACGTCCTTGACCCGTTGCAGCTGGATCTGGATGCGGTCGGCGTAGTCCTTGAGTACCGCGTAGTCGAAGCCCTGCCCGGTCAACGCATAGATATTGCCGAAGGTGGTGCCGAACTCATCGTTGAAGAACGGCCCCTGGATACCGGGCGGCAGGGTCTGCCGGATATCGCTGATCTTCTTGCGTACCTGGTACCACAGCTCGGGAACCTCGTTGGAGTGCATCGAGTCCCGGGCGATGAAGGTCACCTGGGACTCCCCCGGCCGCGAGAAGGACACGATGCGGTCGTACTCGCCAGTCTCCATCAGCTTCTTTTCAATGCGCTCGGTGACCTGGCGCGAGACTTCCTGGGCCGTGGCCCCGGGCCAGTTGGTGCGGATCACCATGGCCTTGAAGGTGAAAGGCGGATCCTCGCTCTGCCCCAGCTTGGTGTAGGACAGCGCACCGACAATGGCCAGCAGCAGCATCAGGAACAGAACGATCTGGCGATTGCGCAACGCCCAGGCGGAAAGGTTGAAACCCATCGGGGATTACTCCTTGGCCGCCAGATTGACCACGCGGTTGGAGCGATCCACCGGGCGCACCTGCAAGCCTTCATGGAGCACATGCACCCCCGCGGCCACCACCCAATCGCTGGCGCTCAGCCCTTCCAGCACCGGCACGCTCTTCTCGCCGAAGGCGCCGACCCGCACCGGGGTCTTGTGCAGGGTATTGTTGGCATCCACCCGCCAGACATAAGTCGCCCCGCCTTCCGCGGACAACGCCGACAGCGGCACCGACAGCGGCACCGTATCGCCGCTCTGGATGAACACCCGGGCACTCTGGCCCAGCTCGGCGGGAACCTTGCCGGCAGTGAAGGCAATACGCGCGGCGAAGGTCCGGGACTTGGGATCGGCAGCAGGCGACAGCTCGCGGATGCGCCCGTCGAAACGCTGGCCCGGCTGGGTCCAGAGCTCCACCGATACCGGCTGGCCGACCTTGAAGCGGCCGTAGTTCTGCTCGGGGAAGCTGATCAGCACCTCACGCTCGCCATCGGTGGCCAGGGTGAAGACCGTCTGCCCGGCCGCCACCACCTGCCCCACTTCCACCGCACGCTTGGCCACCACGCCGTCCTGCGGCGCGCGCAGCACCGCGTAGCCGGCCTGGTTGTTGGCCACATCGAACTCGGCCTTGATCTGCTTCAGGCGCGCTTCGCCGGAACGGTAGAGGTTCTCGGCGTTGTCGTATTGGGAATGGCTGACCATCTGCCGCTCCAGCAGGGTCTTGTAGCGATCACGCTCGGCGCGCACCAGGTTGAGGTTGGCGCTGGCTGCAGTGACCTGGGCCCGGGTGGCTTCAAGTTGCAGGCGCACGTCCTGCGGGTCGAGCTCCGCCAGGGGCTGGTTGGCCTTGACCCGCTCGCCCTCCTCCACCAGCCGTCGGCTGACCTTGCCGCCGATACGGAATGCCAGGTCCGGCTCATAGCGGGCGCGCACCTCGCCCGGGTAGCTGTCCGAAGCTCTTGCCGAAGGCTCTGGCTGGACCACCATGGCCGGCCGGATGCCAATTTGAACGGGCTCTTCGTGCCCACAAGCAGACAGAAAAAAAGCCAGGCTGACTGGCAAGGCATAGCGGAACATGGCGGCGACCTTTCGCTAATGGTGCTTGGAATATTTATACTGGCCGGTATGTTATTAATAGCAAACTCACCAGTCCAGTATTAACAGCGAAAAAATGTCCGACAATATTTCCGCAAACGTTGGGCCAGGCAGGCCCAAGGATCTGGCCAAGCGCCAGGCCATTCTCGAAGCAGCCAAAGTCCTGTTCTTGAGCAATGGCTACGCCAGTACCAGCATGGATGCGGTCGCCGCTGAGGCCGGGGTTTCAAAGCTCACGGTCTACAGCCATTTCAATGACAAGGAGACCTTGTTCACCGCCGCTGTGGTGGCCAAGTGCGAAGAACAGCTGCCCACGCTGATCTACGAACTGACCCCCGACACGCCGGTTGAGAATGTTCTGCTGAACATCGCCCGGGGCTTTCACCATCTGATCAACAGCGACGAGTCGGTGAACCTGCACCGCCTGATCATGACGCTGGGCAGCCAGGACCCCAAGCTCTCGCAGATCTTCATCGAGGCCGGTCCCGAACGGGTGCTGCAGGGCATGGAGCGGCTGCTGGCAAAGATCAATCAACTGGGCACCCTGCGCATCGACAAGCCGCGCAACGCCGCCGAGCACTTTTTCTGCATGCTCAAGGGCGGGGCGAATTTCCGCCTGCTCTACGGCTGCGGCGAACCCTTGAGGGGCGCCGCCGCAGAGGAGCATGTGCAGGAAGTGGTGGCGCTGTTCATCCGCGCCTACCGGCCGTAGAAACCGGCAGGTGCAAGCGCTGGCTGATGTAGGAGCGGGCTTGCCAGCGAAGCGGACTGAAGACCGCCTTCTCCGGCAAGCTGGCTGCTACAGGGGGCTCAGGCCTTGAGGGCCTTCTTCGGGTAGATGTCGTAGCGGCTGGATTTGCCCTCCAGTCCATGGCTGGGCTTGGGCCCTTCGATGCACGGCGCCTTGCGCGGACGCTTGACCACCACCCGGTGGCTGGCCAGGGCCAGGGCCGCGGCGAGCAGGGCCGGGGCGTCGTTGTCATCGCCCACCAGTGGCCGGAACAAGCGCATTTCCTTCTTCACCAGGGCACTTTTCTCCCGATGGGGAAACATAGGGTCGAGGTAGATCACCTGGGGCGGTTCACCCTGCCAGTTGCGCATCAGCTCGATGGAATTGCCCTTGAGCAGGTGCATGCGGGCCACGATAGGCCCTACCTCGGCGTCCAGCGCAGCGCGGGCCAGGCCGTCTTCCAATAGCGCACCAATCAATGGCTGGCGCTCGATCAGGCTCATCTCGCAACCCAGGGTCGCTAGCACGAAGCCGTCCTTGCCCAGACCGGCCGTGGCATCCAGCACCCGTGGTCGCACGCCCTGGGCCACGCCCACCGCCTTGGCGATCATCTGCCCGCTGCCGCCGCCGTACAGCCGCCGATGGGCTGCACCACCCTCGACGAAATCCACCCGTACCGGCCCGGGCGCGTCCGGCCCCAATTGCTGCAACTGCAGGCCCTGTTCACCCACTTGCAAGGCGAACTCGGCCTCATCGACCTGCAGCGCCAGCCCCAGGCGCTCGGCCCATTGCTCGGCCGCTGGGGCGAATCCGGCGCCCAGGGCCTCGACTTTGATGCGGCAGGCTGCGGGTTGCTCATTCATCTGAAAACACACTCAAAAAATTAATGATCGGCAAAAACTGCCGATAACAGGACTATCGGCCATTTTGCCAGAGCTCAAGCGTCGACCGAGAGCAATGTCAGACATTCAACGCACATCGATAGGTTATATCTCGCCCCACGGCGACTATGGCCTGCGCAACTCCCAGGCACTGAGCGGCGTCAGCCATCTGTGGCAGGACTTCTTTGCCCAGGCCCTGGCCGAGCAACGGGGTGAAGGTGCAAGCGTTGAAGCGGTACCGGCGGTGGCCATCGATGGCCCGGTTGAACCGGCTGGCGGCAGCGATGTGCTGGCGCAGATCGTCAATCAGCGTCATTGCGACGTGCAAGACACCGAGGTCCGCCCGCCGGAGCCGCTGTTCCTGCCTATCGCCGAGTTTGAAATGGACCTGCTGGATAAACCCGCCCCACCCTTCCCGCCAGAAGAGATCGTGGCCCAGCAGCGCCAGCAGGATTTCGAAAGTGGCTGGGTACGCCCGATCGTGCTCAACGCCGGCCAGCCGATTCCTGCTCCAGGCCCTGCGCCGGAGCCCCGCCCACTGCACCTGCCGATCGCCGAATTCGAACTGGACCTGCTGGACAAACCCGCCGAGCCGTTCCCGCCTCAGGCACTCATCGAGCAACAGCGGGCGATGGACTTCGATATCGGCTGGGCCCGCCCACTGATCCTGCAGAACCTGCGCATCGCCGCCTGAGCCCAGCCTCAGCGACACACCCACCAAGGCCCTACATCCAGATGAAAGTGGTTGCGATGGGCATCGTTGTAGTCCGGCCCCAGCACCACATTGAACGCATCACAGGCGCCATCCCGGGCCAGGCGCAGAAACCGGCCTTCATTGCTGTCCTTGGGCCAATCCCGGAGCACGCTGATGCTGCGCCCATCCCCCAGGCGAAAGCCGGCGATGTCCAGGGCATTGGCACTGGCATGCTGGCTGCGGGCACCGCTCTCGCGGCTGTACATGTTGCGGCAGGCGAAACTGCCCAGGTGATCGACTCGCGCCACCCGCTGGCCGTACACCGCCTGCGCGGCCGACTGCAGGCCGTGGCGCTCATACAGGGCAAAGGCCACCGCCAGCGGGCAACTGGCAAGAAAGCTGCTGCTCAGGGCCACGTCGCCACCCTGTACGCGCAAGGTATTGCTCAATGGGCAAGCGACGTCCGTGCGGCTGTCGGGCTGGCGGCTGGTACGCAAACCCGAGCCCGCCAGCACCTGGTCGCACAGTTGCGGATCATCCCGCAGCCGCGCCAGCTTGAAACGGGTCAACAGGTTGGGCTTGGCCCGCACGTCCAGCGGCGCCCAGGGATTCCAACTGTCCGCGACGGGCAACCAGCCCAGGCGGACACCGATCAACAACAGGGCGCCCAGCAACAACAAGACGCCCAGGACTTTCACTACCCGCACAGACACTCCCGTTTCACGGCTGCTTGAACATTTGATTGATCTGCCCGAACGGCATCGCCCGGTCGGCAAAATCGAAACGCCCGTGGCTATGGATATCTAACGCAGCCCGGTAGAAGGCTCCGTAGGCGGCCCGCGCCAGCGCCGAACCAACACTGATGCGCTTGACGCCCAGCTCCGCCAGTTGCGCCACGCTGAGGTTGAGGCCTCCCGACATCAGCACGTTCACCGGCTTGGGCGCCACCGCCCGCACCACCTGCTGGATATCCTCGGCACTGCCCAGGGCCGGGGCATAGAGCACATCGGCACCGGCCTCGGCAAAGGCCTGCAAGCGGCGAATGGTGTCTGCCAGATCATCACGCCCGTGCAGCAGGTTTTCCGCCCGGGCGGTCAGGGTAAAGGGAAAGGGCAGACTGCGAACGGCCGCCACGCAGGCCTCAATGCGTTCCACCGCCAGCTGGAAATCGTAGATCGGCTGCTCGGCATGGCCCGTGGCGTCCTCGATCGAAGCACCGACCACACCGCTGGCCGCCGCAAGAAGCAGCGCCTGGGCACAGCCTTCGGGGCTGTCGGAAAACCCGTTTTCCAGGTCCGCCGCCACCGGCAGGCTGCTGGCGCCGACGATGCTGCGCACGTTGTCCAGCGTGTCCTCCAGGCTGAGTGCACCTTCGGCATCCGGGCGCCCCAGGGAAAAGGCATAGCCGGCGCTGGTGGTGGCCAGGGCCTCGAAACCGAGGCTGGCGAGCATCTTCGCCGAACCGGCATCCCAGGGATTGGGAATGACGAAGGCTCCGGCACGTTCATGCAGGGCCCTGAAGGCAGTGGCTCGAAGGGTTTGCGCGTCCATTGGCTCGCTCCTGAAGAAGGCCGTGAAGGCGCTTCAGAGCAAGCCGAGTTGCTCCGCAGCGGGCTCTCTGTATAACTCAGGCAATGCGGGCAAGCCAGGCAAACGTTGCATCAGCCGGGCGTGAAAACGCCGCGCCAGTTCGGCCGCCAGACGGTTGTCCGAAGTGTGCAGGAACACGTAGGGCGTACGCCCCTCTTCGATCCAGCCGGCGACCTTGTCGATCCAGGGCTCAAGGAAAGGATCGTTGGCCTCAAGCTCCGGATGACCGATGAAGCGCACCTGGGGAAACTGGGTGAAGGCTGCGGGGCGCGGTGGCACCTTGGGCTTTTTCGACTGCGCATGCAGCACCGCAGGAGCGGTCGACGTGCAACTGAACAGGGCCCGCGGGTCGAGGCAGATGCGTTCCACGCCACGCTCGCGCAGCAGCCGGTTGAGCATGCGTTCGGCATCGCCCTTGGTGAAGAACTCCGGATGTCGCACTTCCACCGCCAGCGGCCGCTCCAGACCATCGATGAACCCGGCCAGTTCCGCCAGACGCTGGGGTGCGAAGCTGGCCGGCAACTGCAGCCACAGCGGCGACACCCGCTCACCCAGGGGGCTGAGCAGCTGGATAAAGGACTCAGCGGCGCTCAACTGCTCGCGCAGGTCGCCGCCGTGACTGATGTCACCGGGGAACTTGGCGGTAAAGCGAAAGTGCTCGGGCATGATCTCGGCCCAGCGCTGCACGGTTTCGGGCGCCGGCCGTGCATAGAAGGTGGTATTGCCTTCGACGGCGTTGAAGACCTGGCAATACAGGCCGAGGAAATCATTGGGCCGGGCGTCTTCCGGGTACAGGTACTCACGCCAGGCGTTTTCGCTCCAGGAAGGACAACCGAGGAAATAAGGCAGCATCAGATATGCAGGTCGAGACCCACCACTTCCATATCCCAATCGACAAAGCCGGCGGTGGTCAGGTAGCTGGCCAGGGCGTTGGCCACGCTCTTTTTCATCGCCCGCTGGAAGATCATGTCCTGGGGGCGGGCGGGAAGATTGCCGGTGCGTGGGGAAGAAGCCTGGGAACGGCTCTGGGCCGAAGGCTCGGGCTGCACTTCAATGGCGTCGGCATCGTCCAGGGACTCGTCTACCAGCGCACGGCCTTTGCGAGGCTTGCGCTTGATGGGGTAGGACTGAGAGGAGATGCCGTCTATACGCATACAGAAAAGCCCGGGGTCGATGATGGCAATTTAGCGGCACCGCTTCGACTTAGCAAATGCCCAAGTGATAACTAGAACACAGAAAAGCCAAAAGGTTTAAAACCGGGCAGGTTCAGGCTGAAAAAACGGACGATTGGCGGGCGTATGCGGGAGTTATCCGCATAACCGCGCACATTTGTTCTGGGTTCAACGGGCCTTGGGAGTAGCGACCTTGTCCCGCAGATAGACAGGTTGGGCCTGATCGGCAACGATCGCCTCGCCGCGCTCCCAGGCAAACTGCGCCAAGGTCAGCAGGTCGACCGCATGCGGCAGCATGCCGGCGTCCTGGCCGCTGAGTTCGACGGCAATGCGCTCGCCATACCCCCAACCGGTACCCGCGCCGAACCAGTCGCCGCTGGAGCCTTCGGGCAGGGCCGCGACTTCCGGCGGCAATACCGCTTCCGCGCCCACCAGGCGCATCTCGCCGGCAACTTCCTGGTAGCAGCCCCAATAGACTTCATCCATGCGCGCATCGATGGCCGAAGCCACCTGGGCCGCGCCATGCTCGCGCAGAGCGCGCTGGGCCAGCACCGCCAGGTTGGATACCGGCAGCACCGGGCGCTCCAGGGCAAAGGCCAGGCCCTGCACCACGCCGATGGCGATGCGCACCCCGGTGAAGGCGCCCGGACCACGGCCAAAGGCAATGGCCTCGACCTGTTGCAAGGTCACCCCGGCATTGGCCAGCAGTTCCTGGATCATCGGCAACAGCTTCTGCGCATGCAGGCGCGGGATCACCTCGTAATGGCTCGTGACCTTGCCGTCATGCAGCAAAGCAACGGAGCAAGCTTCAGTCGCGGTGTCCAGGGCCAGCAAGGTGCTCATTCGGGGTTCCATAGGCATTGAAAAAAGTGACGCATTATAAACAGCAACGGCCCGCAAGCGGGCCGTTCAACGATCAAACGCTCAGGCAACTCAGCTCAGGGCTTCGAGTACCTTGCCGGTGATCACTTCCACCGAACCGACGCCAGGGATATGGCTGTACTTAGGCTTGCCCTGGGTGGCAGCCAGTTGCTGGTAGAACTCCACCAGCGGCTTGGTCTGCGAGTGGTAGACCGACAGGCGATGACGCACGGTTTCCTCGGTGTCGTCCTTGCGCTGCACCAGGTCTTCACCGGTGATGTCATCCTTGCCGGCGATCTTCGGCGGGTTGTAGACGGTGTGGTAGACCCGGCCCGAAGCTTCGTGCACACGGCGACCGGCGATGCGCTGGACGATCTCTTCGTCGTCGACGGCGATTTCCACCACGTTGTCCAGCTCGACACCGGCCTTCACCAGCGCTTCGGCCTGGGGAATGGTGCGCGGGAAGCCGTCGAACAGGAAGCCATTGGCGCAGTCGGCCTGGCTGATGCGTTCCTTGACCAGGTTGATGATCAGGTCATCGGACACCAGGCCACCGCTGTCCATCACGCTCTTGGCCTTCAGGCCCAGCTCGGTGCCGGCCTTGACCGCAGCACGCAGCATGTCACCGGTGGAGATCTGTGGAATACCGAACTTTTCGGTGATGAACTTTGCCTGAGTACCTTTACCGGCCCCGGGAGCTCCCAGCAGAATTACGCGCATCGATGTGCTCCTCAATTTTTTATTTAGAAACGCTCGGATTCGCCTCGTGGGGCCAATCTCAAAAATGGGGGTGTGGCCGCCCAAACGGCCAAAGGCTGATCAAGATACACAGCCGACACAGCGCACACAAGCAGTCGAAAGTCGGAGGAACCCGGCCCTTTTGTGCCCCATTGGCCGGGTAGAACAAGTCGCAACCCGACAACAAAGTGTCGCCAGATGAACCAGAACGACACCTCGCAATTGCCTTGATCAGGGCTGCCGCGCGGCTGGCCGGCAGCCCTCTCGCACCTCAGCCGGTATTGCGCAAGCCAGCGGCGATACCGGCCACGGAGACCAGCAACGCCTGTTCCACGGGGCTTCCTTGCGGCGCCTGCTGCTTGCGCGAGCGCGCCAGCAGCTCGGCCTGCAACAGATGCAGCGGGTCGAGGTAGGTGTTGCGCAGGCGGATGAACTCCAGGGTATCGGGGCTGTGCGCCAGCAGTTGCGACTGCCCGGTCAGGCCCAGGACCACCGCGCAAGCCTGCGACAATAGGTCGCGTAAATGCTCGCCCAACGGCAACAGTTCGGCCTCCACCAGGCGCTCGTCATAGGAGCGGGCAATATCCGCGTCGGCCTTGGCCAGCACCATCTCCAGCATGTCGATGCGGGTGCGGAAGAATGGCCATTGCTCACGCATCTGCCCCAGCAGGTCGCCCTCGCCACGGGCCAGGGCCTTGCTCAAGGCCGCTTCCCAGCCGAGCCAGGCGGGCAACATCAGGCGGGTCTGGGTCCAGCCGAAGATCCAGGGGATCGCCCGCAGGCTCTCGATGCCCCCGGCACGGCGCTTGGCCGGGCGGCTGCCCAGCGGCAGGCGGCCCAGCTCCTGTTCCGGAGTGGACTGGCGGAAGTACTCGACGAACTGCGGATTGTCCCGCACCACCTCGCGGTAGGCCCGGACGCCATCGCTGGCCAGCTCGTCCATCAGGTGACGCCAGGCCGGCTGCGGTGGCGGCGGCGGCAACAGGGTCGCCTCCAGTACCGCGGCCAGATAGAGGTTGAGGTTCTGCTCGGCGATGTCCGGCAGGCCGAATTTGAAGCGGATCATTTCCCCTTGCTCGGTGGTGCGGAAACGCCCCGCCACCGAACCCGGCGGCTGCGACAGAATGGCCGCGTGGGCCGGGCCGCCGCCACGCCCCACGGTGCCACCGCGGCCGTGGAACAGCAGCAGTTCCACCTGTTGCTCGCGGCAGATGTCCACCAGCCGCTCCTGGGCCCGGTACTGGGCCCAGGCCGCAGCCGTGGTGCCAGCATCCTTGGCCGAGTCGGAGTAGCCGATCATCACTTCCTGCGGCCCTTGCAGGCGCGAACGATAGCCCGGCATGTGCAGCAGTTTTTCCATCACCGGGCCGGCGTTGTCCAGGTCCGCCAGGGTCTCGAACAGAGGCACCACGCGCATCGGCCGCAGCACACCGGATTCCTTGAGCAGCAACTGCACCGCCAGCACATCGGAGGCCGCGCCGGCCATGGAAATCACATAGGAACCCAGGGACGCCGCTGGCGCACCAGCGATTTCGCGGCAGGTGGCGAGCACTTCGGCGGTGTCCGCCGAGGGCTTGAAATAGCCTGGCAACAACGGCCGACGGCTGCTCAGTTCGCGCATCAGGAAGGTGATGCGATCCTCCTCGCTCCAGTCCTCGTAACGCCCCAGGCCCAGGTAATCGGTGATTTCGGTCATGGCCGAGGTATGCCGGCTGGAATCCTGGCGTACATCCAGGCGCACCAGGAACAGACCGAAGGTCACTGCCCGGCGCAGACAGTCGAGCAGCGGCCCGTCGGCAATCACTCCCATGCCGCACTCGTGCAACGACTGGTAGCACAACTGCAATGGCTCCAGCAGGTCACGGTTGTTGTGCAACACCTCGGCGCCGGCCGGCACCGCCGCGCTGAGCGCCGCGTGGGCCCAGTTGCGGGTGGCCCGCAGGCGTTCGCGCAATTGCTTGAGCAGCGCCCGATAAGGCTCGGCGCTATCTCCGGCCCTGGCCAGGAGCGCCGGGCTGGCCTGCTGCATGGACAGCTCGGCCGCCAGGTGGTCGATGTCCCGCAGGTACAGGTCGGCGGCCATCCAGCGCGCCAGCAGCAGCACTTCGCGGGTTACCGCAGCGGTGACATTGGGGTTGCCATCACGGTCGCCGCCCATCCACGACGCAAAGCGGATCGGCGCCGACTCCAGCGGCAGGTGCAGCCCGGTGGCCTCGAACAAGGCCTTGTCGGCCTTGCGCAGGTAATTGGGGATCGCCTGCCACAGCGAATGCTCGATCACCGCAAAGCCCCACTTGGCTTCATCCACCGGAGTGGGTCGGGTCCGCCGGATTTCCTCGGTGTGCCAGGCCTCGGCGATCAAGCGTTGCAGGCGCTCCTGGATCTGCCCGCGCTCGGCGCTGGTGAGGTCACGGTGGTCCTGGGCCGCCAGTTGCCCGGCAATCGCATCGTATTTCTGGATCAGGGTGCGGCGCGCCACTTCGGTGGGGTGAGCGGTCAGCACCAGCTCGATTTCCAGGCGCCCCAGTTGCCGGGCCAGAGCATCGGCGCTGTGCCCTTCGGCCCGCAGGCGAGCCAGCAGCTCCGGCAGCACCCGAGCCTCGAAGGGTGCCGGCTGCGACTCGTCGCGGCGGTGGATCAACTGATACTGCTCGGCGATGTTCGCCAGGTTGAGGAACTGGTTGAAGGCCCTGGCCACCGGCAGCAGTTCGTCCTCGCTCAACTGGTCGAGGCTGGCGCTCAGCTCGGCCCCCGGCGAGCCCCGGCGATCGGCCTTGGCGCCTTTGCGAATCTGCTCGATCTTGTCGAGGAAAGCCTCCCCGTACTGGTCGCGGATGGTATTGCCCAGCAGTTCCCCCAAGAGGTGAACGTCTTCGCGCAAGCGCGCATCAATATCGGTCATCGAGGTGTTCTCCAGCGGACTCAAGGCGGCACGGAAGGCTCAAGAGTGCCGCCTGCACACCTCGCTTAGCAAGCGTGGGGCAAAGCGCACCAAACCTTCGGCGATGCAGCTAGTCTCAAGCATAGGCCGCACGAGGGCCGCCTACCGGCCCCGGCCGGTCCACTCAACCCAGCCTGCCACGAGCAGGTGTTCATTGAGGTCATCATGAAAATCCGTGAACTTGCACAACACTGGGAAGAAAACGCCAAGGGCCGCCTGACCCGGACCGGCTACCGGATTCACCTGGATGTGGAAGCCGCCGCGCGCCTGGCCGCCCTTTCCGAGATGTACCCCAAACGCCAGACCGAAGAACTGCTCGGCGAACTGATCGGCGCCGCCCTGGAAGAGCTGGAGGCGAGCTTCCCCTACATCCAGGGCCAGCACGTCGTGGCCACCGATGAAGAGGGCGATCCACTGTACGAGGATGTGGGTCCCACCCCTCGTTTCCTGGCATTGTCGCGCCAGCATCTGCACCTGCTGGCGAGCCAGTCCGACAAGCCCAAGCACTGAACTTCCACACTCCCGCGCACACCTGACAATCATCCTTCCCGGCCCTGCAAAGGGTCGGGGATACCCCTGCGCACGGCAAAAGTTCCCGGTCTAAAGCCCTGTCCGATGCGTCAGATTTTTTTCCGGCCAATCGCCATCTTTCTCTGAACTATTCAAAAAAGCCTCGGGTCACACCCATTAGCCATCACTGGAACGGTCGTTTCAAATTTTGCCATCAGCGCTCGTCGTCACTGAAGCGTCACGGCGCCAGAACCAGGATGGATTTTGATGTTTTCCAGGAGTTACCCAATGGAGTTGAAGACCATGAAGATCAGCACTGCCAAATCCTCGTTCACCTCTCTGCGCGGGCTGAAGCTGGCCGCGCTGGCCCTCGGTAGCAGCATGGTTCTGGCCGGTTGTGCCGGGAACCCGCCCACCGAGCAGTACGCGGTCACGCAATCTGCGGTCAATAGCGCAGTGAGCGCAGGCGGTACCGAATTTGCTGCCGTGGAAATGAAGTCGGCGCAGGACAAGCTCAAGCAAGCCGAGATTGCCATGCACGACAAGAAGTACGACGAAGCCCGCCGCCTGGCTGAACAAGCCGAGTGGGACGCCCGCGTAGCAGAGCGCAAGGCCCAGGCCGCCAAGGCCGAGCAAGCGCTGAAAGACTCGCAGAAAGGCGTTCAGGAACTGCGTCAGGAAGGCATGCGTAGCGTGCAATAAGAAGCCGCCGCCGATTCCCACGTACTCGTATTTGATTGAAAGGACGAACCATTATGCGCAAACAATTGATGATCCCAGCCCTGTTGGCCATGAGCGTAGCCCTGGCGGCCTGCTCCACCCCGCCTAACGCCAACCTGGAAAATGCCCGCACCAACTTCTCCGCCCTGCAGGCCAACCCGCAGGCCAGCAAGGTCGCCGCCCTGGAAACCAAGGACGCCGCCGACTGGATGGACAAGGCCGACAAGGCCTACCTGAACAAGGACGACGAGAAGAAGGTCGACCAACTGGCCTACCTGACCAACCAGCGGGTCGAAGTGGCCAAGGAAACCATTGCCCTGCGCACCGCCGAAGCCAAGCTCAAGGACGCCGGCGACCAGCGCGCCCGCGCCATCCTCGATGCCCGCGACGCGCAGATCAAGCAGTTGCAGGACAGCCTCAACGCCAAGCAGACCGACCGCGGCACCCTGGTGACCTTCGGTGACGTGCTGTTCGCCACCAACAAGTCCGACCTGAAATCCAGCGGCCTGGTGAACATCAACAAGCTGGCGCAATTCCTCCAGCAGAACCCCGATCGCAAGGTGATCGTCGAAGGCTACACCGACAGCACCGGCAGCGATTCCTACAACCAGTCGCTGTCCGAGCGCCGTGCCGGCTCGGTGCAGATGGCTCTGATCCGCATGGGTATCGACCCGGCGCGCATCGTCAGCCAGGGTTATGGCAAGGAATATCCGGTGGCCGATAACGGCAGTGTTTCCGGCCGCGCCATGAACCGTCGCGTGGAAGTCACCATCTCCAACGACAACCAGCCGGTCGCACCACGTTCGTCGGTCAGCCGCAACTGATCGGGCACCCTGCCTATATAGGCAGGTAAGACAAAACGCCGCCGACCTCTTCAGGTCGGCGGCGTTTTTTTATGCCGTTATCCATGTAGGAGCCGGCTTGCCGGCGAACAGATCACTGCTCCAGTTGCGGGGTTTCCTGCCCCATGCAACGCACGGCCTGCTTCTTCTTGTTCACCAGCACCCCGGTCAGGCCTTTCTGCTGGGTGTCGAACAGCACCAGTACACCGTCGATGCACTGGGCCACTTCATCGGCCGGTTGCAGGGAGATCTTGTAGTCCTCGCCGGGCACGGTCTTGAGCATGGTGAAGTCGCTGAGCAGCAATGCATCCTCCGGTTTGGCGAAGTGCAGGTAGCCGTAGTACCACAGGCTGCCCACGGTGACGATGATGCTGCAGATACCGGTGATGATCATGGGAATGGCGTTGCGTTCTTCACTCATTGCGGACTCTCTGGAGGTTCAACTGCTGAATTCGGGGGCGTCGGGTAATTGGGGATCTCCCCCAGGCGGCGCAACCCGTCGAAATGCTGCGGATCATCGAGGTAGCGCAGCATCACGCGGCGCCAGGTCGGATCGGCAAAGGTTTGCACATGGCCGCCGCGGGTCAGCTGCAGGACCCTGGGCGGGGGCGCAGCTTGATACACACGGATGCCATTGGAAAGGGGCACGATGGGATCGTCGATGCTGTGGTAGATCAGTTTCGGCACCCCGGTCAGGCGCGGCATCGAGTGAATCGCGCTGTCGGTGTCCGGCACCAGCCACGACAACGGCACCTGCAACGGCCAGGTCAGCCAGGAAGTGCTCAGGGCATAGCGCCCGACATCGCGATAACTGGCCGGTACGCCATCGAGGACGATGGCCTTGAGCTGGGCCTGACGCTCGGGGTGCTGTACCAGGTAGTGGATGGCCAGGGCGCCGCCCAGGCTTTGCCCCAGCACGATCAATGGCTTGCCCTGCACTTCGGGGGCCTGGTCCAGCCACTTGAACGCGGCATCCAGATCCTGATAGATCGCCGGCAGGCTCGGTGCACCTTCGGACAGGCCATAACCGCGATAGTCCACCAGCAGCACCTGATAGCCCTGCTCCGGCAGCCACCAACTGCCCCCCAGGTGCCAGGCCAGATTGCCGCCGTTGCCATGCAGGTGCAGCACCGTGCCCTTGACCGCCACTCCGGGTTTGGCCGGCAGCCACCAGCCGTGCAGCTTGAGGCCATCGGCGGTGGTCAGGGTCACGTCACGGTATTCGAGCCTGGCCCGCTCAGGGGTGAAAGGCAGCCCGGGTTCGGGATAGAACAGCAACGAACTGCAGCCCTGCAGGCCCAGCAGCAGGGCAAATACCGCGCAACACTTCAGCAGCCGGCTCATCCGCAGCCCCCTGGCCTGTACCCGGATGGGCGCTGAAGGCCCTGCGGGCCTTGTCGCAGCCTGTGCCAGTGGCTACAGCTGTCTGTGGATACGTCCATGTGCGCCCCCCGGCAGAAGTCAAAGAATGTTGGAGTAGTCCGCCTCGATCCGGTCCAGGCTCAGATGGTTGAGGAAGTTGGAGAAACACATCCAGGCCGACAGCGCGTTCATGTCGCGAAACTGTTCGGGCAGGTACTTGGGCGCCACCACCAGCCCTTCGTCCACCAGCTGGCGCAGGGTGCGCATGTCCTCGAGGGTGGTCTTGCCGCAGAACAGCAGCGGCACCTGCTCCAGCTTGCCCTTGCGCACAGCCAGCT
Organism: Pseudomonas sp. NFPP12; assembly: GCF_900103205.1. Classification (NCBI taxonomy): domain Bacteria; kingdom Pseudomonadati; phylum Pseudomonadota; class Gammaproteobacteria; order Pseudomonadales; family Pseudomonadaceae; genus Pseudomonas; species Pseudomonas sp. NFPP12. The sequence goes on from NZ_FMWW01000003.1 coordinate 462,577, forward strand.
GAATGTAGTTGTAAACCATGATGAAGCCCTTGAGGTAGGACAAGTCTTTGGTAAACGGCAGCCCCGTGGGCACCGACCCGCGGAACACCCGGCTGGCATTGCCGTAGCTCTCGGCCATCTCGAAGCCCTGCTCGCGGAAGAACTCGAACACCTGCAGGAAGTCCGCGCCCTCCTCCACCATATGGATGGCCCGGGTGCGGTTGGTCAGCTTGCGCAAACGGCTGGGGTAAGAGGCAAAGGTGATGATCTCCATCAGGATCGCCAGCCCCTCCTGGGTCACCGTGGACGAGGGCGGGCCCTTGGCCAGGAAGGTGCAGATCGGCTGGTTGAGGCCGTTCAGGGTGGTGCCCACGTGCACCAGCCCCTCATGGACTTCCAGGGCTCGCACGTCACGGTTGTTGAACATCGCATCGCTGCGGATCTTGATGTAGTCGGCGCCCGCCGCGGCGTCGGCGACGATACCGTCGGACTCGAACACCCGGATGGTTTCCTCCGCCTCGCCGAACACCTTGTTCAGGCGGCTCTGCAGCAGGCTCACGGCATCCTTGGCACTCAGGGTCTTGGGTTCGTCCTTGAGATCGCCCCGACCGTCGATGTTGTTCAGGTAATCGGACATCATCAGCCCCAGGTCCGCCAGGGTCGGGTCGCCGGCATGGAAGGCATCGGATGCGGCGCCGTACAGCTCCTGCGAGATCAGGCCGAAGTCGCCGGTACCCCGTGCTTCGAGCATGCGTACCACCATGCGGTATTCCTTGCACATGCGGCGCATGATCTGCCCCACCGGGTTGAACTGGCCCAGTTGGCGGGTGATGTCGCGCTCGATGTTCTGGAATTCCAGCTTCACCGCGCCAGAATCGAAAGACAGTGGCCGCCCCTCGTAATAGGCGCGGTCCACCGCCGGCATTTCCTTGCCCTTGGCCTTGAGAAAGCCTTTGCGGACGTTCTCGTCCCACTTCACCGCATCCAGCACGCGGATCGGTGTCTGGGCCAGCACTATGCGATCGGACAAGGTGCGTATCGTCTGCTGGTAATCGTCCACCAAAAGCTCCTATTGAATGGGTCTGTAGCGCGGGGTCACTTGCCCACGCGCTTGAAACGCGCTGCCTCGACGAACAAGTCGGAATTGGCGGGGTCGTCAAGGTAGGCGAAGACCTCGGGCAAGGGGCTGCTGATCAGCACGCCATCGCCTTCGGCCGTGGCCATGGGCTCACCGCTCAAGGCCTTTTGACCCAGGGCCTGGCGAATCTGTTCCAGGTCCAGGGTGTAAAGCACCAGTTCGTGCCTTGCCGTCAACTCGAAGCCGGCAATGCTGTAGTGCCCGCCAAAGGCCTGGGGCACCGCCGCTGACAGGTACCAGCGGTTGCCATGCCGGGAGACGGTGAAATCATAGGTGTCCCGCGGGCGCGCCGTGCCGCCTGGGTAACTCGAGGCACGGTAGCGGTTGGCGCCAATCTGGCTGAGCTGGATGTTCAGCGGCTCGCCCCAGGCATTCTTGCTGGCCCACTTGCCCAGCAATTGGGCAGGCGCCGCCTGCGCAGCCGGCAGCGGCTCCTTGAAGGCCACCAGGCAACCGCTGAGCAGCAGGAACGACAGGGCAATCAGGACGCGCCAGGCTTGCATGCAACTCTCCCATGAACACCAGAATCACTGTAGCCGCTGGCGCGGGCCACGACCGCCAGGCCGCAGCCGGCAAGCCAGGCCGGGCGGCTCAGACCGAAGCCAGAACCAGATGCATGTAGCGCGTGAGGATGCCGAGCATCTCTTCTTCCACCAGCGGCTCGGCGCCGTTGAGCAGGCCCTGATATTCCATCCGGCCGATTATCGACGTCAATACCTTGGCATCCTGCTGCGGCTCCCGCGAGCCCAGGACCTGGAAAAACTGGCAAGTGCCGTGCAGCAGGATCTGCTGGTGCGAGCGCACCAGCTGCGCCAGGCGCGGGTTGAGCAAGGCTTCCTGGCGGAAGGCCTGTTCGGCCATCAAGTGTTCACGACGGGTATTCAACTGGCGCCGTACGTAATCGGCGGTCATACGCGCGATATCGTCGGCCAGTTGCGAGCGCGAGGCGGCGCTGCCGTCGCCATAGGCGACCATTTCCCGCAGCAGCCCTTCGTTGCTGGCCCACAGCTTGGCCATGAACGCCGCGCTGCGCTCCACGTACTGGGCGAAGGTATCGGTGAGCAGGTCATCGATATCCTTGAAGTAATAGGTGGTGGCCGACAAGGGCACACCGGCTTCGGCGGCCACCGCACGATGGCGCACGGCCCGCACGCCGTCACGCACGACAATGCGCATGGCGGCATCGAGAATATCCTGTCTACGCTGCTCACTGCCTTGGCGGCTGGCCTTGCGGCCCTGGTACTGAACACTTTCAGCCACCGCAGTGGCGATGCCAGCTGCACCTTCTTGAGCAATTGCGCGGTTCACGACAGGTATTCCCTCTTAAAAATCACACAGAATTAGAAGCGGTACGTCAGTTCCAACCAGACAATAAAAAGCCGCCTGATAAAGGCGGCTGATTATTCAGAGCACTTAAGCTTGCGGCCGCATGTGCGGGAACAGGATCACGTCGCGAATCGACGGCGAGTTGGTCAGCAACATCACCAGGCGGTCGATACCGATGCCCTCGCCGGCGGTGGGCGGCATGCCGTATTCCAGGGCACGGACGAAGTCGGCGTCGTAGTGCATGGCTTCGTCATCACCGGCGTCCTTGTCCGCCACCTGGGCCATGAAGCGCTCTGCCTGGTCTTCCGCGTCGTTCAACTCGGAGTAGGCGTTGGCGATTTCGCGACCGCCAATGAACAGCTCGAAACGGTCGGTGACGTTGGGGTTATCGTCGTTGCGACGGGCCAGCGGCGACACTTCGAACGGGTACTGGGTAATGAAGTGCGGCTGCTCCAGCTTGTGCTCCACCAGTTCCTCGAAAATCATCACCTGCAACTTGCCCAGGCCTTCGAAGCCCAGCACCTTGGCACCGGCCTTCTTGGCGATGGCGCGAGCCTTGTCGATGTCGTTCAGGTCATCAGCGGTCAGTTCGGGGTTGTACTTGAGGATCGAGTCGAACACCGACAGGCGCGCGAACGGCTCGCCGAAGTGGAACACCTTGTCGCCGTACGGCACGTCGGTAGATCCCAACACAAGCTGCGCCAGTTCGCGGAACAGTTCTTCGGTCAGGTCCATGTTGTCTTCGTAGTCGGCGTAAGCCTGGTAGAACTCCAACATGGTGAATTCAGGGTTGTGACGGGTCGAAACGCCTTCGTTACGGAAGTTGCGGTTGATCTCGAACACTTTCTCGAAACCGCCAACCACCAGGCGCTTCAGATACAGCTCAGGGGCGATACGCAGGAACATTTCCATGTCCAGCGCGTTGTGGTGGGTTTCGAACGGCTTGGCCGCCGCGCCGCCAGGGATGGTCTGCAGCATCGGCGTTTCGACTTCGAGGAAGTCGCGCTTCATCAGAAAGCTGCGGATGTGGGCGATCACTTGCGAACGCACGCGGAAAGTCTGGCGTACTTCTTCGTTGACGATCAGGTCGACGTAGCGCTGACGGTAGCGCTGCTCGGTGTCGGTCAGGCCGTGGTGCTTGTCCGGCAGCGGGCGCAGCGACTTGGTCAGCAGGCGCACATTGGTCATTTCAACGTACAGGTCACCCTTGCCGGAACGGGCCAGAGTGCCTTCGGCAGCGATGATGTCGCCCATGTCCCAGGTCTTGACGCAGGCCAGGGTTTCTTCGGACAGGGTTTTACGGTTGACGTAGACCTGAATGCGACCGGTCATGTCCTGGATCACCATGAACGAGCCACGGTTGAGCATGATGCGACCGGCAACCTTGACCGGGATTGCAGCCTCTGCGAGCTCTTCCTTGGTCTTGTCCGCGTATTTCTTCTGCAGATCTTCGCAGTAGTTTTCGCGGCGGAAGTCATTCGGGAAGGCATTGCCCTTGGCGCGCTCGGCAGCAAGCTTTTCCTTGCGCAGGGCGATCAGGGAGTTTTCTTCCTGTTGCAGGGCTTGCGGGTCGAGTTGTTGGTCGCTCATGTCTTTTGAAATTCCATCACAGGTTCATTGCCCCCAGGCCTTCGGCCTGGAGATCGCCGGCAAGCCGGCTCCTACGGGATCGCACCGTGTCAGCCGATCCCGTATTGCAGTATTACAAGCCCGACTTCAGGCTGGCTTCCAGGTATTCGTCGATGTCGCCGTCGAGTACCTTGTCGCAGTCGCTGCGTTCGATGTTGGTGCGCAGATCCTTGATCCGCGACGCATCGAGCACGTAGGAGCGGATCTGGTGACCCCAGCCGATGTCCGACTTGGTGTCTTCCAGCGCTTGCGACGCGGCGTTGCGCTTCTGCATTTCCTGCTCGTACAACTTGGCCCGCAGCATTTTCATGGCGGTGTCCTTGTTGGCGTGCTGGGAACGTTCGTTCTGGCAGCTGACCACGGTGTTGGTCGGTACGTGGGTGATACGTACGGCCGAGTCGGTGGTGTTTACGTGCTGACCACCGGCACCGGAGGAACGATAGGTGTCGATCCGCAGGTCTGCCGGGTTGATTTCGATTTCCACCTTGTCGTCGATCTCGGGCGAGACGAAAACGGCGGAAAACGAGGTGTGGCGACGATTGCCGGAGTCGAACGGGCTCTTGCGCACCAGACGGTGCACGCCGATCTCGGTGCGCAGCCAGCCAAAGGCGTATTCGCCCTTGATGTGCACGGTCGCACCTTTGATACCGGCGACTTCACCGGCCGACAGTTCCATGATGGTCGCGTCGAAACCGCGTTTGTCGGCCCAGCGCAGGTACATGCGCAGCAGGATGTTGGCCCAGTCCTGGGCCTCGGTGCCGCCGGAGCCGGCCTGGATGTCCAGGTAGGCGTTGTTCGGGTCCATTTCGTGGCTGAACATGCGGCGGAATTCGAGCTTGGCGAGGTTTTCCTCGAGACGGGCCAGCTCGGCGACGACATCGCCCACCGCGCCTTCGTCCTCTTCCTCGACCGCCATGTCCAGCAGATCGCGGCAATCGGCCAGGCCGCCGTTCAGTTCGTCCAGGGTCTCGACGATCTGTGCCAGCGCTGCGCGCTCGCGGCCCAGTTCCTGGGCGTATTCGGGTTTGTTCCAGACACTCGGATCTTCAAGCTCGCGATTGACCTCGGTCAGACGCTCATGCTTTTGATCGTAGTCAAAGATACCCCCGAATAGTTTCGGAGCGCTCGGACAGGTCCTTGATGGTGTTCAGGATCGGGTTGATTTCCATGGGGGGCGGCACTCGTTGGCGAACTTTTGAAAGCCGGAGATTATAACGGAATCACTGATTCACGGCAGCCCGCTTAGCGGCTTTAAGCGCAATTAGACCCGCTAATTTAAGCGCCAGGACCTATACAATCCGAGCGTGAATGCCACTTCTCGCACTCGCTTGCCAGCAGAACCAGGAAACGGCCCGCCATGGAGAGAACCCTCAGCGACTCGCAAATCCGCTACATCAAGGCCCGCGAGCGTCACAATCTCAGGGGAGCACAGGCATTCATATGCCTGTTCCTGAGCCTGTTCGTGCTGATCCTGCTGCAAGGGGTCTGGCTGTTGATCTCCCCACGGCTGGCCTGCGCCCTGCTGGTACCGTGGGCGATCTTCCTGTGGTGGTGGGTCTTGCATCGCCTGAAAGGCCAGCAAAGCGAGGTGGCAGCCCGGACCCAGTGGCTGCAAGGCCAATTCAGCGCCACCTGGGTCTCCAGCCACAGAAATGGCCACTTCAGCTACAGCTTCGGTGACTACCCCATCGCCGCCTGCTGCCGGCTGAACAACCTCTTCAACGAGAAAAGGCTCGACCTGCACACCCGATACAGGGTCGAAGCCGCCCTTCTCACCTGCTCGCAAACCGCGAGCCACAGCTACTACTTGTTCGGCGACACCCTGGTGCCCGTCACTCGGGACCCGGCGACCGACGAGCAGCCTGGAAGCTGAGGCGGTTACTCGATCCCGACCTGGTTGCGGCCGTTGTTCTTGGCCAGGTACAGCCCCTTGTCCGCCGCCGAAATCAACTGCCGGCAATGGCTGTTGGGCTGCGGCGTTACGGTGGAAAGACCGATGCTGATGGTCAGGCTCGCGCCCTCCACCGGGGCGATATGGGGGATTTTCAAGGCTTCCACGGTCTGGCGCAGCTTCTCGGCCACCAGTCGCGCCCCGCCCGGCGAGGTATTGGGCAGCACCAGCACGAACTCTTCGCCGCCGTAGCGGGCCGGCAGGTCGGAAGGCCGGCTGCTGGCCTCGCGAATCGCCGTGGCCACCTTGCGCAGGGCTTCGTCGCCCTCCAGGTGGCCGAAGGTGTCGTTGTAGGTCTTGAAGTAGTCGACGTCGATCATCAACAGCGACAGCTGGCTCTGTTCACGCATCGCCCGCCGCCACTCCAGCTCCAGGTACTCATCGAAATGCCGGCGGTTGGACAGCCCGGTCAGGCCGTCGGAGTTCATCAGCCGTTGCAGCACCAGGTTGGTGTCCAGCAGTTGCTGCTGGCTGACCCGCAGGGCGCGGTAGGCCGCGTCACGCTGCAACAGGGTCATGTAGGAACGGGAGTGATAGCGAATGCGCGCCACCAGCTCGATGTTGTCCGGCAGCTTGACCAGGTAGTCGTTGGCCCCGGCGGCAAAGGCCGCGCTCTTGATCAGCGGGTCTTCCTTGGTGGAGAGAACGATGATCGGGATGTTCTGGGTCGCCGGGTGGTTGCGGTACTCGCGCACCAGGGTCAGGCCGTCCAGGCCCGGCATCACCAGGTCCTGGAGAATCACCGTGGGCTTGATGCGGATCGCCTGGGCAATGGCCTGGTGCGGATCGGCGCAGAAGTGGAAATCGATGTTTTCCTCGTTCGCCAACCCACGCCGCACCGCTTCGCCGATCATGGCCTGGTCGTCCACCAGCAACACCATGGCGGCATTTTCGTCGGTCTTGAATTCGTCGAGCTGTAAATCATTCATGGGTTGTCACCTGAATTGCTACCTGGCCAGGACAGCTGCGTTTATCAGTCATTTGGCAAATATCTCCAGCAAACGTGGAGCGATCTTGTCCAGCGGGCGAATCTCTGAGGCGGCGCCGATGGCAGCGGCCGCCTTGGGCATGCCATACACCGCACTGCTGTTCTGGTCCTGGGCGATGGTCAGATAACCCTGATCACGCATCAGCTTCAAGCCCTGGGCGCCGTCACGGCCCATGCCGGTCAGCAGCACCCCCACCGCATCGCCATTCCAGAAACTGGCAACGCTCTCGAAAAACACATCGATGGAGGGCCGGTAGATCTCGTTCACCGGCTCGGCGGTATAGGCCAGGGTGCCGTTCTTCAACAGACGGATATGATGGTTGGTGCCCGCCAGCAGGACCTTGCCGCTTTGCGGCGGCTCGCCTTCCCGGGCCAGGCGCACCTCCAGGCCGGAGGCACTGCTGAGCCATTCGGCCATGCCTGCGGCAAACACCTGATCAACGTGCTGGACCAGCACGATGGCGGCGGCAAAGTCCTTTGGCAAGCCCTTGAGCAACACTTCCAGAGCCGCCGGCCCACCCGCGGAGGAGCCAATGGCCACCAGGCTCTGGCGTGGCGCACCGCTGCGCAGTGGCTGGGGCGCGGAACGCACCCGGCTGCCGCGCTGGCCGATCAGCCAACCGATATTGAGGATCTTGCGCAACAGTGGCGCCGCCGCTTCCTGGGCATTGCCCGCGCCCAGGGCCGGGGTGTCCACCACATCCAGCGCGCCGTGGCCCATGGCTTCGAACACCCGGTGCACATTCTGCTGGCGATCGACGGTGACGATCACGATGGCGCACGGCGACTCGGCCATGATCCGCCGCGTGGCCTCGACGCCATCCATCACCGGCATGATCAGGTCCATGAGAATCAGGTCCGGGGTCAGTTCGGCACAGTACTTCACAGCTTCCGCACCATTGGTGGCGACCCACACCACCTCGTGGCTGGGGTCGAAGGCCAGGGCACGGCGCAGGGCCTCCACGGCCATGGGCATGTCATTGACTATCGCTATCTTCATGCCCGCGCTCCTCCAATCAGTTCCACCACTGCATCCAGCAGGGCGTCGTCATGGAAACTGGCTTTGGCTAGATAATAGTCGGCACCGGCATCCAGTCCACGACGCCGATCTTCCTCACGGTCCTTGTAGGACACCACCATCACCGGCAGGGACTGCAGGCGATTGTCACGACGCAAGAGTGTGACCAATTCAATTCCATCCATTCGCGGCATGTCGATGTCGGTGATCAACAGGTCGAAGCTTTCCGAACGCAAGGCATTCCAGCCATCCATGCCATCCACTGCCACCGCCACGTCGTAACCGCGGTTGATCAGCAGCTTGCGTTGCAATTCACGCACCCTCAGCGAATCGTCCACCACCAGAATACGCTTGCGCGCGGCCTGTGCGTGCTGCTGATGGTTGCGCGCAATGCGCTCCAGACGCCCGGTATTGAGCAGTTTGTCCACCGAGCGCAGCATGTCCTCGACATCCACGATCAGCGCCACCCGGCCGTCATCGAGCAGGGCTCCGGCGGAGATGTCCTGAATCTTGCCCAGGCGGTCGTCCAGCGGCAGCACTACCAGGGTGCGCTCGCCGATGAAACGCTCCACGGCGATCCCGTACACCGCATCGCGCTCGCGGATCACCACCACTTTCAGAGTTGGCGCGCTTTCCTGGGTTGCCGGCCGCTGCAGCAACTGGCTGGCGGCGACCAGGCCGACATGCCGGCCTTCGTGCCAGAAATGCTGGCGCCCTTCCACCTGGACGATGGCCTCGGGCTCCAGGTCGCACATGCGTTCGATATGGGCCAGCGGGAAGGCGTAGGCCTCGTCGCCGACCTCCACCACCAGGCTGCGTACCACCGACAGGGTCAGCGGCACCTCCAGGTGGAAACGGCTGCCCTGGCCAGTGTCCTGTTCCAGCACCACCGCCCCGCGCAGCTGACGCACCATGTGCTGCACCGCATCCAGGCCGACGCCGCGACCGGAGACCTCGGTGACCTTGTCCCGCAGGCTGAAGCCCGGCAGGAACAGGAAGGTCAGCAACTCTTCCTCACTGAGCTGGGCCGCGGTCTGCGCCGGCGACAACTGGCGCTCGACAATGCTCTGGCGCAAACGCTCCAGATCGACCCCATTGCCGTCGTCACTGAGTTCCAGCACCAGCAGACCAGCCTGGTGGGATGCCCGCAGGCGAATCACCCCTTCCGCCGGCTTGCTCGCCAGCAGGCGCTGCTCCGGCAGTTCGATGCCGTGATCGACGGCGTTGCGCAGCAAGTGGGTCAACGGCGCTTCGAGTTTCTCCAGCACATCGCGGTCGACCTGGGTCTTCTCCCCCTCGATCTCCAGGCGTACCTGCTTGCCCAGGCTGCGACCCAGGTCGCGAACCATGCGCACCTGGCCGGTGAGTACGTCGGCAAAGGGCCGCATGCGGCAGGCCAGCGCGGTGTCGTAGAGCACCTGGGCGCGCTGGCTGGCCTGCCAGCCGAATTCGTCGAGCTCGGCGGTTTTCTCCGCCAGCAACTGCTGGGATTCGGCCAGCAGGCGCCGCGCATCCGCCAGGGCCTCCTGAGCCTCCAGGCTCAAGGCATGTTCCTTGAGGTGCAGGTTGAGGTTTTCCAGGGCGGTCAGGCTGTTGCTCTGGATCCGCCGCAGGCGCTGCAAGGTGGCCAGGTAGGGCTTGAGTCGCTGGGTTTCCACCAGGGATTTGCTCGACAGGTCCAGCAGGCTGTTGAGACGCTCGGCCGTGACCCGCAGCACCCGCTCGCCGCCTTCGGTCATGCGCTTGCCCGGGCGAGCGGGCTCATGGACGGGTTCGCTGGCAGCCAGCAGCACGGGTTCGGCCTCGGGCTCGCCCAGGAGCGCTCCATGGGCTTGCACCGGGGCTTGCGGTTGTGCGATTGGCAGCTCCGGCACTGGCGGTTCCGGCATTTGCGCCGCCGGCATCGCGGCCCCTGGGGTCAACAGGCGCTCCATCAGGGCCACGTACAACGGGATGTCCGCGGCGACCAGCTCCGCACCGCCCGGGGTGGCGATGCGCATCAGCAGGTCGGTGCCCTGCAGCAGGGCATCGATATGCTCGGGCTGCAGGTACAGCCGCCCTTCCTGGGCGCTCACCAGGCAGTCTTCCATCACGTGGGCAACGCTGACTCCGGCATCGACCCCGACAATCCGCGCCGCGCCCTTGAGGGAATGGGCTGCGCGCATGCAGGCTTCCAGCTGGTCGGCCTGGGTCGGGTTGCGCTCCAGGGCCAGCAGCCCGGTGCTGAGCACCTGGGTCTGGGCTTCGGCTTCCAGGCTGAACAGCTCCAGCAGCGAGGCGTCGCGCATCTGATCGGGGGTCATGTCAGGCTCCGGGTCACGGCCGCGAGCAATTGCTCTTCGTCCAGCAGGCGCAGGCTGCGCCCCTGCCATTGCAACACGCCACGGGTGTACTTGGCATTGGCCTGCTCGCCGGAGGCCGAGGCGCCGTTGAGGATGCGCTCGTCGATGGCGTGGATGCCGTGCACTTCGTCCACCGGCACCACCACCGGGCCTCCGGCGGCGCCGATGATCAGCATGCGCGGCATCACCCGTCCTCCTGCCGGCGCGGCCGGGGAAGGATCCAGCCCCAGAAGCTCGGTCAGCGACAGGCAGGCCACCAGCGCCCCGCGGACATTGGCCACCCCCAGCAGGGCGCGCGAACGCTGGTGCGGCAAGGAATGAATCGCCTGCTGCGGTGCCACTTCCAGCAGGCAGCGGGTCGGCAGGCCCAGCCACTCTTCGCCGAGGCGGAACATCAGCAGCGAGCGAGTGACCACATCGCTGTCGGCCTCCAGCACCACCGAATGCTCGCGGTCCTCCTGGCGCAACGAATAGCGGTCCAGCAGGCGGGTGGCGGCGGCCGAATACACCGAGCAGTTGCGGCAATGAATGTGCTCGGCCAGCAACGGGCAGGACTTGTCGCCATGGATACCGATGCGGTTCCAGCAATCATCGATGGCCTGCGCATCTTCACGGGTGACGTCCAATGAATAGGGATGGCTCATCGTTTCAACTCACTGTCGGCAGAGCGAACGCTGCGGGCCGCGCGCTCCTGCAATCGTTGGGCCCCGGCCACATCACCCTGGGAAGCCAGCAGCGCGCCCAAGTGCGCCAGGGCTTCGGGGTGCTGGGGCGCCAGGTACAGGGCCTTGCGGTAGTAACCCTGGGCTTCCATGGCGTTGCCGGCCACATCACTGAGCAGGCCCAGCCAGTAGAACACCTGGGCCACCGGCTCGTGCTGCTGCAAATAACGCTCGCAGGCGGCACGGGCCTCGGCGCTCTTGCCCTCGTTGGCCAGGGCGGCAATGGTGGCCAGCAGGCTGGCGGCATCGCTTTCCATCCGCGCGCCGTCGCTCAACGGCGCCGCTACCGGGCGCCTGGCGAACGGCCGTGGGCGCGGCGCCGGGGGCACCACGCTGCGCACGGGAACCGGCAGCGGCAAGGGTTGCGGCAGCGCCACCGGGGCCGGCTCGGGCTCATGGTGGCGGCTGAAGGCGAAGGACTGCGGGATGCCGATGGAGCGCATGCCCAGGCGGCCCAGGAGGCTGCCTTCGGCGGGGCCGATGAACAGCACGCCCTCTTCATGGGTCAGGCGCTTGAGCACCTCGAACACCTGGCGCTGGGTCGGCTGGTCAAAATAGATCAGCAGGTTGCGGCAGAACACGAAATCGAAGGCTGGTTCACTGGCCAGCAAGCCCGGATCCAGGACATTGCCCACCTGCAACCGCACCTGCTCACGAACCCGCTCGCTCAGGCGATAGCGCTCGCCTTCTTCAGGGTTGAAATACCGCTCGCGAAACTCGATGGGCTGGCCACGAAAGGAATTCTTGCCGTACAGCGCAGCCTTGGCCCGCTCCACCGACAATGGGCTGACGTCCAGGCCGTCGACCTTGAACTGATGCGGCGCCAGGCCGCCATCGAGCAGGGCCATGGCGATGGAATAGGGCTCCTCGCCGGTGGAGCACGGCAGGCTCAACAGGCGCAGGGCTCGCATGCCCTTGATCTGCGCCAGCCGCGCCTTGGCCAGCTTGACCAGGGTAGCGAAGGATTCCGGATAGCGGAAAAACCAGGTTTCCGGAACGATCACCGCTTCGATCAGGGCCTGCTGCTCATCCCGCGAGCCTTGCAGTTTCTGCCAGTACTCATCGCTGCTGCGGGCATACAGGGCATTGCAGCGCTGGCGTACCGCGCGCTCGATGATCGCCGGCCCCACGGAGGCGACATCCAGGCCGATACGTTCCTTGAGGAAATCGAAAAATCGTTGCTCCTCGCTCATCGAGGCTCCTCAAGCGATGCCGGATCCAGGGGCACGGCGGGAAACAGCAGCTCACGCACCTTGAGAGGCAGCAGGTCGTCGACCCGCACCCATTGCAGCAGGCCCTGGGCGTCTTCGCGCACCGGCCCCAGGTATGGCGCCTGGCGGTTGTCCAGGCCATAGGGCTGGAACTGCGCCGGGTCGCAGCGCAGGGTGTCGTTGGCCTGTTCCAGCAACAGCCCGAGAATCCGCGCCGGCTGCCCGGCATCGCCACGGTAGTGCACCAGCACCAGTCGGGTACTGGTGCGCAACTGCGCCGGGCGGCCGAAGGTCAGCTCGCACAGGTCGATGACTGGCACCACCACGCCGCGATAGGCAAACACCCCGGCCACCCACGACGGCGCCTGGGCAATGGGCTTGAGCTGCAGGCGCGGCAACACCTCCACCACATCCACGGCCTGCAGCGCATAGCGCTCCTGGCCGATGCGGAACACCAGGAACAGAGCATTCTTGGCGTCAATTGCGCCGTTGCGCTTGTGCGCGAGCTCATCCATCAGACTTTGAAACGCGAAACGCCGCTGCGCAGCCCCACCGCCACCTGGCTCAGCTCATCAATGGCAAAGCTGGCCTGGCGCAGGGACTCGACGGTCTGGCTGCTGGCATCCCCCAGTTGCACCAGGGCATGGTTGATCTGCTCGGCACCTGTGGCCTGGGCCTGCATGCCCTCATTGACCATCAGCACCCGCGGAGCCAGGGCCTGGACCTGATGGATGATCTGCGACAGCTGTTCACCCACCTGCTGCACCTCGGCCATGCCGCGGCGCACTTCCTCGGAAAACTTGTCCATGCCCATGACCCCCGCCGACACCGCCGACTGGATCTCACGGACCATCTGCTCGATGTCATAGGTAGCCACTGCGGTCTGATCCGCCAGGCGCCGCACTTCAGTGGCGACCACGGCAAAACCGCGGCCGTACTCGCCGGCCTTCTCGGCCTCGATGGCGGCGTTGAGCGACAGCAGGTTGGTCTGGTCGGCGACCTTGACGATGGTCACCACCACCTGGTTGATGTTGCCGGCCTTCTCGTTGAGGATCGCCAGCTTGGCGTTCACCAGGTCTGCCGCGCCCATCACCGAGTGCATGGTGTCTTCCATGCGCGCCAGGCCCTGCTGGCCAGAGCCGGCAAGCACCGAGGCCTGGTCGGCGGCGCTGGACACTTCGGTCATGGTGCGCACCAGGTCCCGGGAGGTCGCGGCGATCTCCCGCGAGGTGGCGCCGATTTCCGTGGTGGTGGCGGCCGTCTCGGTGGCGGTGGCCTGTTGCTGCTTGGAGGTGGCGGCGATCTCGGTCACCGAGGTGGTGACCTGCACCGAGGAGCGCTGGGCCTGGGACACCAGGGCGGTGAGCTCGGTCATCATGTCGTTGAAGCCGGTTTCCACGGCGCCGAACTCGTCCTTGCGGTCCAGGTTCAGGCGGCCGCTCAGGTCACCGGTGCGCATGATTTCCAGAATGCTCACGATGCGGTTCATCGGCGCCATGATTGCGCGCATCAGCAGCAGGCCGCAGAGCCCGGCAGCCAGCACCGCCAGCAGCAACGACACGCCCATGCTGACCTTGGCCGCGGCCACTGCATCGTCGATGGCGGCGGTGGCGGAGTCGGCCACGGCCTTGTTTTCGCTGATGATGTCGTTGAGTTTCATCCGCCCGGCGGTCCAGGCCGGGGTCAGTTGCTCATTGAACAGGCGGATTGCCTCGGCTTCCTGGCGACGCTGGTGCAGATCGAGCACGGCGGCCTGGATGCGGTTGAAATCTTGAAGATCCTTCTCGAAGGCATCGAACTCGCTCTGGTCCTCGCGGCTGTTGATGGTCTGCTTGTAATTGGTCATCTGGGTCTGCAGGCGTTCTTCGAAGGCCTTGAAGTCCGCCTTGTCCTCGGCACTGATGTCCTCATTCTGCTTGAGGCCGATGATTTCCTGGGTCTGCAGGTAGCTGTCGACCCAGGCGCTGCGGATCATCGAACTGAAATAGACCCCGGGCACCGCGTCATTGCGCATGCGCTCCTCACCGGATTCGATCTTCAACAGCCGCGAGTACGAGACGACGACCATCAACAGCATGATGGCGATAATCACCGCAAAGCTCGCCAAAATGCGTTGGCGCAACGTCCAGTTCTTCACAGTCAGTCCTCGAGGCCATTCAAAAATGTGGGGAGTATAGCCGAGGACGATGCAGGTTTTATGGGTGGTTTAGCACCACGGTTGGCACTTTCGATAAATTTGTGCACCCGCTCTGGATGGCGGCTGAGCGGCGTTTTTCATCATCCCGGCCAAGGCAATTCGGCAAATCCACCCGGCAGAACCGCCATCCCTGGCGAACGGCACTCCCAACGCCGCTTCAGAGGGCGTTCTGGCGCACCTGGTTCTCCAGTTCGGCCTTGAGCCCCGGCGCCAGTTGCAACTGGCGCGCCAGCTCGTCCAGGTAGGCTTTTTCCATGAAGTGCTCTTCATCCACCAGCATCACGCTGGCCAGGTACATTTCCGCGGCCATTTCCGGCGTGCTCGCGGCCCGCGCGACATCCGCCGGGTCCAGGGGCTTGTTCAGTTCACTGTGCAGCCACTGCTGCAATTGCGGGTCGTTGTCCAGCTTGCGGAACTCGCCCTCGATCAGCGCCCGCTCGCGCTCGTCCACATGGCCGTCGGCCTTGGCCGCCGCCACCAGGGCCTTGAGGATCGCCTGGCTGTGCAACTCCACCTGCTGCGCCGGCAGGCGGTCCAGGGTCTGGGGTTCGTTGCGCGGGGCGGCGCCCTGCTGCGCCTGCCAGTTGCCGTAGGCTTTGTAGGCCAGCACGCCGAGGGCCGCGAGACCGCCGTAGGTCAGGGCCTTGCCGCCGTACTTGCGGGCCTTCTTGTTGCCCAGCAGCAGGCCCATGGCCCCGGCTGCCAAGGCACCGCCACCGGCACCGGAAAGCAGCCCACCGAGGCCGCCGGACTGGCCACCGAGCAAGCCGCCGAGGCCGCCCTGCGAGCCCTTGCCGTGCTCCGCCGGCGCTGCGCCTGCCTTGTTCTGCAGCATTTCCTGGCCGGACCTGAGTAATTGATCGAGCAATCCACGGGTGTTCATCTGCTGCCTCCGGAAAATAGGTGTCATGTCGACACATAAGGCTGTAAGCCTAGAGAGAAGTGCCCGGGTCGATGCGGCGATAGTGCTTCTGAATGTTGCTTTGCCCGGCCTGGAACACCGGCGTCACCCCACTGGATTGGCGCCCCGAGTTACGGCACTATCCGCCTCCTGAAAAGCACCGGCACCACTGCCCGGGCTCACCCCATACCTTCCGGCAGCAAGGATGCGCCCATGCCCCGTGACAACCCCGCCACCGTCTGCGAGTGCCGCCCATGAGCCTGGACGCTGCCAGCCGTTATCAGGTGACGCGAATCCTCACCGGCCTGGTGCCCCATTGCCTGCCACCGCTGCTGTTCTACTACGCCCATGTCTGGGGCATACCGGTGTACCGCAGCCACTTCGGCGCTCTCGCCAAGGGCTTCGGTCTGGGGATGATGGTGGAACTGCTGCTGCAACTGCTGATCGTCGTCAGCTTCCTGCAGGTCCTGGTGCCCCAGCTCAAGGTCAAGCTGGTCCTGATCGGCATCCTGGCGCTGTTCACCGCCTGGGCAATGTTTCCCGACCATCCGATACGCGGCTACGTCTATTGCTTCCTGATGACCGTGCCGCCATTGCTGGCGATCTGGCTGGCGCAGGGTCTGTGCCGGCTGTGCCTGCCCAGGGAGCAGTTGCATGCCCAGTAGAAACACCCCAATTGCGCGCCTCTGGCTGGCGCTTGTGCTGCTGATCATGGGCCGCCCCTGCCTGGCCATGAGCCTGGAGCAGCAGTTCGCCGGGCTTGCCGACTGCTCCATGGAAAACGTCTACCTGGACGCCAGCGACCACCAGCCCCGGGGCGCGTACTTCAGCGAACGCCAACTGCAGCCCTGCGAGCTGGACGAAGCCGCCCGCTATTGCGTCGACGACCAGTACCACGGCCTGGCAGTCAGCGCGGTGATGATTCCCTATCGCGGGCCGTTCTCGGTCCACGCCCTGTACCTCAAGGACAGTGTCGACAGCGTGCGCCAGCGCCTGGGAACCGCCTTCTTCGGTGATGGCCGGGGACGCCCGCTGCTCACCGAAGACCGCCATACTCCCGGCAGCTCGGTGCTGTATTGCGACCCGCAAAGCCAATGAGCCTGCTTGCCCACATGCCTGTTCTGTATCGCCCCCGGATGACCCTGCCGATGCCCACCCCCCGTCGCTGTTTGCACCTGATCGCCCTGAGCCTGCTGCTCGGTGCCGCCGCCCAGGCCGCCGCCGCACCTGCCTGCCCGTCCAGCGACCTGAAGGTCTTTGCCCAGGCCTTTGCCAGCAGCCCGGAACTGCAGCAGGCATTCACTGCCATGCCACTGGTCGAGCAACGGCCGATCACTGACGAGCGCGGCCGGGAAGTCACCGCGCGCTACAAGCTCACGGGCGACACCCACCACCTGCTGACCCTGCTCGCCCCCAAGGCCCAGGCCGAAGCTGGCCTGCAGACCTTCTGGGAGGGCAATACCCTGGTGGTCAACGATCCCCTGGGCGATGTAGTGCAAGCCTTCGTCTTTGAACAGGGTGCCTGCTGGCAACTGGTGCGCGTCGAGCAATGGTCCATGGACGAATTGCTCACACACAACGCCCCCGCAGGCGAAAGCGCCCTGCAGCGACAGATGCGCAAGGCTGACCTGTTCCTGGGCTACGGCGGACGCGAGCAGTACCCGCTGACCGCGTACTTCTTCGAGCTCGGGCAACGCATCCTGCTCGATGCCGCCCGCCACGGCTCACCCAAGGCCGCGGTGCAGGCGGTCAGCCTCGGCTACTCGGGCATGGCCCCGGCGCTCAAGCCGGGGGAGCCGGAAGAACTGCTGCTGCCCTACGCCAAGACCGATGCCGAGGCGGCGCTGATGCTGTCCATGTACTACTGCGACCCAGTCGGCGATGGCTCGATCACCCAGTGCCAGCAGCCGCGCAAGTCCGAAGAGCTGGTGCTGCGCACCGCCAGGGAACTGGATTCAGGCAGCGCCTTCTACTACCTGGGCAGTGGCTATGCCGATGGCCAGTGGGGCGTCACCGACAGACCCAGGGCCCTGGCCTGTCACCAGGAAGCACTCAAGCGCGGTGACCTGCATAGCCTCTGGCCGCTGACCTGGTGGAGCAAAAAGAATGAGATACCGGCCAGCGGCGCCCAGTGCCTGGAACCTTCAGCGCCCGCCCAGGCGGGAAGCTGAGCCCGCATCTTGACGCTTTTTAACAAAATCCCCATAGCTGCGCCCCGGCCTGATCGGGTTAATTGAGCCTCTGGCTCGATCAACCCCGGAGGTCCGTTCCATGCGCTGTATCCCGCTTTCACCACCGCTGTTGCCGGTACCCCGCAGATGACGGCCTCCGGAGCGACGCAAGCAGCGCGCCTGGAGCAGGTGGACGCCCTGCGCGGTTTCGCCCTGCTGGGCATCCTGGCGGTGAATATCTGGTCCTTCGCCGATCCGTACTACGCCTCGTCGGTGAGCAACCCGGGCTACGCCAGTAGCCTTGACCACCTGGTTCGCTGGCTGGTGTCGGTGTTCTTCGAGACCAAGTTCTACCTGCTGTTCTCGTTCCTGTTCGGCTATAGCTTCACCTTGCAGATGACCTCCGCCGAACGCTCGGGGGAGCGCTTCGTGCCGCGCATGTTGCGCCGGCAACTGGCCTTGCTGGTGATCGGCCTGATCCACGGCGCCCTGCTGTTCTATGGCGAAATTCTCTCGCTGTACGCCGTGCTGGGGCTGGTCCTGCTGATGCTGCGCGGCTTGTCGGTCCGCTGGGCGGCGGCCCTGGCCGCACTGTTGATCAGCGGCACGGCGGCGCTGTTCCTGCTGTTCGGCATCACCCTGCTGGAGGCCGGCCTCTACACCGGCGCCGCCGAGGGCGGGCCGGTACTCAAGGACCTGGCCCTGAGCGGCAGCGCCCTGCAAACCCTGGCCTACAACGCCTCGCACCTGCTGGAAACCGCCTCCGCGCTGTGGCTGCTGCAGGGCCCCTGCACCCTGGCAATGTTCCTGCTGGGCTATGTGGCGGGGCGCAACAAGCTGCTGGTGGCGCCCTACGCCTTCGAACCGCACCTGGCACGGCTGCTGAGGATCAGCCTGCCGCTGGGCCTGGGTGGCGCCCTGCTCTACGGCTACTGGGCGGCCTATGCGCCCGGCGGCGGCCTGGAAGTGCTCGGCTACGGCATCAGCCAACTGACCGCACCACTGCTCTCGGCCAGCTACGCCATGCTGCTGCTCAAGGCCTTCGGCTCGGCCCCGGGCCAACGCCTGTGCCGACGGCTGGCGCCACTGGGGCGCATGTCCCTGAGCAACTACCTGCTGCAATCGCTGATTCTGGGGCTGCTGTTCACCGGCTACGGGCTGGGGCTGGTCAACCATTTGCCGCCGCTGTGGATTGTGCTGCTGGTGGTTGCCATCTACCTGCTGCAGATGCAGCTCAGCACCCTGTGGTTGCGCAGCCACCAGTACGGCCCCTGCGAGTGGCTGCTGCGGGCCGTGACCATCGCGGCCTGGCCAAGCTGGCGCAAGCGCCTGGCGGCCTAGGCCAGGCGCAGGTACAGGTGGATGTCCTCGGGCTCAATGCGCAGCAGTTCCGGGTCGGGCGCGGCCAGCAGTTCGCAGCCCAGGCTCCTGTAGAAATCCACCGTATGCCGCGACGGCGTGGCCGACACATACAAGCCCTGCCCCCCCAGGACCAGGGCCTGCTCCCGGGCCAGCGCAAACAACTGCCGGCCCAGGCCAAGGCCGCGATAGGCCTGGCTCACATGGAGGAACTTCAATTGCCGCAGATCCAGCCCGGCACAGGCGATCGGCAGGCAATCCACCACCACCGCGGCCACCAGCGCCGGGCCGTCGAACACCCCGTACAGCCAACCGCCACGCCGGTAACACTGCTGCAAGATCAGCGCATCATGCTCGGCCTCGCCCTCCGGCCAGCCCTGCACCACTTCATGCTGGGCGTAACGGCTCAATTGCCCGTTGCACAGGCGGTAGAACTCATCGATGACCTCGGCGCGGTCGATCCATTTGAGCAAGGGGATATCGTCTTCGCCGAGCAAGCGCGGATGCAGCATGGGAGCAGTTCCTGAAGGGGATCGGGCGGTTACCAATGGACACAAGCTAATCATTTTTCTGCCCCTGGCGAACCGTTTATTCTATCCGGCGTCTGTTTATAGTCCGTTGCGTTTGGCCGATGGCATGACCGAACCACCCCTCGCGATCCCCCCACGCAGCCAGGAACGGCTTGGGATCTTTCTCTGATCAAGGTTCAACCATGCACCGCAGGAATCTCCTCAAAGCCTCCATGGCCCTGGCGGCCTATACCGGCCTCTCGGCCAGCGGCCTGCTGGCCGCCCGCGCCTGGGCCGGCGCCGCTGATGGCCAGGCCCAGGCGTTCGATTTCGAGCAGCTCAAGGCCCAGGCCAAGCAACTTGCCGCCAGCCAGTACGTGGACACCAAGCAGGTGTTGCCGCCCACCCTGGCGAAGATGACCCCGCAGAACTTCAACGCCATCCAGTACGACAGCAAGCACTCGCTGTGGAACGAGTTGAACGGGCAGTTGGACGTGCAGTTCTTCCACGTCGGGATGGGCTTCAAGCAGCCGGTGCGCATGCACAGTGTCGACCCCAAGACCCGCCAGGCGCGGGAGGTGCACTTCCGCCCGCCACTGTTCAACTACCAGAACACCAGCGTCGACACCGCCCAGCTCAAGGGCGACCTGGGCTTTGCCGGGTTCAAGCTGTTCAAGGCCCCGGAACTGGACAAGCACGACGTGGTGTCCTTCCTTGGTGCCAGCTACTTCCGCGCAGTGGACGCCACCGGCCAGTACGGCCTCTCGGCCCGTGGCCTGGCCATCGACACCTACGCCAAGCGCCGCGAGGAGTTCCCCGACTTCACCCAGTTCTGGTTCGAGACCCCGGACAAGGACAGCACCCGCTTCGTGGTCTACGCCCTGCTGGACTCGCCGAGCGCTACCGGTGCCTACCGTTTCGACATCGACTGCCAGGCCGAACGCGTGGTGATGGACGTCGACGCCCACATCAATGCCCGCACCGCCATCGAGCAACTGGGCATTGCACCCATGACCAGCATGTTCAGCTGCGGCACCCATGAGCGGCGCATGTGCGACACCATCCACCCACAGATCCACGACTCCGACCGCCTGGCCATGTGGCGCGGCAACGGCGAGTGGATCTGCCGCCCGCTGAACAACCCGGCGAACCTGCAATTCAACGCTTTCGCCGACAAGGACCCGAAAGGCTTCGGCCTGGTGCAGACCGACCACGAGTTCGCCAGCTACCAGGACACCGTGGACTGGTACAGCCGCCGCCCGAGCCTGTGGGTCGAGCCCACCACTGCCTGGGGCGAAGGCAGCATCGACCTGCTGGAAATCCCCACCACCGGCGAAACCCTGGACAACATCGTGGCCTTCTGGACCCCGAAAAAACCGGTGGCCGCCGGGGACTCGCTGAACTACGGCTACAAACTCTACTGGAGCGCCCTGCCGCCCGTGGGCACGCCCCTGGCGCGAGTACACGCCACCCGCTCCGGCATGGGCGGTTTCGTCGAAGGCTGGGCCCCGGGCGAGCATTACCCGGAAGTCTGGGCGCGGCGCTTTGCCGTGGACTTCACCGGCGGCGGCCTGGATCGCCTGCCAGCGGGGACCGGCATCGAGCCGGTGGTCACCGCGTCTAACGGCGAGATCAAGGACTTCAACGTACTGGTGCTGGACGAGATCAAGGGCTACCGCATCACCTTCGACTGGTTCCCCACCAACGACAGCGTCGAACCGGTGGAGCTGCGGCTGTTCATCCGCACCAACGACCGTACCCTGAGCGAGACCTGGCTGTACCAGTACTTCCCGCCGGCGCCGGACAAACGCAAATACCCGTGACCCGCTGCCAGCCCCGGCCCGCCCTACGGGCCTCTTCGCCGGCAAGCCGGCTCCTACAAACCGCACCGCCCCCGTAGGAGCTGGCTTGCCAGCGAAGGCAGCCTGAAGCCAGGCACAAAAAAACCGGCCCCCACGGGCCGGTTTTTTTTACAACGGCAGTACATTAATCGCGCAAATCCGACTCATGAATCGGCTGGTCCCTGTGGGTCGCCCGCTGGTACTGCGCCGGCCAGATCGCCTTGCGCCCGCCCAGGTCGTCATCGGCATGCAGCGGCCAGTAAGGATCACGCAACAGCTCACGGGCGAGAAAGATGATGTCCGCCTGACAGGTACGCAAAATATGCTCCGCCTGGGCCGGTTCGGTGATCATCCCCACGGTCCCGGTGGCAATCCCCGACTCCTTGCGCACCCGCTCGGCAAAGCGCGTCTGATAACCCGGCCCGGTGGGAATCTCGGCATTGGCCGCGGTGCCTCCGGACGACACATCGATCAAATCCACCCCCAGGTCCTTGAGGCGCCGCGCCAGCTCCACGGTCTCGTCCGGGTTCCAGCCGTCTTCCACCCAATCGGTGGCCGACACCCGCACGAACAGCGGCAGCTCCTCGGGCCACACCGCGCGTACCGCCTCGGTCACCTGCAGCACCAGGCGAATGCGGTTTTCGAACGAACCGCCGTATTGGTCCTGGCGCTGATTGCTCAGGGGCGAGAGGAACTGATGCAGCAGGTAGCCATGGGCAGCATGCACTTCCACCACCTTGAAACCGGCCTCCAGCGCGCGTTTGGCGGCCGCGACGAAGGCCTGGATGACTTCGCCGATCTGCCCTTCATCGAGCTGGGTCGGCGGCGTGTGCTGCGGGTCGAAGGCAATCCGCGAGGGCCCCACCGGCACCCAGCCGCCGTCCTCGGGCTTGACGCTGCCGGACTTGCCGAGCCAGGGCCGGTGAGTACTGGCCTTGCGCCCGGCATGGGCCAGCTGGATACCCGCCACCGCGCCCTGGGCGGTGATGAAACGGGTGATGCGCTGCAAGGGTTCGATCTGCGCGTCGTTCCACAGGCCCAGGTCCTGGGCGGTGATCCGGCCTTCGGCGGTGACCGCCGTGGCCTCGGTGAAGATCAACCCGGCGCCGCCGACGGCGCGGCTGCCCAGGTGCACCAGGTGCCAGTCGTTGGCCAACCCGTCCACCGACGAGTACTGGCACATGGGCGACACGGCGATGCGGTTGAGAAGGGTCAGTTGACGCAGGGTATAGGGTTCAAGCAGCAGACTCATGGGGCACCTCTCGGTCAATGGTCAGGCTCCAGGGTTCTGTTTGAACGGTCGACGAGTGACTGCGAAGTGAAGCGCCCGCCCCCGCGGGTAGAAGAATGACAAAAGGTCACAAGGCCAATCAGACAGTGCTTAGAGACTAGTCGACAACACTGTCGCCGGCAGGGTTCCTGATGCGTGCCCGGGCAAAAAAGGCGCTGCTCCCCTTGTAGCCGCTGCCGCAGGCTGCGATCGGCTGCGTAGCAGACGTGGGGCTTCAAAGGCCCTCAGAGGTCGGCGCAAGATTGCCGGCAAGGCCCTGCGGGCCTTTTCGCAGCCTCGCCACAGGCTCGGCAGCGGCTACAGGGGTTGCCAGCAGAGGCGGGGGAGGTGGTGAGGACGCACAAGGCAAGGCCCGGCGCCCCTTCGCAGGTCAGCGCGGTTCGATGTGGGCGATCATCAACTGCACGGTTTCCTGGCCACGGAACTCGTTGAGGTCGAGTTTGTAGGCCAGCTCCACCCAGCGGATGGTCGGGTTGGGCCAGACTTCGCGGTCGATGCCGAAGGCAATGCCGTCCAGCTTCAGCGAGCCGCATTCGCTGCGCAGCACCACTTTCAGGTGGCGTTCGCCAACGATGCGCTGCTCCACCAGTTCGAACACGCCATGGAACATCGGCTCGGGGAAGTGCTGGCCCCAGGGGCCGGCGTGGCGCAGGGCGCGGGCCAGTTCCAGGTGGAACTCTTCCACCGCCAGGGTGCCGTCCGACAGCAGGCGCCCGGTGAGGTCTTCTTCGCGCAGCTGGCGTCGCACTTCTTCGTCGAAGGCCTCGGCGAAGGCCGGGAAGTTCTGCTCCGGCAACGACAGGCCGGCGGCCATGGCGTGGCCGCCGAACTTGCTGATCAGTTGCGGATGGCGCGCGGCCACGGCGTCCAGGGCGTCGCGGATATGAAAGCCCGGCACCGAACGCGCCGAACCCTTGAGCATGCCGTCGCCGGCATCGGCAAAGGCGATGGTCGGCCGGTGGTAACGCTCTTTCAGGCGCGAGGCGAGAATTCCGATCACCCCCTGGTGCCAGTCGGCGTCGAACAGGCACAGGCCGAACGGCATCGACTCCACCGGCAGTTCCTTGAGCTGGGCCAACGCTTCGCGCTGCATGCCCTGCTCGATGGATTTGCGGTCCTGGTTCAGTTCGTCCAGCTGGGCGGCCATGGCCCGAGCGGCGGAAACGTCGTCGCTGAGCAGGCACTCGATACCCAGGCTCATGTCGTCCAGGCGCCCGGCGGCGTTGAGCCGCGGGCCGAGGATAAAGCCCAGGTCGGTGGAGGTGATGCGCGAATGATCACGCTTGGCCACTTCGAGAATCGCCTTGAGCCCCGGCCGCGCGCGACCGGCGCGAATCCGCTCCAGGCCCTGGTGCACCAGGATGCGGTTGTTGGCGTCCAGGGGCACCACGTCCGCCACGCTGCCCAGGGCCACCAGGTCCAGCAGCTCGCCGATGTTCGGCTGCGGCCGGGTTTCATAGCGCCCCAGGCTGCGCAAACGGGCGCGCAGGGCCATCAGCACGTAGAAGATCACCCCGACCCCGGCCAGGGCCTTGCTCGGAAACTCGCAGCCCGGCTGGTTGGGGTTGACGATGGCGTCCGCCGCGGGCAGTTCATGGCCGGGCAAGTGGTGGTCGGTGACCAGCACTTGCAAGCCTGCTGCCTTGGCCGCCGCCACGCCCTCGACACTGGAGATGCCGTTGTCCACGGTGATCAGCAGCTGCGGTTCGCGCTGCAGGGCCACGGCGACGATTTCCGGGGTCAGGCCGTAGCCGTATTCAAAGCGGTTGGGTACCAGGTAATCGACATGGGCCGCGCCCAGCAGGCGCAGGCCCAACAGGCCCACGGTGCTGGCGGTGGCGCCGTCGGCGTCGAAGTCGCCGACGATGAGGATGCGCTGGCGCTGGTCCAGGGCGGTCACCAGCAGGTCCACCGCGGCATCGATGCCCTTGAGCTGCTGATACGGGATCAGCCGCGCCAGGCTCTTGTCCAGCTCCTCCACCGACTGCACGCCACGGGCGGCGTAGAGGCGGGTCAGCAGCGGCGGCAGATCGCCGAGAAAGGGCAGGACGGCGGGCAACTCACGGGGTTCGATACGCATGGGCTAACAGCAACTTCTCTGGGGGGACGGTGGATCGTTCAGGGGCAGAGCGGGCGATCAGCCGCGCTCGCCCAGCAGCCATTCCAGCTGCACTTCGTGCTGGCCGCGATCATCGGTGACGAAGATCGTGCCTTCGCTGATCATCACGTCCCACTTGATGACACGCGGCATGTCCTTGGCCAGGGTCTCGAGGACTTCCTGGGGCACGCCGGCGATGTTGAGGTTCTTCAGGTTCTTCACCGCGTCCAGCACCCGGGTCTGCCAGACCCGCAGGCTGCCGTAGGCCAGAAGGCTGGTGCGCTCGGTGCGGCGCGAGCACCAGGTCAGGCGATCGGCGTCCGGCTGGCCGACTTCGATCCAGTGCAGGACGCGGTCATCCAGGCTCTTTTCCCACAGGGCGGGTTCATCCACGTCCGACAGACCCCGACCGAACGACAGGTGCTCGTTGTACCAGAAGGCGTAGGCCAGCAACCGTACGGTCATGCGCTCTTCGGTTTCCGAAGGGTGACGGGCGATGGTCTGCTTGACGCTTTCATAGACCCCACGATCGAGGTCGGTCAGGTTCAGTTCGAATTTGTAGGTGGTGGACGGCTGGGCCATGTGCGGGCTTCTTGAATGTGCGAAAAGGCGGCAAGTCTAACCCGAAACCCGCCGCCCTGCCCGACCGCTGACCGGGCCACCCCTGTCCTGGATGACATCCGCTGAAACGCATTGGCTGGGTAAAGTCGGTTGCCAGCCCGTGACCATGGCTTTATAACCCCGCGCAAACCGGCTGACGCGCACCGCGCCAGAGCCGCTGTTCAATAGAAAAGGACGTCCATGACCCTCTTTGTCATCCTGCTCGTCATCGTGCTGCTGTTCATCGCACTGATCCTGTACTTGCGCCAGAAATCCGCCGACCAGCAGCAATACCTGGAACAGACCGGCAACCTCACCGCCCAGATCAATCAGACCCTGCTGATGAGCAAGGCCGAGCCGCAACTGGCCCTAGAACTGGCGCTGCAACTGCCAGAGGGCGAGGCGCAGCAGTTGGCCCTGCAACTGGTGGCCAGCGAGCTCTATGTGGCTGGGCACAAGGCCCAGGCCACGGCGATCTACCAGCAACTGCCGCCTCACGCTCGGGAATACGTGCTCAATACCCTGATTGAAACGCTGCTCGACAGCCAGGATACCCAGGCCTGCCTGGAGCTCCTGGAGCACTGGGGCGAATCCCTGCCCAGCTGGCCGCTGCTGCAGGTGCCAATCCTCCAGGCCCGCGGTGAACAGGCGCGCGCCCTGGCCCTGATCGGCGAGCTCGGCGACCCGAAAAACCCTGCGGCCCATGAACGCCAGAGCATCGGCAATCTGCTGATGCTGTCGCGCCTGCAATTTCAGGCGGGCATGCAAGACGCCGCGCTGATCAGCCTCGAACAGGCCTGGGCGAGCTTCCAGCAACCCGGGCAGGAGCGCTATCACACTGTGCTGCGCAGCCTTTTCGACGCCTTCGCCACCCAAGGGCATGCCGAGCGGATTCTGGCCCACTCGGCCGAACTGCCGGCCGAGGAACAGGTGCAGGCGCTGATCGCGCTGTTCGATGCCGGCCAGGTGGAGCCGGCCTTCAGCTTGCTGGCCGACAACGGCACCCTCTACTCCTCGACCTACAGCGACCTGATGGACTCGGCCCTGAAACGCCAGACAACCGAAACCGCCCTGCGCCTGCTGGACCTGACCCCCGAGATGCACCAGCACAGCGTGCTGCTGCAACTGCTCAGCCATCTGGCGGCCCAGGGCCAGACCGCCGAAGCCGAGGCCCTGCTGCAGGCGCGAGCCAGCCACGAGTCGCAGCGTCCGGGGCTGATGCTCAACCTCTGCGATGAGTTGCACCAGGCGCAGCCGCAATGGACCACAGCCCTGCTGGCCCAGGCCCTGCACCTGATCGACGGCTACAAGAATGAACATGAGTTCTACAACAGCTTGCGCATGCAGGCCCTGCAAACCCAGCTACTGATGCAAAGCCACCTGCCAGCTCATCGCCGGGACAGCTGGCTGGTGCGCAGCAGCATCGAGGAAATGCACCGTCTGCGCCAGCAGATGCCCGGTGACGAGCAATTGCTGCATCTGTGCGACCAGGCCAAGCTGCTGCACGCCCTGGACCAGACCGCCCAGGCCAGGTCCCTGCTGGAGCAGGCGGTGCAGCTACTGGATGGCGAGCCGCTGCCGGATGTGGATGAGATGGACGCCCGCTTCTACCTGGAGGACATCGCCAGCGCCTACCTGAACATCGACGATGTACAACAGGCCCAGGCCCTGCAGGACCGGCTCAACGCCGAGGATTCGGGCAGTCGCATCCTGGAAGAGGAACTGCTGCTCAACCATATCCAGCATCAGCGTTACGCCCAGGCCATCGAGGGCCTGAACCTGGGCATCCTGCTCAGCGACAAGAAGCCCCTGTCGCTGCTGTACCAGGCCCTGGAAGACCTGCAGCAGCGTGCCCCCGAACGTGCCGGCGAGCTGAAACAGCAACTGATGGCGCGCATTGCCAACGGCCAGATCTGGCTCAGTTCCCAGACCAACTGACGCCCCCCGGTTGCGCGCCCTTGGCGGGGCGCGTCACCGGCCAACAGCCGCACCCGAGGAAGATTCATCATGGAAGTACTTGTCATCCTGCTGCTGATTACCGGCGTGATAACGCTGCTGGTGGTCTATGCCAACAAGCGCAGCGCCGGCAATGACCTGGGCATCACCCTGGACGAGGCGGCGCAGATCAATCGCGCGGCGCACCTGAGCGCCATCGAACCGCAAGTGGGCCTGCAACTGGCCCAACGCCTGACGGGCAAAGCCCGGCAACTGGGGCTGTTCCAGATGCCCGCAGCGCTGTACCGACAGGGGCACCCGGAACAGGCCCTGGAAGTACTGGCCGAGCTGGATGAAACCTACCAGCCCATGGCACTGAACCAGTTGCTCGAAACCCTGCTCGACAACGATGGCCCGCAGGCTGTGCTGGGCTTGCTGGAGCGCCTGCATCAACCCCTGCCGTCAGCGCCCTTGCTGCGCATCCCGCTGCTGCTGGCCAAGGGTGAACACGAGCAGGCCCGCGCCTTGCTGGTGACCTTCGGCGTCAACCAGCTGAGCCCGGACTCCCCCGGCGAGCACCGGCAGTTGGCTGCCCTGCAACGCAGCTTGGGCCTGGCCGACGAGGCTGCCATCAGCATCGGCCTGGCCTGGCAACTGCTGCTCAAACAGCCGGTCAACGAACTGGACCCACACGAGATAGAGCAGACCCTGCGCGAGTACCGTGCCCAGGGGCAGGATGCGCAGTTCCCGGCCATGGCCGCGCAATTACCCGGATCGGCTCGGATCATCGTCGTAACCTTGCTCATGGAAACCGGGGAATTCGAGGCCGGGTTCGAACTGCTGACGCAGGCCCCCGAGCCCGAGGACTACTTCGGCTACCCGCCGCTGCTCAAACTGATACTGGACGCCAACCGCCCGGATCTGGCTCCACGGCTGATCGCCCAGATGCCGGAAAGCTACGCCAGCGATCTACTGCTGAGCCTGTTGAACTGGCATGTCGGGCGCAACGAAATGGCCAAGGCCGAGGCGGCCCTGCAGGCCTGCGTCGTTTCGCCCTCGCAGCGTATCTGGTGCCTGGTCTGCCTGTGGGGCACCTACGTCGAGGAACACTCGCAATGGTGCGCCCATCTGCTGGAACAAGCCTTGCTGACCCTGGAAACCCTGCGTGGCGATGAGCAATGGCCATGGTTGCGCCTGCTGATCCTGGAAACCCAACTACGGGTGCAGGCCGACCTGCCGCGCCTGCGCCGCGACAGCTGGCTGATCCGCAACAATCTGGAGGAAATGGCGCGCCTCAACACCCAGCTCGAATACGCCGATCGACCGATGAAACTGGCCTTGCAGGCCAAGCTGCTGCACGACCTGGAGCAGACCCGGCAAGCCGGTGAACTGCTGGACCAGGCCGTGCAAGCCCTCGACGACAGTCAGAATGCGCCTCTGGATCCAGCGGAAAAAAACTTCTTCCTGGAACAGCTGGCGCTGAGCTACGTCTACATCGACGACCAGGCAAAGGCTGTCGAACTGAAAGCTCGCCTGGAGCAGCAGGCGGCCTACACCCACCAGTTGAGCCAGGCCATGGTGCTCAAGCACATTCACGAGCAACGCTTCGACGAGGCGATTGCCGGGCTGGAACCGAGCAACCTGTTTATCGGCGAAAACCCGGTGCAACAGTTGCACCAGGCCCTGGAAACCCTGCGCCAGAGCGCCCCGGAAAAAGCCCAAGGGCTGTGCCAGAAGTTGATCGACCACCTGGCCGCCGAGAGCGCCTGGGGCCAGCCGAACGCCGCCTGAGGCAGCGTCAAGGCCCGCCGCTGCACGCCTTAACGCGGCGCGTAGCGGCTCCAGAGTTCGTTGAACTCCTTGAGATAACTGGCCACCAGTTGCGGGTGGTCGATCACCAGCAGGTTTTCCTCATTGCCGGTGGTGGCGCTGCGGGTCCAGTTGAAGCTGCCGTTGAGCAGGGTCCGGCCATCGAATACGGCGAACTTGTGGTGCATGTGGAACGGCGTGTCGTCGATCCGCACCGGCACCCCGGCCTCGCGCAGCGCGGCGATATCGCTGCCGACATCGAACTGCTTTTCACTGTCGCTGATCACCCGCACGGCCACACCACGCTGGTGGCAGGCGCGAATTTCGTCGCTCAGTTGATCGTCGGAAATGGTGAACACGCAGATATCCACCGAGATTCGGGCCTGGCGGCACAGGTCGCGGATCTTGCGCCGGCAGTCTTCGCCGGGGCTGAAGTGGGCGCTGGCCATGTCCCGCACCGGGGCGCTGTTGGCGTCCAGGGTCTTGATCACTTGTTCCAGCCACTTCAACGCCGGCAGCACATTGACGCTGTCCGCCAGCGCCAGCTCGCGCACCAGGTCAAAGGCACGGTTACGCATGTAGCGCACCTGGTCCTGGCCCAGTTCGCTGCCCAGTTGACGCAGCTCGTCCCGCTCTTCGTTGCTCAGTTTCAGGTCCAGCACGCTGTCGCGCAGTTGCTGGTCCAGGTGGGCAAAATCCATGTCGTGATCCTTGGCTGTTCGCCGGCAAGCCGGCTCCTACGGTTGGGAGTCCTTGAGGGTCGGAACCTCGCCGTTACTGAGCATCTGGCTCAGTTCGTCGAGGCGCGTGGCAATGTCGCCAATGCGCTGGTGGCTGTGCAGGTCGACATCGATCTTCTTGTGCATGACCTTGAGCAGCGGCAGGAAACTCTGCTCCAGGTGCTCGGAGAGGTTCTCCAGCACTTCACGCATGCCTTGCTGCGGCGCGGGCCGGGCCAGGCCGCGCACGCCTTCCACCAGATCGTTGAGCTGGGCCACGACGCGGGTGCCGACATCGCTGTCGCTGCCGCCCATGGAGCGGTTGCGCACGAAGTCGCGCTTGATCTGGGTCCAGCGTTCGCTCTGCTCCGGGGTCTGGTTACCGCGCAGCTCGGCGAGCTTGAGCAGGTTTTCCTCGGCGCCGGTGGTCAGCAACTGGGATTCGCCCTGGTAGTGGTCGGCCAAGAGTTGCAGGAGCTCGGCGTCGTTCATTACCGCCGAGATCTTCTCCGCCATCTTGTTCATGTTGCGGTAGCTGCCCTGCAACTTGAACGGCGGCTCGCTGCGGTACTGGTCGGCCTGGGCCGCGCTGGCGATGTACTGCTGGTTGACCCGCAGCACCACGTCGCGCACCTGCATCAGGCGTTGCAGGGTGGTGGTGATTTCGTTGATCTCGGCACCGCTGTAGCTGTGGCTCAGTTCGTTGCTGGAGAAGGCCTTGCCCTCGGCCTTGGCGACGAAGCGGTAGACGTCCGCCATGTCGCGGGTGGCCAATGGCGCCAGCACCGGGTTGGAGGTCAGGCCGTTCTCGATGTAACTCAGGGCGAAGGCGTCCTGCATCCCCCCCAGGGTGTCGCCGAGGTTATAGATGTCGGCCCGGTTGGCCAGCATGTCGGGGATCTTGAACACTTCGCCGGACTCGGTGTACGGGTTGCCCGACATCACCACGCAGAACTTCTTGCCGCGCATGTCGTAGGTCTTGGTGCGGCCTTTCCACACGCCTTCGATGCGCCGGGTGCCGTCGCACAGCGAGATGAACTTCTGCAGGAATTCCGGGTGGGTGTGCTGGATGTCGTCGACATAGAGCATCACGTTGTTGCCCATCTCCAGGGCCAGGTTGAGCTTCTCCAGCTCCTGGCGCGAAGTGGCGTCCGGCGCCTGGGCCGGGTCCAGGGAACGCACCTGGTGCCCCAGGGCCGGGCCGTTGATCTTCATGAAGATCAGGCCCAGGCGGTGCGCCACGTACTCCATCAGGGTGGTCTTGCCGTAGCCCGGTGGCGAAATCAGCATCAACAGGCCCATCAGGTCGGTGCGCTTGTTCTCGCCCACGGTGCCCATCTGCTTGGCCAGGTTATCGCCGATAAAGCCCAGGTACACGTCGTTGATCAGCTTGTTGCGCACGAACGAGCTCAGCGGCCGCGGCTTGAATTCGCTCAGACGCAGGGCCGAGCGCTCGCGGCTGATGATGCCCTGGCGCAGCGCCTGGTAACGCTGCAGGCCGGGCAGGAACTGTTCGCGGTGGGCCCGCAGGCGGGCAAAGAAACCGTCCACGGTGAGGGACAGGCTGCGCTCCTGGATGCGCGGGTGTTCGCCCATCAGGTTGCCGACACTGAAACGCAGGTCGACTTCGGTGATGCGCTTGGCAAAGTCTTCCCGCAGCAGCAACAGGGCCACCGCCTCGGGCACGTAGTCGGCCCACTCGGCGAACTCGCCCTCGGCGCACAGGGCCGAGAGCCAGTTCTCGGTCAGCGCCCACTGCGCAGCGGGCCGCTCCACCAGCCGCGCCAGGGCCTGCTGGTAGTCGTCCCACATCCGTGCGCCCTGCAGACGCAGGGTCAGGGCTTCCTGCAGTTGCTTGGCGTATTTGCTGAAAGTGAACTCGATGCGCTCCGCCGCCAGTTCCTGCACCAGGTACTCGGCGGCTTCCGGCAACAGTTCGGCCGGCAGGCTGAAGGCCTGCTGCTGGCGCCAGTCCTGCAGCGCCAGGAAGATTTCTTCCTGCAACTGCAGCAAGCCTTCACGACGCCCGAACAGTTGCTGGATATGCCGGCTGGTACGGGCACGTTCCACCCATTGCCGGGGTTGCGGCTGTTCCTGCTGGCGATCCCAGTAGAGGGTGGCGAAGGCCCGCGCCGCCGCGCCGAAACGCAGCAGGCCGGCGCTGTCGCGCAGGGGCAGCAGTTGCAGGAGGATCGCTGCGGCGTCGTGGTCGTGGATGCCCTTCTCGTAGCCTTCCTTGTAGCGCGGCGCGGCAAAGTCGCGGATCACCCGCGCCAGTTCTTCAGGGTGCGCCAGCAAGGGTTTCAGGCTTTCCAGGCTCAGGCCTTCCTCGCCGCGGTCGGCAGCGTCCAGCACCTGCCCGGCGAGGTATTCGGCGCGGTACAACTGGGCCGATTCCGACTCCAGGGCCACCTGCCAGAAGTCCCGCAGGGCCTCCAGCTCGGGGTCGCGCAGGGGTTCGAGGAAATCCGTGCCGGTGAGGTGCAGGTGCAGTTCGTCGCCCCGCGGCATCAGGGTCAGGTCCAGCTCCTGGGTGTTGACGCTGAAGCGGTGGCGCGGCCCCAGCTTGATGACGTTGCCGCCCTCTTCGAACAGCTCGGTCTTGTCGCGCAGGGCACGCACGGCCTGGTCCCGGGCGCCCTTGAGGCGCGACTCGACATCGTCGGCCTTGACGCTGTCCTTGAGCTCGCGCAGGCGCTCGGCCAGCTCCCGCAGCTTGAGGATCAGCGGGTCGGCGGCGAAGAACGCATTGAGCTCTTCGGCCTGGGTGAACTTGGCGGTGCGCCGGCCGAGGCTATCGAGAATCCGCCGCGCGGCATCCAGCAGGCCCTGGGCCTTGCGCTGGCGCTCGTCGAGCAGCGATTGCTTGTGGGCCTCGAAGGTTTCCAGCAACTCCTCGCGCTTGCCGAGGATGTCGCCGAGGAACTGTTCGTGATCGCCAAAGCGACTCTCCAGCTCCTCAAGCTGCACCAGCAAGCGCGACAGTTGCTCATCGCAACGCTCGGGGTCCTGGGCCTGGGCCAGGGCATTGGTGATGCCCTGGCTGAAGAGTTTGAACTGGGCCCCGAACTGGGCCACGGTCTCGGTCGAGCCCAGAGCCTTGCGCCGCTGTTCGGCACGGGCCTTGGCCTGGTTCAGGCGGGCGTAGATCTGCGAGATGGATTCGATGATGCGGGTGCGCTGGGTGGCGTCGTCGATCTGTAGCGAGGCCATCAGGCTCGACAACATGTCCAGATCACCGGCCATGGCTTGCAGGGCGCCCAGGGGCTCGCTGAGCTGGGCCACGGTTTCGGCTTTCTGCGCCTGGGCGTCCAGGGTTTCCAGCTGGGTTACGAAAGGCTGCAAGGCCTGATCGCTGGCGAGGAAGGTCGCAGTGCCGGCGGCGGTGCGCTCCTGAGCCTTGAGCAGCTCGGCTTCCATGGCGTCGATGCGCGCCACGTCGATGTAGCGGTAGTCGCGAATGGTCAGCAGCAGCCCGCGCTGGGCGGTGATGCCGTTCAGCGCATCGACGAAGCTTTGCACCTGATCCCAGCTGTCCACCAGCAGGCTGTCCAGCAGGGCTTTCTGCTTGGCCTCGGCGGCCACCATGGCCTGGTCCGACTGGCGACGGATGCTTTCGACTTTTTCGTATTCGTCGAGCACCAGCTCCGAGGTGGAGGCCACTTCCCGCAGCAGCGGCGCCAGGCCGTCCAGCTCGTCGCTGCCCAGCCAGTGGTACACATCGAACAGGCGCCGGGTGTTCTGGCACAGCAGCGAGTAGCGCTGCACCGACACCGCCGGGGTGTCGATCTCGCGGCACAGGTCGTAGAGGTCGGAAACGCTGCGCACCAGTTCGGCGTTGCCGATGCGCCCGAGGAAACCGCTGCGGGTCGGCTGCCGCGCGGCGTACTCCTCGGTGAAGAACGGTGTCTGCCAGACCTGCATCGGATGGACCCGGGTCGGCTCGTCGCCCTCGGCGGCGAAGATCACCATGCGCCCGTCTTCCAGGCGCGCGTAGCCGTGGCCGAACAGCGGGTTCTGCAACTGGCGGTTGATCATGTTGTAGGTCAGCAGCACCGAGCGGCCCTGCTCCGGGTGGTAGAAGATGTACTGCACATCTTCACCGTTGGGCGAGCGCACCGAGCGCTTGTAGCGCATGCCCTCCATGGACTGCTCGAAGGTCTTGTACTCGCCGCTTTGCAGGTAGTAGCCGCCGGGGAAGATGATCCCGTGGTCCTCCGGCAACTGCACACAGGCCAGGCCGATGGCGTCGATGCGCTCCACCTGGCGGGTCAGGCTGTTGAACACCAGGTAGCGCCACTGCTCTTCGCGGTACGGCAGGACCTTGAGCAGGATCAGGCTGCCCAGGCGGGCGAATTCGATCTGCGAGTCGTCCAGGGACTGGGTCTTGTCCAGCACCTCTTCGCGGTAGATGCCCAGGCCCGACTCGGTGTTGTTCTCGACCTTGATGGTCAGGTCGCCGCCGATGGTCTCGACGAACACCGTGTCGAGGATGTTCAGGTGCGGAAAGCGGCCTTCGACCACCATCTCGCGGGTGGCTTTCTTCCATTCGAAATCGAAGGGTGCCGGCAGGGCGATATCCCGCTCGCCCCGGTTGTCGATGTAACGGACATCACGCCCGTCCACCGAGATCGACCAGCGGAACACCCGCACATCGGTGACCCGCTCGCCGATCTGGAAACTTGCCAGCAGCTTGCCGTCACGGATCGCCAGTTGCAGCAGGCGGGTGTTCTTGTAATAGGTATAAAGCTCGTTGAAATCGTTGAGGAAGCCCTGGGCCGCCAAAAAGCTGCCTTCCAGGGGCACGGGCTCGGCTTCATAGCCTTCGCCCTCTTCCACCAGCCGGTAGAGGGAAAACACGTCAGCGACGCTGGTTTCCTTCTTCAGGCCGATAAAGACGTTGTAGCCGAACAGCAGGCAGTCGCCGACCTGGACGATGTCCCGGGCGATGCAGTTGTTCTCGGTACGGATGCGCACCCGCCCGACCACTTCCATGCGGCTGTTGCCGAACTCGTCGAGACGCCTCTGGTTGAGGTCGTCAGTGGTGGCCCGCAGGCGCTGGCCCTGGTCCAGCAGGCGCTTGTGCAGCACCTCATAGGCGCCGCCTTCGGCGACGGCCTTATCCAATACGTCCTGTGGGGGAGTTGCGACTTGAGCGTCCGACATCGTGGCCTTCCTGGATCTACGGCGGTATGCAAAAAAGCGGGCTCCTCAAACCTGGAGCCCGGCACCTGAAACCAGCCAGCTGAAACCCGCCGCCTGACACCTGCCCTGCAGCCGTCGATAAAAACGACGGCTACAGGATCAGGCGAGGGCTGGCGAATCAGCTGTGGTCAGGCATTTCAGGCTTCGGCAGACGGAGCGTCGGCCTTGCGCGTAACGGCAGCGGCGGCCAGCTCAGCGGCTACGGCCGGAGCGCCCTTGCCATTGAGCAGGCGTGCCAGCACGTCCTGGACCACCGGGCTCTTGCCCACCACGCCCTCGATGGCCTTGCCCACCGACAGCGACTTGGCGAAGGAATTGAAGAAGTCGCCTTCGCCGCCGACGATCTCGATCTTGGCCTTGCTGAGGGCAGCCGACAGCACTTCGGCCTGGTCCTTGGCGATTTCCTTGTTGGCGGCGATGGCGGCCATCGCTTCCTCGAAGTTCTTCTCCAGTTGCATGCGGAACTCTTCGTGGGACCGCGCGCTGTCGCTGAGGGAGTCCAGGGCACCGAACTTCTTGCCCAGGCCTTCGGCCTCGGCGTTCAGGCGCTGCAGCAGCACTTCGGCTTCGGCCGAACCCAGGTCCTTGGTGGCCTTGGCCTTGGCCGCGCCCAACTGTTCTTCGCCACGGGCCTGGGCACCGAGCTTCTCTTCCATGACCTTGGCTTCTGCCAGGCCGTCCTTCTCTTTGGCAGCCGCCTGGGCTTCCATGATGCGGGCGTCGGCCAGGCCTTTTTCCTGCTCGCCACGGGCTTCGGCAATCAGCTGCTCGGTGCGTACGCGAGCCTGGGCCAGGCCTTCTTTTTCCTGGGCCGCTGCGGTGATTTCCAGCACCCGGGCATCGGCCAGGCCAGGCGCGGCGCGCTCGGCTTCCAGGCCTTCGGCCAGGCGTTTCTTGGCTTCGGCCTGCTTGGCCGCGGCTTCCAGTTCGGCCTGGGCCAGGTTGTTGATTTCCACGGCCTTGTGCTTGGAACGGGTCTCGTCGGCTTCGGCCTGCTTCACCTGGCGCACCAGGTCCTGCTCGGCTTCGGCCTGGGCCTGGATCACCACCACTTGCTTGGCGCGCTCGGCTTCGGAGACTTCGCGCACTTCCTTGATCCGCTCTTCCTCCTGGGCCACGGTCTTCTCCACCGCTACCCGCTCACGGATCACTGTGGCGATGTTCTTGCGCTGTTCTTCCAGAGCCTTTTCTTTCTCGATGCGTTGCAGTTCCACTTCACG
Source organism: Pseudomonas sp. NFPP12 (assembly GCF_900103205.1). NCBI lineage: Bacteria > Pseudomonadati > Pseudomonadota > Gammaproteobacteria > Pseudomonadales > Pseudomonadaceae > Pseudomonas > Pseudomonas sp. NFPP12. Next base: position 498,736 of record NZ_FMWW01000003.1, read on the forward strand.
CTCGCGGGCCACCACTTCCAGGTCCTTGGCGCGGGTGACTTTCTCGACTTCGATGACCACCGCACGCTGGCGGTTCTGCTGGGCCACTTCGACTTCGCGCTGATGGTTCTCGGTGCGCACGTCGATTTCCTGCTGGGACTGAATGCGTGCCTGTTCGGCCTTCAGGCGCTCTTCTTCCTTGACCTTGGCAGTCTCGGCTTCCTCGCGAGCACGGATGGTTTCGATCTCGCGCTTCTGCCGGGCTTCGGCATCGGCCTGCTGGCGTTCGAGGGACAGCGAGGCTTCGCGGGTCTCGACGTTCTTCTTCTGGATCGCCAGTTCCTGGTTGCGCTCCAGTTCGTTGGTGATGACGTTCTGCGCCGCGGTCAGCTCGGTGATCTTGCGGATACCCTCGGCGTCGAGAATGTTGCTCGGGTCCAGGGAGTGCTTGGCGGTCTGCTCCAGGTAGTCGATGGCCACGTCTTCCAGCACATAGCCGTTGAGGTCGTTGCCGATGATCTCGATGATGCGGTCGCGGAAGTCCTGGCGGTTCTCGAACAGCTGGACGAAATCGAACTGCTTGCCCACGGTTTTCAGCGCTTCGGAGAACTTGGCGTTGAACAGTTCGTTGACCGCGGCGCGGTCGGAGGCACGGTCGACACCGATGGCCTTGGCCACCTTGAGCACGTCTTCCTGGGTTTCATTGACCCGCAGGTAGAAGGCCACGGTGATGTCGGCGCGCATGTTGTCGCGGCAGATCAGCCCGTCCTTGGCCCGACGGTCGACTTCCAGGGTGATCAGCGAGATGCGCATGAACTCCTTGAGGTGGATCACCGGGTACACCAGGGCACCGGTGAAATGCACCTTGGGGGTCGAGGACATGTCGTTGACAATCAACGCCGTGCCTTGGGGAACCTTGATATAGAAGGCCTTGAACAGGGCCAACAGGCCGAAGACCACCAGGACGACGAGGCCGATCCCGAGCAGGATGGGCAGCAGCGACGGTAAATTCATGCAATCAATCTCCTTTGATTCTTGAGGGAGCCCGGGCTCAGAGGCCGCGAAACTCGTCCTCTGTAATGACCCGATAGGCGTGTTGCGCCTCCAGATACTCCAGTAACACGACGCGATCGCCGCGTTTGAAAGCTCGTGCCTCATCGGCACGCACACGCAGGATCAGGCCCGCGCCGCCGTCCTCGAGCACGGCTTCGCCATGTTCCAGGGTGACTCTGCCGCTGCGTACCACAGCCGTCTGCCCCAGCACCGACTTGCTGCTGGTGGCCTCCATCTTGAGAAACAGCGGGCGCAGCGGACGACAGATCGTCGCGCTGATGGGCGCTGCCAGGAACAATGCGAGCACCGCCAGCAACAGGCCCAGGGGGTAGCGCAGCCAACCCAGGGGCAGGTGGCTGAGCACGTAGAGTTCGGCGAAATAGGTCAGGAACCAGCTGAAGAACATCAGCAGGGTCAGCACCAGGGTGACCGGCACCCCGTTGAGCTTGAACTTGATCAGTAGCCCGGCCAGGCCTTCGCCGGCGTGGGCACTGTCGAGCAGCGAGTCGGCCTCGAAGTCCAGCAGGTCGACTTCAAGCATGCCCATGGCCACCACGGCCCAGTAGATCACGGCCAGGCAGAGCATGAAGCTGAACAGCACTGTGGGGAACGACAACACTGTCTGCAGGAAGATTTCCATTGCTTTCCTATCCCTGAAAAAGCCGGGCAAGGCCAGGCGGCCCCGCCCCTACAACACAACGGTGAATCAGGACTTGCTACGGTCCTTGAGGCGCGCCAGCACACTGTCGGCGCTGGTGCTGCCGGCAACAATCCCGGCTTCACGCAGCTTGGCATCCAGGGCATCGTCCGGGTTGCTAGTGCTGGCCAGCTCGGCCGCGGCGTCCATCTTTGCCGCGCGCTCGGCCTGCTTCTGCTTGATCCGCTCCAGGGACTCCACGGCGGTGTGCAGCTTGCTCTGGGAGCCGCCGTAGCGCTGGGCCACGGCCTGCTGGGCCTTCTGCACGCTTTCGGTGGCCTTGACGGTATCCACCTGTTGTTTCAAATGCTTGATATTGCCCTCGGCCTGGGTCACGGCCTTGCGCAACTGCGCGACGCTGGTGGCAAAACCATCGGCCTGCTCACGCTCCACGGCCAAGTCATTTTCCAGGTTGGCGATCTTTTGCGCCACTTCCTGGGCAAGGGTTTCGTTCCCCGCCTCCAGGGCCTTGAGGGCGTAGCTTTCATACTCGGCGACCTTGGCCGCGCTGCCGTTGGCGCGCTCGGCGGCGAGTTTCTGCCGGGCCATGATCTCGGCCAGGGCTTCCTTGGACTTGCGCAGCTCCTGATCGGCGTCGCGGATCTCCTGATCGAGAATCCTCAGGGCCTGGCTGTCCACCAGGGCCTCGCCCGCCTCATTGGCACCACCGCGCAGCGCGGTGAGCAGCTTGCTCCATACGTTCATGTGCATTCCTCCAGGTCAGGCCTGAGCCTTCAGGTAGCCTTCGTAGGCCTCGGTTGCCCTGATCACGTTGCTGGCCAGGGTTTCGATCTCGTAGAGCACGTTGGAGAGAATCGAGGTTGCGCTCAGGGCGCCGTACATCATGTAGTGGCGCTCACCGCCAAAACGGGTTTCCAGGCCGATGCTCGACAGCGGGAACAACTGGCGGCTGAGCAACACTTCCTCGTTGAACGCGGCCACATCGGTCACTTCGCTTTGCGGCCACAGCAGCGCCTCCACCAGGATCTGCTCGCCGGACAGGGCGACGAACAACGGCAGGTCGCCGTATTCGCGCATGGTCACGTGCAAGCTCGGTTCGGCACCCTCTAGCAACTCAACGCTGGCTTCGCCGCTATTGAACAGCTCGGTGGCTGCCAGGGCCTGGCACAACGATCGGGCATTCCAGATCTGCGGCATGCTCATTTCTCCATCCTTTTCCACAGGAGCCAGCCCCTCGAAGGGCTGACGCAGTTTGCGTTCAACCGCCAGCAACGCCTGGGCGTTCTCGGGCAGTATCCAGACTTCCTTTTTCACCAAGCCCTGATCACGCAGGCGCTGGCGGAATAAACGTTGGTAATGGGCTGAGGATTTGTTTTCCATGGCGCAGAGACTAAAACATCACATGTAAGGTTTTCAATTCATCACATGTAAAATTTACAGGCGACATTTGTAACAAGAAATATCAGGAAGATCGCTCGGCAAACAGCCGCAAGGCGTCCATCGCTGCATAGACCCTTTTACAGCTTTCGCAACTGCTCTTTTTTCAAGCGGCGTCATTAAACCCTGCCGCCCAATGGAATGAGAAGCACAATAATCCTTGGCCCGAGCGGGAAATAATCGGCAAAGGCAGGCGTCAGGCGCTGCCTTAATGGCGACCAATGGTCTAGGCTAGGCGGATTTTCCTGCCCAGCGGATGCCCCATGACCAGCCTCAGCAAGCCCCTCGCCGGATTGAAAGTGATAGAACTCGGCACCCTGATCGCCGGCCCTTTCGCCTCGCGCATCTGCGCCGAGTTCGGTGCCGAGGTGATCAAGGTCGAGTCACCCGATGGCGGCGATCCGCTGCGCAAGTGGCGCAAGCTGTATGAAGGCACCTCGCTGTGGTGGTTCGTCCAGGCACGCAACAAGAAGTCCCTGACCCTGAACCTCAAGCACCCGGAAGGCCTGGCGGTGCTCAAGCAACTGCTGGGCGAAGCGGACATCCTGATCGAGAACTTTCGCCCCGGCGTGCTGGAAAAACTCGGCCTGGGCTGGGACGTGCTGCACGCCCTGAACCCCAAACTGGTGATGGTGCGGCTATCGGGCTTTGGCCAGACCGGGCCGATGAAGGACCAGCCGGGCTTCGGCGCGGTGGGCGAATCCATGGGCGGCCTGCGCTACATCACCGGCTTCGAGGACCGCCCACCGGTGCGCACCGGAATCTCCATCGGCGACTCCATCGCTGCCCTGTGGGGGGTGATCGGCGCGCTGATGGCGCTGCGTCACCGCGAGGTCAACGGCGGCCAGGGGCAGGTGGTGGACGTGGCGCTGTACGAGGCGATCTTCGCCATGATGGAAAGCATGGTTCCGGAGTTCGATGTATTCGGTTTCATCCGCGAACGAAGTGGCAACATCATGCCCGGCATCACCCCTTCGTCGATCCACACCAGTGCCGACGGCAAGCACGTGCAGATCGGCGCCAACGGCGATGCGATCTTCAAGCGCTTCATGCTCCTGATCGGCCGTGAGGACCTGGCCAATGACCCGGCCCTGGCCAGCAACGACGGGCGCGACACCCGCCGCGACGAACTCTATGGGGTGATCGACCGCTGGGTGGCGTCCCTGCCCCTGGAGCAGGTGCTGGAGCAGTTGAACCAGGCCGAAGTCCCGGCGAGCCGGATCTTCAGCGCCGAGGACATGTTCCACGACCCGCAATTCCTCGCCCGGGAAATGTTCCTCCAGGCCAGGCTGCCGGACGGCAAGGCCTTCAAGATGCCCGGCATCGTGCCAAAGCTCTCGCAGACTCCGGGCTCGGCCGACTGGGTCGGCCCCGAGCTCGGCGAACATTCCAGCGAAGTTCTGGCCGGCCTGGGCTACAGCAGCGAGCAGATCCAGGACCTGCGCAACTCTGGGGCAATCTAAGCTGAAACAGCCGTCTCACACTGCCCCCCCGCAACGGGCCCAGCGACGCCCGAGGCCAGGCCTTGGCCGGTTGACGATGGCGCTCGCGACTTGCCTGCTGTGGCTGCCCTGCGCCCCCGGCCACGCCGGCGAAATGCTCACCTGGCTGCTGCGCGACCTGCCGCCGCTGAATATTTTCGAGGGCCAGCAAAAAGATCGAGGAGTGGTCGACCTGCTGATGCCGCAATTGATTGCCAGCCTGCCGGAGTACCAGCACGAACTGGTACGGGTCAATCGCGCCCGGGGCATGCAGATGTTGCGCGACCCCAGCTTCACCTGTGATCCGGCGCTGATCTGGAACAAGGAGCGTGCGCAATGGGTGGCCTTTTCCATCACCAGCTTTCGAGTGCTGAGCAATGGCCTGGCGATCCGCCGTGCCGACCGTGAACAGATCGCGCACTTCATCCATGACGGCAAGGTCGACCTGCATGGCCTGCTCGACAGTGGCAAGGAACTGATCGGGGTGGTGGCCGAGCGCAGCTACGGGCAACAGCTCGACAACCTGCTGCAGCAGGTTGCTCCGCAGCAGATCCGCGCCCACTACGGCAACGACGCCCTGGGCAGCCTGCTGCAGATGCAGCGCCTGGGACGCCTGCAACTGCTGTTGGGCTACTGGCCGGAAATCCGCTACCAGGCCGTGCAGCAGGGCATGGACCCGCAGGATCTGGAGTTCTACCCGGTCGAAGGCACCAGCAAGTATCAGGAAATCCACGTCGGCTGCTCCGATACCCCGCAGGGCCGCAAAGCCATCACCCGGATCAACCAGGCCCTGCTCAAGCTGCGCGAGGAGCGACTGGTGGAGTTGTATGCCGCCTGGCTGGACCCCGGAATGCGCGATGAATACCGCGCCGATGCCCGGGCCTACTTCCAGGACCTGAAGGACCACTGACAAACGCCGGGCAAAAAGAAACCCCGAGAAGTGGGGAGACGACTCGGGGTTAAACGTGGTCTTTGCAGACCCGTACCAGCAGGCCACAAGCACCGGAGCACAATGCCTGATCCTGCTGATACTGAGTCTGACTGACGGGCCTGGCGGAAGGTTCCGTAAAATTTCAGATCAATTGCGCCGGGCGAACGCCTTGTCTTCGGCGGCATGGCGCAGAGCAGCGATCACGCAGGGTTCGAGCCGGCCTTCGGCGATCAGCACATCACGGTGCAGGCCGTCCACCACATCAGTGAGCAGGCGCTTGTCAGTGAGCTGGGCCCGATTGACCTCACGCTCCACCACGATGGCGCCGGCAGCATTCTTCAAGGTCACCAGGCATTCGCCCCGAGCCCCGCAAGGCGTCAGAGCAACCTGGTAAGGGCTCAGGGCCTCACTCAATAAAAGACTGATACTTTCCATCTAGATCACCACTCAATAGCTCGAATTAAAGGTTCGAAAACAAAAATGCCGGTAGCTTTCTGACATTCAAGTGACCATCGCTCAGAGAAGAAAGTTCGCCACACCTACTGCTGCCGACCTGAGTCAACCGAGCATGCACGGGTAATATGACAGCTGAAAAACGGCCGACCAGGCGCAAACAACGCCGCCTTTGCATTGGAGCTCAGCTTTGAAAGCAACGACGAACAACAAATTGCGCATCATCCTTGCCGACGACCACCCGATCTTCCTCATTGGCCTGCGCGCCGTCCTGGAACAGGACGACAGCCTGGCCATCGTCGGCGAGGCCAGCTCGCCCTCCGCCCTGGCGCAACTGATGCAGGAGATCGAATGCGATGTGCTGGTGACGGATTTCATGATGCCAGCCGAACAGCAGAACGACGGCCTGCGCCTGATCGAACAGCTGCGCCGCCGCCACCCCGACCTGCCCATCGTGGTGGTGACCATGCTCAACCACCCCGGGCTGTTCCGCTCGATCCTCGATCTGGGAGTAACGGGCCTGCTGAGCAAGGCCAGCCTGGCGGACGAGCTGCCGACTGCCATCGCCCGGGCGCGGCAACACAAGCCCTACATCGCCCAGGCCATCAAGCAGGCCCTGAGCCTGGCCGGCGAAGTGGGGCCGGACCGCCTGGTTTCCAGCGATCAGTTGTCGCCGCGGGAGCTGGAAGTGATCCGCCTGTTGGCCGCTGGCCATGCGGTCGGGGAAATTGCCGCGCAACTCAACCGCAGCAAGCAGACCGTCAGTGCGCAGAAGGTCAGTGCCATGCGCAAGCTCGGCCTGTCCAGCGAAGCCGCGCTGTACATCTACGTGCAGGAGCACGGGCTGTCCTAGGCACACAGGCCCTCAGCGCCAGCCCCCTCAGCACCCCGGTCCAGCGCCTGCGCCAGCCATTGGCGCATCTGGGCAGCGCTCATCGGCCCGGCCAGGAAGCAGCCCTGCAGATGGGCCGCCCCCAGGGCCTTGGCCGCCTTATAGTCGGCCTCGCTCTCGATTCCGGCCACCACCACTCCCAGGGACATGCGCCGGGCCATGTTCATCGCCCCACCGACCAGGGCCACCTTGCGCTCGTCGGCCGCCATGCCCGCCACGAACACCGGGGGAATCTTCAACTCGGTAAAGGGCAGTTCCAACAGGCGCTGCAGGCTGGTGCCGCCGATGCCGAAGTCGCCGATGGACAATTTGCAGCCGATCATCCGCAGACGCAGCAGCGCCTCCACATGGGCGGTGTCGGTCTGTAGCCGGGTGGTGTCGATGATTTCCAGGGTCAGCAGCCGGGCGGGCACTTCGAAACGTCTGAGCAAGGCCTCCAGCTGACGGGGAAACAGCGGCCGTTCAAGGATGCCGATGGGAATGTTCACTGCCACCGGCAACGAATGGCCCATCACCAGCTTCACCCCGGCCGCCAGCTCCAGGGCCTGTTCCAGCATGTGCCAGGTAAAGATCTCCTGCAGGCCGGCGAACTCGATCAATGGCAGAAACTCCCCGGGCATCAGCAGCCCGCGTTCGGGGTGCTGCCAGCGGGCCAGGGCCTCGACCCCCTGGAGCTCGCCGTGGGGCTGGATGACCGGCTGGAAATGCGCCACGCCGTGGCCCAGGATCGCCGCCAGCCCTTCCTCCTGGGTGACGCTGTCGAGGGAAAACGGCTCCAGCCCGAGCAAGTCCCGCAGCAACGCCTGGTCCGGCGCCGGCGCCCCCTGCCTGGAGTGCTGCTGGTAGGCGGTGAGCAAGTCGCCGATCACCGCCACCGAGGCCGGCTTGGGCAGGCATCCCAGCACTTTCAGGCCCAGCTCCCGGGCCATGCCGGCCGCCCCCTCCAGCACATCCTCTTCAGCATCGCTGAGGATGATCAGCGCCCGGGCCCGCTCCTGGCGGGCCAGGTCACGGATCAACTCCAGCCCGTCGGCCTGCTCCAGGTACAGGTCGCAGATGGCGATATCCACCGGCCCCTTGCTGTCCAGCGAACGCCGCGCGGCCTCGACACTCTCGGCGGTCAGCACATTGAACACGCCATTGGCGTTGAGCATCTGGTGCAGGGCCATCAGCTGGAACGAGTTATCTTCGAGAATCAGCACTTTAAGCGAATGCATGGGGCAACCTCCGGTACGACGTGCGTGGCAAGTATCCACAACGAGCCGGCAGGTTAATCAGACAATTCCTGCGCACACATAGGACAAGTCTTAATCATCCAGGACAGCCTGGATATCACTGCGCAAGCTGGCGATGACCTCCAGCAACAATGGCCAATGACGATCGATGGCCTCGTCCTGGCGCCCCTTGACCAGCCCCTCGAGCTCGATACAGGCCCTGGCCAGGGGCAGGGCATCGATCAGGCAGCACACGCCCTTGAGCCGATGCAGGGTACCCCCTAGGCGTTCCCGGTCGCGGGCCTGGTGCGCCGCTTCCAGCGCCTGCTGCTCCTCGGCGAGGTTGCGCAACAACTCGTGCAGCATGCGTTGCAGCACCTGGTCGTCGGCCTGGGTCATGCTGCGCAAGGTCTGGATGTTGAAGGATGGCGGCGGCAGGAAGCGCGCCAGGGCCTGGGCCAACTGATCCAGGGTTACCGGCTTGACCAGCAGTTGATCCATTCCGGCCTCCTCGCAGCGCTCGCGCTCGTCTTCGAAGGCATTGGCGGTGCAGCCGATCACCGGACAACGCCCGCGCCCTTCCTGTGCCTCGGCCTGGCGTATCGCCTCGGCCAGGGCGTAGCCGCTCATCTCCGGCATGTTGCAGTCAGTCATCACCACGTCGAAGGTGCCGCCACGCCATTGCTGCAACGCCTCCCGGGCATTGTCACAGGCCACCACCCGGTGCCCGAGGAACATCAGTTGCTGGCACAGGACCATGCGGTTGGCGCTCAAGTCATCCACCACCAGCACCTCCATGCTCCGGCTCGGCGGACGTTCCTGCGTCGACGCCGGCCCAGACTCGAAATCGTCACTGACCCGCTCCAGGTACAACTCCAGCGACACCACAGTGCCGACCCCAGGCTCGCTGAGCAGGTGAATCCGCCCGCCCATCAGCTCCACCAGTTGCCGGCAGATACTCAGCCCCAGCCCCGTGCCGCCGTAGGCTGACGAGGTCATGGCATCGGCCTGGACAAAGGGCGTGAACAGCTTGGCCTGCTGCTCGGCGCTGATACCGCGGCCGGTGTCCGCAACGCTGACGCGCAGGCACTCAAGGCCGGACTCGTCAGGCTGGCACTCCACCGTCATCCGCACCTCGCCCTGGGCGGTGAATTTCAGCGCGTTGCTCAACAGGTTGTGCAGTACCTGGCGCAGGCGCGCCGGGTCGAACAGATAACGGCCCTTGGCCCGCTCACTGAACACCAGCTGCAACTGCACGCCCTGGTTGCGCGCCGTGACCTCGAACAACTGCCGGATACTCTCGAAAAACGGCTTGAGGGCGGTGACCTGGGGCACCAGGTGCATATACCCGGCCTCGATCTTGGCCAGGTCCAGGCTATCGCCCATCAGGCCGATCAATTCCTGGGCAGACTGGTAAGCCACCCGCAGGGCTTCGGAAAAGGGCACGCCGCGCAGCCGCGCCTGCTCTTTCTCCAGCTCCAGCAGGCCAAGGATGGCGGTCATCGGTGTGCGGATCTCATGGCTCATGGTGGACAGGAAAGCCGTCTTCGCCGCGTTGGCCTGATCGGCCGCCTGGCGCGCCTCCACCAGTTGGTTCTCCAGGCGCTTGCGCTCGGTGATGTCGATCCAGCCGCCCAGCAAGCCCTGCAACTGCCCTTCTGCGCTGTAGAACGGCACTGCCCACTGATAGACATCGATAGGGCCATCCCTGGACTCCACCTGTCGGTCGGCGAACACCGACTCACCGGAGGCCAGCAACTGCATGAACTCACCATGCAACTGCTGGGCGGTGGCCGGCGGCAGGATGTCCAGTTCGGTCAGTTGCCGCCCCTGGATCTGCGCCAGGCTGGCGCCCAATTGCTGTTCATAACTCTTGTTGCAGGTCATCAAACGCCCCTGCAGGTCGCGCACGAAAATCGGGTTGGGAATACCGTCGAGCAAGGCCCGCTTGAACACCAGTTGATCATTGAGCCGCTGTTCGGCCAGCAATCGCTGCTGGATCTGGCGCTTGAGTCGACTGTTCCAGGCCAGGGAAATCAGGCCGAACAGCAGCGCTGTGGCAATCGCCCAATACACCCAGTTCGGCACGCGCTGCCAGGCAGGCACCGGCACTGGCGTAGCCCCCAGCCATTTCAGGCGCAGAGCGCTGAGCTCCGCTACCGGCAAGGCTTCCAGTGCCTTGTTGAGAATGCTCAACAGCTCGGGCTGGTCCTTGCGCACGGAAAATTCGTCGGCCGACCAGGTGCCCTCGACACTGCGCCCTACCATCACCCCGGTCTCGGCCGGCCCCAGGGCTTGCACCTCGCTCTGGATAGTCGCCATGGCCTCTCCATTGCTGACCAGGGCCCGGGCCTCTTCATAGCTGGCAACGCTGCGCAGGCGAATGTCCGGGTAGTTGCGCCGGATAAAGCTCTCCAGGGTGTGCCGGGCCGGAAGCACCAGCACCTCCCCCGCCATCTGCCTCAGGCTGCTCAGGCGCCGGTCCTCGGGACGCACCACGAACACCCAGGCCGCGCCGCCGAAGGCATGGGAGAAGTTCAGGAACAACCGCCGGTCGTCGCTGGCCGTGAGGGTGGTGTTCATCTGCGCCTGCCCGCTTTCCAGCAGTTCCAGAGTCTGGGCAGTAGTCTGGCTTTCCTTCTGCACGAAATGCAGCCCGGTCATGCGCGAGATACGGTTGAGCAGGTCGATATTGAGGCCGGTCCACTGGCCTTCCTTGTCCTTGAACACATGGGGCGGGTATTGCTGGGAGGCCACCACCACATGCTGGTGCTGGAGGATCCAGGCCTGTTCCTGGGCGCTGAGCTCGATCGGCTCGGCGAAGTTGCTCGCCCCAAGGCCAGTGGTCCAGCGTGCCTGGATTTCCCGGCGTATGGATTCATCGATGCTTTGCAGGGCCTTTTCCAGCAACTGCGCCAGCAGCACATTGCTGTCGCGGGTGGCGAAGGCAAAGCCGGTGGGCGGCAGGCGGCTTTCCACGTGGATCTGCAACCCCAGGTAGGGACGCAGGGCCTTGTAGGCGCGAACGATCACCTCGTTGCCGATGAAGGCGTCGGCATCCCCCTGCTTCACCGCTTCCAGGCCGCTGTAGAGGTTCGGTGAAAGCATGATCTGGCTGTCGGGATAGGCCGCATGGACCTGGGCGGCATTGGCGTAGCCGTCCAGCAGCACCACCTTCTTGCCCGCCAGGTCGTCACTGGGCTGCGGCTCGTCCCGACGCACCACGACCACCGCCAGGTCCGGCATGTAGTCACTGGTAAAACGCAGCCCCGGCGCCCCGCGCTCATAGCCGTTGGCACTGGTCAGCACATCGATGGCGCCGTTGCGCAGCGCTTCCACCGCCTGCTCGCGCTCGGAAAAGCCCACGACCTCCATGGACGTCCCCAGGCGCTCGCCCACCAGGCTCAGGTAATCGGCGCTGATGCCCTGGTAACGGTTACGGTCGCGAGTGATGTCGATGGGCTGGTAGTCATCGATGGAAATCCCCACCCTTAGGGTCCGGTGGCTTTTCAGCCATCGCTGCTCGGCGGGAGCCAGGGGCAAGGGGTCGAGATCGACAAAGGCCGGCACCAACTTGAAAGACAGGTTCTGAGCGGCGTAGGCAGGTGCCGCCCAAGCGAATATTGCACAGACCAGCACAGGCCCGCACAGCCAGCGCTGGACGGGCAGTTTCCGATAGGTTCGACGGCGAATCATCCGGGCCTCCCGACGTCTTGCGAGCCACACTCATGCCACTGGGGCAAGAAAAAACAAAGCCCGTCAGAAGACGGGCTTGTTAGTCGGCGAAGCCAATGAATCAGAGCGGCTTGCCACGATTGCCGTGCTGGCTGACAAAAGCCTGCACCGCTTTCAGGTCGTTGGCCAGGACCGTGCAGCGCTCTTCACGCTGGAACAGGTCGGACAGGTGCGCCGGCAGCTCCAGAGCCTTGCCGACACCGGCCTTTTCCACCGCATCCGGGAACTTGACCGGGTGCGCGGTGCCCAGGACCACCATGGGTGTATCCAGGCTGCGCCGGCATTCACGGGCGGCCTTGACCCCGATCGCGGTGTGCGGGTCCAGCACTTCGCCGGTCTGGGCGAAGACTTCGGCGATGGTTTCGCAGGTCTGCTCGTCGTTCACCGCCAGGGAGTCGAACAGCTTGCGCGCTTCGGTCCAGCGATCCTGTTCGACGCTGAAACCGCCGCCCTGCTTGAAGCTGTCCATCAAGGCCGCCAGGGCCGCGCCGTTGCGACCGTGCAGGTCGAACAGCAGGCGCTCGAAGTTCGACGAGACCATGATGTCCATGGACGGCGACAGGGTCGCGTGCAGGGTTTCCTTGACGTACTGATTGCCGCTCATGAAGCGGTGCAGGATGTCGTTGCGGTTGGTGGCGACGATCAGTTGGCTGATCGGCAGGCCCATGTTGCGCGCCAGGTAGCCGGCGAAGATGTCGCCGAAGTTGCCGGTGGGCACCGAGAACGCGATGGAACGTGCCGGGCCGCCCAACTGCAGGGCCGCGTGGAAGTAGTAGACGATCTGGGCCATGATCCGCGCCCAGTTGATCGAGTTCACCGCCACCAGGCGAGTGCCCTTGAGGAAGCCCTGGTCGGCGAAGCTGGCCTTGACCATTTCCTGGCAGTCGTCGAAGTTGCCTTCGATGGCGATGTTGTGGATGTTCTCGCCGAGGATGGTGGTCATCTGCCGGCGCTGCACTTCCGATACACGGTTGTGCGGATGCAGGATGAAGATGTCGACGTTGTCGCAACGCTTGCAGCCTTCGATGGCCGCCGAGCCGGTGTCACCGGAGGTGGCACCGATGATCACCACGCGCTCGCCGCGCTTCTCCAGCACGTAGTCCAGCAGGCGACCCAGCAGCTGCAGGGCGAAGTCCTTGAATGCCAGGGTCGGGCCATGGAACAGCTCCAGCACCCACTCGTTGCCGTTGAGCTGGCGCAGCGGCGCAATGGCGTTGTGGGAGAAGGCGCCGTAGGTTTCTTCAAGGATCTTCTTGAAATCGGCGTCCGGAATGCTGCCGGTGACGAACGGGCGCATGACCCGGAACGCCAGCTCGTGATACGGCAGGCCAGCCCAGGAAGCGATTTCTTCCTGAGTGAAACGCGGCAGGTTCTCCGGCACATAGAGACCGCCGTCGCTGGCCAGACCTGCCAGCAGCACATCTTCGAAATTCAGGGCCGGTGCCTGGCCACGAGTACTGATATAGCGCATGGGGACAAACCTTCGGTTTGAGCCTCAAGCCGCAAGCTTCAAGCCTCAAGTCAAAGCCGATCAGCTTCTGACTTGGCGCTTGCCGCTTGCCACTTGCGGCTGCTTCATTAATTCAAATGTTCGACGCGGATACGCACCACCGGGCCAACGACGCCCTGCAGGGCCTCCAGGGCGGTGATCGCATCGTTGATGTGCTGCTCCAGAACACGGTGGGTCAGCAGGATCATCGGCACCAGGCCGTCCTGCTCTTCCACTTCCTTCTGCATGATCGATTCGATGTTGATGCCGCGCTCGGAAAGAATGCTCGCCACCTGGGCCAGTACGCCCGGGTGATCCTTGGCCTGGATGCGCAGGTAGTAGGCGCTCTCGCAGGACTCGATCGGCAGGATAGGATGATCCGATAGCGAGTCAGGCTGGAACGCCAGGTGCGGCACGCGGTTTTCCGGATCACTGGTCATGGCGCGAACCACGTCCACCAGGTCGGCCACCACCGAGGAAGCGGTCGGCTCCATGCCCGCGCCGGCGCCGTAGAACAGGGTCGAACCGGCGGCATCGCCATTGACCATGACCGCGTTCATCACACCGTTGACGTTGGCGATCAGGCGATCGGCCGGAATCAGGGTCGGGTGCACCCGCAGCTCGATACCGGCCTCGGTGCGGCGCGCCACACCCAGGTGCTTGATGCGGTAGCCCAGGGCCTCGGCGTAGTTCACGTCGGCGGTGGTGAGCTTGGTGATGCCTTCGGTGTAGGCCTTGTCGAACTGCAGCGGGATACCAAAGGCGATGGACGCCAGGATGGTCAGCTTGTGCGCGGCATCGATGCCTTCGACGTCGAAGGTCGGATCGGCTTCGGCGTAGCCCAGGGCCTGGGCTTCGGCCAGCACGTCTTCAAAGGTGCGGCCCTTCTCGCGCATTTCCGAGAGGATGAAGTTACCGGTGCCGTTGATGATCCCCGCCAGCCAGTTGATACGGTTGGCCGACAGGCCTTCGCGGATCGCCTTGATCACCGGGATGCCACCGGCCACGGCGGCTTCGAAGGCCACGATCACGCCCTTCTCCTGGGCCTTGGCGAAGATTTCGTTGCCGTGCACGGCGATCAGCGCCTTGTTCGCGGTGACCACGTGCTTGCCGTTCTCGATGGCCTTGAGCACCAGGTCACGGGCCACGGTGTAGCCGCCCACCAGCTCGATGACGATATCGATTTCAGGGTTGGTGGCCACGGCGAAGACATCGTTGGTAATCGCAATACCGGTCGTTTGGAACTGCGGCTTTGGCGTACGGGTAGCAATCTGCGCTACTTCGATTCCACGCCCGGCACGGCGGGCAATCTCCTCGGCGTTGCGCTGAAGTACGTTTAGGGTACCGCCACCGACAGTACCCAGCCCACAGATGCCTACTTTGACCGGATTCACTCTGAACTCCCCATAAAACGGCCGACTCTAGGCCGGCCGTGGAATACAGCCGCAAACTGCGCGGCTCTCTATTAATGGCCCGCCGGCTTGGCCGGCGGGCCATGATCGTCAAAGGCTAGCGTGACGATGCAGGATTATTTCGCACCCAGGGCCAGTTTGGCGATCTGCGGTGCCGGCTGGTAGCCGGGAATCACCTGGCCATCGGCCAGAACGATGGCCGGGGTGCCGTTGACACCGATCGACTGGCCCAGGGCGAATTGCTTGGACACCGGGTTGGCGCACTTGGCGGCCTTGATTTCCTTGCCGTCGACCATCTTGTCCATCGCGGCTTTCTTGTCCGCCGAGCACCAGACCGCCTGCAGCTGTTCGTCACCCGGCGAGCCCAGGCCCTGGCGCGGGAACGCCACGTAGCGCACTTCCACACCCAGCTTGTTCAGCTCGGGCACTTCGGCGTGCAGCTTGTGGCAGTACGGGCAGGTGGTGTCGGTGAATACGGTGATGTGGGTCTTGGTCTCGCCAATGGCTGGATAGACCACAGTTTCCGCGACCGGAATGCCGTTGATCAACTTGGAAATGCCCAGGCGCTCGGTTTTTTCGGTGAGGTTGACCGGCTTGCCATCCTTGAGCTGGAACAGGTAGCCCTGGACCACGAACTGGCCGTCGGCGCTGGCGTACAGCACGCGGCTGCCCTTGAGCTTGACTTCGTACAGGCCACCCATGGGGCTGGCGGTAATGCTTTCCACAGGCGTTTCGAGCTGCAGGGTCTCGAGGCTCTTGCGGATGGCTTTCTCGGCACTGTCATCGGCCATGGCAAAAGTGCTGAGCAGCGCCAGGGAGGCGGCGGCAAAAATCTGGGTCAAGCGCATGGGAACTCCTGAAGGCGGGCAAATGGGCCACTCGCAGCGATCACCATGGCAACCGCTCGCAAACAGCCGTTTTGCAAACCGGCAAAGCCTATCACATCTGTTTGCCGGCACCGACTACGGGCGACGCAAAGCACGGCCCGGAAGGCAAATCAACCGCGCGGATGGTGCTTGGCGTGCAGATCCTGCAGCCGGGCGCGGGCTACATGGGTATAGATCTGGGTGGTGGACAGGTCGCTATGACCCAACAGCATCTGCACCACTCGCAAGTCTGCGCCGTGATTGAGCAGATGGGTAGCGAAGGCATGGCGCAAGGTGTGGGGCGACAGCGCCTTGCCGATCCCGGCGACCTTGGCCTGGTGCTTGATCCGATGCCAGAAGGTCTGGCGGGTCATCTGCTCGCCACGCAGGCTGGGGAACAGCACGTCGCTGGGGCGCCCGCCCAGCAGCTCGGCACGGGCATCACGCATGTAGCGCTCGACCCAGACAATCGCCTCCTCGCCCATGGGCACCAGGCGCTCCTTGCTGCCCTTGCCCATGACCCGCAGCACGCCCTGGCGCAGGTTGACCTGCTCCAGGGTCAGGCTGATCAGCTCGGTAACCCGCAGGCCGCAGGCATAGAGCACTTCGAGCATGGCCCGGTCGCGCTGGCCGATGGCCTCGCTCAGGTCCGGCGCGGCCAACAGCGCTTCCACATCCGCCTCCGACAGCGACTTGGGCAACGGACGCCCCAGTTGCGGCATGTCGATCTGCAAGGTGGGATCGATTTCAATCAGCTTTTCCCGCAGCAGATAGCGATAGAAACCACGCACGCCCGAGAGGAATCGCGCTGTCGAGCGGGGCTTGTAGGCTTGCTCCACGCGCCAGGCCAGGTGATCGAGGATCAGCTCGCGCCCGGCCCGCGGCAACTCCAGCCCCTGCTCCTGCAACCAGCCGTTGAACAACGCCAGGTCACTGCGATAGGCGTCGCGCGTGTTGTCGGACAGGCCTTTCTCCAACCACAGGGCGTCGAGAAAACGGTCGATCAGGGGGTGGTCGATGGCAGGCATAAAGACTCGAAAGGCGCGGCCCAGAGGCCAGGCGTAAAAAAATAGTGAACTGCGCGCAGGGTCGCTAGTCTTTCATAGCCAGCCATTTTCAGGAACAGGGTGCATTGATGAGTGAACAACAGATTCTACTGGCCTTCGGCGGCATCGGCGTGGCCGCGCTGGGCTGCCAGTGGCTGGCCTGGAGGCTGAAACTGCCGGCCATTCTCTTTCTGTTGCTCAGCGGCATTCTGGCCGGGCCGATACTGGGCTGGCTCGACCCGCAGGAGATGTTCGGCCCGCTGCTGATGCCCCTGGTTTCGCTGGCGGTGGCGCTGATCCTGTTCGAAGGCAGCCTGACCCTGCACCTCTCCGAGTGGCGCGAGATCGGCAGTGTGGTGCACCGCCTGGTGACCATCGGCGCGCTGTCCACCTGGGCCGTGATCACCCTGGCCACCCACTGGCTGCTGGGCTTCGACTGGATGCTGGCCCTGCTGTTCGGCACCCTGACCCTGGTCACCGGACCGACGGTGATCGTGCCCATGCTGCGGGTAGTGCGGCCCAAGGCTTCGATCGCCAATATCCTGCGCTGGGAAGGCATCGTCATCGACCCTATCGGCGCCCTGCTGGCGGTGGTGGTCTACAGCTTCATCATCGCCAGCGCCGAGGGCGCCGGCCTGAGCCAGAGCCTGCTGACCTTTGGCGGGGTGATCCTGTGCGGCAGTCTGTTCGGCATCGCCGGCGGCTGGGTGCTGGGCAGCATCATGCGCCGCCAGTGGCTGCCGGAATACCTGCACAACCTGGCAACCCTGGCGGCAGTGCTGGGAATCTTCATCGCTTCCAACCAGGTGATGCACGAATCCGGGCTGCTGGCGGTGACCCTGATGGGCATGTGGATGGCCAACATGAAGGGCGTGGATGTGCGGCACATCCTGCACTTCAAGGAAAACCTCAGCGTGCTGCTGATTTCCGGGCTGTTCATCCTCCTGGCGGCACGCCTGGACCTCAAGGCGCTGATAGCCCTGGGCCCGCTGGTGCTGATCCTGCTGCTGGTGATCCAGTTCATCGCCCGGCCACTGAACGTGCTGCTGTCCACGGCCGGGTCGAGCCTCAACTGGCGTGAACGCGCCTTGCTGGCGTGGATTGCCCCACGGGGGATTGTTGCCGCAGCGGTGTCGGCGATCTTCGCCATCCGCCTGGATGAAGCCGGTCATGAGGGGGCATTGCTACTGGTGCCACTGACCTTTGCCGTGATCATCGGCACCGTGGTCCTGCAAAGCGCCACGGCTCGCCCCCTGGCGCGCCTGTTGAAAGTCGCCGAGCCGGCGCCCAGCGGCTTTCTCATCGTCGGCGCCAACGGCCCGGCACGGACCCTTGGCAAAGCCTTGCAGCAACTGGGCAGCCGGGTGCTGTTGACCGACTCCAGCTGGGAAAACATTCGCGCGGCGCGCATGGAAGGGCTGCCCACCTATTTCGGCAACCCGGCCTCGCAGCACGCCGATGCCCATCTGGACCTGGTGGGCCTGGGCCACTTGCTTGCACTCTCGCCCTCAGGAGAGCTGAACACCCTGGCCGCCATGCGCTTTCGCCACGACTTCGGCCACCAGCGCCTGTTCGCCCTGGCCAACAGCCAGGAAAGCCAGCGCACCGACAAGCACCGGGCCAGCCACGAACACCGCGGCCAGTTGCTGGGCAACGAGGCCTTGACCTACACCAAGCTGGCCAGCCTGCTGGGCCAGGGCGCGGAGCTGTACAGCACCAACCTGACCGAAGCCTTTGGCTGGGACGATTACCAGGCCCTGCACGGCGAACGCGCCACCCTGCTGTTTGCCCGCGACAGTAGCGGCTGGGTGCATGTCGTCACCCCAGACAGCAGCCTCAAGCCGGCGGCAGGCTGGACGCTGCTGGCCCTGATCCAGCCCGAGTCCCTGTAACGCTCCCCCTTGCAGGAACTGGTTTGCCAGCGAAGAGGCCCGATGGCTTATTCGCCGGCACGCCGGCTCCTACGTCGCAAACCCTGGAAGCACCGGTACCGGGCGCTTGTCATCGTCGATGGCGACAAAGCTGAACAAGCCATGGATGGCCTTTTCCCGACCATCACAGCTCATGCTCTCTACAAACACCTCGACTTCGACCTTGAGGCTGGTGTTACCCACCTTCACCACTCGCCCCACCAATTCGACGATCGAACCTGCGGCAATCGGATGGTTGAAATCAATGCGGTCGGTGGACACCGTCACCAGCGGCAGCCGGCAGAAACGGGTCGCGGCGATAAACGAAACCTCGTCCATCCAGGCCAGGGCAGTGCCGCCGAACAGGGTGTTGTGATGATTGGTGGTGGACGGGAATACCGCCTTGGTCACGCGGGTCACCGAGAGTTCGGTACGGCGCTGGATTTCTTGCTCACGAAGGGTCATCGGACTACTGCCTGAATGGATGGATCCGCGCACGGGCACGCTGCGGGCATGGAACGCCCATGAGCGCTGCAGGGCAGCGACCCAAGGCTGGATGGGAATAATCGGGGCGGCCCGCCTGTGGATAGAACCAGGCCAGGATTGCCGGGAGGATGCGACGCACCCTGGGCGTCCGTGCGGGCTGCACGGATCGGGCGATCACACTTTATTGGGCCGGCGAGTATATCGCCGCCCGGCAGGGGCCGAAAGAACCCACCAGGGGCCAGAGGCCACAACCGGCGATAAAAAATGCGATTATCCGCGCACTGAAAAAGGAGACCCGCCGCCATGGATGCCCCGCTCGCGCCTTCGCTCGTCGCACACCTGCAACAACGCCTGAACACCGACCGAGTGGATCATCCGAACTTCATCGGCCCGCCGCCCGACATCAGCCCATTGACGCCCGCTCAATTGGGCAGCCTGTGGCCGGCCATCCGCCGGGCCCTGCGCGACCATGCCAACCCGGCGGCACAGCAACTGGCGACCGCGATCGTGCAACAGGCCACGCAACTGGAGCTGAGCCCGGCCCTCGATCAAACCACCCTGCTGGAGGCGCTGCGCAGTTGCGTGAACTGGCAGGAAGCGCTGGAACAATTGGCCTGTTTCAGCGGAACACCGAGCCCCGCCCTGACCGAGGAACTGCGCAGGATCCTTGCGGAACCGGGCCCACAGTGGGCGCTGTACTACCACCAGGCGTACGTGCTGGCGCAATGGGTGGATGAAGAAACCCGCATGGCTCTGCGGCGTTGCGTGGAACAACACTACGCCGATGCGCCCTACGCCCGGCAGGAGTTCGAACTGCTTGGGCAACTGGAGCCTCGCTCACGGCAGGCCCTGGCCGGCAGCGAGTACTGGACCGGCCATCATCACCTGAGCGCCGATCCGGCCAGGGTGCTGATGGATGACGCGGCGTACGTCGAATTCTCACAGCAGATCCTCAATACCGCAGCCCAGCGCCTGGACGCCATCCACAGCGGCGCCACGCCCTATGTGGCCGATGGCGCCTTTACCACCGACGACACTCCGGTGATCGCCCGCGCCGCGCGGGTCGCCCTGCTGCGCGATGCCTCCTGGCTGCCGCCACTGATGGACATTTTGCTGCCCAAGGCCTGCGTCGCCCCGACCCAGGCCAAGACTGCGCCGTCGCAGTCCCTGGCCATCGCCCTGGGGCATTGCATCGAGCAGGTGCCAACCCCGGAAAGCGTGCAGGCACTGCGCAGCGCCCTGGGCCTGGTGCGCCATGCCAGCATCCAGAAAAAACTCGCCCGCAACCTCAAACCTGCCGAACGCGGCCTGGCCCAACGCCCCGAGATAGCCCTGCGCCTGGCCCCCACCAGCACGCCCGGCAAGGCCCAGCACGGGCTTCTGGCCAGTTGCCTGGAATCCGGGCTGTGGCAAGCCTTTGAGTTGTCTTTCAGCGACTGGCAAGCGCAACTGGCGGACTCCGCCGTGGGCTCGCCCTTTGCCCGCTCACTGGTTTGGGTTGCCCATTGCACAGATGGCCAACGCCGCAGCTTCCTGCTGGACGCAAATGCGCAAGCGCTAGACTCCCGGGGCCAACCGCTGAGCCTGGATGCCGGGTGCAGGATTTCGCTATGGCACCCGCTGTCAGCCAACGCCGCAGAGCGCCACGCCTGGCAGGCCCTGATCAGCGAACGCCGGATCGAACAACCGCTGCGCCAAGTGTTTCGCGAGTACTACCTGGCCTCTCAGCAAGAGCTGGAAAGCCGCACCTGCCAGGCATTCGCCGGATACAGCCTGTCCATCCGCCCCCTGATCGGCCTGGCCCGCCGCGAAGGCTGGAAGATCGACAGGGACAGCGGCCTGAGCCGGAACCTGGGGGATATCCGGGTGAGCTTTGCGGTGGACGCTGCACTCTATCCGGGGCTGCAGGGGCACTGCCTGTCCGGCAGCGCAAGCTTCGCTCGGCGCACCGATAAACATTGGCAGCCGATGCTGCTGCAGGATGTGCCGCCGCAGGTGTTTTCAGAAGCCTGCCGGGCCATCGACCTGCTGGTGAGCGTCAGCAGTTTCGCCATCGAAGAGCTGGCACAGAGCGCCACCGGCCAGCCCCTGCCGCAAATGCCGGCAGCCCGGCGCGAGCAACGCCTGAACCTGCTGGCCGGGCACAACCTCACCCAGATGGCTCTGATGCGCCAACACGTGCTGGGCAGGGCTTTCGCCCCACTTATCGAGGAGGGGAAATTGTCGCTGGAGGGGCGCCATGTCCGCATCGGCGACCATGCGGTGCATCTGGCCACCGGGCGCGTGACACGCGATGGCGAACCCGTGGAGATGGCCCTGGCGGCGCAAAGCGGCAAATTGACCGCCGTGCCCTGGCTGCCTTATGACGAGGTACTGCTGGAACGGATCGCCAACACGGTCTGCGCCCTGCTGAACCGCTCCGGGCATTAAATGACAGGCAACAAAAAAGCAGCCCGTAGGCTGCTTTTTTCTGCATCGGAAGCTGGACTTAAGCCAGTTTTTCCTTGATGCGAGCTGCTTTACCCGACAGGTCGCGCAGGTAGTACAGCTTGGCTTTACGCACGTCACCGCGACGCTTGACAGCCATGCTGTCGATCTGCGGGCTGTAGGTCTGGAAAGTACGCTCTACGCCAACGCCGTTGGAGATTTTACGTACGGTGAACGCGCTGTTCACACCGCGGTTGCGCTTGGCGATAACTACGCCTTCGAACGCCTGCAGACGGGAACGATCACCTTCCTTCACTTTCACCTGAACGACAATGGTGTCGCCCGGGGCAAAGGCTGGGATCTCTTTGGTCATCTGCTCTGCTTCGAGTGCAAGGATGATTTTGTTGGTCATGCTGTGCTCCTAAGGTAAATCGTCGGATCTACCATCGATACGTTGTTAACTATCGTCCCGCTCGCGGAGATATTCCTCGAGCAGCTTCTTCTCTTCTCCAGAAAGCGAGCGGCTTTCCAGAAGATCGGCGCGTCGTTCATAGGTCCGACCAAGGGACTGCTGTAAACGCCAACGCCGGATGTGTGCGTGGTTGCCACTTAGCAACACGTCGGGAACACGCTGATCCGCATACACCTCCGGTCGGGTGTAGTGCGGGCAATCCAGCAGACCGTCCGTGAAGGAATCTTCCTCCGCGGAATCCACATGCCCTAAAGCTCCGGGCAGCAGTCGCGTAACCGCATCAATCAGGACCATCGCCGGCAGCTCGCCACCGGAGAGTACATAGTCGCCAATCGACCACTCTTCATCGACATGAGCATCAATAAAACGCTCGTCAATGCCTTCATAACGACCAGCAATCAGGATCAATGCATCCTCATTCGCCAACTCGCGCACCGCCGACTGATTCAGTTGGCGGCCTTGGGGCGACAGGTAGATCACCTTCGCGCCCTCCCCGGCTGCGTTTCTGGCCTGAACCAGTGCATCTTCCAGGGGCTTGATCTTCATCACCATGCCCGGACCACCGCCAAACGGGCGATCGTCCACAGTGTGATGTCGATCCGTGGTGTAGTCTCGCGGATTCCAACAGGTCAGCTGCAACAGCCCCTGTTTCACCGCGCGGCTGGTTATGCCGTACTCGCTGATGGCGGAGAACATCTCGGGAAACAAACTGATCACTTCTACGCGCAAGTTAGCCACGCTTAGAAGTCCGCATCCCATTCCACCTTCATCTCGCCCGCGGCCAGGTCGACGGCCAACACGCATTGCTCGGTATAGGGCAACAGGCGTTCGCGATCATCCAGGCTGCCAGCGCAAGGCTTGACCACCATTACATCGTTCGAGCCGGTCTCCAGCAGGTGATCGATCTTCCCGAGCAGTTGCCCGAGGCCGTCGATAACCTTGAGACCTTGCAGCTGGTACCAGTAGTACTCGCCGTCGGTCAGTTCAGGGAACAGGCTGCGCGGCACGCAGATCTCGTAACCGGCCAGAAGACGAGCTTCCTCGCGATCATCAAGACCCTTGAGCTTTGCGACCAGGAACTTGTCGTTCCCGCGTCCGCTGACCAGCTCAACCTGCTTCACGCTACCTTCGCGCTTGAGCGTCCAGGTTTTGTAGTCCAACAGGTTTTTAATCGGATCAGTAAAGGAAAAGACCTTCACTTCGCCGCGAACGCCATGAACAGAGTAGATTTTGCCGATAACGATCAAATCATCAGCAGGAGCTGGCGTCGCGTTCATAGGGTTCAGGCTGCAGCCTTAGCCGATTCCTTCAGCAACTGAGCAACACGCTCAGAAGGCTGTGCACCAACGCTCAGCCAGTAGGCTACGCGCTCTTGGTTCACGGACAGGCGGACTTCTTGACCACGAGCGATCGGGTTGAAGAAGCCAACTTGTTCTTTGTGCGAACCGTCGCGTGGATTGCGGCTGTCGGTCACGGTCAAGTGGTAAAACGGGCGCTTTTTGGAGCCGCCAAGGGCAAGACGGATTGTTAGCATGTGAACATCGTTCCTGTAGTCGGTGCTGCAAATCTAAATGCACAGCGGGCATGGGTGCCCGAAAGGCCGCATATTCTAAGGAATATCCGGACTTTTGCAAATGACTTTTTCCGGCGCCCGTCGGCTGCCATTCAGATTTGCCATGGAGCTGCCGCAAGCGACAGCGAGTGAGCGCACCCCAATCGAGGGTTTGCCCGGGATTCCACGTCCCCGTGGAAAAAAGCGCCGGCATGACGGCCGGCGCGGATTCTTCAGATCTTCGGCATGCCGCCGCCGGGCAACATACCGCCCATGCCGCGCATCATCTTGGCCATACCGCCCTTGGCGGAGAACTTCTTCATCATCTTCTGCATCTGCTTGTGCTGCTTGATCAAGCGACCGATGTCCTGCACCTGGGTACCGGAGC
This sequence comes from Pseudomonas sp. NFPP12, assembly GCF_900103205.1. Lineage (NCBI taxonomy): Bacteria > Pseudomonadati > Pseudomonadota > Gammaproteobacteria > Pseudomonadales > Pseudomonadaceae > Pseudomonas > Pseudomonas sp. NFPP12. The sequence continues at coordinate 522,617 of NZ_FMWW01000003.1, forward strand.
CCATGGCGATCCGGCGCTTGCGCGAACCGCTGATCAGCTCGGGGTCGCGGCGCTCGGCCGGGGTCATGGAGTTGATGATGGCTTCCATCTGCTTGAACTGCTTCTCTGCCGCGCCCTGGGCATTGCCCATCTGCGCCAGGTTCACGCCACCGATGTTCGGCAGCTTGTCCATCAGGCCGCCGAGACCGCCCATGTTCTTCATCTGCTGCAACTGATCGCGGAAGTCTTCGAGGTCGAAGCCCTTGCCCTTCTTCAGTTTTTTAGCAAGCTTGTCGGCCTTGTCCTTGTCGAGGGTCGCTTCAGCCTGTTCGATCAGGCTGAGCACATCGCCCATGCCGAGGATGCGCGAAGCGATGCGCTCGGGGTGGAACGGCTCCAGGGCTTCGCTCTTCTCGCCCATACCGATGAACTTGATCGGCTTGCCGGTAATGGCCCGCACCGACAGCGCGGCACCACCACGGGCATCGCCGTCGACCTTGGTCAGGATCACACCGGTCAGCGGCAGCGCGTCGCCAAAGGCCTTGGCGGTGTTGGCGGCGTCCTGTCCGGTCATGGCGTCGACCACGAACAGGGTTTCCACCGGCTTGATGGCCGCGTGCAGCGCCTGGATCTCGTCCATCATCTCGCTGTCGATGTGCAGGCGACCGGCGGTGTCGACAATCACGACATCGATGAACTTGAGCTTCGCCTCCTTAATAGCCGCTTCGGCGATAGCTACCGGCTTCTGGCTCAGGTCCGATGGGAAGAAGGTCACGCCAATATCATTGGCCAGGGTTTCCAGCTGTTTGATAGCCGCCGGACGGTAGACGTCCGCGGAGACCACCATCACGCTCTTTTTCTTGCGCTCTTTAAGGAAGCGCGCAAGCTTGCCGGCGGTGGTGGTCTTACCCGCACCCTGCAGACCGGCCATCAGCACCACGGCCGGTGGCACTGCGCTGAGGTTCAAATCTTCGTTGGCCGCGCCCATCAGGCTTTCCAGCTCGGCCTGGACGATCTTCACAAAAGCCTGGCCCGGCGTCAGGCTGCGGGACACTTCGGTGCCGACCGCACGCTCCTTCACCGAGTTGACGAAGTCCTTGACCACCGGCAACGCAACGTCGGCTTCGAGCAGCGCCATGCGCACTTCGCGCAGGGTGTCTTTGATGTTGTCCTCGGTCAGCTTGGCCTTGCCGGTGACATGGCGCAGCGTCTGCGAGAGACGGTCGGTTAGGTTTTCAAACATGCTCGATCCTTTCAGGCCCAAGGTAGACCGGGGGTAATGGCGGCCCAGAGCGTAATAAACAGGTGCTCGATGAGCCTGCGGCGTGGGCAGGTCGCGGATTATAGCGAAGACTGTGCGTGGCGGACACCTCGCCGTCTGCTTGCCTGGTCTTTCAGGGCTCTGGGTTCTATGCCAAACTCAGCGACTTTCGGGCCTGCCTAACAGGATTTATGCTCCCCTTGTCACCCAGTTTGCTACCCACCCTCGCCGCCGCCGTCCTTTATGCCGCTGCGACCTTCTACCAAGGCTCCCGCCTGGCCACAGGCGCCAAGGCGAACAAGCGCCTGCTGGTTACGCTCGGCATCCTGGCCTTGCTGGCCCATGCCGCCAGCCTGCTGACCCACTTGCTGACTCCGGTCGGCCTGGGCCTGGACTTCTTCAGCGCCGCCAGCCTGATTGCCGCTGCAGTCATCGCCCTGACCCTGCTGGCCTGCTGGCGCATCCCGGTGGAAAACCTGCTGGCACTGCTGTTCCCGCTCGGCGCCCTGACCGCGCTACTGGCGCAATTCGTCCCCACCGGCACAGTGCCGGTGATCGATGAGGAACCCGGGATCCTCGCCCACATCCTGTTGTCGATCCTGGCCTACGGCATGTTCACCATCGCGGTGTTCCAGGCCTTGTTGCTGCTGGTGCAGGACCATCAGCTGAAGAACAAGCACCCGTCCGGGCTGATCAGGAACTTCCCGCCACTGCAAACCATGGAAAGCCTGCTGTTCGGTTTTCTCTGGGCCGGCTGGACCCTGCTGTCGCTGTCGCTGATCTCCGGCTGGCTGTTCGTCGAGAACCTGTTCGCCCAGCACCTGGTGCACAAGACACTGCTGGCCTGCCTGGCCTGGGTAGTGTTCAGCGTGCTGCTATGGGGCCGCAATCGCCTCGGCTGGCGCGGGCACAAGGCAATTCGCTGGACCCTGGCAGGTTTCTGCCTGCTGATGCTGGCCTACTTCGGTAGCAAGCTGGTTCGTGAATACATCCTGCACATCTGACGACCGGCCATGACCGACTCCCTGCCCACCGGGCCCATGCTCGCGGTAATCGCCCTGCTCATCGTCTGGTCGGGCCTGTTCACCGCTATCGATGCCGCACAGCAGCACCTGATGACCCTGCGCGGCAACTCGCGCAACGGCGACAAGTCCCAGGCACGCCTGGCCTTCCCCAAGGAAAGCCTGATCCTGTGCAATACCCTGTGCCGGGTCCTGGCGGTGATCATCAGCACCCTGCTGGCGCTGTTCTACTGGGCGGAAAATGGCCCCTGGCTGGCCTGCCTGATCAGCACCTGCGCCCTGCTGGTGCTGGCCGAATACCTGCCGCGGGCCCTGGCCGTGCGCTACCCGGAAGGTACCTTGGGCTTTGGCAACAGCCTGCTGCTCATCCCGATGAAAATCGTCTATCCCCTGGCCTGGCTGCTCGACACCCTCAGCCAGTTGCTGCTGCGCCCGTTTGCCCGCAAGGCCGGCGCGGTCAAGCACAGTGACGACGACCCGGCGCTGCTGGACGACGAGCCCACGCCACAGGAGCCACATGCCCTGTCCGGCATCCACGCCCTGGACAACATCACCGTCAATGACATCCTGGTGCCCCGCAGCGAAGTGGACGGCATCAACCTGGACGACCCGATCGAGGACATCATCGCCCAACTGCGCCTGAACAGACGCACACGGCTGCCGGTGTTCCACAGCGATATCAACCAGGTCGAAGCGGTTCTCAACACCCGGCAGATCCGTCACCTGCTGCCGGACGCCAGCCTGACCAAGGAGGCCCTGCTGGCGGCCTGCCACGAGCCCTACTTCGTCCCGGAAAGCACCCCGTTGCAGTTGCAACTGCTCAACTTCCACAAGCAGCAACGGCGCCTGGGCATGGTGGTGGACGAATACGGCGAAGTGCTGGGCATCGTCACCCTGGAAGACATCCTCGAAGAAATCGTCGGCGAGTTCGAAAGCGAGCACAGCCTGGACAACCCGCACATCCACCCCCAGGCCGATGGCCGCTATGTGGTGGAAGGTGCGGCATCGATCCGCGAGCTGAACAAGAGCCTGGGCTGGCACCTGCCCAGCGACGGTCCCAAGACCCTCAACGGCCTGGTCACCGAAGCCCTGGAAACCATCCCCGACAGCGCGGTGTGCCTGAAAATCGGCCGCTACCGCCTGGAAATCCTCGAAACCGAGGAAAACCGCGTCAGCCGCGTACTGATCTGGCACACCAGCAGCGTCCCCGCCCGCATCTGATCGCCTGCCGCCGCGGCCAATGGCGCCCCTAAAAGTCGAAAACCTTCTCGCCAGCCCGGCAGCCGCCAAGCCCCTTGTTGAATCGTTAGCGGCCTTTCTATAATCGATCCGCTTACCCAAGCCCTGTGCAGACCCGCGTGCTACCCGCACCCAGCGCAAATCTGCCGATAACCAGCCCTTCTGTTCGACGTCACTCCCATCCCGAGGGACGACCGCGCCAAACCCACATCCCTGGGTGCTCGACCATAATAATTCGCTCCACTGGAGCACAGACTGTCAGGGATAACCGCATGACGACCAGCACCGCCTACAGCACCACCACGCCTGCCCAACCGAGCAATTCCGCCTCGCGGGTGGCCACTGCCAGCTTTATCGGCACCGCCATCGAGTTCTACGACTTCTACGTCTACGCCACCGCCGCCGCACTAGTGATAGGCCCGGTATTCTTTCCCCAGACCTCCGGCACCGCCCAGATGCTCTCGGCGTTCCTGACCTTCGGCATCGCCTTCCTTGCCCGCCCCCTGGGCTCGGCACTGTTCGGCCACTTCGGCGACCGTATCGGACGCAAGTCGACCCTGGTTGCCTCGCTGCTGCTGATGGGCGTGTGCACCACCCTGATCGGCGTACTGCCAGGCTACGCCAGCATCGGCGCCTGGGCGCCCATCCTGCTTTGCGTGCTGCGCTTCGGCCAGGGCCTTGGGTTGGGTGGCGAATGGGGCGGCGCCGCGCTGCTGGCCACGGAGAACGCACCGGAAGGCAAGCGCGCCTGGTTCGGCATGTTCCCGCAGTTGGGCCCCTCCATCGGTTTTCTCGCTGCCAACGGCCTGTTCCTGGCCCTGGCCATGGGCCTGGATGACGAGCAGTTCCGCTCCTGGGGCTGGCGCATTCCCTTCCTGCTCAGCGCCGCCCTGGTGATGGTGGGCCTGTACGTGCGCCTGAAGCTGCACGAAACCCCGGTCTTTGCCAACGCCGTGGCACGCCAGGAACGGGTGAAGATGCCACTGGTGGAACTCTTCAGCCAGTACTGGCTGCCGGTACTGCTGGGCGCCGCGTCGATGGTGGTGTGCTACGCCCTGTTCTACATCTCCACGGTGTTTTCCCTGAGCTACGGCGTCGCGACCCTGGGCTACAGCCGGGAAACCTTCCTCGGCCTGCTGTGCTTCGCCGTACTGTTCATGGCCGCGGCCACGCCTCTGTCGGCCTGGGCCAGCGACCGCTTCGGGCGCAAGCCGGTGCTGATTGTCGGTGGCGTGCTGGCGATTCTGTCCGGCTTCACCATGGAGCCCCTGCTGACCCAGGGTTCCACCGCCGGCGTGGCGCTGTTCCTGTGCATCGAACTGTTCCTGATGGGGGTCACCTTCGCCCCGATGGGCGCCCTGCTGCCGGAACTGTTCCCGACTCACGTGCGTTATACCGGCGCTTCGGCGGCGTACAACCTGGGGGGCATCGTCGGAGCTTCGGCCGCGCCGTTCTTCGCCCAGAAACTGGTGGCGATGGGCGGTTTGAGCTGGGTTGGGGGGTATGTTTCAGGGGCGGCGATCCTGAGCCTGATCGCGGTGCTGTGCCTGAAGGAAACGCGCAATAACGATTTGAATCGGGTCGCTTGAGCGACCGCTTCGCGAGCAAGCTCGCTCCTACAGGTTCAATCCGGACGCTGTAGGAACGAGTTTGCTCGCGATGCTTTTTACAGCTCGACCACCACCGCCTGCGCAGCGCGGGTCGCCTTGGCCCGGGCGGCTTCGATCGACTCGTCACGCGCCAGGGCTACGCCCATGCGGCGCTGGCCATTGACTTCCGGCTTGCCGAACAGGCGCAGCGCAGTGTCCGGCTCGCTCAGGGCGGCACCAAGGTTGGCGAAGGCGGTCTGGGTGGATGTGCCTTCTACCAGGATCACCGCCGAAGCCGAAGGGCCGAACTGGCGGATCAGCGGAATCGGCAAGCCGAGAATGGCCCGCGCATGCAGGGCGAACTGGGACAGGTCCTGGGAAATCAGGGTCACCAGGCCAGTGTCGTGTGGGCGCGGCGACACTTCGCTGAACCACACCTGGTCGCCCTTGATGAACAGTTCCACGCCAAACAGGCCACGGCCCCCCAGGGCCTCGGTGACTGCCTTGGCCACCCGCTCGGATTCGGCCAGGGCCTTGGGACTCATGGCCTGAGGCTGCCAGGATTCCTGGTAGTCACCCTTTTCCTGACGATGGCCGACCGGCGCACAGAAGGTGGTGCCGCCCACATGACGCACGGTCAACAGGGTGATTTCGTAGTCGAAGTCGATAAAGCCTTCGATGATCACCCGGCCCTTGCCGGCACGACCGCCTTCCTGGGCGTAGTCCCAGGCTTTCTGCACGTCGTCGACGCTGCGCAGCAGGCTCTGGCCCTTGCCCGAGGAGCTCATCACCGGCTTGACCACGCACGGGAAGCCCAGGTCTTGCACGGCCCTGGAATAGTCTTCGAAGGTGTCGGCGAAATGGTACGGCGAGGTCGGCAGGTCCAGCTCTTCAGCGGCCAGTCGCCGGATGCCTTCGCGGTTCATGGTCAAGGAGGTGGCCCGGGCGGTGGGGATCACGGTGAAGCCCTCGGCTTCCAGTTCCACCAGGGTCGCGGTGGCGATGGCTTCGATTTCCGGCACGATGAAGTGCGGCTTCTCGGCTTCGATCACGGCCCGCAGCGCCGCACCATCAAGCATGTTGATCACGTGGCTGCGATGGGCCACCTGCATCGCCGGAGCGTTGGCGTAGCGGTCCACGGCAATCACCTCGACACCCAGGCGTTGCAGCTCGATCACCACCTCCTTGCCCAACTCACCACAGCCACAAAGCAAGACGCGGGTCGCGGTTGGCGACAGTGGAGTTCCGATACGAGTCATCTGAAGGTCCTCAAAGGAGCGGATCATCGAGGGCCGAGCGCCAGGCGGGCGACCCATGGGGAGCGGCATTTTACATGAAGCGCGGGCTTTGGCTCAGCCGGCGCACGCCGCTTTGCGCAAACGCCAGGCCATGGCCAGCCAGACCACGGTGACACCGGCGAACTTCGAACCCAGGGCGGTCAGGATCACCCCAGGGGTCAAGGCATCGATCATGCCGAAGAAGATGAAGGTATCCAGGGGAATGCTCAGGGCCGAGCTGATCCACAGACGATCATGCAGGGGCCGCTTGGTGATACTGAACACCAGCCAGTCGATGCATTCCGAGACGGCGAATGCCGTGGCGCTGGCCAGGGCGATGGTCGGATCGGAGGTCACATAGGACAGCACCAGGGCCGCCAGCATCGCGACGATGGCGCCGTGGCCGAAACGAGTCTGCACCATGTCCCGCAGGACAAACACCAACCCGCCCCAGGCCGACCAGATGATGTCCAGATGCGGGGCAGACGAAAAGGCGTAGTTGATCAGCACGACACTGCTGATATAGGCGATCAGGAAGAACATGGGGGCGAAGGGTACCTGTCAGGAAGGTGCACAGGTTACTGCAGGCCCGGGGCTGGGCCAAGAAGCCCTTTCGCCAGCACGCTGGCACCTGCACAAGATTGCAGGAGCCGGCTTGCTGGCGAAACGAGCGGATCAACTTGCCGAGCTGGAGCCGATCATCCACAGCAAGCCGCTGGACTTGGCCCGCTCATGGCACAGGGCCAGGACCGCACGCCGCTCGGCGTTGTCCATGCGGCTCCAGCGGGTGATCTCGTCCACCGTGCGCTGGCAACCGGTGCAGATATCCTGCTCGTCCAGGGCACAGATGCTCACGCAGGGCGAAGCGACGGGTCTTTCAGGGGCTGTCATTGTTCTTGCTCAACCAGGTCTCGGGCATAACGCTGGGCATTATGAACGTAGTGCGCGGCGCTGGCTTCGAGCATTTTCTTCTGCGGCTCGGTCAACTCCCGTACCACCTTGCCTGGCGAGCCCATGACCAGCGAACCGTCGGGGATTTCCTTGCCCTCGCCGATCAGCGAGTTGGCACCGATGATGCAGTTCTTGCCGATCTTCGCGCCATTGAGGATCACCGCGTTGATGCCGATCAGGCTGTAGTCGCCCACGGTGCAGCCGTGCAGCATGGCGTTGTGGCCGATGGTCACGCCGGTACCGATGGTCAGGGGAAAGCCCATGTCGGTGTGCATCACCGTGCCATCCTGGACGTTGCTGTGCTTGCCGATCAGGATCAGTTCGTTGTCCCCGCGCAGCACGGCGTTGAACCAGACGCTGGCTCCCTCCTCCAGCTTGACCTTGCCCACCAGTGTGGCATTCGGGGCAACCCAGCTCTGTGGATGGGTCTCGACTCGGGCGTCGCCCAGGCGGTATTTCATCTTATTGTCCTCATGGCTCAGGCAGCCGCGGGTTTAGGCCATGCAAAGTGATGGCTTCAGGTATCGATATAGTTTTTCGGCGGGCGATGCAGGCTGATTCCGGCGTCGTACAACAGGTTGACCAGCTCGACGATCATGATCGCGGTCAGGCCCCAGATCTTGTACTCGCCAAAGCGATAGCTGGGGACGTACCAGCTGCGCCCCTGGTAATCGATGCGATGGGTATGTTCGCGGGGGTCCTGGCGAAAGAACTCCAGGGGCACGCTGAAAACGGCGGCGATCTCGGCGTCATTGGCCTGGTATTCGACATAGTCGGGAATCACCCCGACGTAAGGCGTGACCTTGATTCCGTGCAGGGAAATCAGCGGGCTCAAAGGCCCGATGACCTCCACCAGCCCCGGCGGCAGGCCGATTTCCTCCTTGGCCTCGCGCAGCGCGGTGAAGATCAGGTCCGGATCTTCCGGATCGCGCCGGCCACCAGGGAAGGCCACCTCGCCGCCATGGGTCGACAGCCCGCTGGCACGCAAGGTCAGTACCAGTTCCGGTTCTTCGCTGCGGGTGATGGGCACCAGCACCGCAGCCTCGGGAAAACGTCGGTCGGTCTCCAGCGTACGCGGCGTGTAGTGGCTTACCCGATGAAGTAGCTCGTCCAGCATGAGGCATCTCGATCTGTTGGCTACCGTGCATCATGCACCAATCCAATCTTCGGCCCAACCCCCGCCCCCGGGCATGTCGCTTAACGACAACTTGCCGACAACGGGGCTGGCGCGCCAAGATAGCCCCAGCCTTTTCGGATACCCCACATGAAATTTTGCAGCCAGTGCGGCAACCCGGTGACCCAGCGCATTCCCGAAGGCGATTCGCGCCTGCGCTATGTCTGCGACCACTGCCAGACCATCCATTACCAGAACCCCAATATCGTCGCCGGCTGCCTTGCCACCTGGGAGGGCAAAGTGCTGCTGTGCCGTCGCGCCATCGAGCCGCGCCTGGGCTACTGGACCCTGCCCGCAGGCTTCATGGAAAACGGCGAGACCATCGAACAGGCGGCCATTCGCGAAACCTACGAGGAAGCCTGCGCCCGGGTGCGCGGCCTGAGCATCTACACCCTGATCGACGTGCCGCACATCAGCCAGGTGCATGTGTTCTTTCGCGCGGAGCTCGCCGACCTGGACTTTGCCGCCGGCCCCGAGAGCCTGGAAGTGCAGTTGTTCGACGAAGCCGATATCCCTTGGTCCGAGCTGGCTTTCCGCACCGTCGGCCGTACCTTAGAATGCTTCTTCGCTGATCGGCGGGCCGCAGCCTTTGAAGTGCGCTCCGAATCCATTCCGCCGCTCTCTCAGCCTGCCATCAGTTAAACAATAAAACGTGCACGGGATCTGTGTGCGCCTGGGGATATCGTGTCAATGCGCTGGTTGCTTGCCCTGCTGTGCTGTTCCGTCGTTGCTGTGTGCCAGGCCTCCACCGTGGAAACCCTGGACGGCAAGGTCATCGAAAAGGTCCTGGTGCTCAAGTCCGCCCATCAACTGCAACTGATCAACGGTGGCAAGCCACTGAAGACCTACCGCATCTCCCTGGGCAAGAAACCAAAGGGTCCCAAGCTCATGGAGGGCGACAAGCGCACCCCTGAAGGCCTCTACTGGCTCGACTGGCGCAAGACCAGCGACCGCTACAACCTGGCCATGCACATCTCCTATCCGAACATCACCGATGCCGCCCGCTCGCGGCGCGAAGGGGTGGACCCGGGCGGCATGATCATGATCCACGGCACCCCGGACACCGAAGAATTCCCGGAGCAGTATTTCCACACCCTGGACTGGACAGACGGGTGCATCGCCATGCGCAACGTCGACATGCGCGAGGTCTGGGGCCTGGTCAAGGACGGCACCATGATCGAGATCCGCCCTTAATTTCCCTTCCGCAAAAAATATTTTTACCCCCGCCAGCTCTTCCACTGCGCCCATACCACTTGGCGACCCGCAAGGGGTCGCCACTCGACGCCATGGCGATGGCAGTCAGACCTGCCTAATACCACTTTAATCATTTACTCTTCAAAGCACCCCGCAAACGCTGGATTTACGCCACCTTCAGCAGACCAGTGGCGTTGACATGGTATCTAAGTGGTATTAGTTTTTCGGCACTACCGGGCGACAACAACCTAATAACCGCATCGGAAAACCTACAGATGAATCACCTCCTGGCCCTGCGCCCCGACGACTCCCAACCCACTCCGCTGTACCTGCAACTGGCTCGCAACCTGGAAGCGGCAATCCATGCCGGCCAGTGGAAAGCCGAGCAGGCACTGCCGTCGGAACGCAACCTCAGCGAATTGCTGGGGATCTCCCGGGTCACCGCGCGCAAGGCCCTGGAAGTGCTCTTCGAACAGGGCTTGATCCGCCGCAGCCAGGGCTCGGGGACCTTCATCACCCCGCGCCTGGAGCAACCGCTGTCGCGGCTCTCCGGCTTCAGCGAAATGCTGCGCCTGAAGGGTTTCGTGCCCGGCTCCCAATGGCTGGAACGCACCCTCACCCCGCCCACCCATGAAGAACTGATCCGCCTCGGCCTGTCGCCCAACGACAAGGTGGCGCGGCTCAAGCGCCTGCGCAAAGCCGATGACACAGTGATGGCCATCGAGATGAGCACCCTGCCGGCCAGCATCATCGCCCAGCCGGAAGCGGTCGGGGATTCGCTCTATGAATACCTCGATGGCATCGGCAAGCCCGTGGTGCGGGCGCTGCAGCACATCCAAGCGATCAATGCCTCGGACGAATTCGCCGCCCTGGTGGGCATCGCCCCCGGCACCGCCATGTTGCTGATGACCCGGGTCGGCTACCTGGAAGACAACACGCCGATCGAGGTCACCGACACCTACTGCCGCAACGACTACTACGACTTCGTCGCTGAACTGCGACGCTGAACCCGCTTCCGGAGCCAGAGAAACGCCATGTCCGAAGACAATATCCTCACGCCCCAAGGCTGGGTCCGCGGCCGTCTGCTGCATCAGGACGGCAAGGTGATCGCCATCGAAGGCAGCCCCTGCAATCCGGCGGACAACGACCTGCCCTACCTGCTGCCCGGCTTTATCGACCTGCATGTGCACGGCGGCGGCGGCAAGGACATCATGCAAGGCCGCGATGCCTTCCAGACCATCACCCGCACCCATGTGCGCTTCGGCACCACCTCGCTGCTGGCCACCACCATGACGGCCCCCAGCGAGGAAATCCGCCAGGTCCTGGAGCAACTGGGCAGCTATGCCGAACAGCGCCCCAAAGGCTGCGCCCGAGTGCTCGGCGTGCACCTGGAAGGCCCCTACATCAACCCCGGCAAACTTGGCGCCCAGCCCAACTTCGCCCACACCGCACTTCTGGCGGAAGTGGAGCAGTACCTGGCGCTGGCGCCGATCCGCGTGATCACCATCGCCCCGGAAGTCGCCGGCCACGACGGCCTGATCCGCGAACTCAGCGCCCGCGGCGTGCGCATGCAGATCGGCCACACCCTGGGCAGCTACGAGGAAGGCGTGGCGGCCCTCGCCGCTGGCGCCACCAGTTTCACCCACCTGTACAACGCCATGAGCCCGCTGCATCACCGCGAGCCGGGGATCGTCGGCGCGGCCCTGGCCCACGCCCAGTACGCCGAGCTGATCCCGGACCTGCTGCATGTGCACCCCGGCGCCATGCGCGTGGCCCTGCGCTCGATCCCATGCCTGTACTGCGTTACCGACTCCACCGCAGCTGCCGGCATGCCCGACGGTGAATACAAGCTGGGCAGCCACACCGTGACCAAGTGCCTGGGTGGTGTGCGCCTGGCCGACGGCACGCTGGCCGGCAGCACCCTGACCATGGACCAGGCCCTGCGCAATCTGGTGAAGATCGGCCTGCCCCTGGCCGAAGCCTCGCAGCGCCTGTCGCAATTTCCCGCCGACTACCTCGGCATCCCCCAACGCGGCCGCCTGCAACCTGGCAGCTGGGCCGACAGCGTGCGCCTGGACCGGGCACTCACACTGACCGCCGTCATGGTCGAAGGAGAAGACATTGACTTCAAAAATGCTTGAAGAGGCGCTGTCCTCGCACCTGGCCGCGAGCAACCAGTTGCAGCACCTGGACCCGGCGCTGCTCGAGGTCGCCGGCCGCCTGCGCCGCCAGCCGCCACAAGTGGCGATGACCGTGGCCCGGGGCAGCTCCGACCACGCCGCCAGCTACTTCGCCTACCTGACCATGCAGCAAGTGGGTATTCCCGTGGCCTCGCTGCCGATGTCGGTGGTGACCATGCAGCAGGCGCCCCTGCGGGTCAGCGGCCAGGCGGTGTTCGCCTTTTCGCAATCGGGGCAAAGCCCGGACCTGGTAAACAGCGTGCGCCTGCTGCGCAAGCGCGGGGCCCTCAGCGTGGCCATGGTCAACGCGGAAAACAGCCCGCTGGAAGCGGCCAGCGAATTCTTCCTGCCGTTGCACGCCGGCGCCGAGCAGAGCGTGGCCGCCACCAAGAGCTTTATTGCCACCCTCAGCGCCAGCGCGCGACTGATCGGCCACTGGAATGATGACGGACGCTTGCTCGAAGCCGGCCTGGCCCTGCCCGAAGGCCTGCGCCAGGCCGCGACCCAGGATTGGAGCCTGGCCGTCAATGCGCTGCGCGATTGCCAGCGCCTGATGGTGATCGGCCGCGGGGCGGGATTCGCCATTGCCCAGGAAGCCGCGCTCAAGCTCAAGGAAACCTCGGCTATCCAGGCCGAAGCCTTCAGCAGTGCCGAAGTCCGCCACGGCCCCATGGCGCTGATCGACCACGACTATCCGCTGCTGGTGTTCGCCCCCCGCGGCGCCGAGCAGGGCGGCCTGCTGAGCCTGGCCGCCGACATGCGCCAGCGCGGCGCCAAGGTGCTGCTGGCCGCTCCGGACGACATCGGTGAACGGGACCTGACCCTGAGTCGTGCCGAACACCCGGCACTCGACCCGATCCTGGCGATCCAGAGTTTCTACGTCATGGCCGCCGGCCTCGCCCAAGCCCGCAGCATGGACCCCGACCAACCGCGCCACCTGAGCAAAGTGACCCGCACTCACTAAGCCCCATCGCCAACGAGTACTGCGCCATGCACAACAACAATAACGAACTGACGCTCGGTGCCCCGTTAAGCGGGCCAGTGCTAGCACTACGCAGCGTGCCCGACCCGGTGTTCGCCAGCGGTGCCATGGGCGACGGCATCGCCATCGATCCCCTCAACGACACCCTGCATGCGCCCTGCGCCGGCCAGGTGATCCAGGTCGCACGTACCGGGCACGCAATCACCCTGCGCGCCGCCAATGGGGCCGAGCTGCTGCTGCACCTGGGCCTGGACACTGTCGAACTGCAGGGCGAGGGGTTTGCCCTGCTGGTGAAGGAGGGCCAGCAGGTGCGTGCCGGCCAGCCCTTGCTGCGGGTTGATCTGGACCACGTGGCACAGCATTGCCGAAGCCTGATCAGCCTGCTGATCCTGACCAATGGCGAGGGTTTCGACCTGCGCCCGCTGACCCTGTCGACAGTCCAGGTGGGCGAGCCATTGCTGCACATCAGCCGGCGCGCCAACGCGGGCCCGCAGCCGCTGGCGCAAGAGCAATCCGGGCAGCAGGCCAGCGCCCGGATCAAGGTCGCCCATCGCGGCGGCCTGCATGCCCGCCCCGCCGCCCTGGTGCGCCAGACCGCCCTGAGCTTCAACAGCCATTCGCAGTTGACCTTCAAGGACAAGAGCGCCCCCTGCACCAGCCTGATTGCCCTGATGAGCCTGGGCATCGGTGAACAGGAAGAAGTGCTGGTCAGTTGCCAGGGCGACGATTGCCAGGATGCCCTGCAGGCGATGCTGCAGACCCTCGGCACCGCGATGGCCGCAGATGCCCATGGCGAAACCCCGGTACCGGCCCCGGCCGCCCAAGGCCCCGTGGAAGACGGCGTGCTGCCGGGCGTCTGCGCCGCGCCGGGCCTGGTGTGCGGACCCCTGGTGCGGCTCAACGCCATGGTCCTGGCGGAGGATCATGGCCAGCATGCACCCGAGCCCCAACGGCAAGCATTGAGCACCGCACTGGACCAGGTGCGCGGGGAAATCCGCCACACCCTGGAGCAGGCCCGGCAACGCCGCGACCAGCAGGAACAGGACATCTTCAGCGCCCACCTGGCGCTGCTCGAAGACCCGACCCTGCTGGACGCCGCCGAAGCCTCCATTGCCCAGGGCCGCGCCGCCACCCATGCCTGGAGCGCGGCGATTACCGAGCAATGCCAGATCCTGCAGCAACTGGGCAGTACGCTGCTGGCTGAACGCGCCAACGACCTGCGGGACCTGCAGCAGCGCGTTCTGCGCGCCCTGCTGGGGGAGGCCTGGCACTATGATCTGCCAGCCGGGGCGATCGTTGCCGCCGAGGAGTTGACCCCTTCCGACCTTCTGCAACTCAGCGCCCAGGGCGTGGCCGGGCTGTGCATGGCCGCCGGCGGTGCCACTTCCCACGTGGCGATCCTTGCCCGGGGCAAGGGCCTGCCTTGCCTGGTGGCCCTGGGCCCGCAAGTGCTGCGCATCGACAGTGGCCGCCAGGTGGTGCTGGATGCCAACGGCGGGCGCCTGGAACTGGAGCCCGACCCGCAGCGCATCGCACAGGTGCAACAGGCCGGCGAAACCCAGCGCCAGCGCCATGCGCTGCAACAGCAAAAAGCCCATGAGCCCGCCCTGACCCAGGACGGCCAGCAGATCGAGGTGGCGGCCAATGTGGCGTCCAGCGATGAAGCCCGGGACGCCCACCAGGGTGGCGCCGACGGCGTCGGCCTGCTGCGCACCGAGTTTCTCTTCGTTGACCGCCAGACCGCCCCGGATCAAGAAGAACAGCGCCAGGCCTATCAGGCAGTGCTCAACGCCATGGGCGACAAGCCGGTGATCATTCGCACCATCGACGTCGGCGGCGACAAACAGCTGGATTACCTGCCCCTGCCGGTGGAAGCCAACCCGGTACTTGGGCTGCGCGGCATCCGCCTGGCCCAGGCGCGCCCTGAGCTGCTGGACCAACAACTGCGGGCGCTGCTCCAGGTCAGCCCCGTGCAACGCTGCCGGGTGATGCTGCCGATGGTCACCGAAGTCGCCGAGCTGCTGCACATTCGCCAGCGCCTGGACCTGTTCGCTGCCGAACTGGGCCTGAGCCAGCGCCCGGAACTGGGGGTCATGATCGAAGTTCCCGCCGCCGCCCTGATGGCCGAGCAACTGGCCGAACACGCCGACTTCCTGTCCATCGGCACCAACGACCTGTCCCAGTACACCCTGGCCATGGACCGTGACCACGCCGGGCTGGCGGCACGGGTCGACGCCCTGCACCCCGCCCTGCTGCGGCTGATCGCCCAGACCTGCGCCGGCGCCCAGCGCCATGGTCGCTGGGTCGGGGTCTGTGGCGCCCTGGCCTCCGATCCCCTGGCCACACCCGTACTCATTGGCCTGGGCGTCAGCGAGCTGTCGGTCAGCCCGCCACAGGTGGGCGAGATCAAGGACCGGGTGCGCCAGCTGGACGCCAGCCAGTGCCGCCAGCTCAGCCAGCCGCTGCTCAACCTGCCCGGTGCCGCCGCAGTCCGTCAGGCCTGCGAACGGCTTTGGCCTCTGCACTCATAACAAGAATTCCAGGAGAGACGCCATGTACCAGTATTTCATCGAGGGCCTGCAACGCCTCGGCCGGGCGCTGATGCTGCCCATCGCTATCTTGCCCATCGCCGGTCTGCTGCTGCGCCTGGGCGACACCGACCTGCTGAACATCGCGATCATCCACGATGCCGGGCAGTCGATCTTCGGCAACCTGGCGCTGATCTTCGCCATCGGTATCGCCGTCGGCTTTGCCAAGGACAACAATGGCACCGCCGGGCTGGCCGGGGCCATTGGCTATCTGGTAATGATCTCGACCCTCAAGGTGCTGGACGCCAGCATCAACATGGGCATGCTCGCCGGGATCATCAGCGGGCTGATGGCCGGCGCGCTGTACAACCGCTTCAAGGACATCAAGCTGCCGGAGTACCTGGCGTTCTTCGGCGGCCGGCGCTTCGTGCCCATCGCCACCGGTTTCACCGCCGTGGGCCTGGGGGTGGTGTTCGGCCTGATCTGGCCGCCGATCCAGCACGGCATCAACAGCTTCGGCCAGTTGCTGCTGGAGAGCGGCAGCTTCGGCGCCTTTGTCTTCGGCGTGTTCAACCGGCTGCTGATCGTCACCGGCCTGCACCACATCCTCAACAACATGGCCTGGTTCATCTTCGGCAGCTTCACCGACCCGAGCACCGGCGCCGTGGTCACCGGCGACCTGACCCGCTACTTTGCCGGCGACCCCAAGGGCGGCCAGTTCATGACCGGGATGTTCCCGATGATGCTGTTCGGCCTGCCCGCCGCCTGCCTGGCGATGTACCGCAACACACCGCCGGAACGGCGCAAGGTAATGGGCGGGATCTTCCTGTCCATGGCCCTGACATCCTTCCTGACCGGGGTCACCGAGCCGATCGAATTCGCCTTCATGTTCCTTGCCCCCCTGCTGTACCTGGTGCATGCCCTGCTCACCGGGCTGGCCATGGCCCTGACCAACCTGCTGAACATCCACCTGGGCTTTACCTTTTCCGGCGGCGCCATCGACATGGCCCTGGGCTGGGGCCGCTCCACCAACGGCTGGAAGGTGTTTCCGGTGGGCCTGCTGTACGCGGTGGTGTACTACCTGGTGTTCGATTTCTGCATCCGCCGCTTCAACCTCAAGACCCCGGGCCGTGAAGACAGCCCCTCCAGCGAAAAGACTGAACTGAGCGTCGACCAGCGCGCCGCAGCCTACATCAAGGCCCTGGGTGGCGCCGGCAACCTGCTTACCGTCGGTGCCTGCACCACGCGCCTGCGCCTGGAGCTGGCAGACCGCAACCTGGCTTCGGACAGCGAGCTCAAGGCCCTGGGCGCCATGGCCGTGGTGCGCCCCGGCAAGGGCGGCAGCTTGCAGGTGGTGGTGGGGCCGCTGGCAGACAGCATCGCCGACGAGATCCGCCTGGCGTCACCCGTTTCGGCCAGGGCTGAGGTGGCACAGGCGCCTGTTGAAGCCCCCCCGCAGGTCGACATTTCCATCCACGAAGCCCAGCAGTGGCTCAACGCCCTGGGCGGTCGGGACAACCTGGTGCAGATGGACTGTGTGGCCCTGACCCGGTTGCGAGTGCGAGTGAACAATAGCCGCAGCCTGTCGGAGCCGGCGCTCAAGGGGCTGGGCTGCCAGGGCATGCGGCGTATGGAGGGGGATGTTTGGCACGTACTGATTGGCGAAAAGGCCGGGGGCTTGCAGGTGGCGCTGACGGGCTTGCTGCACCGAGAGGTCGGCGCGGGTGCTTGAAGGCACTTTCGCCGGCCAGCCGGCTCCTGCAAGGCTCCTGTAGGAGCCGGCTGGCCGGCGAAGGCCCACAAAAAAGCCCGCTGACCGTTGCCGGTTCAGCGGGCTTTGTGTCTGTGGATAACCTCAGAACGCTTCGAGGCGCCAGACTTCATAAGCCGGCGTTTCGTAGGGGTGGCTCTGCTTGAGGGCCAGTACCACATCGCGAATCAGTTCGTCGGCCACCACCAGCTCGACCTTCCACTCCTCCACCCGCTCCACCTGGCCGGTCTGCCCGAGAAACGGCTGGCTGCCGTCCAACGGGCGAAACTGGCCCTGGCCGAGCACCTGCCAGGCGCACTGGTCATAGGCGCCGATGCGTCCGCCGCCCGCGGCGAACACAGCGCTCTTGACCGACTCCACATGGCTGGGGGGCACGAAGAAGCTGAGCTTGTACATCAGCCTCAGTTCACCCAAACCCGAGCGTTACGGAACATGCGCATCCACGCCCCATCTTCGTTCCACTCATCCGGGCGCCAGGAGTTCTGCACGGCACGGAACACCCGCTCAGGGTGCGGCATCATGATGGTGACGCGGCCGTCGCGGCTGGTGAGGCCGGTGATCCCGCGCGGCGAACCGTTGGGGTTGGCCGGGTAGCGCTCGGTGACCTTGCCGTGGTTGTCGACGAAGCGCAGGGCCACGCAACCGGACAGGTCGGCTTCCAGCAATGCCTCTTCGCTTTCGAACTCCGCATGGCCTTCACCGTGGGCGATGGCGATCGGCATCCGCGAACCGGCCATGCCCTGCAGGAAGATCGAGTTCGACTCCTGCACCTGGACCATGGCCACCCGGGCTTCGAACTGCTCGGAGCGGTTGCGCACGAAGTGCGGCCAGAACTCGCTGCCCGGGATCAGTTCGTGCAGGTTGGACATCATCTGGCAACCGTTGCACACACCCAGGGTGAAGCTGTCGGTACGTTCGAAGAAGCCCTGGAAGGCGTCGCGGGCGCGGCTGTTGAACAGCGCCGACTTGGCCCAGCCTTCACCGGCGCCCAGTACGTCGCCGTAGGAGAAGCCACCGCAGGCAACCATGCCCTTGAAGTCGTTGAGGTCGACACGACCGGCGAGGATATCGCTCATGTGCACGTCGATGGCGTTGAAGCCGGCGCGGTCAAAGGCCGCTGCCATTTCCACCTGGCCGTTGACGCCCTGCTCACGCAGTACCGCCACCTGTGGACGCACGCCTTTCTTGATGTAAGGCGCGGCGATGTCCTGGTTGACGTCGAAGCCCAGCTTGACGCTCAGGCCCGGGTTGTCTTCTTCCAGTACCACGTCGAATTCCTGCTCGGCGCAGTCGGCGTTGTCCCGCAGGCGCTGGATCTGGTAGCTGGTTTCTGCCCACTGACGCTGCAGCAGGCGGCGCTGGCCGGTGAACACGCTTTCGCCGTTGTAGGAGATGCTCACTTCACCGTTGTTGATCGGCTGGCCGATCACAGCCACGCAATCGCCCAGGCCGGCGGCGCTGAACTGGGCCAGCACGTCCGGAGTAGCGTCCTGGCGCACCTGGATTACCGCACCCAGCTCTTCGTTGAACAGGATGGCGGCGATTTCGGCGGTGTTTTCCGCCACGGCGTCGAGGCTCAGGTTCAGGCCGCAATGGCCGGCGAAGGCCATTTCCACGGCGCTGACCAGCAGGCCGCCATCGGAACGGTCGTGGTAGGCCAGCAGGTGACCGTCGGCGTTGAGGCCCTGGATCACCGCGAAGAAGGCCTTGAGGTCTTCCGCATCATCCACGTCCGGTGCCTGGCTGCCGAGCTTGCCGTGGGTCTGGGCGAGGATCGAGGCGCCCATGCGGTTCTGCCCGCGACCGAGGTCGATCAGGATCAGGTCGGTGGTGCCCTTGTCCATGCGCAGTTGCGGGGTCAGGGTCTGGCGAATGTCCGCTACGGGTGCGAAGCCAGTGACGATCAGCGACAGCGGCGAGGTGACGCTCTTGTCCACGCCCTCTTCGTTCCAGCGGGTGGCCATGGACATGGAGTCCTTGCCCACCGGGATGGTGATGCCCAGCTCTGGGCACAGCTCCATGCCCACTGCCTTGACGGTGTCATACAGGCGCGCGTCTTCGCCCGGGTGGCCGGCAGCGGACATCCAGTTGGCGGAGAGCTTGATGTCGCTGATCTTGTTGATGCGCGAGGCCGCGATGTTGGTCAGCGTCTCACCGATCGCCATGCGGCCGGACGCCGGGGCGTCCAGCAGGGCCAGCGGCGTGCGCTCGCCCATGGCCATGGCCTCACCGGTGTAGACGTCGAAGCTGGTGGCGGTCACGGCCACGTCGGCCACCGGCACCTGCCATGGACCGACCATCTGGTCACGGGCCACGAGGCCGGTGATGGTGCGGTCGCCGATGGTGATCAGGAAGCTCTTGCTGGCCACGGCCGGGTGGTGCAGGACGCGCTCGATGCTCTCGGCGATATCCAGGGTGCTTGGATCGAAATCGTCACCCAACTCGTTTTCCCGCACGGCCGAACGGTGCATGCGCGGGGCCTTGCCCAGCAGCACTTCCAGCGGCATGTCCACCGGGCTGTTGCCGAAGTGGCTGTCGGTCACGGTCAACTGTGGTTCGGCAGTGGCTTCGCCGACCACCGCGAACGGGCAGCGCTCACGCTCGCAGATGGCCTTGAAACGTTCGAAATCCGCAGCGCCCACCGCCAGGACATAACGCTCCTGGGATTCGTTGGACCAGATTTCGTGCGGGGCCATGCCCGGCTCGTCGTTGGGGATGTTGCGCAGTTCGAAGCGACCGCCACGGCCGCCATCGTTGACCAGTTCCGGGAAGGCGTTGGACAGGCCACCGGCGCCGACGTCGTGGATGAAGCTGATGGGGTTGTTATCCCCCAGTTGCCAGCAACGGTCGATGACTTCCTGGCAACGGCGTTCCATCTCAGGGTTTTCACGCTGTACCGAAGCAAAATCCAGGTCCGCCGAGCTGGTGCCGGTGGCCATGGAGGAAGCGGCGCCGCCGCCCAGGCCGATGAGCATCGCCGGGCCGCCGAGGACGATCAGCTTGGAGCCGACGGTGATCTCGCCTTTCTGTACGTGCTCGTCACGGATGTTGCCCATGCCGCCTGCCAGCATGATCGGCTTGTGGTAACCGCGAACTTCATCGCCACGAGGCGTGGTAATGGATTGCTCGAAGGTGCGGAAATAACCGGTCAGGGCCGGACGGCCGAATTCGTTGTTGAACGCCGCGCCACCCAGTGGGCCTTCGATCATGATGTCGAGGGCGGTGACGATGCGCTCAGGCTTGCCGTACGGCACTTCCCACGGCTGTTCGAAGCCCGGGATCTGCAGGTTGGACACGGTGAAACCGGTGAGGCCGGCCTTGGGCTTGGCGCCGCGCCCGGTGGCGCCTTCGTCGCGGATTTCGCCGCCGGAACCGGTGGAGGCCCCCGGGAACGGCGCGATGGCGGTCGGGTGGTTGTGGGTCTCGACCTTCATCAGGATGTGCACCGGCTCCTGTACCGCACCGTACTGGCGGGTCTCAGGGTTCGGATAGAAGCGCCCGGCAACCGAACCGACGATGACCGCGGCATTGTCCTTATAGGCGGAGAGCACACCTTCGTTGTGCATCTGATAGGTGTTCTTGATCATGCCGAACAGGCTTTTTTCCTGGCTCTGGCCGTCGATATCCCAACTGGCGTTGAAGATCTTGTGGCGGCAGTGCTCGGAGTTGGCCTGGGCGAACATCATCAGTTCGATGTCGTGGGGATTACGCTTGAGGCCCTGGAAGGCGTTCATCAGGTAATCGATTTCGTCTTCGGCCAGGGCCAGGCCCAGCTCGCTATTGGCCTGCTCCAGCGCAGCACGGCCACCGCCGAGGATGTCGATGGCGGTCAGCGGCTTGGGTTCGGCGTGGCTGAACAGGCCGGCGGCCTGTTCCAGGTTGGCCACCACGATCTGGGTCATGCGGTCGTGCAGGGCGTCGGCGATCAGTTGGGCCTCGGCCTCGCTGAACTCACCGGCCACATAGAAGGCGATGCCGCGCTCCAGGCGCTGGATCTTCGCCAGGCCACAGTTGCGGGCGATGTCGCTGGCCTTGCTCGACCACGGCGAAATGGTGCCGAAACGTGGCAGGACCAGGAACAGACGGCCGGTCGGCTCTTGTACCGGAACGCTGGGGCCGTACTTCAGAAGGCGCGCAAGCACCTGCTGTTCGTCGCCGGTCAGGACGCCGGTGACTTCGGCGAAGTGAGCGAATTCAGCATACAAGCCACTGACAGCCGGTACTTTCTGGCTCAGTTGCTCAAGGAGTTTGCTGTGGCGAAAGGCAGAAAGGGCAGGAGCGCCGCGCAGGATCAACATCTTCGGGACAGCCTCGGGAAGGGGGTGTGCTTTGAGGCCGTGCATTCTAACGTAAACCGCTGGCATCGGCACTCGAAACGCAACCCCCGGGCGCCTCCGGACGTCGGCCCGGGGCCAGCCCCCTATAACAAAGCCTCATCAGGGTCATTGCCGGTGGTTATTTTAAACGTCACATTCAGCGCCCAGGCCCCATTCCTGAGGCCTTCAGCCCGGCTCGACCATCGCTAGCAGACAAGCCCTTCGCTGTCGAGATATGGCGGCCGTTATCCTTTGCGTATACTGCGCCAATGTTTTCCCCTATGGCTTTACGTCCGCGCTGCGCCAAGTGGCTCATCGTTACCGGACTCTTCCTGATGCTCGGCGCCTGTGTTGAGAAACCCAGCACGCTCGAGCGCGTAAAGGAGGATGGTGTGCTGCGGGTGGTCACCCGTAACAGCCCTGCCACCTACTTTCAGGATCGCAACGGTGAAACCGGCTTCGAATACGAGCTGGTGAAACGCTTTGCCGACGATCTGGGGGTGGAGCTCAAGATCGAGACCGCCGACAACCTCGACGACCTATTCGACCAGCTGGGCCAGCCCAAGGGCCCGGTCCTGGCCGCCGCCGGCCTGGTGAGCAGCGAGCAGCGCAAGCAGCAGGTGCGGTTCTCCCACCCCTATCTGGAGGTCACGCCCCAGGTCATCTATCGCAATGGCCGTTCCCGCCCCACCACCGCGCAAGACCTGGTGGGCAAGCACATCATGGTGCTCAAGGGCAGCACCCACGCCGAACAACTGGCGGAACTCAAGCTCAAGTACCCCGGCATCGAATACGAAGAGTCGGACGCCGTGGAAGTGGTGGACCTGCTGCGCATGGTGGACGAAGGGCAGATCGACCTGACCCTGGTGGACTCCAACGAACTGGCGATGAACCAGGTCTACTTCCCCAATGTGCGAGTGGCCTTTGACCTGGGCGACGCCCGCAGCCAGAGCTGGGCCGTGGCCGCAGGCGACGACAACAGCCTGCTCAACGAGATCAACAGTTTCCTCGACAAGGTCGAGAAGAACGGCACCCTGCAACGCCTGAAGGACCGCTACTACGGCCATGTGGACGTGCTCGGCTATGTCGGCGCCTACACCTTTGCCCAGCACCTGCAGCAACGCCTGCCCAAGTACGAGAAGCACTTCAAGGCGTCGGCCAAGCAGGAAAAGCTCGACTGGCGCCTGCTGGCGGCGGTGGGCTATCAGGAATCGATGTGGCAGGCCGAGGTCACCTCCAAGACCGGGGTGCGCGGGCTGATGATGCTGACCCAGAACACCGCCCAGGCCATGGGCGTCTCCAACCGCCTGGACCCCAAGCAGAGCATCAGCGGCGGGGCCAAGTACCTGGCCTATATCAAGGAACAGCTGGACGACAAGATCGAGGAACCGGACCGCACCTGGTTCGCCCTGGCCGCCTATAACGTCGGCACCGGCCACCTGGACGATGCGCGCAAGCTGGCCGAGAAAGAAGGCCTGAACCCGAACAAGTGGCTGGATGTGAAGAAGATGCTGCCGCGCCTGTCGCAGAAGCAGTGGTACAGCAAGACCCGCTACGGCTATGCCCGGGGCGGCGAGCCCGTGCATTTCGTCGCCAACATCCGTCGCTACTACGACATTCTCACCTGGGTGACCCAGCCGCAGCTGGAAGGCGACCAGGTCGCCGAAGGCAACCTGCACGTACCCGGGGTCAACAAGACCAAGCCGCCGGAAGAGAATCCGCCGCTTTAAAAGCATTCGCCGGCCAGCCGGCTCCTACGCAGGTTGTGCAGGAACCGGCTGGCCGGCGAAGGCGATTCAGGCCTTGGCCGCAGCCGCCAGGATCAAGGCCTTCATCTCAGCCACCGCACCTTTGAAACCGACAAACAGAGCGTGGGCCACCAGGGCATGGCCGATGTTCAGCTCGTTGATGCCCTTGATCGCCGCCACCGCCTCGACGTTGTGGTAATGCAGGCCATGGCCGGCGTTGACGATCAGCCCCTGGGCCAGGCCAACAGCAACGCCGTCGACGATACGCTGCAGCTCCTCGGCCACTTCACTGGGCGTCTGGGCATCGGCATAACGCCCGGTGTGCAGTTCGATGGCCGGCGCGCCGACCCGCTTGGAGGCCTCGATCTGACGCTCGTCGGCGTCGATGAAAAGGGACACTTCGGAACCGATTTTCGACAGCCGCTCTACCGCCGCCTTGATCCGCGCCTCCTGCCCCGCCACATCCAGGCCGCCTTCGGTGGTGAGCTCCTGGCGGGTTTCCGGCACCAGGCAGATATGTGCCGGACGGATACGCTCGGCAAAAGCCATCATCTCTTCGGTGACGCCCATTTCGAAGTTCATGCGGGTCTGCAGCACGTCCTTGAGCAGCAGCACGTCGCGCTCCTGGATATGCCGGCGATCTTCGCGCAGGTGCACGGTGATGCCGTCGGCGCCCGCCTCTTCCGCGTCCAGCGCTGCCTTGACCGGGTCCGGGTAACGGGTGCCCCGTGCCTGGCGCAGGGTGGCAACGTGGTCGATGTTCACGCCAAGAAGAATGCGATTGCTGGTGGTCACGGAAGCGCTCCTGAATAAATGAAGATTCGGCGCACAGCATACGGGGAGACTAAGGCTTGCGAAACAACTCGCGACTGACCAGGGGCCGGCCGCCCAGGTGCACCGCCAGGGCCTGACGCATCAGGCGCTTGGCCGCAGACAGCGCGCCGGGAGCGCTCCAGTCGGCATCGGCCATGGCCAGCAACTCGGTGCCATTGAACAGTCCCGGCTGCAGCAGGAACACCTGCTCCAGCCCGGCATCCACCTGTAGGCGGTACAGGCCGTCTGCAGCGATGGGGGCGCCATGGATGTCGCTGTCCAGGGCAAAGCCGTAGCCCAGGTCATCCAGCAGGCGCCACTCAAAGGCCCGCAGCAGAGGCTCCAGGGGACGGCCTTCGGCCAGGGCCAGCAGCGTGGCAGCGTAGTGGTCGAATACCGCAGGATGGGGATCTTCCGCCGGCAGCAGGCGAATCAACAGCTCGTTCAGATAGAGGCCGCTGAACAAGGCCTCGCCATTGAGCCAGGCGGCAATGCCAGCACTTTCCATGCGCCCGACGTTCTTCAGTTCGCCACGGCCGCGAAACTCGACCTCCAGGGGCACGAAGGGCCGCGCCAGGGTCCCGGCCTTGCCCCGCGCATTGCGCAGGACAGCACGCAGGCGACCTTGGGGGGTAAGAAAATCCACCAGGGCACTGCTTTCGCGGTAGGCGCGGCTGTGCAGGACGTAGGCGAGTTGGCCGACTGGGGCGTTGCTGGACATGGTTGCGGGGGATCTCAGGGGAAGAGAGGGAACCGGGTCCGGAGAAGGGGTTGCAGCTGTTCGCCGGCAAGCCGGCTCCTACAGGAAGGTGCAGGAGCCGGCTTGCCGGCGAAGTGCATCAGAGGTCGCCGTAGCCCAGGGAGCGCAGGGCGCGTTCGTCGTCGGACCAGCCGCCCTTGACCTTGACCCAGAGGTTGAGCATGACCTTGGAATCGAACAGCAGCTCCATGTCCTTGCGCGCCTCCATGCCGATGCGCTTGATCCGCTCACCCTTGTCGCCAATGATGATTTTCTTCTGGCCGTCGCGCTCGACGAGGATCAAGGCATGGATATGCAGGGTCTTGCCCTGCTGCTTGAACTCTTCGATTTCCACGGTGATCTGGTAGGGCAGCTCGGCACCGAGCTGGCGCATGATTTTTTCCCGCACCAGTTCGGCGGCGAGGAAGCGGCTGCTGCGGTCGGTGATCTGGTCTTCCGGGAAGAAGTGGTCGTTCTCCGGCAGGTGCTTGGCGATCAGGCCTTCCAGGGCTTCGAGGTTGTGGCCCTGCTGGGCGGAGACTGGCACGATCTCGGCGTTCGGCAGTTGCTCCTGCAGCCAGGTCAGGTGCGGCATCAGCTCGGCCTTGTCCTCGATGCGATCGGTCTTGTTGATCGCCAGGATTACCGGGCCCTGCACGTACTGCACACGCTCCAGCACCAGTTGGTCTTCGTCGGTCCACTTGGTGCGATCGACCACGAAGATCACCACGTCGACGTCTTTCAACGCCGCCGAAGCGGTCTTGTTCATGTAGCGGTTCAGCGCCTTCTCGTTGCTCTTGTGCATACCGGGGGTATCGACGTAGATCGCCTGGATGGCGCCTTCGGTCTTGATCCCGAGCATGTTGTGACGAGTGGTCTGGGGCTTGCGCGAGGTGATCGCCAGCTTCTGGCCGAGGATGTGGTTGAGCAGCGTCGACTTGCCCACGTTGGGGCGGCCGACGATGGCGACATAGCCACAGCGTGTTGCAGTTGAATCAGTCATGGCCATTCTCCACGCCCAGGGCAATCAGTGCTGCGGCGGCCGCTACCTGTTCGGCAATACGGCGGCTCACACCCTGACCTCGGCTTTTTTCATTCAATAAGGTGACTTCACATTCAACGAAGAATGTCCGGCAATGCGGTTCGCCCTGGATATCCACCACTTCATAGCGTGGCAGTTCGCAGGCGCGGGACTGGAGGAATTCCTGCAGCCGGGTCTTGGGGTCCTTGTTGGTGTCCACCAGGGTCAGGCTCTCGAACTCCGAGGCCAGCCAGGACAGCACGCGGTCACGGGCAGTCTCCATGCCGGCGTCCAGGTAGATCGCACCAATCAGGGCCTCCAGGGCATCGGCAAGGATCGACTCACGACGGAAACCGCCGCTCTTCAATTCGCCGGAGCCCAGGCGCAGGTACTCGCCCAGGTCGAAACCACGGGCCAGCACCGCCAGTGTTTCACCTTTCACCAGACGCGCGCGCAAACGCGACAACTGGCCTTCGCGGGCCTGGGGAAAGCGCTCGAACAGCGCCTCGCCGGCAACGAAGTTGAGAATGGCGTCACCGAGAAACTCCAGGCGTTCGTTGTTGCGCCCGGCAAAGCTGCGGTGAGTGAGGGCCAGCAGCATCAGCTCCTGGTCTTTGAAGGAATAACCGAGCTGACGCTCGAGACGGCTCAAAGAAACGCTCACGGTTTACCCACGCTGGTTTCGTTGCCGAAACTCGCCATCCCAGGGGCCGCGCACGAGGTGCGGGTGGCAATTAACGCTGTGTTCAAATTTACATCCTGAATATCGTTGACTGCATGCTTCTGGCGATAAGGCTGTTACGGGTCGCCCAAGGGCAAGGCCGTTTTATACAAGAGCCAGAAAAGCATTCGGCGCTGTGTTCAACAGCGCCGCGTGTGATTACTTGATCAGGCCAACCCGCGAGAAATTCGGCAGGTGGCTGAGTTTCGGTTCGGGCCAGCTCATCCAGACTGCGAAGGCCTTGCCGACGATATTCTTGTCGGGAACCATGCCCAGCAGGTCCTTGGGAATACTTGGATCGTCCCAGTAGCGACTGTCGTTAGAGTTGTCGCGGTTGTCGCCCATCATGAAGTAGTGCCCGGCCGGCACCACCCAGCGACCGTCCGGGGTCGCCCGGTAACGGCTCATTTCCTTGCGGATCAAGTGCTCGGCGGCGCCCAGTTTTTCCTTGTACAGCTCGGCGCTGCCCAAGGTGCCGGGTTCAGCCCCCACCAGTTGCTCCGCCACCGGCTGACCGTTGACGAACAGGTGCTTGTCGCTGGTGTAGCGCACTTCATCACCCGGCAGGCCGACCACACGCTTGATGTAGTTGACGTTCGGATCGCTTGGGTAGCGGAACACCATCACATCGCCGCGCTGCGGATCACCGACTTCGATGACCTTCTTGTCGATCACCGGCAAGCGGATCCCGTAGGAAAACTTGTTCACCAGGATGAAGTCGCCCACATCCAGGGTCGGCTTCATCGAGCCCGATGGAATCTGGAACGGCTCCACCAGGAACGAACGCAGCACCAGGACGATGAACAGCACCGGAAAGAACGACTTGCCGTATTCAACCAGCAGCGGCTCTTTGCTCAGTTTCTCGACCACCACCCCGTCCGGCTGGCTGACGCTGCCCTGATAGTTGGCAATGGCGGCACGCCGGCGCGGTGCCAGGAACACCAGGTCGAGCAACGCCAAGAGACCGCAAACGAAGACAGCGATGACCAGCAACAGCGGGAAATTTAGTGACATAGGACCTAACTATCCAACCTGAGCACGGCAAGGAAGGCTTCTTGTGGAATTTCCACGTTGCCCACTTGCTTCATGCGTTTCTTACCGGCCTTCTGCTTTTCCAACAGCTTGCGCTTACGGCTAACGTCGCCGCCGTAGCATTTGGCCAGTACGTTCTTTCTGAGTGCCTTGACGGTTGTCCGCGCCACAATCTGCCCGCCAATGGCGGCCTGGATTGCCACGTCAAACATCTGCCGAGGAATCAGTTCTTTCATCTTTTCGGTCAGCGCACGCCCCTTGTAGTGGGCGTTGTCACGGTGCACGATCAACGCCAGGGCGTCGACCTTCTCACCGTTGATCAGCACATCCAGTTTCACCAGATTAGCCGACTGGTAACGATCGAAATGGTAATCCAGCGAAGCATAGCCGCGGCTGGTGGATTTCAGGCGGTCGAAGAAGTCCAGGACCACTTCGTTCATCGGCAGGTCGTAGGTCACCTGGACCTGGCTGCCGAGGAACAGCATGTCGTGCTGTACGCCGCGCTTCTCGATGCACAGGGTTATGACGTTGCCCAGGTGCTCTTGCGGCACAAGAATATTGGCCCGCACGATCGGCTCGCGCATGTCTTCGATCGCCGACAGATCCGGAAGCTTGGACGGGTTGTCGACGTAGATCGTTTCACCGTTCTTCAGTTGCAGCTCGAAGATTACCGTCGGTGCGGTGGTGATCAGGTCCAGGTCGTACTCGCGCTCCAGGCGCTCCTGGATGATCTCCATGTGCAGCATGCCGAGGAACCCGCAGCGGAAGCCGAAGCCCAGGGCGTCGGAGCTTTCCGGGGTGTACTGCAGCGACGAGTCGTTGAGGGTGAGCTTCTGCAACGCTTCGCGGAAATCCTCGAAGTCGTCGGAGCTGACCGGGAACAGACCGGCGTAAACCTGCGGCTGGATGCGCTTGAAACCCGGCAACACTTCAACGTCCGGGGTCGAGCTCAGGGTCAGGGTGTCACCCACGGGCGCGCCGTGAATGTCCTTGATGCCCGCGATGATGAAGCCCACTTCACCGGCCTTGAGGTCGGTGGTGGCGGTGTGTTTCGGGTTGAATACACCAACGCTGTCCACCAGGTGGATCTTGCCGGTGGACTTGACCAGGATCTTGTCGCCTTTCTTCACCCGGCCATGACGTACACGTACCAGGGACACGACGCCCAGGTAGTTGTCGAACCAGGAGTCGATGATCAGGGCTTGCAGCGGGTCTTCGATATTGCCGGTCGGTGCCGGAATGGTGGTCACCAGGCGCTCGAGCACCTCGTCCACGCCCAGGCCGGTCTTGGCGCTGCAGGTCACGGCGTCGGTGGCATCGATACCGATGATCTTCTCGATCTCTTCCTTGACCCGCTCCGGATCGGCCTGTGGCAGGTCGATCTTGTTCAGCACCGGCATCACTTCCAGGCCTTGCTCGATGGCGGTGTAGCAGTTGGCAACCGACTGGGCTTCGACGCCCTGGCCGGCGTCCACCACCAGCAATGCACCTTCACAGGCCGCCAGGGAACGGCTGACTTCGTAGGTGAAGTCCACGTGGCCCGGGGTATCAATGAAGTTCAGCTGGTAGGTAATGCCGTCGCGGGCCTTGTAATAGAGGGTGACGCTGTGGGCCTTGATGGTGATCCCGCGCTCACGCTCAAGGTCCATGGAATCCAGAACCTGGGCTTCCATTTCGCGCTCGGCCAGGCCGCCGCACATCTGGATGAAGCGATCGGCCAGAGTCGACTTGCCATGGTCAATGTGGGCGATGATGGAGAAATTGCGGATATGACTCAAATCACTCACGGATGAACACTCAAAAAGGCTGCAGGCATGGCCCGCCGAAAAATAGCCGGGAATTGTACCTGATACTCGGCACAAGCGTCACGCTCGCCTGTCAGCGTTTGTCAAATGCAAAAACGCCCCGATCCAAGGACCGGGGCGTTACGTCAAGACCCTGGCAAAGCCGCGGAATCAGCCGGCCCGGCGCAACAGCCAGACGCCCGCCACCGCGCAGATACCCGCAGGCACCAGCACCGCGAACAACGGCGAAAAGCCAAATACCAGGCTCGAAGGGCCCAGCAGATCCTGGGCGATGCGGAAGGTGAAACCCACCAGTACGCCGGTGAATACCCGCTGACCCAGGGTCACCGAACGCAGCGGACCGAAAATGAAGGAAATGGCCATCAATACCAGCGCCGCCGTCACCAGCGGCTGCAGGACCTTGACCCAGAACGCCAGCCAGTAGCGACCGTTGTTCAGGCCCTGGTCGGCCAGGTAGTGGATGTAGCCCCACAGGCCGCTGATGGACAGGGATTCCGGCGCCATCACCACGGTGCTCAGCAGTTGCGGGCTCAAGGCCACATCCCAACGTTCGCCGGGCACGCTGATGACTTCGGTATGACCGTCGCGGAAGTAGGTGGTGGTGACATCCGTCAGCTGCCAGTAGTCCTCGTGGAAACGGGCCTGGCGGGCGAAGCTCGACGACAGCATGTGGCGCTGGTCATCGAAGTGGTAGCGGGTCACGCCATAGAGCAGGCCATTGGGCTGCACTGCGTTGATATGGATGAATTCATCGCCCTGGCGGTGCCACAGGCCGTGCTTGGAACTCTGGGCATCGCCGGAACCCTGGGCCAGGGCCCGACTGGCCTGGGCCTGGGTCTCGGTGGCCGGCGCTACGTATTCACCCACCAGCACGCCCACCAGCATCAGCACCAGCATGGGCTTCATGACCGCCCAGACAATACGGCCCACCGATACACCGGCCGCGCGCATGATGGTCAACTCGCTGTTACTGGCCAGGCTGCCAAGGCCGATCAGGCAGCCGATCAGGCCTGCCATCGGCAGCATTTCATAGACCCGACGCGGCGCAGTGAGGGCCACGTAGCTCATTACATCCACCACGGTATACGTTTCGTTGACAGCCCCCATCTCATCGATGAAGGCAAACAGCGAGGCCAGCCCGAGGATGATCCCCAGGACCGCCAGGATAGCCATGAACACACTGCTACCGATGTAGCGATCGAGCTTAACCACGAGCCATCTCCTTCACGCTGCGACGACTCGCCATTTTCAAGCGCATCGGCTCCCAATACATCAGGCCGAGGCCAATCAACAGAAACAGTAGGTGCACCCACCACAGCCCCAAGGCCGGGGAAATCTTGCCCTTCTCCATTGCACCGCGCACGGCGATCAGGATGGTCAGGTAGGCCATGTACAGCAGGATCGCCGGGATCAGCTTGAGGAAGCGGCCCTGGCGCGGGTTGACCCGGGACAACGGCACCGCCATCAAGGTCACGATAAACACCAGCAATGGCAGGGACAGGCGCCATTGCAGCTCGGCACGGGCTCGCAGGTCATCCTTGCCGATCAGGTCAGCGGTGGGCATGGCATCGCGATCGGTGACTTCGTCGCTGACGTCCGGACGCTCCAGCAAAACACCGTAGGTGTCGTACTTGATCACCCGGTAGTTGGCCTCGCCCGGGTTGCCGTCATAGCGATAGCCGTTTTCCAGGATCAGGTAGCGATTGCCGTCGGGGCGAATGTCCTGATGGCCCTTCTCGGCCACCAGCACCGAAATGCCCTCGTCCTTTTTCTGCTGGCCCAGGCGTTTCTCGGAAATGAACACGCCGCCCAGGTTGGTTCGGTCTTCGGACAACTGCTCGGTGTAGGTGACCCGGGTACCGTCGTTGAGCGCCTGGAAGCGCCCCGCCACCAGCGTGTCGAACTCGGTCAGGGCATCCTGCTTGTTCAGCAACAGCTGGAACTGGTTGGCACCCTGGGGCGCCAGGCTCAGGCTCAGCCAGGCCACCAGCAGGGCCACCAGGGCCGCCGGGATCATGGTTATGCCCAACAGGCGTTGCTGGCTCATGCCGGTGGCCGACAGCACGGTCATCTCGCTTTCGAGATAGAGCCGGCCGTAAGCCAGGAGAATGCCGAGGAACAGCCCCAGGGGCAGGATCAGTTGCAAGAAGCCCGGTAGGCGAAACCCCATGATCAGGAACAGCGAGCCCGGATCCAGGGCCCCCGAGGCGGCTTGCGCGAGGAACTTGACGAAGCGCCCGCTCATGATGATGACCAGCAATACCGCGCTCACGGCACTCAGGGTCAGCAGGATTTCGCGGGACAGATAACGAAAGACGATCAAACCAGACACTCCAGGGTTGTCAGGCTAAGGCGGCCGAACAAGCAAACGTATCGAGCCGGCCCCAGACGCAGGGCCGCCGAAAAAAGATGGCGCATTATCCTGTGATTGCGTGCGCCTGTCACGGAGGATGCTCACCCAGCGCTCTAATGCGCCGAAACTGGC
Source organism: Pseudomonas sp. NFPP12 (assembly GCF_900103205.1). Lineage (NCBI taxonomy): Bacteria > Pseudomonadati > Pseudomonadota > Gammaproteobacteria > Pseudomonadales > Pseudomonadaceae > Pseudomonas > Pseudomonas sp. NFPP12. The sequence goes on from NZ_FMWW01000003.1 coordinate 554,444, forward strand.
CCATGCGAGGGTTGTCAGCCGCGACCGGCGAGGTTCAAACTGGTGGCTTTGTCGTCGGCAGCATGCGGCGTCTTCTTCTATATAGATAAGCTTGGCGCAGGACAGCTTCCTGCGCTCTTTGACCATTTATTCAGGGACCCAGACATGGAACTGGTTGTAAAAAGCGTTAGCCCGGAAACGTTGAAGACCGCCACCCTGGTGGTCGCCGTCGGCGAAGGCCGCAAACTCGGCAGCGTTGCCAAGCAACTCGACGAACTCAGCGGCGGCGCCATCAGCGCCGTACTCAAACGCGGCGACCTGGCCGGCAAGGTCGGCCAGAGCCTGCTGTTGCACGGCGTGGCCAAGCTCAAGGCCGAGCGGGTGCTGCTGGTAGGCACCGGCAAGGACGGCGAACTGGGCGACCGCCCGTTCCGCAAGATCATCAGCGGCGTGCTCACCACCCTCAAGGGCCTGGGCGGCAGCGACGCCGTGCTGGCGCTGGATGAAGTCGTGGTCAAGGGCCGCGACAGCTACGGCAAGACCCGCCTGCTGGCGGAAACCCTGGTGGACGGTGGTTATGTCTTCGACCGCTACAAGAGCCAGAAGGCCGAGCCCCGCGCCCTGAAGAAAATCACCCTGCTGACCATCAAGGCCGCCGAAGCCGAAGTCCAGCGCGGCGTGACCCATGCCCAGGCCATCGCCAACGGCATGGCCTTTACCCGCGACCTGGGCAACCTGCCGCCGAACGTCTGCCACCCGACCTTCCTCGGCGAACAGGCCAAGGCCCTGGGCAAGGAGTTCAAGGGCCTGAAGGTCGAGGTCCTCGACGAGAAGAAGATCAAGGAACTGGGCATGGGCTCGTTCTATGCCGTGGGCCAGGGCAGCGACCAGCCGCCACGCCTGATCGTCATGCAGTACAACGGCGGCAAGAAGTCCGAGAAGCCGTTCGCCCTGGTGGGCAAGGGCATCACTTTCGACACCGGCGGCATCAGCCTCAAGCCGGGCGCCGGCATGGATGAAATGAAGTACGACATGGGCGGCGCCGCCAGCGTATTCGGCACCCTGCGCGCCGTGCTGGAGCTGAAGCTGCCGATCAACCTGGTGTGCATCCTGGCCTGCGCCGAGAACATGCCCAGCGGTGGCGCCGCGCGCCCTGGCGACATCGTCACCACCATGAGCGGGCAGACCGTGGAGATCCTCAACACCGACGCCGAAGGCCGCCTGGTGCTGTGCGATGCCCTGACCTACTCCGAGCGCTTCAAGCCACAGGCCGTGATCGATATTGCCACCCTCACCGGTGCCTGCGTGGTCGCCCTGGGCGCCCATACTTCGGGCCTGCTGGGCAACAACGACGAACTGATCGGCCAACTGCTCAGCGCCGGCCAGCAAGCCGACGACCGCGCCTGGCAACTGCCGTTGTTCGACGAGTACCAGGAGCAACTGGACAGCCCGTTCGCCGACATCGCCAACATCGGCGGGCCAAAGGCCGGCACCATCACCGCCGCCTGCTTCCTCTCGCGCTTCACCAAGAACCTCAACTGGGCGCACCTGGACATCGCCGGCACTGCCTGGACCAGCGGTGGCAAGGACAAGGGCGCCACTGGCCGTCCCGTCCCCCTGCTGACCCAATACCTGCTGGACCGCGCCAAAGCCTGAAAACCATGACCGCAGGGGGCGCCGCATGAAGGCGGCGCCCTCCTCGGCTCAGGAAGCCCAATGACCAAAGTCGACTTCTATATTCTTCCCAGCGCGGACCCTGCGGCGCGCCTGGATTTTGCCTGCAAGCTCACCGACAAGGCCTGGCGCATGGGCCACCGCATCTACCTGCATTGCAGCGATGCAGAGCAACGGGACGAGCTCGATGCCCGCCTGTGGCGCTTCAAGGGCGAAACCTTCGTCCCCCACGGCCCGGCGGAAAGCGAACCCGAAAGCCTGATCGTCCTCGGCCTCGGCCAGGACCCCGGCCCCCACAATGACCTGCTGGTGAACCTGGACCTGAAAGTGCCGGCCTTCGCCCCGCGTTTTGCCCGGATTGCCGAGGTGGTGGTGGAGGACCCCGCTATTCGTCAGGCGGCCCGCGAGAGTTTCCGTTTCTATCGCGAACAGGGCTATCCTCTGCAAGATCACCGTTTACAGCGACTCTGAGCACCCGATGGACACTCCCAATCCGCTGCAAAAGCCCGCGCACCTGCTGGATGACCTCGAGTCGATCCGTAAACTGCTCGGCGATGAAAACCTGCAACCGCCACTGCTGACCGAGACCGTCAGCAGCGAAGTACAGATCCCCCTGCTGTTCGACATGGTGGGCAACCAGCAGCCGGCCGCTGCCCAAGCCGCCCCTGCCGCACCCGCGCCGGCTCAAGCGGCAACACCCGCTCCAGCACCTGCAGCGGCGGCCCCCGTCGCCAAGCCTGCCACCGCCAGCAACAACGCCGATGCCTTGCTGCACCTGGACAGCGAACTGCGCGCCGCCGCACAACTGATCATGCAGGACGTGATCGACGACTTCGCGCCGCATATCGAAACCGAGATCAAGCGTCGCCTCGACGCCCGCCTGGAACGCCTGCTCGCAGCGACCACCAGCGGCAAACCATAAGCCACACGCAAAAGCCGGGCCGGGCCATCTTGTCGCTTGCCGCTGGTGGCTTGCTGCCGCCCCCCTCCGCTATACTTCCCGGCTTTTCCTGAATAGATGCCAATAGGGTCCCGCCGCGCATGGATAAGACCTACCAGCCGCACGCCATTGAAACTTCCTGGTACCAGACCTGGGAGTCCGAGAACTACTTCGCCCCGCAAGGCGCGGGCGACTCCTACACCATCATGATCCCGCCGCCGAACGTCACCGGCAGCCTGCACATGGGCCACGGCTTCAACAACGCGATCATGGACGCCCTGATCCGTTTCCGCCGCATGCAGGGTCGCAACACCCTGTGGCAGCCGGGCACCGACCACGCCGGCATCGCCACGCAAATGCTGGTGGAGCGCCAGATCGAAGCCCAGGGCCAGAATCGCCATGACCTGGGCCGGGAAAAATTCCTCGAGAAAGTCTGGGAATGGAAGGATCAGTCCGGGGGCAACATCAGCCGCCAGATCCGCCGCCTGGGCTCCTCCGTGGACTGGAGCCGCGAGCGCTTCACCATGGACGACGGCCTCTCGGAAGCAGTGAAGGAAGCCTTCGTGCGCTTGCACGAAGACGGCCTGATCTACCGCGGCAAGCGCCTGGTCAACTGGGACACCAAGCTGCACACGGCGATTTCCGACCTCGAAGTGGAAAACCACGACGAGAAGGGTTTCCTGTGGAACCTCAAGTACCCGCTGGCCGACGGCGCCAAGACAGCCGAAGGCAACGACTACCTGATCGTCGCCACCACCCGTCCGGAAACCATGCTCGGTGACTCCGCCGTCGCGGTGAACCCTGAAGACGAGCGCTACAAGGCCCTGATCGGCAAATTCGTCGAGCTGCCCCTGGTGGGCCGCCGTATCCCGATCATCGCCGACGATTACTGCGACCCCGAGTTCGGCACCGGCTGCGTGAAGATCACCCCGGCCCACGACTTCAACGACTATGAAGTCGGCAAGCGCCACAACCTGCCGCTGCTCAACATCTTCGACAAGAACGCCGCCGTACTGCCGGCCTGCCAGGTGTTCAACCTGGACGGCAGCCTGAACGACAGCGTCGACGGCAAGATCCCGGCCGAGTACGTGGGCCTGGACCGCTTCGAAGCACGCAAGCAGATCGTGGCCGCGTTCGACGCCGCCGGCCTGCTGGTGAGCGTCGACGACCACGCGCTGAAAGTGCCGAAGGGCGACCGTTCCGGCACCGTCATCGAACCGTGGCTGACCGACCAGTGGTATGTCTCCACCAAGCCGCTGGCAGAACCTGCCATCGCCGCCGTGGAAGACGGCCGCATCGCCTTCGTGCCCAAGCAGTACGAGAACATGTATTTCTCCTGGATGCGCGACATCCAGGACTGGTGCATCAGCCGCCAGCTGTGGTGGGGCCACCGCATTCCGGCCTGGTACGACGAGTCGGGCAAGGTCTATGTCGGCCGCGACGAAGCGGAAGTACGGGCCAAGCACAACCTCGGCCCGGACGTTGCCCTGCAGCAGGACAACGACGTGCTCGACACCTGGTTCAGCTCGGGCCTGTGGACCTTCTCCACCCTGGGCTGGCCGGAACAGACCGACTTCCTCAAGACCTTCCACCCCACCGACGTGCTGGTCACCGGCTTCGACATCATTTTCTTCTGGGTCGCCCGGATGATCATGCTCACCATGCACCTGGTGAAGAACGAAGACGGCACGCCGCAGGTTCCGTTCAAGACCGTGTACGTGCACGGCCTGGTCCGCGACGGCCAGGGCCAGAAGATGTCCAAGTCCAAGGGCAATGTCCTCGACCCGCTGGACATCATCGACGGTATCGACCTGGAAACCCTGGTGCAGAAGCGCACCACCGGCCTGATGCAGCCCAAACTGCAGAAAGCCATCGAGAAGCAGACCCGCGCCGAATTCGCCGACGGCATCGCCAGCTACGGCACCGACGCCCTGCGCTTCACCTTCTGCTCCCTGGCCACCACTGGTCGCGACATCAAGTTCGACATGGGCCGCGTCGAGGGTTACCGCAACTTCTGCAACAAGATCTGGAACGCCGCGCGCTACGTGCTGGACAAGGGCGAGGACTGCGGCCAGAACGGCGAAGCTTACGAGCTGTCCCTGGCGGACCGCTGGATCATCTCGCAACTGCAGCGCACCGAAGCTGAAGTGACCCGTCAGCTCGACCAGTTCCGTTTCGACCTGGCCGCCCAGGCCCTGTACGAGTTCATCTGGAACCAGTACTGCGACTGGTACCTGGAGCTGTCCAAGCCCGTGCTTTGGGACGAGAACTCGCCGGTTGAGCGCCAGCGCGGCACCCGTCGCACCCTGGTACGGGTACTGGAAGTGGCGCTGCGCCTGGCGCATCCGTTCATGCCGTTCATCACCGAGGAAATCTGGCAGCGCCTGGCGCCGCTGGCAGGCAGCACCGGCAAAACCATCATGCTGCAGCCTTGGCCGGTGGCCAATGAAGCACGCATCGACCAGGCCGCCGAAGACGACATCGAATGGCTCAAGGGCCTGATGCTCGGCACTCGTAACATTCGCGCGGAAATGAACATCGGCCCGGGCAAGCCCCTGGCCCTGTTCCTGAAGAATGTCAGCGCCGAAGACCAGCGTCGCCTGACCGAGAACGAAGCCTTGCTGAAAAAGCTGGCCCGACTCGAATCCATCACCGTACTGGCTGCCGGCGACGAAGCGCCGCTGTCCGCCACGGCGCTGGTGGGCGAGATGGAAGTGCTGGTGCCCATGGCCGGCCTGATCGACAAGGGCGCCGAACTGGCACGCCTGGACAAGGAAATCCAGCGCCTGCAAGGCGAAGTGCAACGCGTGGGCGGCAAGCTGTCCAACGCCTCCTTCGTCGACAAGGCCCCGGCCGAAGTGATCGAGAAGGAACGCGCCAAACTGGCCGAGGCCGAACAGGCCCTGGGCAAGCTGGCGGAGCAGCACGCACGGATCTCCAGCCTGTAACGGCGATTCGCGCAGTGTGAAAGAGGGAGGCCCGCAGAGGCCTCCCTTTTTTATTGGCGGCAGATCGCTTTCGCTGGCAAGCCAGCGAAAGCGTTACGCGGTGGTTTGCCAGGAGCCGGCTTGCCGGCGGCGAAGCCTCCCGCCCCAACGCCGCAAGATATGGGACAATGCCCGCCACTTTGAACCAGCCCCGAATCGATCCCCCATGACCGCCCCCAACACCCCCAAGCCTGCGCGCAAAAAACCCAAGCCTGCCTCCCCAGCCAAAGCCGCCACGCCCCGGGAAAAGGCCAGCCTGCATCCGCGCAATCGTCACCAGGGGCGTTACGACTTCCCGCAACTGATCAAGAGCACCCCGGAGCTGGGGCAATTCGTGATCCTCAATCCCTATGGCAAGGAAAGCATCGATTTTGCCGACCCGGCCGCCGTGCGGGTATTCAACCGGGCCCTGCTCAAGGCCTTCTACGGCATCGCCCACTGGGATATTCCGACGGACTTCCTCTGCCCACCAGTGCCCGGTCGTGCTGACTATGTGCACTTCCTCGCCGATCTGCTGGCCAGCCACAACCAGGGTGAAATCCCTCGTGGCGCGGCCGTGCGGGTACTGGATGTCGGCGTCGGCGCCAACTGCATCTACCCCCTGATCGGCTACAGCGACTACCGCTGGCAGTTCCTCGGCTCGGACATCGACAGCACCGCCCTGGCGGCGGCCAAGGCGATTGTCCAGGCCAACGGCTTGAACAAGGCCATCAGCCTGCGCCAGCAGGGCAATCCCAAGCAGATCCTCACCGGCCTGCTGGACAGCACCGAGCGTTTCGACCTGACGATGTGCAACCCGCCCTTCCATGCCTCCCTGGACGAAGCCACCCGCGGCAGCCAGCGTAAATGGCGGGCCCTGGGCAAGGCCGACCCCAAGCGCAAATTGCCGGTGCTGAATTTCGGCGGGCAGGCCCGGGAGCTCTGGTGCGAAGGCGGCGAGATCCGCTTTGTCAGCCAGTTGATCAGTGAAAGCGCCAGCGTCGGCCAACAGGTGCTGTGGTTCAGCACCCTGGTGTCGAAGGCCTCTAACCTGCCGGCGATTGAAAGCGCGCTGAAAAAGGCCGGAGCCCTGGAAAGCCAGGTGGTGGAAATGTCCCAGGGGCAGAAACAGAGCCGCTTCGTCGCCTGGACCTTCAAGGACAAGGCACAGCAACAGGCCTGGAGCCAGGAACGCTGGATGAGGAAGAACTAAAGAGGCGGGGGATTCAAGGACGATTCACCTTGCGTGAATCGGTGTTACACAAACCGTGCCCGGAAAACTTCTGAGCACGGTTTCACTGCAAGTATTACTTGTTAACAGCGTCGGTCAGGCCTTTAGCCACAACCAGCTTGATAACTTTCTTGGCAGCGATTTCGATGGCAGCGCCAGTCGATGGGTTACGGCCAGTACGGGCAGGACGCTCGGTCACTTTCAGTTTGCCGATACCTGGCAGAGTGATTTCGCCGCCATTTTCCAATTGATCAGCAACGATCTGAGCCAGTTGGTCCAGGGCGTTACGCGCGGTGGTTTTCGGCGCGTCGATAGCTTCAGCGATATCAGCGATCAGTTGGTCTTTAGTAATAGCCATTGTGGTGTTCCTTCCCTATCAAATTCATTTGGATTGCAGAGTGCAGTGTCAGCCATCGAGCCAGATCTTGTGAATCTGGCACCCCGGTTACAACCACGACAGATCGGGGTTATAGATACCGAAATCAGGGTTTGGTTCGACCCGACAAATGCTGAATGCACGCTTAACGCTGAGACATCGCGTAAGACGGGGCAAAACTAGCACACAGACGGGGAAATATCCGCCTCTACCTAGCCATTTGGTCAGCTTTATTGCTCTAAATCGGTAAAAAAATGCATAAGCCTTACCGACGAGCCGTTCATCACCCGGCAAACCGCGCCAAAACCAGCGGGTGCGGTACACTGGGCACTTTTTCGGGGAGCCCGCCCTCCCCCTTCAATCAGCCGAGAAGCCCATGCCGATCCGTCATTGCATCGTCCACCTGATCGACAAAAAACCCGACGGCAGCCCAGCAGTCCTGCACGCCCGCGATTCCGAACTGGCAGAGTCCGCGGCCATCGAGAACATGCTCGCCGATCTCAATGAAAGCTATAACGCCAAACAGGGCAAAGCCTGGGGCCTGTTCCACCCCGAGTCCGGTGCGTTCCCCTTCAGCGGCTGGCTGAAGGAGTACCTGGACGGCGGCCAGGACTTCACCGCGTTCAGCCGGGTGGCGGTGGAGCATCTGCAGAAGCTGATGGAAGAGTCCAACCTGTCGGTGGGCGGCCACGTACTGTTCGCCCACTACCAGCAAGGCATGACCGACTACCTGGCGATCGCCCTGCTGCACCACAGTGAGGGCGTGGCGGTGACCGACCAACTGGACGTGACGCCGTCGCGCCACCTGGACCTGGGCCAGCTGCATCTGGCGGCGCGGATCAACATCTCCGAATGGCAGAACAACAAGCAGTCCAAGCAGTACATCTCCTTTATCAAGGGCAAGAACGGCAAGAAGGTCTCGGAGTATTTCCGCGACTTCATCGGCTGCCAGGAAGGTGTCGACGGCCCGGGCGAGACCCGCACCCTGCTCAAGGCCTTCAGCGACTTCGTGGAAAGCGAGGACCTGCCGGAAGACTCGGCCCGGGAGAAGACCAAGACCCTGGTGGACTACGCCAGCAGCCAGGCCAAGCTCGGCGAACCCATGGGCCTGGAAGAACTCTCGGAACTGATCGACGAGGATCGCCCCAAGGCGTTCTACGATCACATCCGCAACAAGGACTACGGGCTGTCGCCGGAGATCCCGGCGGACAAGCGCACCCTGAACCAGTTCCGCCGCTTCACCGGTCGCGCCGAGGGCCTGTCCATCAGTTTCGAGGCCCATCTGCTGGGTTCGAAGATCGAGTACGACGAAGAAGCCGGGACCCTGATCATCAAGGGCCTGCCCACCCAACTGACCGACCAGCTCAAGCGCCGTAACTGATGCTCCAGGGGGTATTGAAGAAGTTCCTGCTGATCCTGCTGGTGGTGGTGACCTACCAGCACTGGGGCAAGATCGAACGGCTGTTCAACCCTTCGGCAATGGTCAGCGAAGAGACCCGCGAGCATGCCCGGGTGGTGCTGTACGCCACCGACTGGTGCGGCTACTGCAAGGCCACCCGGCGCTTTCTCGATCAGAAGGGCATTCCCTTCCGGGAATTCGACATCGAGAAAGACGCCGCGGCACGCCAGGCCTACACCGCCCTGGGCGGTGCCGGGATTCCGATCCTGGACGTAAATGGCACCCTGATCCGCACCTACGATCCCGACGCGATCATGGCCGCGCTGAAGCCCTAGGAGCCGTTTCGCTTGCCAGCGAAGGGGGCGGCCGCTCTGGGAACGCCTTCGCAGGCAAGCCAGCTCCTGCAGATATGCATCACTGGGCCTGGATGCGAAAGCCCAGCCGTGGGAAGTGCACGTGGACCACACCGGCACGTGGATCTTCACGGCGCAGGATCAGCTCTTCAGTACCGGCGAACAGCAACTCGCCCGCCACCGGGTCGACACCGTAGTCAGTCGCTGCAATCACCACCTGCTGGCCCGCCTTGAAGCCGTTGGGGTCGACGAACTGTTCATCCGGCAGCGCCGCCGGGGTGGCACTGCGCGAGACCTCGAGGGCCTCTTCGGCGCTCATTTCGGTGAAGGAGCCATGCCCAAAAGCCAGGACCCGCGCCAGCCAGCCAGCAACCGCCGGGTAGTCGTCCACCAGCGGCGCGGTCACCGGCGTGCCCTTGAGGAACCACAGCGGGTGAGCCAAGGCAATATCGGCAATCGACGGTTGGCCAAACAGGAAGTCCCCGGGCTCGCGCTGCAACTGCTGCTCCAGGCGCGCCATGAGGGTCGGCCACTGATGCTTGGCCACCTCCAGAGGCAGCCGGCTGGCGCTGCCGCCACTGAACAGCCCGGCACGGTCGGCCATGAAGGCCTTGACCGCTTCCGGCGGCAGCTTGCCGAAACGCACGGCTGCGGATTCAGGCTGGAATACCAGGGTCACCGCGTGCTGGAACACTACCGAATCGACCCAGGCGGCGAAGGCCGCACTGATCATTTCCTGGCCTTCGGGAAACAGCGCAGGCGAGGATTTTTCCTGCTCCAGGCGCCGCGCGATCAAGGCCGTGTCGCAATAGATATCCGCGCCGACCTGCAACACCGGGGTCTTGCGATAGCCACCGGTCAGGGCGGTCAGGTCGGGCTTGGGCATCACCGGGGAAATCTTCACCGAGCGCCAGGACAGCCCCTTGAAACCCAGCAGCAAGCGGGCTTTTTCCGCAAAGGGAGAGGTCGGGTAATGGTGGAGAATCAACTCTGACATGCTGGGGTCCGCCGGAAGAGGGAGAGCGCTGAGCTTAGCGCGCAATCCGTGGACGGCCTACAGATCCGGCTGATGAGAACCTATCAGTCAGATTGATGCCGCGGCGCTGGCCGAAGCCACCAGGCATTCCTTGGCACTCTTCCTGAGCTTCTTGATCAACCGCTCCTGGCGCAAGGCTTCGCCCTTGTCCCGGCAAGCCTCGGTATAGACCAGCGCCACCGCCGGGCTGGAGAGAAAGAAACGCGCGCCCTTGCCGCTCTGGTGCTTGGCGAAGCGCTTCACGGGGTCGTCGCTGATACCACAGTACAGGGCACCGTTGGCCGCCCGCACCAGATACACGAACCAGGGCTTGGCGTCAGTGGCAGGCTGCGCCGTTTCGGCACTGGAGGATGAAAGAGGGCTGGTCACAAAAGGTATCGAGGCCTGTGGATAACAAGCCGCGATCTTAGCAGAGGATGGCTTTCAGCGACCGCTCTGGAAGGCCTTGAGCCCCTTGCGCGCCTGGGCTCGAACAGCATTCTTGAGCAGCGGCGTCCAGCCCAGCAGCAGGCCCTTGGTGCCCAGGGCCTGGCGCGCCCAACGCCACATGTCGAACTGATCGTGATGCTCGCAGATCTTGCCGTCGCGAAACACGAACCGGGCCTGGATATCGTTGATCACCGTATTGCCGGTCTGGCTGAACAGGTAGGTGGCAACCCAGTGCGCGCCGCCGGAATTCGAGTCGGCACGCACCTGATCGAAAGTCAGGGAAAAGTCCTTGGCACGGGAGGTGAGCATGCGCCACATATCGCCGGCATCACGCCCGCGCAACTCGCCGAACGCCGGGTCACTGAACAGCACATCCTCGGTGTAGCAGGCGCTCATGGCCTCGGCATCCAGGCGCTGGAAAGCCTGATAGAACTCGGTGATCAGGGCGCGATGGGCATCACTCATGAACGGACTCCGAAAGGGCAAGGGGGATGCAGCACAATAATCCGCAACCCCGGCGAACACTATCGGCATTTACCGGGCAAATAGCGCAAGCAAGGCCCGTCAGATTCTCTCGCTCTGCACCTGCACATGCAGCGAACGACCGGCGCCCAGCCCGGCAATGATCGCACCGCAGCCCAACACCGCGAAAATCCAGCCCACAGCGTTCCAGCCCCCGGTCCAGTCGTGCACCAGGCCCACCGCAAACGGCCCCATGGAAGCCAGGGTGTAGCCGATGCCCTGGGCCATGCTCGACAGGTTGGCCGCCACATGGGGGTCCCGGGAGCGCAGCACGATCAGGGTCAGGGCCAGGCTGAAGGTGCCGCCCTGCCCCAGGCCCAGCAGGACCGCCCAGCCCCACAGGCCCTCGATGGGCGCGTACAGGCAACCGAACAGGCCGCCCAGGGTCATCAGCATGACAATCACGATGGCCAGGCGCTGGTCCTTGCCCCGGGTCGCCAGCCAGGGCGCCGCCAGAGAACTGGCCAATTGCACGATCACCGAACCGGACAGCACCAGCCCGGCCTGGGTCGGGGTCAGCCCACGGCCGATCAGGATCGACGGCAACCAGCCAAACACGATGTACGCCAGGGAGGATTGCAGGCCCATGTACAGGGTTACCTGCCAGGCCAGGCGGTCCCGCAACAGGCCGCGCACGCGAAAGGCCACATGGTGAGCACCGTGCTTGTGCCCGACCTGAGGCAACCAGAACAGGGCCGCCACCAGCGCCGGCACCACCCAGAAGCCCAGCCCCATGGCCCAACTGCCCCCGAAATGCTGGCTCAGAGGTACCGTGGCCCCCGCCGCCATCGCCGCACCCAGGCACAGGGCCATGGTGTAGACCCCGGTCATGGTGCCCGCGTGCCGGGCGAAGTCACGCTTGACGATACCCGGCAGCAGCACCCCGATCACGCCGATGCTGGCGCCGGCCAGGATGCTCCCGGCAAACACTCCGACCTCACCGAAGGAACTGCGCAGCACAATGCCCAGGGCCAGGGTCATGAGGATGCCCAGCACCACCCGCTCGGCGCCGAAGCGCCGGGCCAGCAGCGGCGCCAAAGGCGCGAACAGCCCCAGGCACAGCACCGGCAAGGTAGTCAGCAGCCCGGCCTTGGCGGCCGATAGCCCCAGGTGCTGCGACACATCACTGAGCAGTGGCGCCATGCTCGACAGCGCCGGACGCAGGTTCAGCGCCACCAGGATCAGCCCCAGCAGCAACAGCCAGGGGCGCTGCAGAGGCGGTGGAGCCTGCTGCACCTCTTCATCATCAGCCTCGGCGTCGATCAGCAGCTCTTCGAGCTCGGCGGAACGCCGAGGCGAGGACGGGGTTTTCGCAGGTACCGTTTGATTGGACATGGAGGTCTCGGACTCAGGATTCGTTGATCAGCTGGCGGGAAATGTTCTTGGCCCGTTCGGGGTCGCGTTGCTCGATGGCATCCAGCAGGTGTTGGTGCCGATCGAAGACTTCCTGACGCCTGGGGGTCACGGTCAGGGTCTGGCGCAACTGGGCGCCGACCACGCTGGAGAAATAGCGATACAGCTGGCTGAGGGTCGGGTTGTGGGCGGCGTCCACCAGGCGCTGGTGAAACACCAGGTCGCAGGCGATGTAGCTTTCCAGGTCGCCATGAAAGTGCCCGCCGCTGACGGCCAGCGCATCGCTCAGGGCGTGCAGGTCCTCGTCGGTGCGGCGCAGGGCGGCCAGGCCGACGGCCTCCACTTCCAGAATGTGGCGGGTTTCCCGGGCCTGCTCCAGGGAGCACTGGGACAGTGCCTGGAGCATGTCCAAGGGATCGGCCACCGCCCGCAGGTAACTGCCGTCACCCTGGCGGATCTCGATCAGCCCGGAAAACGCCAGTACCCGCAGGGCCTCGCGCACGGTGTTGCGGCTGATGCCCAGCTCACTGGCCAGTTCCGGTTCGGTGGGCAGGCGCTGGCCCACGACCCAGGCGCCATTGGTGATGCGCAGGCGCAGTTGCTCCAGGGCCTGGTCGACCAGGGAACGTTTGATCAGGGGGGATATTTCGCTCATTGAACTCACTCTTTCATCCAATCATCGGACGAATTGCCTGGCATGGTATTCAGACCTTTCCCAGAGTTCAACGTTTTAGGCGGGTGCAGGCACTTTCGCCATTTCAAACAGGTCTTGACAAAAAACCCTTTAAGGGTAATTTCGAGTCAGCCTCAAGGGTGTCTCATGGAAAAGAAAACACCTCACTATGACCTGTCGCTGATCAAGGCACAGGTCGTTCGGCAAGGGGCGCAAGCCTGCACTCGAAGCGCGTTGCTCTGCGGCAAGGAACTCGGATTGTCCTTGGCGGCCATGCAACGAGTGATAGCCGGACTCCAGGGCAGCATGTTCTACAAATCGATGACCACCTATCACGATCACCGGGTGTGGCAGGACGTGTATTACACCGGCATCGATAACCGGACGCTCTACATCAAGATCACCCAGCGCCCCGGCATAGGGCCTCCAGTGATCTCCTTCAAGGAGGCACAAGCATGAAACGACAACAGTGCTACAGCTGCGGCGCTCCCACCGGCATGCTGGCGTTCGAGCAGCGCAGCGAGCTCATCGACTACCGGCATCTGCAGCGTCACCTCCATGGCCTGGCCGGCTGGGAATGCCAGGAATGCGGTGAAATCGAATTCGACGCACCGAGCGCAGAACGCTACGCCGCCGCGGGCGACCAATTGCTGGAGGAGTACCGGCAGAGCGTCGCCGCCGACATGAAGCGCATCCGCCGCAAGCTGCACCTCTCGCAGAAGGAAGCGGTCAAACTGCTGTCGGGTGGCGGGCACAATGCCTTTTCCCGTTACGAGCGCGGCGAAGTCAGCGCGCCCCAGCCGCTGTACATGCTGATGCGCTTGTTGGATCGCCACCCGCAGTTGATGAAGGACGTACTGGAGCTCAGCGAGCCGCAACTGGCGCCCTCAGCCTTGAGCGACCAACCCGAACCACAGCTCGGCGCTGCCGGCCGTTGAACGCCGGGCAAAAATAAACCCGGAGCCAGTCCGGGTTTATCGTCAGCGCAGGCCCCGCTGCAGCATCAATGCAGGATCTGGCTCAGGAACAGCTTGGTACGGTCGTTCTGCGGGTTGTCGAAGAAGTCGTTGGGTGCCGCCTGCTCGACGATCTCGCCCTTGTCCATGAAGATCACCCGGTTGGCCACGGTGCGGGCAAAGCCCATTTCGTGGGTCACGCAGAGCATGGTCATGCCGTCTTCGGCCAGGCCGATCATGGTGTCCAGCACCTCCTTGACCATCTCCGGGTCGAGGGCCGAGGTGGGCTCGTCGAACAGCATGATCTTGGGCTTCATGCACAGCGCCCGGGCAATCGCCACCCGTTGCTGCTGGCCACCGGAAAGCTGGCCCGGGTACTTGTTGGCCTGCTCCGGAATGCGCACTCGCTCCAGGTAATGCATGGCGATTTCCTCGGCCTTGCGCTTGGGCATCTTGCGTACCCACATCGGCGCCAACGTGCAGTTCTGCAAAATGGTCAGGTGCGGGAACAGGTTGAAGTGCTGGAACACCATGCCCACTTCCCGACGAATTGCCTCGATCTGCTTGAGGTCGTTGGTCAGTTCCACGCCGTCCACCACGATGCGCCCCTGCTGGTGTTCTTCCAGGCGGTTGAGGCAGCGGATGGTGGTGGATTTGCCCGACCCCGAAGGCCCGCACAGGACAATGCGCTCGCCTTGGCGGACGTTGAGGTTGATGTCCTTCAACACGTGGAACTGGCCGTACCACTTGTTCACACCCTGCATCTGAATAATGCCTTCAGGGCCCACAGGCTTTTTGCTCGCTTGACTCATGGAGATACTCCTAACGCTTGTGGCCTGTGTCCAACTTACGCTCCAGGTGCATGGAGTAGCGGGACATACCAAAACAGAAAATCCAGAACACCAGGGCCGCGAAGACATAGCCTTCGGTGGCCATGCCCAGCCATTTGGGGTCGGCGGCGGCCTGTTTGACGCTGTTGAGCAGGTCGAACAGGCCGATGATGATCACCAGGCTGGTGTCCTTGAACAGGGCGATGAAGGTGTTGACGATGCCGGGAATCACCAGCTTCAGGGCCTGCGGCAGAATCACCAGGCCCATGGCGCGCCAGTAGCCCAGGCCCATGGCCGCAGCCGCTTCGTACTGGCCCTTGGGAATGGCCTGCAAGCCACCCCGCACCACCTCGGCCACATAGGCCGACTGGAACAGGATCACCCCGATCAGCGCACGCAACAGCTTGTCGAAATTCATGCCTTCGGGCAGGAACAGCGGCAGCATCACCGAGGACATGAACAGCACGGTGATCAGCGGCACGCCGCGCCAGAACTCGATGAAGGTCACGCAGACCACGCGGATCGCCGGCAGGTTGGAGCGCCTTCCCAATGCCAGCAGGATTCCCAGCGGCAGTGCCCCGGCGATGCCCACGGTGGCAATCACCAGGGTCAGCATCAGGCCACCCCACTGGCTGGTGGCCACCGTGCTCAGGCCCAGGTAACCGCCGTGCAACAGGCTGTAGGCAATGATCGGGTAACCCACCAGGAAGCACAGCCCGTAGATCGCCTTGCGCGGGAAGCGCGAGATGAACAACGGTGCGGCACCGATCACCGCCAGCCACACGCTCAGGTCCACTCGCCAGCGCAGTTCCACCGGGTAGTAGCCGTACATGAACTGGCCGAAGCGCTGCTGGATGAACACCCAGCAGGCGCCGCCCCTGGTGCAGTCGGCGCGAGAGGTACCGACCCAGTTGGCGTCGAGAATCGCCCAATGCAGCAGCGGCGGCACCACCAGGTAGATCAGGTAGAAGGCAAACAGGGTCAACAGGGTATTGAGCCAGTTGGAGAACATGTTGGCGCGCATCCACGCCAGCACGCCGATACTGCGGCTGGGCGGCGGCATATCGGGCTTGAAGGTATGAGTCGTCATGGGCGCTTCCTCACCGCTCGATCAGCGCAATGCGCTTGTTGTACCAGTTCATCAGCAGGGAAATGCTGATGCTGATCGCCAGGTACACGCTCATGGTGATGGCAATGACTTCAATGGCCTGGCCGGTCTGGTTGAGCACCGTGCCGGCAAACAGCGAAACCATTTCCGGGTAGCCGATACCGGCTGCCAGGGAAGAGTTCTTCGCCAGGTTCAGGTATTGGCTGGTCAGCGGCGGAATGATCACCCGCAGGGCCTGGGGAATGATTACCTTGCGCAGGGTCGGGCCGTTGCGCAGCCCCAGGGAGCGGGCCGCCTCGGTCTGGCCGTGGCTCACCGACTTGATCCCGGACCGCACGATCTCGGCGATGAACGCCGCGGTGTAGACAGTCAGGGCCAGTGTCAGGGCCAGCAGCTCGGGAATCAGCACCCAGCCGCCGACGAAGTTGAACCCCGCCAGCTTCGGCATCTCCCAGTGCACCGGCGAGCCGAAGATCAGCGTGCACAGCGCGGGAATCACCAACAGCAGGCCCAGGCCGCTCCAGAACTTGTGAAAAGGCACGCCGGTGGCCTCAAAGCGCCGGTTGGCCCAGCGGCACATCAGCGCGATGGCGCCGATGGCCAGGACCAGGCTTGCGACAAACGCCCAGAAACCGGGGGCCATCTGCGCCGCCGGCATGTTCAGGCCGCGGCTGCTGACGAAGAACATATCGCCGAAGTTGTGGCTGTTGCGCGGCCCCGGCATGGTCAGGAATACCGCGAAGTACCAGAACAGGATCTGCAGCAGCGGCGGAATGTTGCGGAACACTTCCACATACACCGTCGCCAGCTTGCTGATGATCCAGTTCGGCGACAGCCGCGCCACACCGATGATGAACCCCAGCAGGGTCGCGAGAATCACCCCGATAAAGGTCACCAGCAGGGTGTTGAGCAGGCCGATGACGAACACCCGGGCATAACTGTCCGCTTCGGTGTAGGCAATCAGGTGTTGCGCGATGCCGAACCCGGCGCTGCGCTCGAGAAAGTCGAAACCCGAGGTGATCCCTCGGTGCTGGAGGTTGGTTTGCGTGTTGTCGAACAGAAACCAGCCCAGTGAAACCACCGCCACCAGGGTGATGATCTGGAACAGCCAGGCGCGCACACGGGGATCGCTGAGGCTGAGCCTCTGCTTGGGTGCGCCGATTGTATTTTGCATGAAGTGCCCCAGGAATAATGGAACAGAACATCACCCGGCGGTTGACCCGCCGGGTGATAGAACCATCAGCGCACAGGTGGTGCGTATTGGATGCCGCCGTTGTTCCACAGCGCGTTCAGGCCGCGGTCGATGGCCAGTGGCGTGCTCTTGCCGAGGTTTTTCTCGAACACTTCACCGTAGTTACCTACTTGCTTGACGATCTGCACCACCCAGTCCTTCGGCAGTTTCAGGTCTTTGCCGTATTCACCGTCCGCGCCCAGCAGACGTGCAACATCAGGGTTCTTGGTGGATTTGGCTTCAGCCTCGACGTTCTTCGAGGTGACGCCCGCCTCCTCGGCGTTGAGCATGGCGAACAGGGTCCACTTGACGATGCTGAACCACTCTTCGTCGCCCTTGCGCACCACCGGGCCCAGGGGCTCCTTGGAGATGGTTTCCGGCAGAACGACATAGTCGGTAGGGGTTGCCAGCTTGCTGCGCTGTGCGTAAAGCTGGGATTTGTCGGAGGTCAGTACGTCGCAACGCCCGGACTCCAGGGACTTGGCGCTTTCGTCAGAGGTATCGAAAGTGATCGGGGTGTATTTCAGACCATTGCCACGGAAGTAGTCCGACACGTTCAGTTCGGTAGTAGTACCGGCTTGAATACAGATAGTCGCACCGTCCAGCTCTTTGGCGCTTTTTACGCCCAGTTTTTTGTTCACCAGGAAACCGATCCCGTCGTAATAGGTGACGCCGGCGAACACCAGGCCCATGCCCGCATCGCGGGAACTGGTCCAGGTGGTGTTGCGCGACAGCACGTCGATCTCGCCGGACTGCAGCGCAGTGAAGCGCTCCTTGGCGTTCAACTGGCTGAACTTGACCTTGGTCGCATCGCCGAACACCGCAGCCGCCACCGCGCGGCAAACGTCGGCATCGATGCCGAGGATCTTGCCGGTGGCATCCGGTACCGAGAAGCCCGGCAAACCGTCACTGACGCCGCATTGCACGAATCCTTTCTTCTGTACTGCATCGAGGGTCGCACCCGCCTGTGCGAAACCGCTCATACCCAGCACCGTTGCTGCCGTGACGGCAGCCAGGGTGGATTTCAACATCTTCATTCAAACCTCCAATTTTGCTCTTGTTGTGTCGGAGCTTAAGTCCTGCCGCACCCTCATGAGGCGCTGTTGACCCGTGTCGGCTTTTTTATGGGGTCAAGCGGCGTAAGACCTTAGCTATGAGTCTAGTAGGAGAAATCCACGTAATAGGGGGCCTACATCTCACCAATCGGCCGAACGGGCTGTAGCCCTTCGCAGTTCGCAAAGCCCGTAGCGGCCAGTGGCGAACCTTCATCAGAGGAGGCTGGCTATCCCATCGCCTGCGGTAGCCTGTTAGTGTTACCGCCGGCGGACAGGGCTTTCACCTGGACTCCTCTTTCTGAGCCATAGCAAAGCCCGTACCACAGTCCCGGCTAAAGCGTTTCAGCCAGTGGTCAACAGTAAAACGTTCAACCGTGCGACATCTTCTTCACCGATCAACCGGGCGCGCCCTTCACTCACGCACTCAATCAGCGCGCACGCACACAAATGGAGCAGCCATGACCGAGCCCTTGATTCTTCAGCCCAGCAAGCCCGCAGATGCCTGTGTGATCTGGCTTCACGGCCTGGGAGCGGACCGTTACGACTTCCTGCCGGTAGCCGAGATGCTGCAGGAAACCCTGCTGAGCACGCGCTTCGTATTGCCCCAGGCGCCGACCCGGGCAGTGACCATCAATGGCGGATATGCCATGCCCAGCTGGTACGACATTCTGGCCATGAACCCGGCCCGCGCCATCAGCCGTGAACAGCTCGAGGAATCGTCTGACGAGGTCATCAGACTGATCGAAGAACAACGCACCAGCGGAATAGACGCATCGCGAATTTTCCTCGCCGGTTTCTCCCAGGGTGGCGCCGTTGTACTGCACACCGCCTTCCTCAAATGGCAGGGTCCATTGGGTGGCGTACTTGCCCTGTCCACCTATGCCCCGACCTTCAGCGATGAACTGCAACTATCGGCCAGCCAACAGCGGATTCCGGTGCTTTGCCTGCACGGCCAGTACGACGAAGTGGTGCAGAACGCCATGGGCCGCACTGCCTATGAGTACCTGAAGCAGCATGGTGTCACCGTGACATGGCAGGAATACCCAATGGAACACGAGGTGTTACCAGAGGAAATCCGCGACATCGGTACCTGGCTGAGCGAGCGCTTGCGCTAGAAAATCCGCGCGCCGTGCCCCCGGCGAGCAACAGACTACGCCGCGCCCGCTTCTTGCATTACACTGGCCGGCGTACATTCCTTAACCAATTGATGAGATGACCGTGCTCAAAGCACTCAAGAAAATCTTCGGTAAAAGCGAGGCTGAGCCGCTCGCGCCAAGCCCCAGTGCCCCCTCCCCCAGTTCCAGCAGCCGTCATGACGGCCGTCAGCCGGAACGGAGCGCACCCGCTACCGCAGCTAAAAAAGAACCGGTGAACACACCGGCCACCCCTTCCGCTCCCAAAGCCCCACGCCAAGAGAAGCCCAAGGCCGAGCAACCCAAAGCTGAGCAGCCGCGTCGCCCGCGCGCGCCGAAACCGCCGGTCAGCACCTGGAAACTCGAAGACTTCGTGGTCGAACCCCAGGAAGGCAAGACCCGCTTCCACGACTTCAAGCTCGCTCCGGAACTGATGCACGCCATCCAGGACCTGGGCTTTCCCTATTGCACGCCAATCCAGGCCCAGGTGCTGGGCTATACCCTGGCGGGCAAGGACGCCATCGGCCGGGCCCAGACCGGTACCGGCAAGACCGCCGCATTCCTGGTGTCGATCATCACCCAGCTGCTGCAGACCCCGCCGCCCAAGGAGCGCTACATGGGCGAACCACGGGCGCTGATCATCGCTCCGACCCGGGAGTTGGTGGTACAGATCGCCAAGGATGCCGCGGCGCTGACCAAGTACACCGGCCTCAACGTCATGACCTTCGTTGGCGGCATGGATTTCGACAAGCAGCTCAAGCACCTGGAAGCGCGCCACTGCGACATCCTGGTCGCCACCCCGGGCCGCCTGCTGGACTTCAACCAGCGCGGCGACGTGCACCTGGACATGGTCGAAGTGATGGTGCTGGACGAAGCCGACCGCATGCTCGACATGGGCTTCATCCCGCAGGTACGGCAGATCATTCGCCAGACGCCCCCCAAGAGCGAGCGCCAGACCCTGCTGTTCTCCGCCACCTTCACCGAAGACGTGATGAACCTGGCCAAGCAATGGACCACCGACCCGGCCATCGTCGAGATCGAAGCCGAGAACGTCGCCAACGCCAACGTCGAACAGCACATCTATGCCGTGGCCGGCGCCGACAAGTACAAGCTGCTGTACAACCTGGTCACCGACAACGGCTGGGAACGGGTGATGGTCTTCGCCAACCGCAAGGATGAAGTGCGACGCATCGAGGAACGCCTGGTACGCGATGGGGTGAACGCCGCCCAGCTGTCCGGCGACGTGCCGCAGCACAAGCGGATCAAGACCCTGGAAGGCTTCCGCGAAGGCAAGATCCGGGTCCTGGTGGCCACCGACGTGGCCGGCCGCGGCATCCACATCGACGGCATCAGCCACGTGATCAACTTCACCCTGCCGGAAGTGCCGGACGACTACGTGCACCGCATCGGCCGGACCGGTCGCGCCGGTGCCGACGGCGTATCCATCAGCTTCGCCGGCGAAGACGACTCCTACCAGCTGCCATCGATCGAAGCCCTGCTGGGCCGCAAGATCAGCTGCGAAATGCCGCCCGCCGAACTGCTGCGCCCGGTGGAGCGCAAGCGCCCGCAAGCCTGACGGCCGGCGCTCCCGCAGCGCCCCGGCAACCTGAAGAAACGCAGCCCGACCACAGGCTGCGTTTTTTTTCGCCTGGATATTGCCCGCCAAAACTAAAAGTCCATAATAGACAAATTAGTTTAAATCCTGGGAGCCTTTGCATGTCCAGCACGCCTTACGTGATTGCCCGCCCCGAGGCCCGTCAATTGCTCGAACGCATCGACGTGCCGCAGATCCTGCGCAAACTGTTCCGCGACCTGGCTGCCGGGCTCGCCGTGCAACCGGCGCAGCAACTGGTGGAGTTTCCCCAGGGGGCCGGCGACTTCATCAATTACCTGGGGGTGCTGGCCGAAGACCGGGTGTACGGGGTCAAGACCTCGCCCTACATCGTCCGTACCGAAGGCGCGCTGGTCACCGCCTGGACGTTGCTGATGTCCATGGACAGCGGCCAGCCGTTGCTGCTGTGCGACGCCGCCGAACTGACCACCGCCCGTACCGCGGCCACCACAGCGGTCGCGGTCGACGCCCTGGCGCCCCCCACAACCCGGCACCTGGCGATCATCGGTAGCGGCGCGGTGGCCCAGGCGCACTTGCGCTATGTGCAGGACCTGCGCCCCTGGCAGAGCATCCGCCTCTACTCCCCGAGCCTGGCGAACAAGCCCGCCGCGGAGCTTGCCCGCCTGCAAGCCCTCGACCCGCGCTTGCAACTGGTGGCCCGGCTTGAGGACGCCACCGAGGGCGCCGACGTGATCATGCTCTGCACCTCGTCCGCCGGACCCGTGCTGGATCCGAGCAGCCTCGGCAAGCCGGCGCTGATCACCTCCATCAGCACCAATGCGCCACGGGCCCACGAAGTGCCGCCCGCGGCCCTGGCACAGATGCAGGTCTACTGCGACTACCGGCGCACCACGCCGGGCTGCGCCGGTGAAATGCTGATCGCCGGCGAACAGCACGGCTGGGACAGTGCGGCGATTCTCGGCGACCTGCCGGAGTTGCTCAGCGAACAGGCCCCGCTCCCGGATGCCGAACGCCCGGTGTTCTTCCGTTCCATCGGCCTGGGCCTGGAAGACATCGCCCTGGCCAATGCCCTGTACCACCTGCGGCGCCCGCAGTAACAACTACTGCTCGCCCCTATTGCGGAGCTTCGAATGATCCAGGCAGATTTCATCATCATTGGCGGCGGTATCGCCGGAGCGTCCACCGGCTACTGGCTGTCGCCCCATGGCCGGGTGGTTGTGCTGGAGCGTGAATCCCATCCCGCCTATCACTCCACCGGCCGCTCCGCAGCGCTCTATACCGCCGCCTACGGCACCGCCCAGGTGCGCGCCCTGACCCTGGCCAGCCGGGCCTTCTTCGACCAGCCGCCGCAGGGTTTCTGCGAGCACCCGCTGCTGACCCCGCGGGGTGAAATGACCGTGGACTTCACCGGTGATCCGGCCGAGCTGAACAACCAGTACCTGAGCGCCAGGGCCACGGTGCCGGAGATGCAACTGCTGAGCGCCGACGAAGCCTGCGCGCGCCTGCCGATCCTGCGCCGGGAAAAGGTCCATGGCGCGCTCTACGACCCCAGCGCCAGCGATATTGACACCGACGCCCTGCACCAGGGCTACCTGCGGGGCATCCGCCGCAACCAGGGCCAGGTCTGCACCGACCATGAGGTGCTGGGGATCGAGCGCGACAGCCAAGGGCAGTGGCAGGTGCGAACGGCCGCTCAGGCGTTCAGTGCGCCGGTGTTGATCAATGCCGCCGGGGCCTGGGCCGACCACATCGGCACAATGGCCGGAGCCCGCGCCCTGGGCCTGCAGCCCAAGCGCCGCGCGGCTTTCATCTTCGCCGCCGCCGAAGGCCTGGACTTTCACCACTGGCCAATGCTGGTGAGCCTGGATGAATCCTTCTACATGAAGCCCGACGCCGGCATGTTCCTCGGCTCACCGGCCAATGCCGATCCGGTTGAACCCCACGATGTGCAACCCGAAGAACTGGACATTGCCCTGGGTATCCACCAGATCGAAGAAGCCACCACCCTGAGCATCCGTCGTCCAACCCGGACCTGGGCCGGGCTGCGCAGCTTTGTCAGCGACGGCGATCTGCTGGCCGGTTTCGACCTGCAGGTTCCGGGGCTGTTCTGGGTTGCCGGCCAGGGCGGCTACGGTATCCAGACCTCGCCGGCCATGGGCCAGGCCAGCGCCGCCCTGGTGCGAGGTGCCCCCTTGCCGGAACACCTGACCCGCTTCGGCCTCACGCCTGACATGCTCTCCCCGGCCCGCCTCGACCGAACCACCGGTTGAGGCGCCCCCAACGATTGCGGCACACTCCCAGCGCCCGCTGCCGGCGGGCGCTGAAGCTGCCTGGAGTACGACCATGACCTCACCTGCAAAGGACCCTGCCCTGGACAATTTCCGGGCGATTGCCGATGCCATTGCCACCCTGTTCTTCCCCCATGCCGAGGTGGTGCTCCACGACCTGCGTACACAGAAGATCGACTACATCGCCAACAACCTGTCCAAACGCGAAGTGGGCGACGACGCAGCCCTGGAAGACCTGCTCAGTGGCGACCGCGACGAGCGCAACATCGGCCCCTATGAAAAACTCAACTGGGACGGACAGAAGATCCGCAGCCTCAGCAGCGTGCTGCGCGACAGCCAAGGCCAGCCCCAGGCGGTGCTGTGCATCAACCTGAACATCTCGCTGTTCGAAAACGCCAAGGCGGCGCTGGACCTGTTTCTGTCGCCGAGCAAACTGATTCCCCAGCCCGACTCGCTGTTTCGCGATGACTGGCAGGAGCGGATCAACACCTTCCTGCACAACTGGCTGCGCGAGCGCCAGCTGGGGCTGAACCTGCTGACCCGCGATCACAAGCGCGAACTGGTGCTGGCGCTGCACGCCGAGGGCGCCTTCAAGGGCAAGAGCGCCTCCAACTACGTGGCCAACGTGCTGAACATGGGCCGGGCGACGGTGTACAAGCACCTGAAGGAATTGAAGGGACAATAAAGGTTCGCGAGCAAGCTCGCTCCTACGCGGAATTGCACAACACCTGTAGGAGCGAGCTCGCTCGCGAAGGCGTCCTCAAGAACGCCACAATGTCTCAATCCCCATAGATATCCGACTTGAAGTACTTGGCCTGGATCTTCTGATATTCACCATTGGCCCGAATATCATCGATGGCCTTGTTCAACTCGCCCACCAGTTCACTGTTGCCCTTGCGCACGGCAATCCCGGCGCCCTCGCCGACGTACTTCGGATCTTTGAGCTCAGGCCCGACAAAGGCGTAGGCGGCCCCCCGGGGCATCGACAGAAAGTCGGCCAGCGGAATGCTGTCGGCAAAGATCGCGTCCAGGCGCCCGGCCGCCAGGTCCATGTAGATCTCCTCGTTGTTGCTGTAGCGCACCACCTTGATGCCCTTGGGCTCGAACACCTCCGTGGCATAGCGGTCGGTGGTGGTGGAGCGCTGCACGCCCACGGTCTTGCCCTTGAGGCTGGCGTACTGGTCGTCCACCTCGGCGCCCTTCTTCATCACCAGGCGCGACGACGTGAAGTAGTACTTGTGGGTGAAATCCACGGATTTGCGGCGCTCGGCGGTAATGGTCATGGAGGACAGCGCAGCGTCGATCTTCTTCACCTTCAGCGAAGGAATCAGGCCGTCGAACTCGCCCTCGATCCACTCGCACTTGACCTGCATCTGCGCGCACAGGGCATTGCCGATGTCGTAGTCGAAACCACCGATCTTGCCCTCGGCGGTCTTGAAGGCAAATGGCGGGTACGCCGCCTCGATGCCCAGGCGCAGGGTCTTTTCGGCCGCGAACAGGCTGCTGCACGCCAACAGGCTCAAGGCCAGGCCACTGATCAGGGGGAGTTTTTTCATGTTCGTTCTCTCGCGGGTTGTTGTTGGTTTGGCAAGACAGAAAGAAGAGGAGAAACAGGCGACGCTTTATTTGTACTTGTTAATCCATACTGGACTTTTACGTACATATCGTCAACGACGCGCGCAACGACTTATCTCCAGCGGTCGGCGGGAACAGTCGCAGTCGATTGCAGGTTGGATTGCGGCGGGCTCAGGCGCCGCCGGCAAGTATCAGGGGATCAGTCTTTCCAGCGCGCGGCCGCCGCATGGTCGCTGTCGCGACCTTCGACCCAGCGCGGGCCGTCGGCGGTGTTTTCCTTTTTCCAGAAAGGCGCCCGGGTCTTCAGGTAATCCATGACAAAGGCACAGGCATCGAACGCCGCCTGGCGATGGGCACTGGCCGCACCGACAAACACAATGGGCTCGCCCGGCTCCAGGGCGCCGATGCGGTGCAGCACTTCCAGTTGCAACAGCGGCCAGCGCTGCTCGGCTTCGGCGGCGATCTTGCCCAGGGCCTTTTCGGTCATGCCCGGGTAGTGCTCAAGAAACATGCCGTGGACATCCTGCCCATCATTGAAATCGCGCACGTAGCCGACAAAGCTGACCACCGCACCCACCCCGGTATCCGCGGCGTGCATGGCGTTGACTTCAGCCCCGGGATCGAACGCTGCTGACTGCACTCGAATCGCCATCTCAACCTCCGGTCACCGTGGGAAAAAACGCCACTTCGTCGCCGTCTTCCAGGGGTTCGTCCAGCTGGCACAGCTCTTCATTGCGGGCGCACATCAGGTTCTGCTCAGCCAATACCTCGGCCCCGTCCCGGGACAGCAACGCCTGGCGCACATCCTCGACCTGCTGGAACACGCCTTCGATCTCCAGCCCGTCAATGCCCAGGGCCTCGCGGTAGCGAGCGAAAAATTTCACCGAGATCTTCATGCCTGATCCGCCTGGTAATGGCCGCTCTTGCCGCCGAGCTTCTCCAGCACCCGAACGCTGTCGATGGTCATGCCCCGGTCCACCGCCTTGCACATGTCATAGATGGTCAGCGCGGCGACGCTGGCGGCGGTCAGCGCCTCCATTTCCACCCCGGTCTGCCCCGATAGCTTGCAACGCGCAACGATGTGCACGCAGTCCTCGCCTTCGGCACTGAGCTCGACCTTGACACTGGTAAGCATCAACGGATGGCACAGGGGGATCAGGTCACTGGTTTTCTTGGCCGCCTGGATCCCGGCGATGCGCGCCACGGCGAATACATCGCCCTTGGGGTGACCGCCGCTGACGATCATCTGCAGGGTTTGCGGGAGCATGCGTACCCGCGCTTCGGCCACCGCCTCGCGAAAGGTCACGGCCTTGTCGGTGACGTCGACCATATTGGCGCGCCCCTGGGAATCGAGATGAGTCAGCACGGCGTTACTCCTGATCTGGTGGCGGCGATTGTAAACCCGCGGGTCAGTTTTTCGCACGGGGCATCTGCCCGCGCCAAACGGCAATCAGCCCGACGAATATCCCGCATTAGAACAACGAATTGGAGCCCGACGGCGGATAAACGTACAACAGTGCCTACGTTCAAAAAAGGAAGTCGCTCCATGGCCTTGTTCGTTTCGATCCTGCTCAGCCTGCTCGCCGGTTTCGCCGTGCCCCTCCAGGCCGGCACCAACGCCCGCCTGGGCACCCTGCTGGGGCATCCACTGTGGGCCACCGGCGTTTCGCTGCTGATCAGCCTGCTGGTGCTGGGGAGCCTGCTGCTGTTGATCAAGGTGCCCAAGCCCAATCTCGTGGCCGCACTCCAAGGCCCCTGGTGGATCTGGATGGGCGGCCTGGCCGGGGTGCTCTACATCACCGTGGCGCTGTTGATGGCGCCCCGCCTGGGGGCGCTGAACTTCATCATGGCGGTGATCATCGGCCAGTTGCTGATCTCGCTGATCATCGACTACTTCGGGCTGGTGGGCCTGCCGCGCAAGGACATCAGCCTGCAGAAGCTGATCGGCGTGCTGGTGGTGATCGGCGGTTTCGTCATTACCACCCGGGGCTGAGGGGCCGTCTCAGTCCTGGGCCGCGCTGGCCAGCCGGATCTGCTCACGCAACCAGCGATGCGCCAGGTCATCGCTGAAACGCGAATGCCAGATCTGCACGAACTTGAAGGGTGCAATATTCAGCGGTGGGGTCAAGCGCAGCAGCCCGGGCTGCAGCGGGATCTCGTCCAGGGTGCGGCTGGCCACGGTGAGGATCAGGTCGGTGCCGCGGATCAGGTTCGGCGCCGCGCCCCAATGAGGCACGCTGACCGCAATCTGTCGCAGCAGGCCTTCGTCTGCCAGGCACTGATCGACCTCACCATTGAAGCAACCATCCATCGATACCTGCAAATGCGGGCGCGCCAGATAGGTGCTCAAGTCCAGGCTTTGCTCCTCGCCCAAGGTGCTGCCATCCACCAGGCAAGAGAAGGTCTCTTCAAACAGAACCTCCTTGACGATCTCTCCCCCGAGGCTGGGAAACACCCCCAGTGCCAGGTCGATCTGGCCTTGGGCAATCTGCTCGGACATCTGGTGCCGGCTGCCCTGGGTCACCACCAGGCGCATCAGTGGCGCCTCGCCGCGCAGGCGCACCAACAACCGGGGAAGGACAATGGCCGCTGCATAATCCGACATCGTCAGGTGAAAGATCCGCTGGGAGGTGGCCGGGTCGAAATCCAGAGATTTGCCGAGCAAGGTCTCGATCTGGCTGAGAATCTCTCTGAGAGGTGCCTGCAGGCTGCGGGCCAACGGGCTGAGCAGCACGTCATTGCCCTGGCGGATCAGCAGCGGATCATCCAGCAACACCCGCAGCTTGCCCAGGGAATGGCTGATGGCCGGCTGGCTCAGGTGCAGGCGCTCGCCGGTGCGAGTCACATGTTTTTCTGTCAGCAAGGCATCGAGGATTACCAACAGATTCAGGTCGATATTGCGCAGGGAGACGCGAGTCATCCGGTGTTTTCCAACTGGGGAACGCTCGGCGGCGGGAGCGCAGGATAACCCGAGGCCCGGGCCCGGATACAAAACGGGCGACCCGAAGGCCGCCCGTGCTGGAAGCAAATGGCGTTACAGATGGCTCTCCGCGTATTCCGCCAGGATCGAGCGCGGCACCCCTTGCAGGGTGATGTGCACACCGTTGGGGAAGTCCTTGAAACGTTCGGTGAGGTAGGTCAGGCCAGAACTGGTGGCCGACAGGTAGGGGGTATCGATCTGTGCCAGGTTGCCCAGGCACACCACTTTGGAACCGGCGCCGGCACGGGTGATGATGGTCTTCATCTGGTGCGGGGTGAGGTTCTGGCATTCGTCGATCAGGATCAGGCTCTGCTGGAAGCTGCGGCCGCGAATGTAGTTCAGGGATTTGAACTGCAACGGCACCTTGCTGAGGATGTAGTCGACGCTGCCGTGGGTGTTCTCGTCATCCATGTGCAGGGCTTCGAGGTTGTCGGTGATGGCGCCCAGCCAGGGTTCCATCTTCTCCGCCTCGGTGCCGGGCAGGAAGCCGATCTCCTGGTCCAGCCCCTGCACGCTGCGGGTGGCGATGATGCGCCGGTAGCGCTTGCTGACCATGGTCTGCTCGATAGCGGCGGCCAGGGCCAGGATGGTCTTGCCCGAGCCCGCGGCGCCGGACAGGTTGACCAGGTGGATATCCGGATCGAGCAGCGCGTACAGCGCCAGGCCCTGGTAGATGTCCCGCGGTTTCAGGCCCCAGGCTTCCTGGTGCAACAGGGGTTCCTGATGCAGGTCGAGGATCAGCAGCACATCGGCGCGGATTTCCTTGATCCAGCCGACAAAGCCCTGTTCGTCGATGATGAATTCATTGATGTGCACCGCCGGCAGGTTGTCGATCAACTGCACCTGGTGCCAGGTACGGCCATGGTCCTGGCGGGTTTCCACCTTGCTTACGCGGTCCCAGAACGAGCCGCTCATGTTGTGGAAACCATTGGGCAGCAGGGAAACGTCGTCCACCAACTGGTCGGTGCTGTAGTCCTCGGCGGCGATCCCGCAGGCCCGCGCCTTGAGACGCATGTTGATATCTTTAGTCACCAGCACCACGGGCAGGTCCTTGTTGCGCGCGTGCAGGTCGATCAACTGGTTGATGATGATGTTGTCGTTGAGGTTGTCCGGCAACAGGCTGGTGGGCTCGTTGCGCTTGCTCATGAGGATCGACAGCAAGCCCTTGGGCCCGCTCTTGCCACGCTGGATCGGTACGCCCAGCTCGACGTCCTCGGGTGAGGCTTCACCCAGGGTCTTGTCGATCAGGCGGATGGCCTGGCGGCATTCGGCGGCCACGCTGTGATGCCCGCTCTTGAGCTTGTCCAGCTCTTCGAGGACGGTCATGGGGATGGCGACGTGGTGTTCTTCGAAATTCAGTAAGGCGTTTGGATCGTGAATCAATACATTGGTATCGAGTACATAAAGGATTGGCTGGTTGGAAGAAGAGCTACGTCCGTGGTCATCCATACTCGGTCACCTTATGTGGGAGCCAGTCGACGCAATACCATGGGGTATCGCGCCTCGAAGGGCCACCGAATTCACCCGCGGGGGTTCAGGTGACCTGCACACACAAGGAGTCTTGGGAGACGCCACCTGTGTCGCAGGTTTCGGCGGTCTGAGTTCGTAATACTCCAAAAACCGTGACAGGAAAAAGCACTTTGACGCTTTTTTGATGTTTATTTTGCAGAGTGACGAATAGCCCTTGGCGAGTGGCCCGGGCACCGTTAAAGTCGGAAGTCCGCCTGCCTCGAAATCCCGCTGTTTTTCCCCTCTTCAGCCGCCATTTCTCCCTGTTTGCGCAGGCTGTTTCGTTTCAGCGAAATGCATCCTGGCAGTCTTCCCAACCGATGCCGCTCTGCGCGGTCTGGGCCAGCAACCAGGGCAGGCTGCTCTTGACCCCATCCTGCTTGGCATTGAAGGCGATCACCCCGCGTCGCCACAACAGCATCAAGGTCAACACTCTTTGCCCGCTGTCCTCGGCCTTGAGCTTGCCGGCGCCGTCCTGGGCGTCGATGTCCCATAGCGCCACCTGCATGCCCTGGGCATTGAAGAAGCCCTGGGCGTCGGCGCGACGCTGGCCATAGGGCGGGCGGAACAGCGGCACGTAGTTTTCCGGCAGCTTGCTTTTCACCAGGTCGGCGCTGCGCTGGATCGAGTACTGCCAGTCCTGCCAATGGCTGTGGGAACGGAATTCCCACCCCTGGACCCCAACGCACTGCCGGGAATACAGGGATTGCAGGCTGGCCACCGAAGCCTTGTCGAGACGGTTCTGGATATCGTTGCCAAGAACGAAGAAGGTGCCGCTGAGGTTGGCCTTGCGCAGGTAGTTGGTGAGCCAGGGCGTGTTGTCCGGCGCCAGGTTGGCGGCGCTGTCGAAGGTCAGCAGAAACAGCCGGTCATTGAGCTCGTCGCCATTGCGCTCGTAGTCGCCAAAGCGCAGCACTTCGCTGCTGGTCTGCGGTGACAGCGCGGCCTTGCGCAGCAATTCGTCCAGGTACTGCTCGTGGAAGGTCCGGCTCGGCTCGCCCCAGCGTGCGTAGTAGGAGTCCTGCGCCAGATGGAACTTGCCGGCCTGCTTGCGCAACTGCTGCATGTTTTCCACCAGGTAACAGAAGGACGCGTCCTGATCGCAGCTCTGCTGGGCGAAGTTGTAGTTATCCAGCAGGCGCTGCCACAGATGCTCGCGCAGCTCAGTGATCGCCTCCATATTGATCATCCGCAGGCCCAGGCGCTGCTTCATCGAGGCCTCGTCCCAGGCTTCGCTGATCAGCAAGGCGCGAGCGAAGGTGAGGATCTCGGCCCGCGAGGCGACGTCGAACAGGGTCGGATTGTCGAGCTTTTCCGGCCAGGTACTGCGGTCCAGGGTCGCCACATCATTGGGCGCTGCCAGCACGCTGAAACTCAGAAGCCAGGCCGAGAAGAGAAACGCGATACGCAAAAGGGATGCCTCCAGAACAAAACCCGCGCCGCACTATAGCCGATCTGTGCCAGGAATCAGGGCCCCTTCGCCGGCAAGCCGGCTCCTACAGGCTCGTGCAGGAGCCGGCTTGCCGGCGAACCGCGATCAGCGGTCATGACTATCGCCATCATAGGTGGAGTCCGGGCGCCCGAGCCCCTAGAATCCCCCGACGCCAAAAGGAGACGACCCCATGCTGATGGTGATTTCACCCGCCAAGACCCTCGATTACGAAACACCGCCGGTTACCCAGCGCTTCACCCAGCCGCAATACCTCGACCACTCCCAGGAACTGATCCAGCAACTGCGGGAACTGACCCCGGCGCAGATCAGCGAACTGATGCACGTATCCGACAAGATCGGCGGGCTCAATGCCGCGCGCTTCGGTAGCTGGACCCCGGCCTTCACTCCAGACAACGCCAAGCAGGCGCTGCTGGCGTTCAAGGGCGACGTCTATACCGGGCTCAACGCCGAAACCCTCAGCGAGGCGGATTTCGACTACGCCCAGCAACACCTGCGCATGCTTTCCGGCCTGTACGGCCTGCTGCGCCCCCTGGACCTGATGCAGCCCTATCGCCTGGAAATGGGCACCAAGCTGGCCAACGCCCGGGGCAAGGACCTGTATGCCTTCTGGGGCACCCGCATCAGCGAATGGCTGAACGAGGCCCTGGCCGAGCAAGGTGACGACCTGCTGCTGAACCTGGCTTCCAACGAGTACTTCTCGGCAGTCAAGCGCACGGCCCTGAACGCGCGGATCATCAATACCGAGTTCAAGGACCTGAAGAACGGCCAGTACAAGATCATCAGTTTCTATGCCAAGAAAGCCCGTGGCCTGATGAGCCGCTTCGTCATCCAGGAGCGCATCAACGACCCCGCTCAGCTCAAGCAATTCGACGTCCAGGGCTACCGCTTCAGCGCGGAGCAGTCCAAAGCCGACAACCTGGTATTCCTGCGCGACCACGCACCGGAATAAAGCGTTCCCCTGCCGCGCTCGTTTCCAACCGGCGAGCGCGCCAGAATGTGATCATCCGCACATTCCCCGCCTTTAATAAGCCAATTTCTTGGCGCCATAGAACTTTCAGCGTTTTGCCTAACTTTTATTTCACTCGACAGCCCTGATTTTTTTCAGTAGTGGCACCACTTTTTTTATTCGGTAGTGGCACAAAAATATCCCCTCGCTTCAACTCCCCATAACTAAAGGCTCAAACCGTTAGTGCTATCAGTTTGAGAGCAGTGCCATCTTTCTCAATATTTCAAGAAATTTCGAAAAACAGGATGAGCGGGCAGGAACTATGCCTTCAGACACCGCTCATACCACCGGTAACGATTCTCAACGAGGTTGTAGGAGATGACTTACACGGACTCACGAGGAACTAATCAAGTTTCAACATTGATTTGACCAACGAGTCACAAACTTGAACTAAAGGGTAAACAAACGGAGATAAGGCACCTCAACTATCCCCTAACGAGCCAAGGAACAGCTGGCCTTCAAGGCCCTCGAAAACAACTGGAGAGCCCGTACTACGTGGCATCCAGCCATCCACAGGAACGCGGATGGTTTTTCTCGAGAGGCCTGCAGCAGGAGCCGCCGGCAACATTCAAGGGCAAGTCAAAACAACATGGATCGGTTGCGCACAACTTGAGTGCATTTATTTAGTCACTCGGAACTTAGTCTGCCTGCACACGGCACTACAGCGTACCTCGCTGGACTTCCGAGTGCGCAACAACAGCTGGCAAACATTAACTCCGGCCATCTAATGGCGTGAATAACACAGAGGTAAATGCGATGCGCATCAGCATATTTGGTTTGGGTTACGTCGGTGCAGTATGTGCCGGTTGCCTGTCCGCACGGGGCCATGAAGTGGTTGGCGTAGATATCTCCAAAGACAAGATCGACCTGATCAACGCCGGCAAGTCGCCGATCGTCGAACCGGGCCTGGGCGAACTTCTGGCGCAAGGAATCCAGACTGCTCGTCTGCGTGGCACCACCAACTTCGCCGAGGCCATTCGCGATACCGACCTGTCGATGATCTGCGTCGGTACCCCGAGCAAGAAGAACGGCGACCTGGAACTGGACTACATCGAATCGGTGTGCCGCGAGATCGGTTTCGTCCTGCGCGACAAGGCCACCCGCCACACCATCGTGGTGCGCAGCACCGTGCTGCCGGGCACCGTGAAGAACGTGGTGATCCCGATCCTCGAAGACTGCTCGGGCAAGAAGGCCGGGGTGGATTTCGGCGTTGCGGTGAACCCCGAGTTCCTGCGTGAAAGCACCGCGATCAAGGACTACGACTTCCCGCCCATGACCGTGATCGGCCAGTTCGACCAGGCCTCCGGCGATGTGCTGCAAGCGCTGTACGAAGAGCTCGATGCACCGATCATCCGCAAGGACATCGAAGTCGCCGAGATGATCAAGTACACCTGCAACGTCTGGCACGCCACCAAGGTCACCTTCGCCAACGAGATCGGCAACATCGCCAAGGCGGTGGGCGTGGACGGCCGTGAAGTGATGGACGTGGTCTGCCAGGACAAGACCCTCAACCTGTCCCAGTACTACATGCGCCCGGGCTTCGCCTTCGGCGGCTCGTGCCTGCCCAAGGACGTGCGCGCCCTGACCTACCGCGCCGGCTCCCTGGACATTGAGGCGCCCCTGCTCAACTCGCTGATGCGCAGCAATGAATCCCAGGTGCAGAACGCCTTCGACATCGTTTCCAGCCATGACAAGCGCAAGGTCGCCCTGCTGGGCCTGAGCTTCAAGGCCGGCACCGACGACCTGCGCGAGAGCCCGCTGGTGGAACTGGCGGAAATGCTCATCGGCAAGGGCTTCGACCTGAGCATCTACGACAGCAACGTCGAGTACGCCCGGGTTCACGGCGCCAACAAGGACTACATCGAGTCGAAGATCCCCCACGTTTCGTCCCTGCTCAACTCGGACTTCGACGCGGTAATCGGCAAGTCCGACGTGATCATTCTCGGCAACCGCGACGAGAAGTTCCGCGCCCTGGCCGAAGACGTGCCCCACGGCAAGCAGGTCATCGACCTGGTGGGCTTCATGTCCAAGGCTACCTGCAGCAAAGGCCGTACCGAAGGGATCTGCTGGTAAGGGTTCGCCAGCCAGCCGGCTCCTACCCCATCCCCGTAGGAGCTGGCTGGCCAGCGATCTGGCCCTCCCAGATCTCCATGCCTGCCTTAACCCCCCTCGGGCCACCCCACAGGCTCGCCCGAGACCTTGATGGACGCAGATTATGCACAGGCTAAAGCACGGCCTGCTTCAGGCCGCCGGTTGGCTGTTCTACTTGAGTTTGCTGATGGGCATGGCCTTGTTGCTGCCCGCCTCGACCTTCGACTCACAGTCCAAGGACTTCATTTTCCTGATTGGCGCCGTGGGCATCTGGCGCTACTCGATGGGTGCCACGCACTTCGTGCGCGGCATGCTGTTTCTCTACGTGGTCTACCCGCACCTGCGGCGCAAGGTGCGCAAGCTCGGCAGCGCGGCGGACCCGTCCCATGTGTACCTGATGGTCACCAGCTTCCGGATCGACGCGCTGACCACCGCCCAGGTCTACGGCTCGGTCATCCGTGAAGCCATCGACTGCGGCTTCCCCACCACCGTGGTCTGCTCGATCGTGGAAATGTCCGACGAGCTGCTGGTGAAAAGCCTGTGGGCGCGGATGAACCCGCCGGAGCGGGTCAAGCTGGACTTCGTGCGCATCCCCGGCACCGGCAAGCGTGATGGCCTGGCCTTCGGCTTTCGTGCCATCTCCCGCCACCTGCCGGACAGCCGCGCCGTGGTAGCGGTGATCGACGGTGACACCGTGCTCGGCGAAGGCGTGGTACGCAAGACCGTGCCCTGGTTCCAGCTGTTCGGCAATGTCGGCGGCCTGACCACCAACGAATTCTGCGAAGTGCGCGGCGGCTACATCATGAGCGAATGGCACAAGCTGCGCTTCGCCCAGCGCCACATCAACATGTGCTCCATGGCCCTGTCCAAGCGCGTGCTGACCATGACCGGGCGCATGTCGGTATTCCGCGCCACCGTGGTCACCGACCCGGACTTCATCGCCGACGTGGAAAGCGACTCCCTGCAGCACTGGCGCCTGGGCCGCTTCAAGTTCCTTACCGGCGACGACAAATCCAGCTGGTTCAGCCTGATGCGCCTGGGCTACGACACCTTCTACGTGCCTGACGCGGCAATCAACACCGTGGAGCACCCGCCGGAGAAGAGCTTCATCAAGGCCAGCCGCAAGCTGATGTTCCGCTGGTACGGCAACAACCTGCGGCAGAACTCCCGGGCCCTCGGCCTGGGCATGAAACGCCTGGGACTGTTCACCAGCGTGGTGCTGTTCGACCAGCGCGTGTCGATGTGGACCTCGCTGCTGGGCCTGACCGTGGCGATCATCGCCAGCTTCAAGTACGGCACCGCCTTCATCCTGGCCTACCTGCTATGGATCGGCATTACCCGCCTGATCCTGACCCTGCTGCTGTCCTGCTCGGGGCACCGCATCGGCCCGGCCTACCCCTTGATTCTCTATTACAACCAGATCGTCGGCGCGCTGGTGAAGATCTACGTGTTCTTCCGCCTCGACCAGCAATCCTGGACCCGCCAGGACACCAAGCTGACCCGCGACCTGGCCAGTTTTCAACGTTGGTTCAACACCTGGTCGTCTCGGACCATGACCTTCTCGGCCGGCAGCGTGTTCGTCGCTGTCCTGCTGCTGATGGTCTGAACCGCCTTGCCTGAATTAACTAGGAAATCGACTCTATGAACACCGCCGTGAACGTCAATGTAGTGCATGAATCCGAAGCCCAACGCCAGCACGCCCGGGTCAAGATCCCGGCCAAGCTGCGCTTCTTCGGAACCGAGGCCAAGCCTCTTGAAGTGCGGGTCCACGACCTCTCCGCCGGCGGCCTGAGCTTCAACGCCGGGCAGCAGATGCTGACCGTGGGCGAAGTGCACAAGGGCCGCCTGCAATTTGTCATCGACAACCTCGGCCTGGCCATGGACGTCGAGCTGCAGGTCCGCTCCTTCGATCGCCAGAGCGGCCGGGTCGGTTGCCAGTTCCAGAACCTCGAACCCCAGGACATCTCCACCCTGCGCCACCTGATCACCTCGCACCTGGCCGGCGACATCGTCAGCATGGGCGACGTGCTCGCCACCCTGCAGCGCGACAACTTCACCAAGGCGCGCAAGAACAAGGACAGCGGCAGCGGCATGACTCCGCTGGGGCGCCTGCGGGCGGTGACCTTCAGCGCCGGGATCTTCATCGTCGGCCTTGCCGCCTTCGGTTTCATCCTCAAGTCGGTGTACGGCATGTATTTCGTCAGCCACGCCGAGGCCGGCCTGGTCAACGTTCCGGGGATGAACGTCACCATGCCGCGCGACGGCACCGTGCAGAGCCTGGTGCAGACCGATGGCAGCGTCGCCAAAGGCGCGCCCCTGGCCAGCTTCAGCACCAGCATGCTGGACGTGCTCAAGGGCCACCTGGACGAAAACCAGCTGCAACCGGCCAAGGTCGAGGAACTGTTCGGCAAGCAGATGACCGGCACCCTGACCTCCCCCTGCGACTGCACCGTGGCCCAGCAACTGGTGGCCGACGGGCAGTACGCCAGCAAGGGCGACGTGATCTTCCAGCTGGTGCCGCGCAATAGCCTGGCCAATGTCGAGGCGCGGTTCTCCTACCGCCAGTTCGGCGACGTGCGCCCGGGCACCAAGGTCAACTTCCAGATCGCCGGCGAGGATGAAGTGCGCACCGGCACCATCGTCAGCAGCGCCAGTCTCAACAGCAACGACCTGTCCTCCGACATCCGCGTACAGATCAAGCCCGACGCGCCCCTGAGCAGCGCCTTCGCCGGCCGCCCGGTGGAAGTCAGCAGCGACCGCGGCCCGTCGATGAACTGGCTGATCGACAAAGCCATGGCTGCGGGTCTGTAACCATGAGAGTGCCTACCCAGCTCCCTGTAGCCGCTGCCGCAGGCTGCGCCCGGCCGCGCAGCGGACGCCATCCGGCCGACTCGATGCTCCCCGACAACCAGCACGAGCGCTTCGCGCTCGATCGCAGCCTGCGGCAGCGGCTACAGGGTTCGGTATTGCCTTTGGTCGCGGCGCTGGCCCTGGCCGGTTGCGCCGGCCTGCCGGACCAGCGCCTGGCCAACGAGGCCCTGAAGCGCGGCGACACCGCCCTGGCCCAGCAGAACTACCGCCAACTGGCAGACCTGGGCTACAGCGAAGCGCAAGTGGGCCTGGCCGACATTCAGGTGGAAAGCCGCGACCCGGCGCAGATCAAGCAGGCCGAGGCCACCTACCGCGCCGCAGCCGACACCTCGCCCCGTGCCCAGGCGCGCCTGGGGCGCCTGCTGGTGGCCAAGCCCGGCTCCAGCGAGGCCGAGCAGCACGAAGCCGAAGGCCTGCTGAAGAAAGCCTTCGCCAATGGCGAAGGCAACACCCTGATTCCCCTGGCGATGCTGTACCTGCAATACCCCCACAGCTTCCCCAACGTCGACGCCCAGCAGCAGATCAGCCAATGGCGCGCCGCCGGCTACCCGGAAGCCGGTCTGGCCCAGGTCCTGCTGTACCGCACCCAGGGCACCTACGACCAGCACCTGGACCAGGTGGAAAGCATCTGCAAGGCCGCCCTCGACAGCACCGACATCTGCTACGTCGAGCTGGCCACCGTCTACCAGAAACGCGGCCAGCCAGAACAGCAGGCCGAGCTGATCAAGCGACTGCAGGCCGGCTACAGCCGTGGCAGCGTCAGTGCCCAGCGGGTCGACAGCGTGGCCCGGGTACTGGGCGATGCCAGTCTTGGCAAGCCGGACGAAAAGACCGCCCAGGCCCTGCTGGAACAGGTCGCCCCCGGCTACCCGGCCTCCTGGGTCAGTCTGGCGCAACTGCTCTACGACTTCCCCGAGCTGGGTGACGTCGACAAGATGATGGAATACCTGGAGAACGGCCGCGCCGCCGACCAGCCCCGGGCCGAACTGCTGCTGGGCAAGCTCTACTACGAAGGCAAGTGGGTGCCGGCGGACGCCAAGGTGGCCGAGGCGCACTTCCAGAAAGCCGTGGGCCGCGAAGTCGCCGCCGACTACTACCTGGGGCAGATCTACCGCCGTGGCTATCTGGGCCAGGTGTACCCGCAAAAAGCCCTGGACCACCTGCTGACGGCTGCCCGCAACGGCCAGAACAGCGCCGACTTCGCCATTGCCCAGCTGTTTTCCCAGGGCCGCGGCACCGCGCCCAACCCGGTCAACGCCTACGTCTTCAGCCAGTTGGCCAAGGCCCAGGACACCCCACAGGCCAACGAACTGGCCCAGCTGCTGGATCAACAACTGCCCCCCGGCCAGCGCGCCGAAGCCCAGCGCCTGCTGCAACAGGAGCAGGCGGTACGCGGAGCCCTGACCCAGAACACGCTGCAACTGCACGCGCTGCAGGAAGAAGACGGCGAGGAATCCCTATGAAGTCCATCCCATTCAACACCGCCCCTGTAGCCGCTGCCGCAGGCTGCGACCAAGCGCGAAGCGCTCGCCACACCGGCCTGCGCGACCGGGCACACCCCGCCGCCACAACCACAGGCAAGCGCTTGTGCCTGTCGAAACTGGGCATGGCCCTGGGTTTTGCCATGATCTGGTCCACCCCGACCCTGGCGGCCATCACCGACACCAAGAACTTCGGCCTGGAAGTGAAGATCACCGGCCAGTCCGAGGACGATCGCGACCTGGGCACCCAGGGCGGTGGCGACGTCAACGGCATCGGCCTCGACCTGCGGCCCTGGGTCTATGGCGAAAGCGGCAACTGGAGCGCCTACGCCATGGGCCAGGCAGTGGCCGCAAGCGACGTGATCGAAACCGACACCCTGCAACAGTCCGGCGACGACGCCAGCCAGCAGTCCAGCAACGATGACCGCAAGACCAAGAAGAACTACCTGGCCATGCGCGAGTTCTGGGTCGGCTACAGCGGCTTCACCGCCTACCCCGGCGAGCAGTTGAAGTTCGGCCGCCAGCGCCTGCGCAACGATGACGGGCAATGGCGCGACACCAACATCGAGGCGCTGAACTGGACCTTCGACACCACCCTGCTGCGGGCCAACCTGGGGGCCGCCGAGCGCTTCAGTGAATACCGCACCGACCTCAAGGAGCTGGCACCCAAGGACAAGGACCGCCTGCACCTGTACGCCGACGCCGCCTACCAGTGGACGCCCGGCCAGTGGGTGGGCATCCGCGCCCACCACACCCA
Source organism: Pseudomonas sp. NFPP12 (assembly GCF_900103205.1). Classification (NCBI taxonomy): domain Bacteria; kingdom Pseudomonadati; phylum Pseudomonadota; class Gammaproteobacteria; order Pseudomonadales; family Pseudomonadaceae; genus Pseudomonas; species Pseudomonas sp. NFPP12. Next base: position 593,272 of record NZ_FMWW01000003.1, read on the forward strand.
CGACGACGGCAAGCTCGACTATGCCCAGCCCGGCGTGGCCAGCGACCCGCTGGACAAGAAGGAAAACGGCGACCTGACCTGGCTCGGCCTGGAAGCCAACAGCGACGCCTTTAACTGGCGCAACACCAATACCGTCAACTACTGGGCCAGCCTCACCGGCATGCGCGGCGACCGCGATACGGTCAACCCGCTGAACGCCGATGGCAGCCGCCCGACCCAAGCCAAGCGCGGGGACAACCTCAACGGCTGGGCCACCGACCTGGGCGTGCGCCTGCGCCTTGACCCGAACTGGCAAGTGGGCGCGGCCTATGCCCGGGCCAGCGCCGAGTACGAACAGAACGGCCTGCAAAGCAACCGCTCCAACTACACCGGTACTCGCTCCCGGGTGCACCGCTTCGGCGAAGCCTTCCGGGGCGAAATGAACAACACCCAGAGCGCCACCCTGTTCGGTTCCTGGCAACTGCGCGAGGACTACGACGCCAGCCTGGTCTACCACAAGTTCTGGCGTGTGGACGGCAACAAACCGGTGGGCAGCAACGGCATCAACGCAGTGGACAACAACTACGACGACACCACCGGCGCCCTGCTCAGCAGCACCTCGCTGCCGCTCATGGATGGCAAGAAGGACCTCGGCCAGGAGATGGACCTGGTGGTCACCAAGTACTTCAAGCAAGGCCTGTTGCCCGCGGCCCTGAGCCAGTCGATCGATGAACCTTCGGCCCTGGTGCGTTTGCGCGGTGGCGTGTTCAAGCCCGGCGACGCCTACGGCAAAGAGGTCGACTCCTACATGCACCGCGCCTTTATCGACGTGATCTGGCGCTTCTGATGCAAGCCGCTAAAGGAGTGCCCGACATGCCTACTCAAACTCTCCAGAGCCCGTTGTCCAGAGGCTCCCTGAGCCTCCTGGCCGGCGCCCTGCTGCTGGCCAGCAGCAGCGCCTTCGCCACTGCCGAGACGGCCAAGGCGCCGATCATCGCCAAGGAGCTGCAACAGGCCAAGACCTACACCGTCAGCAGTGCTCCCATCGAGCCCCTGGCCCTGGCCAAGCCGACCCTGCCCGACCTCTCCGGCTACACCGCCGAGGCGGCCGCGGCGAAGATCGTGCGCAGCAAGCCGGGCAAGATCAGCGTGCGCCGGATGATGCAGGAAGACGCCCTGAAGGACTTTATCGGCGGTGACAACAAGATGGCCGAATGGGTGGTGCGCCAGCACGGCATACCCCAGGCGATCTTCATCGACGACGGCTACGTCAACCTCAAGGAACTGGTGGGCAAGCTGCCCAAGCAGTACATCAGCGAAACCGCGCCCGGGGTCTACCTCGCCCGCCTGCCCATCGTCGTCGGCCGCCACGGCATCCTGGAAATCGACAAACAGACCCAGGAGCTGCGCCTGTCCCAGGAAAGCGGCTCGTTCCTGGTCAACGATGGCCAGCTGTTCGTGCGTGACACCAAGGTCACGGGCTGGCGCGAAAAGGACAACGGCCCGGCGACCTTCCGCTCGCCCAAGGAATTCCGCCCGTTCCTGCTGGCCTGGGGCGGCACCGAGACTTACATCGTCAACAGCACGATGGCCAGCTTCGGCTACGCCAACTCCAAGTCCTACGGGGTGAGTATTTCCCAGTACACGCCGAACATGGCCAAAGTGCTCAAGCGCCCCGAGCCCACCGGCTGGATCGTCGGCTCGACGTTCTCGGACATGTGGTACGGCTTCTACTGCTACGAGACCCGGGACTTCGTGCTCAAGGGCAACACCTACAAGGACAACATCGTCTACGGCATCGACCCCCACGACCGTTCCCATGGCCTGATCATTGCCGACAACACCGTCCACGGCACCAAGAAGAAGCACGGCATCATCATTTCCCGGGAAGTGAACGACAGCTTCATCTTCAACAACCGCAGCTACGACAACCACCTCTCCGGGCTGGTGATCGACCGTAACAGCGTCAACAACCTGATCGCCTACAACGAGATCTACCGCAACCACACCGACGGCATCACCCTCTACGAGAGTGCCGACAACCTGATCTACGGCAACAAGGTGATCAGCAACCGCCGCCACGGCATCCGCATTCGCAACAGCGTGAACATCCGCCTGTACGAAAACATCGCCATGGCCAACGGCCTGACCGGGGTCTACGGCCACATCAAGGACCTTTCCGACACCGACCGCGACATCAAGCTCGACCCGTTCGACGCCCAGGTCTCGCTGATCGTGGTCGGCGGCGAGCTGGCCGCCAACGGCAGCGGGCCGATGTCCATCGACTCCCCCTTGAGCGTGGAGCTGTACCGGGTCTCCATGCTGGCGCCGACCAAAAGCAGCGGCATCAGCTTCTCCGGGGTCCTGGGCGAGCGCCAGGATGAAATTCTCGACCTGCTGGTGCGCCAGCAGAAAGCCGTGTTGATCGACCCCGTCGAACGCCAGACCGAATTGCGGGATTGAGGATGACTTTCATGCACCCACACTGGATCAAACTCCTGGGCCTGTCGGCCCTGACCGCGGGGATTCTCGCCGCCAGCGCCGGCGCCCGTGCCGACGAAACCAGCGCCACGAGCGCCGCGCCGAACTTCAAGGCCGAGCCGTGCTGCAACCTGTGCCCGGCCGCCCACGACGCAAAGAACTACGTGACCCGCTACCAGCAGAACTTCACCACCCTGGTGCAAGCCCAGGGCGACTGGTTGTTCCGTACCCAGGAAGATTTGCGCACCGAGTTCAACACCACTCCCGAAGGCTACCGCCGCCTCAAGCAGTTGCACGAAGCCTTCAAGAGCAAGGGCGTGGAACTGGTGGTGGTCTATCAGCCGACCCGCGGCCTGGTGAACCGCAACAAGCTCAACCCGGCGGAGAAAGCCCGTTTCGACTATGACAAGGCGCTGAGCAACTACAAGGCCATGCTCGGGCGCTTCGCGCAGATGGGCTACGTGGTGCCGGACCTCTCGCCGCTGACCAACGAACAACTGCCCGATACCCTGCCGGCCCACGACTTCTACTTCCGCGGCGACCAGCACTGGACCCCTTATGGCGCCCAGCGCACGGCGAAGATCGTCGCCGACAAGGTCAAGCAGTTGCCGGCCTTTGCCGACATTCCACGGCGTGAATTCGAAACCCACAAGTCCGGGCGCATGGGCAAGACCGGCACCCTGCACAACATGGCCGGCCAGTTGTGCGGCACCAGCTACGCCATCCAGTACATGGACCAGTTCACCACCGAGCCCAAGGGCGAGGCTGGCGACGGCGACCTGTTCGGCGACTCCGGCAACCCGCAGATCACCCTCGTGGGCACCAGCCACAGTGGCAAGAACTACAACTTCGCCGGCTTCCTGGAAGAGGCCATCGGTGCCGACATCCTCAACGTCGCCTTCCCCGGCGGCGGCCTGGAAGGCTCGATGCTGCAGTACCTGGGCAGCGACGAATTCCAGAAGAGCCCGCCGAAGATCCTCATCTGGGAATTCTCGCCGCTGTACCGCCTGGACCAGGAAACCATCTACCGGCAGATGATGGCCCTGCTGGACAACGGCTGCGAGGGCAAGGACGCGCAGATGACCGGCAGCACCACCCTCAAGCCCGGCAAGAACGAATTGCTGGTCAACAGCAAGAACATGGACCTGCGCAACAGCGGTCATCAGGTCGACATCCGCTTCGCCGACACCTCGGTGAAAACCCTGCAAGCCACCCTCTGGTACATGAACGGGCGCCACGAGGACATCAAGATCGAAAAACCGGAAACGTCCGACACCGACGGGCGCTTCGCCTTCGAACTGCGCACCGACGAAGACTGGGCCTCGCAGAACCTGCTGGCGGTCGAGATCCAGGGCCCGGAAGCGGGCACTGCGGGGCAGAAGGTCGAAGCGAAAATTTGCAAACGCAACGTATTCCCGAGCGCCGAGCAACGCACCGCGCAGATCGGGCAATGAGGTTACCTATGCAAAGCACAGACTTGAAACGCTTGTTGATACCCAGCCTGCTGGGGCTGGCCATCGTCACCGGCAGCGCCCAGGCCGCCGCGCCGCTGCGCCCGCCCCAGGGCTATTACGCCCCGGTGGACAAGTTCAAGAGCGGCGACAACAGCGAGGGCTGCGACGCCATGCCGGCGCCCTACACCGGCGCCCTGCAGTTTCGCAGCAAGTACGAAGGCTCGGACAAGGCCCGGGCGACCCTCAACGTGCAGTCCGAACAGGCCTTTCGTGACACCACCGCGGACATCACCAAGATCGAGCGCGGCACCAGCAAGCGGGTCATGCAGTTCATGCGCGACGGCCGTGCTGAACAGCTGGACTGCACCCTCGCCTGGCTCAGCGCCTGGGCCCAGGCCGATGCGCTGATGTCCAAGGACTTCAACCACACCGGCAAGTCCATGCGCAAATGGGCCCTGGGCAGCATGGCCTCGGCCTACCTGCGGCTGAAGTTCTCCGACTCCCACCCCCTGGCCACCCACCAGGAACAGGCACAGAAGATCGAGGCCTGGTTCAGCAAGATGGCCGACCAGGTGGTCAGCGACTGGGACAACCTGCCCCTGGACAAGACCAACAACCACTCCTACTGGGCCGCCTGGTCGGTGATGGCCACCGCCGTGGCCACCAACCGCCGCGACCTGTTCGACTGGGCGGTCAAGGAATACAAGGTCGGCGCCAACCAGGTCGATGCCGACGGCTTCTTGCCCAACGAACTCAAGCGCCAGCAGCGGGCCCTGGCCTACCACAACTACGCCCTGCCGCCGCTGGCAATGATCGCCAGCTTCGCCCAGGTCAACGGCGTCGACCTGCGCCAGGAGAACAACAGCGCCCTCAAGCGCCTGGGCGAGCGGGTGCTGGCCGGGGTCAAGGACCCGGACACCTTCGAAAAGAAGAACGGCAAGCAGCAGGACATGACCGACCTCAAGGTCGACTCGAAATTCGCCTGGCTGGAACCCTACTGCAGCCTCTACACCTGCGCCCCGGAGACATTGGAGCGCAAGCACAAGATGCAGCCGTTCAAGACTTTCCGCCTGGGTGGCGACCTGACCAAGGTCTACGACCCGGCCCATGAAAAGGGCAGCACAAACCCGTAGCACCTGAACCTGTAGCCGCTGCCGAGGTACGAGGCTGCGACGCGGTCCGCAGGACCGCCCCCAGGGGCCGCTTCGCAGCCCATCGCAGCCTCGTGCCTCGGCAGCGGCTACAGAGAGCGTCATGAATGCAGTACGCCTCCCACGTTTTTTCAGTGGGGGGTTTGGGGGGGCTCCGGCCTCTGACTATTGGTTAAACATGGAGAGATCGGGATGGTTTTCTCATCCAATGTGTTCCTGTTCCTGTTCCTGCCGATCTTTCTCGGCTTGTACTACTTGAGCGGGCAACGCTATCGCAACTTGCTGCTGCTGATCGCCAGCTATGTGTTCTATGCCTGGTGGCGCGTGGACTTCCTGGCGCTGTTCGCCGGGGTCACCCTGTGGAACTACTGGATCGGCCTGAAAGTCGGCGCCGCCGGTGTCAGGACCAAACCCGCCCAGCGCTGGCTGCTGCTGGGGGTGGCGGTGGACCTGTGCATCCTCGGCTACTTCAAGTACGCCAACTTCGGCGTCGACAGCATCAACGCCATCATGACCTCCATGGGGCTTGAGCCGTTCATCCTGACCCACGTGCTGCTGCCGATCGGTATCTCGTTCTACATCTTCGAGTCCATCAGCTACATCATCGACGTCTACCGCGGCGACACCCCGGCCACCCGCAACCTGATCGACTTCGCGGCGTTCGTGGCGATCTTCCCGCACCTGATCGCCGGCCCCGTGCTGCGCTTTCGTGACCTGGCGGACCAGTTCAACAACCGCACCCACACCCTGGACAAGTTCTCCGAAGGCTGCACGCGGTTCATGCAGGGCTTCATCAAGAAAGTGTTCATCGCCGACACCCTGGCGGTGGTCGCCGACCATTGCTTCGCCCTGCACAACCCCACCACGGGCGATGCCTGGCTCGGCGCCCTGGCCTACACCGCGCAGCTGTACTTCGACTTCTCCGGCTACAGCGACATGGCCATCGGCCTGGGCTTGATGATGGGTTTTCGCTTCATGGAAAACTTCAAGCAGCCCTACATCAGCCAGTCGATCACCGAGTTCTGGCGGCGCTGGCACATCAGCCTCTCTACCTGGCTGCGGGACTACCTGTACATCACCCTGGGGGGCAACCGCAAAGGCACCCTGATCACCTACCGCAACCTGTTCCTGACCATGCTCCTGGGCGGCCTGTGGCACGGCGCCAACTTCACCTACATCGTCTGGGGCGCCTGGCACGGCATGTGGCTGGCCATCGAAAAGGCCCTGGGCATCAACACCACGCCGCGCAGCCTGAACCCGGTGCGCTGGGCCCTGACCTTCCTGCTGGTGGTGATGGGCTGGGTGATCTTCCGCGCCGAGAACCTGCACGTAGCAGGCCGCATGTACGGCGCGATGTTCAGCTTTGGCGACTGGTCGCTGTCGGAACTCAACCGCGCCAGCCTCACCGGCCTGCAAGTGGCGACCCTGATCCTGGCCTACGCCACCCTGGCGTTCTTCGGCCTGCGTGACCTGTACCGCAACCCGGCGCCGGTCAAGGCCAAGCCCGAGGTCACTACCGCCGACGACGGCCCGGCCAGCGCCCAGCCCGGCCTGATCAAGGCGGTGCCCGGGGACAACCCCGGCAGCATTCACCAGCCGGGCTACATCGTCGGCACCGAGGCCCAGGTGCAGCCGGCCTACTGGACTGCCGACTGGTCGCGCTACGCCATGCGCGCCCTGGTGCTGCTGCTGTTCATTGCCTCGATTCTCAAACTCTCGGCGCAAAGCTTCTCGCCGTTCCTTTACTTCCAGTTCTGAGGGATCTGCCCATGACCCGCTCATTACGTGTGTTCTACATCGCCCTGTTCCTGCTGACTCTGCTGGTGCTGGGGTTGTGGTCGGCGCGCAGCTTCTTCGGTTTCAGTACCAACAACGACGCCACCGTGCTCAACGGGCGCTGGGCCAAGGCGGTGGAAACCCACTACGACGACCAGTTCCCGATCAAGCGCCTGGGCACCAACCTCTGGGCCGCCCTGGACTTCAAACTGTTCAACGAAGGGCGCCCGGGAGTGGTGCTGGGCCGTGACCAGTGGCTGTACAGCGATGAAGAGTTCAACCCCGTGGTCAACGAGGAGCTCAACCTGCAGGGCAACTACGCCCTGGTGGAAGGCGTGCGCCAGATCCTCAAGGAGCACGGGGTGAAGCTGGTGATGGCGATCGTTCCGGCCAAGGTGCGCCTGTACCCGGAACACATGGACAAAGTGCGCCCGGCGCGCATCCACGCCAACCTCTACCAGGACTTCCACTCCCGGGTCGCCGCCGACAAGATCCTTGCCCCCGACCTGCTGGGCCCCCTGCAACAGGCCAAGCAACAGGGCCAGCAAGTGTTCCTGCGCACCGACACCCACTGGACCCCCGCCGGCGCCGAGATCGTCGCCCGCCAACTGGCCCTGACCATCGCCGCCAAGACCCCGCTCAGCGGTCAGCCACAACGCTTCGTCACCGAGACCCAAGAGACCGTGGAACACAAGGGCGACCTGCGCCGCTTCCTGCCCCTGGACCCGCTGTTCGAAAACCTGATGCCGGCCGAAGAGCCCCTGCAAAAGCGCGTGACCCGGGCCAGCGAAGAGCAGCCGGCCGCCGACGACGCGCTGTTTGCCGACCGCGAAGTGCCAGTGACCCTGGTGGGCACCAGCTACAGCGCCAACCCCAGCTGGAACTTCGTCGGCGCCCTGAAACAGGCCCTGCACAGCGACGTGCTGAGCTACGCCGAAGACGGCCACGGCCCGATCCTGCCGATGCTCAGCTACCTGAAAAGCGACGACTTCAAGAACAACCCGCCCCAGGTGCTGATCTGGGAATTCCCTGAACGCTATCTGCCTGTGAACAACGAAATCGGCGACGCCGACCCGCAGTGGGTCGCAGAGCTCAAGCAAGCCGGTGCTCGCCAACAGAACGTAGCTGTACTCAACAAATCCGAGACGCCCGACCGGGCGCAAAACTGAAAAGAGGTAACACTCATGACTTTCACTACTACTCCTCGTCGTCTCGCTGCCAAATCCCTGAAAGCTGCCGTATTGGCCGCGGGCCTGGGCCTGCTATCAGCTCCGGTATTCGCCGGTGGCGATGCCGCCCTGTACGGCCCCACCGCGCCCAAGGGCTCGACCTTCGTGCGCCTGTACAACGCCAGCAACAGCGAAGTCAGCGCCACGGTGGGCAGCACCAACGTCAATGACGTCGCGCCCCTGGCCAGCAGCGACTTCAGCTTCATGCCCGGCGGCGACTACACCGCCAAGGTGGGCAGCCAGAGCGTGCCGGTGAAACTGGCCGCCGATCACTATTACACCCTGGTCAACAACGCCAGCGGCCAGCCGCAACTGATCGAAGAACCACCGTTCAAGAACAAGCAGAAATCCCTGGTGCGGGTGCAGAACCTCAGCGACCAGGCCCTGACCCTGAAGACCGCCGACGGCAAGACCGACGTGGTCAAGGCCGTGGCCGCCAAAGGCCGCGGCGAGCGCGAAATCAACCCGGTGAAGGTCAGCTTCGCTCTGTATGACGGCGAGAAAAAGGTCAGCGACCTCAAGCCCGTGGCCCTGGAGCGCGGCGAAGCGGCGGTGCTCTACGTCACCGGCAACGGCAGCAGCCTGTCGCCGGTCTGGGTCAAGCGCCCCGTCTCGACCCGCTAACGAATTTCCGGATGCCTTTCCCGTCCCCCTGTAGGAGCCGGCTTGCCGGCGAAGGGGCCCTTGAGGACGCCTTCGCTGGCAAGCCAGCTCCTACAGGGGCGCGGCGAGCATCCGGGCACGCAACAAAAACAAGAGTGAAACGACAGAACGCAGTAGCTCTAACCCATACGATGTTTGAAGGAGTAACAACATGATTCCGGTGATCTTGTCAGGTGGTAGCGGCTCACGTCTTTGGCCGCTTTCGCGCAAGCAATTCCCCAAGCAGTTCCTCGCCCTGACCGGCGAACACACTTTGTTCCAGCAGACCCTGGAGCGGCTGGTGTTCGAAGGCATGGATACCCCCATCGTGGTCTGCAACAAGGACCACCGCTTTATCGTCAACGAGCAACTGGCGGCCCGTAAGCTCGAATCCCAGCGCATCCTCATGGAGCCCTTCGGCCGCAACACCGCCCCGGCCGTGGCCCTGACCGCGATGATGCTGGTCAACGAAGGCCGCGACGAGCTGATGCTGGTACTGCCCGCCGACCACGTCCTGGACGACCAGAAAGCCCTGCAACGCGCCCTGGCCCTGGCCACCGTGGCCGCCGAGCGTGGCGAAATGGTGCTGTTCGGGGTCCCGGCAACCAAGCCGGAAACCGGCTACGGCTACATCAAGTCCACCAACGATGCGCTGCTCCCGGAGGGGGTCAGCCGGGTCTCGCACTTCGTCGAAAAACCCGACGAAAAACGCGCCACCGAGTTTGTCCAGGCCGGCGGCTATTTCTGGAACAGCGGCATGTTCCTGTTCCGCGCCAGCCGCTTCCTCGAAGAGCTGAAGAAACACGACCCGGACATCTACGACACCTGCCTCTTGACCCTGGAGCGCAGCCAGCAGGACCCGGACACCGTGACCATCGACGAAGCCACCTTCGCCTGCTGCCCGGACAACTCCATCGACTACGCGGTGATGGAGAAGACCCAGCGCGCCTGCGTGGTGCCCCTGACCGCTGGCTGGAGCGATGTCGGCTGCTGGTCGTCGCTGTGGGACGTGCATGAAAAAGACGCCAACGGCAACGTCAGCAAGGGCGATGTGGTGATCCAGGACAGCAAGAACTGCATGATCCACGGCAACGGCAAGCTGGTGTCGGTGATCGGCCTTGAAAACATCGTCGTGGTGGAAACCAAGGACGCCATGATGATCGCCCACAAGGACAAGGTCCAAGGGGTGAAACAGATGGTCAACACCCTCAACGAACAGGGCCGCAGCGAGACCCAGAACCACTGCGAGGTCTACCGTCCGTGGGGCTCCTACGACTCGGTGGACATGGGCGGGCGCTTCCAGGTCAAGCACATCTCGGTCAAGCCGGGGGCCTGCCTGTCGCTACAGATGCACCACCACCGCGCCGAACACTGGATCGTGGTCAGCGGCACCGCCGAAGTCACCTGTGACGAGAACGTGTTCCTGCTCACCGAGAACCAGTCCACCTACATCCCGATTGCCTCGGTGCACCGCCTGCGCAACCCGGGCAAGATCCCGCTGGAGATCATCGAAGTGCAATCGGGTAGCTACCTGGGCGAAGACGATATCGAGCGCTTTGAAGATATCTACGGCCGCTCCACCCCGGTGGAACGTGGCGTCTCGGTGAAGACCATCGCCCAGTAACAGCGACAGGCTTCAAGCGGCAAGCTGCGAGCAAAGGCAAAGCGCCGTTATCAGCGAGTCCTTTCAACCCCCTTCCAGGCGCCTGCGTCCCCTATCCGCAGGCGGTTGGACAGGGGGATTTTTTTGTAGCCGCTGCCGCAGGCTGCGAAAAGGGCCGAAGGACCTTCAGCGGTCTTGAGCCCCCTGCGCCCGCTGCGCGGTCGTTCGCAGCCTGCGGCAGCGGCTACAAGGAGCTGACCTGTGCATCGTTACTACACCCATTTCAGCCCTGGTCGCGGCGCTAAAGATTGGCATGAACATCTTCAAGCGTTTCAAAGATCTCCTGCCCATCGGCCTGCAGAATACCCAGTTCGGCAAACAGCGTTTTCCAATTGCCCAGCGCCTCCAGCGTCTGGTCGATGTAGTCATCCGGCTTGAGAAACTTGTAGTCCGCGCACAAGCGCCTGATTGCCTTGCGGGACGGACGCCCCTGGCCGTCGAACGCGGTGGTGTGCTCGCCCATGCCGGTGGAGAAGGTCAGGTCATACGCGGGTGCGAGAACCCACTGCCCCTCCAGGCCGCCCTGCCCCTCTTCGTAGAGAAAAGCGAAGTTCTTCGCGTGATCGTCGTAGTTGTGCGCCAGGCCGTTGAACACCATGAGCCGGGCCATTTTCTCCACTTCCTTGGCACTCTTGGTCAGCGCAAAGGTCAGGCGCAGCAAGTCCTTGTAGTCCAGGCCTGGAACTCTGAAGTCCGCATGCAGAATCCCGGCGGCGGTCATCATGTGGACTTTCTCGTTGTGCTGGCGATCAAAGCGCCGGGAGGCAAAGAAGCGTTCGTTCCACCCCTGCTCCGAGGGCACGGTGATCAGCTCGCAATGGGCCATATCGACCCCGGCGGCACGGGCCATGCGGGCGTAGGCATATTCAATAGCGCCCATGGACCAGGGTTCCTGCAGGGCCCTGAACTTCACGATCCAGTGCGCGTAGCCCTCCGGCAAGGGTTCAAAGGCCGAAACCACATGGGACAGGTCCGGCGAAAGGGCAACGGCTGCCTTGGGCCTGGCGCCACCTGGCGAGCCACCGGCAATCCGCAGTGCCTTCAGGACTTCAACCGTTTCCCCCACCTGGACCTGGACCGAAGCCTGGTACAGCAGTGAAAGGCTGATGGGTTCGCGCTGCACTTTTTCCGTCATGGGGTAATACTCCAAGGCGCCCATCCCACGGTTGCCAATGTAGGCAAGCCGATCGAGTTGAGTCAGGCCATTGGCGACCCGCGATCCATACTCCGCCGTGAAAAAACGCTTCATCAGCAGCAAGCCCCAATCATCGGGAAGGGAATCGGCGAAGGCTCCATGAATGCCCAGGAACACTTGGCTATCGGGTTGCTGCGGCTTCTCGTCGAAGGTCAGTTGCGGCGACAGATTGAAGCCCCGGCTCAACCAGTCCCTGGCGTAGGTGAAGTAGCAGCCCTGGCGATTCCAGCTCAGCACCCCCACCTGCCGCCCATGCATGAAGACGCCCAATTGCTCGATCGGCTGGTATTTCCTGGTGCCTCGTCCAGTCATCGGGTGCCCCTCTGGCGTTTTGAGTTTTGCAGCTCAAACAGCGTGTTTGGCGAAGGTGGCTTGAACAACTTGAGCAACGGATCGAGTTCATCCAAAGCCGCCGCAATCAGCACCATCGACTCAAGGGAGATGGCCCCCTGCAGCTCGAAACGCTTGATGGTCGAGGCGGGCACCCCGGATTTTTCGGCCAGGGTTTTGCGCGACAGGTTTTTTGACAACCTGAGGGCCTGTGCGTTTTTTCCGATCTCGGCCGTGATCTCGGACGGGGTGTACATGAAACGAGTAAGGGACATGACGCTGCGCCTGCCTCCGGCCTGTTGGATATTTCGCCAAACTATGGACAACATATGATCCATTATAGTTAAAAAACACCAATAACAGACCTTATATTATCCACAATAATTTTACGTCCAGAACGTTGGGCTAAAACACACCCTGGCCACCCTCCATCGCCAACCCCACCTACGCTTAGGTAGGATGTCCCCTCCTTTTCCCCGAGGCTCGCGTCATGTTCATCGGCGTTCTGCTGGTCATCACCTGGCTGATCCTGCTTCTGCGCTACCCCGCCAAAGCCCTTCCCGTGTCCCTGGCTGCCGCTTTCGGCCTGGCCCTGGTGGCCTGCTGGGTGGTCTGGCTGGACAACCGCGAAGCCCAGCAACTGGCGCGCCTGGAGTTGCGCCTGAGCTACGCCCCGGAGCACTGCCCCGCCGACCGTCCATTGCAGGTCAAGCTGAACAACGGCAACAAGGTGCCCCTGGTGGAATTGCGCTGGCGGGTCGCCGCCTATGCCCCGGGGGATACGGTCAACCTCGCCGACAACCAGTACAGTGCCCCGCGCTACCGTGGCCCCGGCGAGTTGCAGGCCGGCGCCAACTGGCAGGACTGCTTGCCCCTGCCGCCGCTGCGCCCCGGCTATCGCCCGCAAACCCTGGAGTTTCGCGCCGAGCGTTTACAGGGTAGTTTCTCCGACTGATTCACCCCCTCCCTCACCCAGCACAAGGACCGCGCCATGCCCGTAGCGTTGATCACCGGTTGTTCCAGCGGCATCGGCCGCGCCCTGGCGGACACCTTCAAGGGCGCCGGTTTCACCGTACTCGCCACCGCCCGCAAGGCCGAGGACGTCTCTGCCCTGCAAGCGGCCGGTTTCAAGGCCGTGCAACTGGACGTCAATGACGGCCCGGCCTTGGGCGCCTTGAGCGAGGAGATCAACCAGCAGTACGGCGGCCTCGATGTGCTGATCAACAACGCCGGCTACGGCGCCATGGGCCCGTTGCTGGATGGTGGCGTGGAAGCGATGCAACGCCAGTTCGAAACCAATGTGTTCTCGGTGGTCGGGGTGACTCGGGCGATGTTCCCGGTGCTGCGCCGCAGCCGCGGCCTGGTGGTGAACATCGGCAGTGTGTCCGGGGTGCTGGTGACGCCTTTTGCCGGTGCCTACTGCGCCTCGAAAGCCGCAGTGCACGCCTTGAGCGATGCCCTGCGCATGGAACTGTCGCCGTTCGGCATCCGCGTCATGGAAGTGCAGCCCGGGGCCATTGCTTCAAGCTTCGCCAAGAACGCCGGGCATGAAGCCGAACAGCTGCTCAACGAACATTCGCCCTGGTGGCCGCTGCGCGAGGGCATCCGCTCCCGGGCCAAGGCCTCCCAGGACAAGCCGACCCCAGCCAGAGAATTCGCCGCCGGCTTGCTCAAGGCCGTGCAGCAGGACAATCCGCCACGCCTGGTACGCCTGGGCAATGGCAGCCGCGCCTTGCCGCTGCTGGCCAACCTGCTGCCCAAGGGTCTGCTGGAGAAGGGGTTGATGAAGCGTTTTGGCCTGACCCGCAGTCTCTGAGACGACAAAAACCACGGTCAGCGAAAGCTGACCGTGCCCGGCAAAGCAGCACTGCCGCACTGATAAATCTGTAGCTGCCCCCGCCTCGAATGCGCCCGTTCACGGGCAAGACTGCTGACGAGTCCCCTCCCCCGTCTTGATCCCTTCGCCAGCTCCGGCTCCAGCTCCCTGCTCGGCCCCCGACGCTCAAGTGCGCCTCAGGCCCTGGAAAATCGATACTACTCAGCCATGTAGAACATTCGACTCTATTTATTTCTTGCAAGATCACAACTACAAAACAGCAAGTATATTTCCTACACACCACCAAGATTTTTCTTAAAATATCAATTCAGAATTTACAAAAAAAATCCTGTGCTAGGTTTACGCCCAGGTAAGTTCAACATCACTCAACTAGTAGAGAAACTTACCACTCTAAAATCGAAATCAAATAAATAGTTAAGGACAACTTAGATCATGAGAAAGATCGCCATCGTAGGGATGTCTTGCAATTTACCCGGAAATATCAATAACTTAGACAAATTGCTTGGCGCACTCAGAGAGCGCCGCGTTACCGCGGGGGCGGTCCCTGAAGAGCGTTGGGACATGGCACGCTACTACTCTAGCGATGAGGCCTCAAAAGGTAAGGCCTACGTAGAAAAAGGAAACTTCCTACAACACGATATTCGCTCAATGGATGCTGAGTTCTTTGACTTACCAGCAAGTGTTGCGGAAAACATTGACCCACAGCAACGTTTGTTACTTGAACTAACATGGGAAGCTTTCGAGAACGCCGGCCTGGACTTGCCGGCACATTCGGGTCGTAAAGTCGGCGTCTATGTCGGCGGTTTCATGTTGGACCAAATGATCACCATGACCCACTTCGCCAACCGCACCCGACAGAACGCCAACACCCCCAGCGGGATGATGATGACGATGCTGGCCAACCGGTTGTCCCACGCATTCAACCTGCGCGGCCCAAGCCTGTCGATCGACACCGCCTGTTCCTCTTCGCTCGTCGCATTCAGCTATGCCTGCAACGATATCTGGTCCGGCGAGTGCGACATGGCGGTGGTAGGCGGGGCCAACATCATGACGCGCCCCGAGTACCCCATTGGCATGTGCAAGGGCCACTTCCTCTCCCGCGATGGACAGTGCAAGTCATTCGACGCCCGTGGCGATGGTTACGGGCGCGGCGAAGGCGGTGGCGTGGTGATCGTCAAGGCCCTTGAGCAAGCGTTGCTCGATGGCGACACGATCCTGGCCACGGTCGAGGGCGCCGGCGTCAACTCCGACGGGCGCACCCCGGGCATCTCGATGCCCAGCGCTGAAGCGCAGGGTGCCTTGATCCAGGACATTTGCACGCGTTTCGACATTGATCCGGCCCAGGTGCGTTATGTCGAATGCCACGGTACCGGGACCGCGGCAGGCGACCCAATCGAGGCGCGCTCCATCGGTTCGGTCTATGGCAAGGGCCGCACCGGCGGCGACCGTGTGGTCCTGGGTTCGATCAAAAGCAACATCGGCCACCTTGAGGCCGGCGCCGGTATTGCCAGTCTGATCAAGGCGGTGCTGACCCTGCAACATCGCGAAGC
The DNA here is from genome assembly GCF_900103205.1 of Pseudomonas sp. NFPP12. Classification (NCBI taxonomy): domain Bacteria; kingdom Pseudomonadati; phylum Pseudomonadota; class Gammaproteobacteria; order Pseudomonadales; family Pseudomonadaceae; genus Pseudomonas; species Pseudomonas sp. NFPP12. Next base: position 608,559 of record NZ_FMWW01000003.1, read on the forward strand.
CTTCGAACTGGGCAACCTGGAAACGCCCAACCCCGACATTCCCTTCGAAGAATGGGGGATCCAACTGGCCGCTGGGCCCATTCAACTGGCCAAACCGGGCGAAGCATTTCTGGTAGGCGTCAACTCGTTCGGTTTTGGCGGCACCAATGCCCACGTGGTGCTGCGCTCCGCGCCAGACACTGAGCCGGCCACCGTTACCTCTGCGGCTCGCAGCCAAGACGCGCCGCTGTACCTGCCCTTCTCCGCGCGCAGCCCCGGAGCACTCAAGGAGCTTTCCCACCGCTACAGCGAGCGTCTGCAGGCGAGCAACGTCGAGCTGGACGACATCCTGCACTCCGCCGCATTCCACCGTGCCCCCCTCAATCACCGGGCCGTGGCCATCGGCCGGGATCGGGAGCAGTTGCATCAAGCGCTCAGCGAGTATTGGCAGCACGGGCATTGCGATCAGGTCATCACCAGTCGCCGTACAGCCCTGGGCAAACCCCTGCCGGTCTGGGTCTTCACCGGGATGGGGCCACAGTGGTGGGGAATGGGCCAGGAGCTGTATCGCAGCGAGCCGGTCTATCGCGACGCGGTGGATACAGCCGACCGACTGTTCCAGAACGTCTCCGGGTTCTCGATCGTTGCCGAAATGCTCAAGAGCAAGGGTGAGTCACGCATTACACAGACGGCCTTCGCGCAACCGGCGAACTTCATGATTCAGTGGGGGCTGGCGGCGATGTTGTCTGCCGCCGGGGTCAAGCCCGGGGCCATCGTCGGCCACAGCGTAGGCGAGGTCACCGCGGCTTGCGTGAGTGGCGCGTTATCCCTGGACGATGCGGTGCGCGTTATCCATGAGCGCAGCCGGCTGCAGGCGACCACCGCAGGAACCGGCAGCATGCTGGCGGTGGGCGTCGGCCAGAAAGAGGCGCAAGCATTCCTGGCCGGCTACGAAGGCCGTATCGAAGTCGCGGCGGTCAACGGGCCAAACATGCTGACCCTGTCGGGGGAAACAGCGGCCATTGAAACCCTGGCCCAGACACTGGAAACCCAAGAAATCTTCAACCGGCTGCTGACGGTCGAAGTGCCCTATCACAGCTACCTGATGACGCCGATCCTGGATGAGCTGACCGCTGCGCTGCGCTCCATCAGCGCCTGCAAGCCCTCTGTCCCACTGGTCTCGACCGTGACCGGGTGCTACGCCAGCCTGGGACAATACGGAACCGACTACTGGCAGCACAACGTGCGGCAACCAGTGCATTTCTACCAGGCGATCCAGACCTTGCTCGACGATGACTACGTCACCTTCATCGAGATCGGCCCGCACCCGGTCCTGGCAGGTGCACTGCGCGATTGCGCCAAGGTCCAGGCCAAGGAAATCCGCCTGGTCGAGACCCTGCGTCGCGAAGAGCCGGAACAACTGCGCATGCAGCGTGTGGCCGCCCAGGTGTTCGCCAGTGGCTGCGAAATCGACTGGCAGCCATTCAATGGCCGCGGCCGCTTCACCGACCTGCCTAATTACCCCTGGCAGCGTGAACACCTCTGGCTCGAAAGTGAGCGTTCGACCTACATGCGCGTCGCTTCGACCCAAGTGCCCATGCTCGGTGTCCGCCACTATCCGGCCAACGATGTGTGGCTCAATGACTTGGGGCACCAGGCACTGGCCTACCTGAAGGAACACGTGGTTTCGGGGGTCTCGATCATGCCTGCGGCAGGCTATGTCGAAACCCTGTTGGAAGCCGCTGCCGCGCTGTACCCGGACAATCAAGGCCTGCGCCTCTCAGACCTGGAAATCCGCGCGCCACTGGTGATTTCCAGCAACAATGCCCTGGACTATGTGTCCACCTACTCCCGCGACAGCGGTCGGGTAACTCTCCACAGTATCGAGAGTGGCAGCATTGGCGAGGGGCAGGTCCACGCTGTCGGTCGAGTGGACCCACTGGCCACGGTCGAGCCCCAATCCATTGACATTGCCGAGTTCAAAGCCTCGTTCGATAGCGAATGGGACCTCAAGGTCTTTTATCGCGAGCTGTCGCGCATCGGCCTACAGTACGGGCCGATGTTCCAGACCATCCGCTCGATCCGCGCTGATGCCAAGTCCGGTCGGGCTCTGACCTTCATCGAGTGCTCAAGCGAACTCTCGAACCAGGGCTACCATGCCCATCCGACCGTTCTGGATGCCTGTTTCCAGTCACTGGTCGGTCTGCTGGAAGACAGCGACACCACCTATCTGCCCACCGGTTTTCGCGAGCTGCGCCTGCTCGCCCCCACCTTGCCCGCGCGTTGCTGGTGCAAGGCGGTTCGGGCAAGTTCGACTGCTGCCTACGTTGAGTCCGACCTGACCATCACCGATGAACATGGCGTGGTCGTTGCAGAGATCAGGGGGATGCGCGTCACCGCTGTGCCCAGCGCGTCAGGGCGCACCGACAAGTTCGGTGACCCGATCAAACTGCAAATGGCCCGCTATGAATGGGCAGATGCCGGGAACCCGCCCGAACCGAAGCGACTGGGTAACTGGCTGATCGTCGAGGACGATAGTTCCCGCGACCTGGCCACCCGTATCGTCGAGGACTTCCACAACGCCAATGTCTCGGTCAGTGCCCGGCTGCGTACCGGTCCCCAGGAACGGGCCGATGGCCTGGAGATCAGCGTTCCCCTCGAGTCAGCCGCCATCGAGCAAGCGCTGGGGCGCATGGGCCCATTGGCCGGCGTGGTCTTCGTCCACGGCGCCCAGGCCCGTCTGGACAGCCAGGATCCAATCGGCGCCCAGGCCCTGCTATTCATGATTGAGGTCTCCCGCTGCCTGGCCAGGCTTGAGCTCGAACACCGACCCCGGGCCTATGTGATCACCCACAACGCCTTCAAGATCATGGACAACGACGCACCGGTGCAACCGGCGCAAACCGCTTTGGCCGGCTTTGCCCGGGTCGCCTTCAACGAAATCGAAGGCGTGCGCTTCAGCAGCGTCGACCTGCCCGCTACGCCATCCGCTGCGGACATCAACGCCTGTCTTCGTGAGTTGATCTGCGATGCCCCGCAGGATGAAGTCGCCATTCGCCATGGTCGGCGCTTCAGCAGCCGGCTTGAAGTCCAGCCGTGGTTGGCGGACGCCCTGGTGGAGGATGTAGCTCTGGCCAGCATGGATATGGCGGTCCTGGTCCGTCCCGATGAGGACGACAACAGCCTTGGCAGCGTGAAGCTCATTGAAACCCCGCGCGGCCCTCTGGGCGCAGATGAGATCGAGCTGAAGGTCCAACGCGTGGTGGTATCCAAACACGACCTGCAGGCAGCAGGCCAACCACCCTCCGGCCAGAACTATATCGAGGTGCTCGCCACCGTGACCCGTACCGGTGCCGATATCGCCGATCTGCATCCTGGCCAACGGGTCTATGGTCTCGCCCCCTCCACGTTCACCAGCCACCTGCGCGGCCCGCGATCAGCATTCCACCTGACATCGCTGAACAATGAACAACGCGGAGACCGGCTGCTGCTGGTAGCCGTGCGTGACGCAATCGCCCAGCACCTCATCGATCAGGCTAGCCTCGAAGCCGGCCTGTGTGTGCTGATCGAGGCAGATCCACTGGGCCTGGCCATAGATGCCGCACTCCAGCGCCGCGGCGTGCGGACCGTGCTGATCCACGTGCCTGACAACGAAGCCGCAGTCAGCACCAGCACGGCCATCGCAGCCACTCGCAGTGCGGTGGACGCAGCCGTATGCGAACACACCGCCGGCAAGGGCTTTGACGCCATCATCGGCTCGATGCCACGTTGGGATCGGCTGTACGGCTGGGAAGCGCTGGCACTGGGTGGTGGGCTGATTGACACCGAACAAACTGCACGCGCCTTTGCCCTGCCCGGCAACGCAGCCTCCCTGGTGCGCGCCGACCTGGCATTGATCAGCCAACGGGCGGAGCTGTTCGCTGCCTCCCTGCGCACGGCGGTGGAACGCGCCAGTCAGAGTCAAGGCCCGGTAATACCTAGCCTGACCATTTCCATTGCCGATCTGGCCACGAAAAAGTTCGTAGCACCCGATAACGTCGATATCCCGGTCATCATCGACTTTGATGAAGTGGGGAGCACCCTCAAGGTGCAAGTCATGGAGACGGTGTCCTTCAAGCCGGATGCCTCTTACCTGGTCACGGGCGGTTTCGGAGGCTTCGGTCAGAAAACCAGCCGCTGGCTGGTGGATCACGGCGCGCGACACATCGTGCTCGCCGGGCGCAGCGGCGCCGACACTCCCGAGCGCCTGGCCTTTGTCGAGGAGCTGCGCCAGCAAGGCGCGAACGTGCTGCCCCTGGCCTGCGACCTGGCCGACGCCAGCGCCGTGCGCGACCTGATGGGCACCATCGCCGACAGCGCTGCGCCCCTGCGCGGCGTATTCCACCTGGCCACGGTGATCATTGACGAGGCGATCATCGACCTCGATCCCGCGAACTTCCTCCAGGTCATGCAGAGCAAGGCACAAAGCGCGCTGTTGCTGCACCAGGCTACGCAGGAAATCGAGCTCGACCATTTCGTGCTGTTCTCATCCTTCGCCGGGCTGATTGGCAACAGCAAGCAAGCGTCCTATGTCAGCGCCAACTGCTTCCTGGATGGGCTGACCTGGCATCGCCGCGCACTGGGCTTGCCGGCGCTGAGCATCAACTGGGGCGCGATTTCCGATACCGGCATCATTGCCCGCGATGAAAAGCTCGAGCAGTTCATGCGCTACATGGGGCTGCGCGGCATGGAGACCCGCGAAGCACTGCAGTGGCTGGAACGCGCAATGCGGCGGGACATCACCCAACTGGGCATTTCCCTGATCAGCAGCTGGGCCGATTGGGCGCAGTACGAAACCCTCAGCCAACAATCACCGCGCTTCATTGACCTGATCGCCTCTGACACCGAGGCCAGCAACGACGCCAGTGAGCGCCTGCGGGAGGAAATCGCCGCGCTGCCGGAGACGGAACGCTTCGCGGTGCTGTCAGGCCTGATCGTGTCGTTGATCGCCGATGAACTGGAAGCCAGTACTGACACGGTTTCGATCGACAGACCGATCCTTGAGTTTGGTATCGACTCACTGATGGCGGCGGAGATTCAGGTGGTATTGAAAAACAACCTGGGGATCAGCGTCTCGGTGATCGAGATCCTCAACAACCTGACGATTCGTGGCATGGCCAACGATGCCCTGGCCAACATGGGACTCAGCGATGATCTCGACGATGAGCCCTCGACAGCGGTTCAGGCGCAGGAGCGACAAGCATGACCACTCATCTGCATATCGAGCGGCTGCGTGCCCGGTTGCTGGGTAAACAGGGAACCGCCAACGTCAGTGACGTGGCGGGCCCGGAGCAGGCCCCGCGCGCAGCTGCAGCCAAGGTCAAAGTCGGCCCCGAGCACTACGACTTCGCCTACTTCCCGGAGCTGCGCGAGTTCAGCAACGCCCAGTGGTACTACAACACCCAGGGCTATGAATGGAACATGTTCCGCCAGCACCTCGGTGCATCCAGCGCCGAGGTGGAGATGGATGGGCGGCAACTGATCAACTACGCCTCCTACAACTACCTGGACTTGCTGGGCGACCCTCGGATGCAGGAGGCCGCCAAGCAGGCCGTGGACACGTTCGGCACTTCGGCGGGCTCGGGAAGGATCAACATGGGCGAGATCCCGATCTTCACCGAGTTCGAGCAACTGATCAGCCAGACACTGGGAGTTGAGGACGCGGTGCTGGCGGTCAACGGCTATGGCGCCAACGTTGCGACCCTGGGGTATCTGGCCCGCCGCCAGGACCTGGTGATCTACGACGAGTTGATCCACAACAGCATGCTCATGGGGACCAAACTCAGCGGTGCCCGGCGCCTGACCTTTCCCCACAACGACTATGACGCCCTGGAGCAACTGCTGGTGGAGCACCGCCACCACTTCGAACGGGTGCTGATCCTGACCGAAGGCGTCTACAGCATGGATGGGGATATTCCGGATATCCCGCGCCTGATCGACATCAAGCGCCGCCATCACGCCCTGCTGATGGTGGATGAAGCCCACTCGATGGGAGTGATCGGCCCCCGCGGGCTCGGCGTGGTCGACTACTTCGGACTCGACGGTGCGGACATCGACATCCACTTCTCGTCCATGAGCAAGGCATTCGCCACGGTGGGAGGCTACATCGCAGGGCGCAAGGAGCTGATCGCGATCCTCAAGCACTACGCGCCGGGCCTGTTGCTGTACACCGCCGCGCCCACGCCGGCCAGTGCCGCCGCCGGCCTGCAAGCGCTGCGCATCATGCACGCCGAGCCGGAACGGGCACGGCGGGCGATCAGCAATGCCGACTACTTCCGGACCCAGGCCCGGGCAGCCGGCTTGGATACGGGCTTGAGTCATGATTCGGCAATCGTGCCGATCATGATGCCCGACGGCGAGACAGCGGTATGGGCCACGGCCCGGCTGTTCGAACAGAACATCTGCACCTTTCCGATGATCTTTCCGGTGGTCCCGCGCAACACCGAACGCCTGCGTTTCTTTATCAGCGCCGCCCATACCCGGGAGCACATCGACCGTACCGTCGAGCTGCTGGTCGAGCTGCGCAAGAACGCTCCCACGAGCAGGGGGTTATTTTGAAACAGATACGTTTTGATCGATTCGGCCTGCCTTCCCGCGTGGCCTATTGCGTCGAGGTTGAGAACCCGGGGCCACCCTCGCCCTGGGAGGTGCTGGTCGAGGTGGAAGCCTGCGCGCTCAACCCCGCCGATCTCGCACGCCTGTCCGGCCGCTACGGTGAATTGCCCCTGCTGCCCGCCACCCTTGGCCTTGAGGCCATTGGTCGAGTGATGGCCTGTGGCGCCTCGGTCGACCACTTGTGCGAGGGGGACCGCGTGATTCTGCTCGGCAACGAAAACTGGTGCCAGCAGCGCCGCATTGCCGCATCGCTGGTACACAGGCTACCGCCGGGACTGGACCCGCTGCAGGCCGCATCGCTCAAGGTCAGTGCCTGCACCGCCATCGAACTGCTACGCCGGCAGAGCCAATTGGAGCCGGGTGCATGGGTCATCCAGAACGCCCCCCTATCGAGCGTCGGACGGGCGGTGATGCAGATCGCCCGGCATGACGGCCTGCGCACGTTGAATATCGTCCGCCGTCCCGAAGCGATGAGCGAAGTGCTCGCGGCGGGCGGCGATGTAGCGATCCTGGCCGATGAGCGATTGGTGCAGGAGGCCAAGGCCACCATGGGCTATGCCCTGGGGGGGCTGGTGCTGGATGCCGTGGGCGGCGAAGGCGTTGCGCCTCTGGGAGAACTGCTGGAGCCGGGGGGCACCATCATCCAGTACGGCATGCTTTCAGGACAACCGACCCAACTGGCCTGCGAGGATGTGATTTTCCGCGACATCAATCTCAAGGGCTTCTGGCTGGCACGCCATCTGGCCCAGGTGTCCCATCAGCATCGGGATGGACTGATGAGCGAAGCCGCCGATTTGCTGGCCAAGAAGGTCCTGCAAGCACAAGTGGCAGCGACCTACACGCTGGACGAAATCACCGCGGCACTGCGCCACTTCGAAACCCCGGGACGTAGTGGTCGCGTCTACCTGCTGCCCAACGGACCGGTTCAGCACCTTTGCAGTGGAGGTCAGCAGGATCATGGATGAAGTCAGCCAACGGCATGCTCCGCATGCCAATCCGCCCCCCGTGGATCAGGTGCCGCTCGTGCGACTGCGCAACCTGGACAAGCGCTATGGCGACGTCAGTGCGTTGCATGACATCAACCTGGACATCCCCAGCGGAGAAATGCTCGCCATCGTCGGGCCCTCGGGCAGTGGCAAGACCACGCTGCTGAACCTGATCGGACTTTTAGACAAGCCCTCATCCGGGCAGATCGAGTTGCAGGGACGCAGCGTTATCCAAAGCACCTCGGCACACTATGCACAGCAACGCCTGCGCACCATCGGTTTCGTTTTCCAGAGCTTCAACCTGATCCCGGTGCTCGACGCCCTGGACAACGTGCTGCTGCCCTTGCGAATCGCCGGCCGCATCAGCGCGCAGCAGCGCCAGCGTGCCTGCCACTTGCTGCAAGAGGTCGGCCTGGCCGGGCATCTGCACCAGCGCCCGGAAAAGATGAGTGGTGGCCAGCGGCAACGGGTCGCCATTGCCCGAGCCTTGATCGCCCAACCACAGCTGGTGATCGCCGATGAACCGACGGCCAGCCTGGACAGTGAAAACGCCCATGCCGCGATGCAGTTGTTCCAACGGCTCAATCGCGGTTATGGCGTGACCTTCGTTTTCTCGACCCACGATGAGCGGGCATTGGGCTACATGGACCGATGCCTGAGCTTGTGCGACGGGCGAATCATCAAGCAGGTTCAGTCATGCACTCATTGATACTCGCGCTGAAAAACGCCTTCCGCAACGGACGACGAACCCTGGTCACGCTGTTGGCCATCGCCTTTGGCCTGGCGGCAATCAACCTGTTCAGCGGCTATGTCGCCAATGTCTACAAAGGGCTGGAGGATCTGGCGGTGATGGGCGAGCGCCTTGGCCACCTGACCCTGACCAAGCGTGGCTTCTGGCTCGAAGGCAAACTCGATCCGACGCCGTACCTGATCGCTCCTGAAGAGGCGCAGCGCATTGAGAATGTCCTGCGCGCCGAGCCGCACATCAAACATGTCTCGCCCCGGCTGGGCCTGAACGGACTGGCCTCCAATGGCCGCGCATCGACCATCTTCATCAGCGAAAGCATTGCTCCAGCGGATGACCAGGCCCTGGGCGGCTCGGCTCTGGGCTACTCCAACGGTCAACTGGATGCACAGAATGAAATAGGGGTCGCGGTGTCCTCGGATCTAGCCAAGCTGTTGAACCTGCAACAGGACACGGTGTTCAGCCTACTGTCGAGCACCTTCGACGGACAGGCCAATGCTGTGGACGCCATGGTCACCGACGTGTTCAACACCGGCACCGCCAGTACCAACGACAAGTTCATCCTGCTGCCCCTCAAGCTGGCCCAGGCGCTGCTCAACACCGACGCCATCGAACGCTTTGTCGTGGTACTCGATGATGCCGGGATGACCGAGACCATGGGCGAGCAATTGCAGGACAACCTGCGGGCCGCAGGCATCGACGTCGAGTTCAGAACCTGGAAGCAACTGTCGAACTTCTACACCCAGGTCAAAAGCCTGTTCGACGTGATCTTCTCCTTTATTGCCTCGATCGTTCTGGTGATCTCGGCCATGAGCGTCGCCAACACCATGTCGATGGCGGTGGTGGAACGCACCCGTGAAATCGGCACGCTGCGGGCCCTCGGGCTCTCGCAGAATGGAGTCATCCGGCTGTTTGCCCTCGAAGGTTTCTGGATCGCCGCCTTCGGTTGCCTGCTGGGCCTGATCCTGACTCTGGTCGTGGCCCTGGGGATCAATCTCGCCCAGATCGGCTACATCCCCCCGAACCTGTCAACAGAAGTACCGCTGCAGGTCGATCTGGACTGGCTGCGCATTCTCTCCACCGCGCTGGTGGTCACTGTGTTCGCCGTGCTGTGCGCCGCCTACCCGGCGTACAAGGCCACGCGCAATGAAATTGTCGACGCACTCACGTTCGTTTAGTCGGCCACTACACCACAGGTCACTCACTCAAGAAGAAGGCTTCGTCATGCTCAAATACATCCTGGTCCTGCTCATGGGCTTGAGCGGCGCTCAGAGTTCGATGTCATACGCAGATTCGTCCCCCCTTACCCCACAGCAGATCGTCGCTGCCAGCGACCGTGCCCGAGGGGGTGGTCTGAGCGGCATAGAATGGAAAATCGACATCACCGGTGAAGACAGCAAGGGGCCCCTGGGCAAGCACAGCTACCTGGTCAAGGCCAGCGGCAACAACAGCCTGGCCCAAACGCTCTATCCGCCCCGCAACCGAGGGGCTCGGCTGCTGCAGCTGGAACGCAACATGTGGTTTGGCAAGCCCAGCCTGAGCAAGCCGGTATCGATTTCAGCACGCCAGAAAATGATCGGCATGGCCTCCAATGGCGATATTGCCTCGACCAATTACGCCAATGACTACAACGCCTCAGTGCTGCGCAGCGAACCAGTCAACGGCGAAGACAGCCATGTACTGGAACTGCTGGCCAAGAATCGCTTCGTCACCTACGACCGCATCGTCTACTACGTCTCGAGCGCCCGCCTGGTACCGCTGAAGGCCGAGTTCTACACGGTATCGGGCAAGCTGTTCAAAACCGCCAGCTTCGACGCCTACAGCAACCTGGAACTGAGCAATGGCAAGCACCAGCTGTTCATCAAGAACATGACCATCCGTGATGCCATCGAGCCGTCCAACTACTCGGTCCTCGACTATCAGGACGTGAAGTTGCAAACCTTCGCCGCCGATACCTTCAGCATCGACTCGCTCAATCGGCCCTGAATCAGGATGAATCAACGCATGCCACGCCCAAGGATGGGGTACCCGCAGGCGGCTCTATGGCGCGCCGGCCCGCTACAACCGCGGCTCTGGCTGCTGGTGCTCTGCTGCAGTGCCGCGCCGTCCGTCAGCGCCCAGGACAGCCTGTCACTGCACAGCGACCTGACCGTCCTCAGCTATGCCACCTGGAACCGGCTGAACCAGGACGCGTTGGCCAACCCGGACAATCTGATCGCTCAACTGCCACGACGCCAGATGGAGCTGGCACCACGCCCGGATTTCAGCCTCACGACCTCGTCATGTTTTTTCCAGTTCAAGCCACGGGCGTTCCTCAGTGCCCGGGGAGACAGTTTTGCTGCGGGCAACCAACACACCTCCGGCGATGCCTACGTGAACGAAGCACGCCTGTCCTGCTCGCTGCCCAAAGCGCTCAATCTGGAGTTGGGACGCGGCACCTTGCTATGGGGCAACGCGGTCCTGCTCTCGCCAAGCAATCCCTTTTTCCCCGAGACCGGCAAGACTGATCCGGTCAACGAGGTCTTCGGCAAAGACTTCGCACGATCCACTCTGGCGCTTGCCGACCATTGGAAAATCGAGGGTATTCGCAGTTTCAGTGCCAACTCGCGAGACATGAGCGCGCAGCACTTTTCCCCCATCAGCGCAGTGAAACTCAACTGGACCGCAGAGGCCGCGACGGCCAGCGTGCTGGCCTCCGAGCGTGACAACGGCGTCAGGCGACTGGGGGCTTATGGCACCCTCACCGTCTCCGATGCGTGGCTGCTCTACCTCGATGGTTCATTGGGACAAGGCCGTGACATTCCCATGCCTGTGGCCCCGACGGCGCAGGCCAGAGCCTGGTACTTCGAGCACCAGCCAATGGCCGACCGCAGGCTGCGCAAAAGCCTGCTGCTGGGCAGCGGTTACACCTTGGAGTCCGGCTGGACCCATACCCTGGAAGCGCTCTACAACGGCGACGGCTATAGCCCGTCCGAGCGCAAGGACTACCAGCGGGCGATTGGCCAGAGCAACGCCGCGCTGATGCTGGGTGATAGCAATGCAGCCGAGGCGCTGGGGCAAGCATTGCTCGGTGCCCGGCAAGGCCTGCTGGGACAGCGCTATGCCATGTACCAGATCGACCGCAACGACTGGTTCAACACCTGGGACGTAGCACTGCGCTACACCCAGGCCTTCGACTCGCCACGAGGCGGCAATCTGGCGCTGTCGCTGAACTACAAAATGAACGATCACAGCGAACTGTTCACCTTTGCCCAGTGGAACACTGGCAATGGGCAGTCCGAGTTTGCACAACTGTCTCGCTCTTCAGTCATCAGTGGCATCCGCTACTACTTTTGAAACCCGCACCTGCAGACCTGTCAGGGCCTCTACCATTGGCCAGGACAATCTGCTGATTGAGGAGAAAGTGCTGATGAAGCAGTTCGGATTGAGCGCCAAGCGCTGAGCATTCAACGCCGCCCATCACGTGCATGACACCGTTGTATGGCGCGCCGATGCCCGTAGAATGGGCGCACTCAAATCGTAGGGAAGCGGCACCTCAAGCACGGAACGGCAGCACCCCGCCCCTGCGCCCATGCCCTCTTGGCGTCTTGCCTTTTACGATTGAACCTCAGGGACCCTTCATTGAAATCTCGTAGCCTGCTGCCCTTGGCCATCTTCACGCTGCTGCTGGGCTGCAATGCCTCGTCACCGGACGAAAAACTCAATGCCACCCTGCCGGAGCTGAGCCTGGAACAGGTCCTGCCCAAGGTCGAGGCCAACCCGTACTGCTCGCCGGAGATGGACAGCGAACGGCTGGTCGGCCTCGGCATCCGACTGATCGATGAGGACGAGGTGCTGCATGGCGCAAGCCGTACCTTGCTGGCGAGCAAGGCCATACAAATGGCCCGCGGCTGCCTGATCATGGCCGCCCCCCGCGACACCATGAGCCTGTGCATCCTGGGCGGGATTGTCGGCTCCAGGCAGAAGGACTATGACAAAAGCGAAGCCTTCAACTACATCGCCTACGCCGCCCAGCACAATGAATCCTGCGCGGAAGCGGGCCTGTACGACATCTACAGCGTCGGCAAGTTGGACCAGCCCCCGAACAAGGAATTGGCCATGGCCTGGCTGGAACGCGCCGCTCGGCACGGCGACCAGGACTCGCAACAGGAGATGCTGCGCAGCGCCGAACAGAACAATTTCCCACTGGCCTACGCCTGGGCCCGAACCCTCGATGACGCCCAAAGGCTCGAAGCGCTGAAACGCAAGATGAGTCCTCAGCAGATGGCCGAAGGCGAGCAGCACTACACCCGGCTACTCAGTCAGCTCCCCTCCAAACAGGATCTTGAGCAGGCGCTGCGCCAGAACGTCATCCTCCTGGGCACAGGGGATATCTACTACGACTACCCGGAAGTGTTCGCGGGCATGTCCGCTGAGCAACAGCATGCTTTCGTCGCCCAGTTGGTGGACATGCAGGACCGCTACCCAAAGTTCCACACCCGCGGCCAACTGGTGGCCTATGCCTTGATTTCCCGCCTGGTGCAAAGCACCGGGCCGGCCGTGGACCTGTGGCAAGACCCGGCGCTGCAGGCCGTGCTGGAGGACGATGACCTGAGCGTGGAAAACAGCGTGGCCAAGGCCAAAATCCTCCTGGCCAAGCGCACGCCATAACTGGAGCGGCAGGCGCAACCGGGGGTTCAGCCGCGGCTCAACAGCTGCTGCGGTTTCGGTTGTACGTCCTCTCAATCCCAGTAGAATGCGCGACCTTGAGCCCTTGGGCTCATGCAGCATGGAATCGCTGGCCTCGACACCCAAGCACGGAACTGCTCACGCTCCCCTCCTCTGCCGTCCCTGCCTGATTTCATGCGCGTCTTTTTTCATTCGCCGATCAGGGAATATCCATTGAAATTGTTCAACGCGCTGCCACTGGCATTGGCTGTCTTGCTGGCGGCCTGCGCCTCCACGCCTGCGCAAAACACCGAACCGAAACGCCCCGAACTCAATGACACCCTGCCCAAGCTGACGCTGGAGAGTGTCTTGCCCAAGGTTACGCCCAACGAGTACTGCAACCCGTCCATGGACGCGGATGTGCTGTACGGCGCCGGTTACAAGCTGAACGAGATCGAGGACTACGCGAACGCCAAGAGCTGCTTCGCCATGGCCGCGCCGCACTACACCCGGGCCTTCTGCTATCTGTCCACCACCACCGATCAGGAAACGGACAAGCCCAAGGCCGAGCGCGACCGCGAGTCCTTCAACTACATCGCCTACTCGGCGTCACAGAACGATTGGTGCGCCGAGTACGGCATGTACGCCACCTACTGGTTCGGCGACAAGGACATTCCCAAGGACCGGGACCTGGCCCTGCGCTGGCTGGAACGCTCGGCACTGCACGGCAACCCGGAACCGCAGCAGAGCCTGGCCGACGCCGCCGAAGAGTCCGGCGATCTGGTGAAGGCCTACGCCTGGCTGAAGGTTATCGACAACACCGAAGACACCAGCCAGTTGGATGCCCTGAAAGACAAGATGAGCCCAGAGCAACTGGCCGAAGGCGAACAGCACTTTGGCGAGCTGAAGGCGCGGGTGACCAGCAAGCAGGTGATGTACGACGAGGCGCGGGATGAGGAGGTGGCGATTTTCTCGGCCGAGATCCATTTCGATCTCCCCGACCTGTTCCAGGGCATGACCACGGCCGAGCGTCAGGCCTTCGTCAAGGCGGCCATCGCCAAGGCCCGGGACAGCGGCCAGTTCAAGCTGCATTACGCGGTGACCCAGTACATCATCGTCTCGCGCCTGGCCCAGCAGCGTTACCCCGGTGTCGACGTGCTGCAGAACCCGAAGCTGGTGGCCACCATCAACAACGTCAACGACGGCCTGGAAGCTGCGGCGAAGAAGTCCCAGGCGATCTTGGACAAAAGCTACAAATAACCGCCCCCTGTAGGAGCCGGCTTGCCGGCGATGAGGCCGGCAAGTCATGCAGCGCCTGGGCCGGCGCCTTCGCTGGCAAGCCAGCTCCTACATAGGGTGGCGCCTACAGGGGCTCGGGGTTGACGATGACGGTGCAGGTGATGCCGGCCGCCAGCAGGACGCCTTCGGGCACTTCATCGATGTGGATGCGCACCGGTACGCGCTGGGCCAGGCGCACCCAGTTGAAGGTCGGGTTGACGTCGGCGATCAGTTCGCGGCTTTCCGGGTTGTCGCGGTCGTAGATGCCCCGAGAAATGCTTTCCACATGGCCCTTGAGCACTTCGCCGCTCATCAGTTGCATGTCGGCCTTATCCCCGACGCGCACGTGGGGCAGCTTGGTTTCCTCGAAGAAGCCGTAGACCCAGAACGAGTTCATGTCGACCACCGCCATCTTCGCCTCGCCGATGCGTGCGTAGTCGCCACGGTGCACGTTGAGGTTGGTGACATAGCCATCCACCGCCGCCCGCACCTGGGTGCGCGCAAGGTTGAGTTGCGCCGCTTCCAGCTGGGCCTGGGCGTGCTGGTAGTCGGCCAGGGCCGAGTCGGCGATGTTGCCGGCGTCGTCGCGGTTTTCCTTGGAGACCACCAGGTTGTCCATGTCGGCGCGGCGCCGGGCGTTGACCTTGCGCATCTCCCAGGTGGCCTTCTTCGACGCCACCAGCGCTTGCGCCTGCTTGACCGCGATCTGGTAGTGCTCGGGGTCGATCTGCATCAGCAGATCGCCCTTGCGCACCAGCTGGTTGTCCTTGACCGGCACGTCCACCACTTCGCCGGTGACATCGGCGGCGACGTTGATGATGTCCGCGCGCACCCGGCCGTCACGGGTCCAGGGGGTGTACATGTAGTGCTCCCACAGGGTACGGCCGATCCACAGGGCCAGGGCCAGCACGAGCAGGGTGGCGAGCAGGCTGAAAAACTTTTTCATTGCGGGGGTCTCAACGGTAGACAGTGAGCGCCATGGCGCCGAACAGACAGCAGAACAGGCTCAGGCGCAGCAGCGCCGGGTGCCAGAAGAAGCGATACAGGTCATAGCCGGAAATGAACCGGTCCAGGGCCCAGGCCAGGGCCGCGGCGATGAAGAACATCAGGGTCATGGTGGGCATGTAAACGCCGTGGAAGGCGATTTCACGAGGCATGGTCAAGTCCTTGGGGTGCAGGCGCCGTTGGCTTGGCCACGGCATAGGCCGCCAGCGGCGATTGCGGGTCGAGCAATGAAGTACGGATGAAGTGCAGGTAGCTCTTGACCCGGCGCAGGGCCGAGGTGTCGAAGTGCGGGGCAAAGGGCTCGTCGGTGGCCTGGACCCGGCTGATGGCGTGGTCCACGGCGATCAGGCCGCGCTCCAGGTTGCTCTGGCTGGGCTGCAGGAACAGCCGCACCAGGGAGCGGCCCATGACCCGGATCGCCTGGCGCCAGGGCTGGGATTCGGCATAGGCCGGGTGCACCGGGAGGATCGCCTGCTCCTTGCGCAGCTCGATGATCGCGTGGCCGACTTCCAGCACCACGAACATCCAGCGCAGCAGCTCGCTCTGCACCTTGGGCTGGCCCACCGCCAGGCCATAGGCCTGGTGCAGCAGGTCGCGGGTACGGCTCTCGAAGCTCGACGCCAGGCCCTTGAGCTTGCCGCTGATGGCGTACACCACCTGGCCGCGCAGGTCCTGCTCCAGGCGCCGCCACAGCCAGCGGCTGTTGGGCGGCAGGATGATCGCCCCGGCTGCGGCGCAGACCAGCATGCCCATGACCATGGCGATGTAGTCGTTGATGAAGGTGTAGGGGTTGTAGATGGTCAGGTTGTCCGGCACCGAACCGGTGCTGAAGAAGATCAGCAAACCCAGGCCGACCCCGGCGTACTTGGGCCTGGACGCAAGGAACGAACCGAGCACGATCACCGGCGCCAGCATCAGGCACAGCAGCGGGAAGCCGTCGATCCAGGGGAACACGAAGAACATTTCGACGAAGCCCACCAGGGCGCCGATGAAAGTCCCGCAGGCCATCTGGAACGCCATGCGCTTGGGGTTCGGCGTAGCCGCCGAGAGGCCGATGGTGGCGGCGGCGATCAGGGTCATGGTGGCGCCGCTGGGCCAGGCCGTGGCCACCCAGTAGCTGCCCAGCACCACCAGCACGAAGGCCGCGCGGATGCCCGAGGCGGCGCAGGCCAGCCAGTTGGTCTGCGGGGTGTAGGGCTCGTCCCAGCGCTCGCGCTCGTGGCTGTGGTCGGCCAGGGACGCGTGGGTCTGGGCGTAGCTGTGCATCTCGTCGACAAAGCGGTAGAGGAGCTCGTAGGCGGTGTGGAAATCCAGCTGCTCGGCGTCGCTCGGGCCGCTCTCCTGGAAGGCCGTGCGCAGGCTGCGCACCCGCGCCGGCAGCTCGGCCTTGTAGGCCGCCAGGGCCGTGGCCAGGCGCGCCGCATCGGGGCTGGTCAGGGCACGGCCGGAGAAGCCGTCCAGCAGTTCCGCCAGGTCCTGCAGGCCGGGCTTGATCGCCGCCACCACGTGATCGGCGCCGCTGCTGCGCAGGCGTTCGAGCAACTGGTGCAGGGCATTGAAGCGCGTGGTGATGCCCATGAACTCGCTGTTCAGGCGGCTCAGGCGGCCGTTGCGCCGACGCATGTGCGGGTCTTCGAACACGGTGACGCTGCGCAGCCCTTCCAGGCCCACGGCCTCGGCGATGAAGCGCACGTTGCTGCTTTCGAAGCTGTCGCGCTGGCTGCGCCCGCGCAGGCCGTCGGTGACGAACAGGGCGAACACCCCGAAGCGCTGGTACAGGGCGTTGCGCATGGCAGCGCTGGCGGTCTGGGGCAGGATCGCGGCACTGACCAGGGTCGAGCAGAGAATCCCCAGGGAGATCTCCAGTACCCGCCACACCGCCGCCATGAAGGCCCCTTCCGGATGGGCCAGGGCCGGCAGGCCGACCATGGCCGCGGTGTAGCCGGCGAGGACGAAACCATAGGCGCGAAAGTTGCGGTAGCGCGCCGCGCCGGCCGAGCAGATGCCGACCCAGATCGCCAGCGAGCCGAGGAACAGCTCGGTGTTCTGGGCGAACAGGGCGATCAGCGCCACCATCACCGCCGAGCCCGCCAGGGTGCCGAGAAAGCGGTAGAAGCTCTTGGCAAACACCTGGCCGCTCTGCGGCTGCATGACGATGAACACGGTGATCATCGCCGTGCGCGGTTGCGGCAACTCCAGGCGCATGGCCAGCCACAGGGTGAGGAACGCGGCGGCCAGGACCTTGAAGATATAGACCCAGGTCACGCCGTCGCTGCGCGCCCAGTCGAAGAAACCCCGGCGCCATTCAAGGGAGTACAGCCAGCGCAAAGGTGCGGGCAAGGAAGTCATGGGTGCCTGCTTCAATGGTCGAACACGGCCAGGGCCGCGGGGGTCTTGGGTGCCTCAAGGCGGTCTTGCGCGGGAACGTCGCGGCCGGCTTCAAGCCCGCCGCCCAGGGCCGTGACCAGGTCCGCCTGGACCGTCAGGCGTGCGGCCTGCACCTGCTGCTGCACCTGTTGCTGATGGAACAGCAGGCTCTGGGCGTTGAGCACATTCAGGTAGTCGGTCAGGCCGCGCTGGAAGGCCACGGTGGCGATGTCGTAGGTCTTCTGCGCAGCGGCCACCGACTCGGCGGCGAAGGCTTGCTGCTTGTCCATGGACTCGCGGCGGATCAACTGGTCGGAGATGCTTTTCAGTGCATCCACCAGGGTCTGGTTGTACCTGGCCACGGCCATGTCGTAGCCGGCCGAGGCTTCACCCAGCTCCGAGCGCAGGCGCCCGCCGTCGAAGATCGGCAGGCTGATGGCCGGGCCGACGTTGTAGTTGAGCTTCTTGCCGGTGAGGAACTCCAGGGCCCCACCGCCGGTGGCCATGAAGCCGATGCTGCCCACCAGGTCGACGTTGGGGTAGAAGCCGGCGTGAGCCACATCGATACCGCGAGCCTGGGCCGCCACTTGCCAGCGGCTGGCGACCACGTCCGGGCGCTGCCCCAGCAGTTCGGCGGGCAGGGCCGAGGGCAGTTTCAGCGCGGCGCCCAGGGACAGGCTTGGCCGCTGCAACTGCGCGCCCTCCCCCGGGCCCTTGCCGGCCAGGGCCGCCAGCTGGTTGCGGGTCAGGGCGATTTCTTCGTCCAGGGCGTCCAGCTGGCGATGGGTTTCCGGCAGCGGCGCCTCGGCCTGGCTGACTTCGAAATGGGTGCCGATGCCGCCGTCCAGGCGCCGTTGCGCCAGTTCGAGGATCTGTTGCTGCTGCTTGAGGGTGGCCGCGACGATATCGCGCTGGGCGAAGTGCAGGGACAGCTGGATATAGCTGCGCACCACGTTGTTCACCAGTTCCAGCTGGGCCTGACGGGCTTCGGCCACGCTCATGTGGGCCAGGTCCACGGCACGCTCGGTGCTGTTGCTTTCCCGGCCCCAGAGGTCCAGGGCATAACTCAAGCCCAGGGCGGCATTGTTGTCCCAGGTGGTGCTGTTGGACAGGGCGCCGGGGCCGTAGAACTGATCGGTGGGCCAGTTGTGGCGCTTGAGGGTGGCGTCACCCTTGATCTGCAGCGACTCGGCCGACTCGGCGATGCCGGCCAGGGCCTTGGCCTGGCGGACCCGGGCGGCGGCCATGGCCAGGCTCGGGCTGCCTTGCACCGCAAGGCTGATCCAGCGGTCCAGTTGCGGGTCGCCATAGGCCTGCCACCACTGGGCGCTGGGCCAGTGGGCGTCCTGCGCGGCGCTCTTTATCGCCTCATCCGTGGCCAATGTATTAGCGAGAAGTGTCTTGCCCTGTGGGGCAATGCCTCCGGTTCCGATGCAGCCGCTGATTGCTAACGATAAAGCCCAAACACTGAGGGTCTTGAACCCTCTGCTGATGCGACGCGGCACTGCTGCGAATTCCTGAGATCGGGGGGGAGTATTTCTCTCGTAGGAGCTGGCTTGCCGGCGCAGCGATACGCCTGCTACACCGCGTTGCGCGGATCGCCGGCCTGCCGGCTCCTAGGGATCGGCGCAATTCTAGGGGGCGGTCGTTGCGGCGATAAGCTGGGATTCCTGTGAATCTTTGTTACCGTAAACGCGATAATCCCTTGGTCGTATCCCTGTACGCCTGTAAAAACAGAAACTTCGTGTCACAATTTGCAATCTCCCTTGAGAGCACCCCATGGACACCTTGCAAAACATGCGCGCCTTCAGTTGTGTTGCCGAAGCCGGTAGTTTCACGGCCGCCGCGGTGCAGCTGGACACCACCACCGCCAACGTCTCGCGCGCCGTCTCCAATCTAGAGGCGCACCTGCAAACCCGCCTGCTCAACCGCACGACTCGCCGCATCGCCCTGACCGAGGCCGGCAAGCGCTACCTGCTGCGCTGCGAGCAGATCCTGGCCTATGTCGAAGAAGCCGAGGCCGAGGCCAGCGACGCCCACGCCCGCCCCGCCGGGCAGTTGAAAGTGCACACCATGACCGGCATCGGCCAGCACTTCGTGATCGACGCCATCGCCCGCTACCGCAAGACCCATCCGGACGTGACCTTCGACCTGACCATGGCCAACCGTGTGCCGGACCTCCTGGACGAGGGCTACGACGTGTCCATCGTCCTGGCCCGGGAGCTGCCGGACTCGGGGTTCGTCTCCCAGCGCCTGGGGATGACCTACAGCATCGTCTGCGCCTCGCCGGCCTATGTGAAAGCCAACGGCTGCCCGCAAAAGCCCAGCGATCTGCTGAACCATGCCTGCCTGCGCCTGGTAAGCCCGGTGATTCCCCTGGAGAAGTGGACCTTCGACGGCCCGGAAGGCCAGGAAATGGTCACCATCAACAGCTCGCCGTTCCTGGTGAACTCCGCCGATGCCATGAAGACTGCGATCATCAGCGGCATGGGGGTCGGGGTGTTGCCGGTATACGCGGCTATAGAGGGTTTGCGCACCGGCACCCTGGTGCGGGTGATGCCCAAGTACCGCTCCCAGGAGCTGAACCTGTACGCCATCTACCCGTCGCGCCAGTACCTGGACGCCAAGATCAAGACCTGGGTCGAATACCTGCGCGGCTCGCTGCCGGAGATCCTCACCGCGCACCAGACGGAACTGGCAGCCTATGAACTGAGCGGCAGCCTGACCGGTGCACGCCTGGCCACCTGACCACGGGGCTCCCCACCCAGACCACCGTCCCACCTGTAGGAGCCGGCTTGCCGGCGAAGAGGCCAGCACGTCCTGTGCAAACCTGGATGCCGCCCTCGCTGGCAAGCCAGCTCCTACACATGCAGGCTCGTGGCGGGGTGCTTTGGTGGCGGCGGCAAAAATGTTAGCTTGCTTGGCATTCTCCCCGCCTGACGAGCCTTCGCGCGATGAAAAAGACTGTACTTGCCTTCAGCCGCATCACCCCCGAGATGACCGAACGCCTGCAACAGGATTTCGAGGTCATAGTGCCCACCCCCAAGCACGGGGACATCGCCGCGCAATTCAATGAAGCCCTGCCCCAGGCCCACGGCCTGATCGGTGTCGGCCGCAAGCTGGGCCGTGCGCAGCTGGAAAACGCCGCGCGCCTGGAAGTGGTGTCGAGCATCTCGGTGGGCTACGACAACTACGACCTGGCCTACTTCAACGAACGCGGGCTGATGCTCACCAACACCCCGGACGTGCTCACCGAAAGCACCGCCGACCTGGCCTTCGCCCTGCTCATGAGCAGCGCCCGCCGAGTGGCCGAGCTGGACGCCTGGACCAAGGCCGGGCAATGGCAGGCCAGCGTCGGCCCGGCGCTGTTCGGCTGTGATGTGCACGGCAAGACCCTGGGCATCGTCGGCATGGGCAACATTGGCGCGGCCATCGCCCGCCGTGGGCGCCTGGGCTTCGGCATGCCGATCCTCTACAGCGGCAACAGCCGCAAGGCGGCCCTGGAGCAGGAATTGGGGGCGCAGTTTCGCAGCCTGGAGCAACTGCTGGCGGAGGCCGATTTCGTCTGCCTGGTAGTGCCGTTGAGCGAAAAGACCAAGCACCTGATCAGCCACCGCGAACTGGCGCTGATGAAGCCCAGTGCAATCCTGGTGAACATTTCCCGCGGGCCGGTGGTGGATGAACCGGCGCTGATCGAAGCCTTGCAGAAGGGCCAGATCCGTGGCGCCGGCCTGGATGTGTACGAGAAGGAACCGCTGGCGGAGTCGCCGCTGTTCCAGCTGAAGAACGCAGTGACCTTGCCGCACATTGGCTCGGCCACCCATGAAACCCGCGACGCCATGGCCGCGCGCGCCATGAGCAACCTGCGCAGTGCCCTGCTGGGTGAGCGGCCGCAGGACCTGGTCAACCCGCAGGTGTGGAAGGGCTGACCACCCACGGCCTATCCCCCCTGTAGCCGCTGCCAAGCCTGCGAGGCTGCGAAAAGGTCCGCAGGACCTTCAGCGATAGCCCGGCAGATTCAGGTCGCCCGGTTTTGCGACGGCTGCGCCGCCGTTCGCAGCCTCGCAAGCTCGGCAGCGGCTACAGAGGCAGGCACAACCTTGGGTTTGCGGAACACCAGGACGTTGCCCAGCATCACCAGCACCAGCCCGGCCAGCGCCGGGGCGGTCCATTGGTAGCCTTCGGCAAAGGCCGAGACGTTCAACGCCACTACCGGGAACAGCACGGTGCAGTAAGCCGCGCGCTCTGGGCCCATGCGCCCCACCAGGGTCAGGTAGGCGGTAAAGCCGATGACCGAGCCCGGAATCACCAGGTACAGCAGTGAGCCGATGTAGCGGGTGTTCCATTCCACATCGAAGGCGATGCCCTGGAACAGGCAATACACCGCCAGCATCGTCGCGCCGTAGGCCATGCCCCAGGCATTGGTGGTCAACGGCTTGAGCCCGGCTTTTTGCTGCAGGCTGGACAGCATGTTGCCCGCCGAGAAGCACAAGGTGCCCAGCAGGGCCAAGCCCAGGCCCAGCAGGGTTTGCGGGCTGGCACTGTGGCCCACCAGCTCCGGCCAGAACAGCAGCCCCAGCCCCAGCAGCCCCAGGCCGCCGCCCAGCAGCACGTTGCGAGCGATCTTCTGGCCGAAGAACACCCGCGCATTCAGGGCGTTCCACAGGGTCGCGGTGGAAAACACCACCGCTACCAGGCCACTGGGAATCCACTGGCTGGCGTGCAAAAAGCACATGAAGTTGATGCAGAACAGGCACAGGCCCTGGGCCAGGCAGATCAGGTGACCACGACGGTTCATCGGCTGCAGCTTGCGGCTGAGCAGCAACAGGACGAACAGCACCAGGGCCGCCAGGGCGAAGCGATAGACGATGGACACCGGAATCGCCACCACCCCCAGTTGCAGTTTCAGGGCGATCCAGGTGGTGCCCCAGATCAGCACGGTCAACAGGTACAGCGATAGGTTCATGGCGCGACTCCTTTGTCAGGAGTGCAGTGTCACGCCCCGCCGGCCTTGCGCGCTTGCACAAACTTGCGCTTTTTATCCCCCCGGGGCTGGCAGCACACGGGCTACGGAGTAGCATGCAGAACACCGGCAGCCCCACCCATGTTGACGCCCCACCATGCACGCACTGGATACCCTGCAAGTCTTCCAAGCCCTGAACCGCTCGCCCAATGCTCGCCTGGAGCACAGCGCCGAGCTCGGTGACGGCTTGTCCGCAGCCTTGTGGAGCAACCATCACGACGCCCAGGAGTACGAGGCCCCCAGCCATCACACCCTGTCCTGCTACCTGGCCGGCGGCACCGGGACCTTCCGCCGCGACCAGCCGGGCAGCAAGGGCGGCCCGGGCAAGTTGTGCATCCTGCCCGCCGAGCACCAGTCGGCCTGGGTGATCAACGGTGATATTCGCCTGGCCCATCTGTACTTCAGTCCCGAGCAGTTCGCCCTGGGCTGCGTCACCTTGCTGGATCGCGAGCCCCGGGAACTGCAACTGCGCGAAAGCACCTTTCTCGACGACCCCGAGCAGACCCAGCGCTTTGCGCAGTTGGTCCGCCTGAACTGGGACGAACCCGGCGAGCGCCTGCTGACCAGCAGCCTGGCCCACGAGATGCTCAGCCATGCCCTGCTCAATCAAGTGGGCCAGCGCCAGGGGGCCCGGCTCAAGGGCGGGCTGGCCGCATACCAGCGACGGCTGCTGGTGGACTACATCGACAGCCAGCTGGACGCGCCCCTGAGCCTGGGCCAACTGGCGGGGTTGTGCGCCCTCTCCGAATACCACTTCGCCCGCATGTTCCGTGCAAGCTTCGGCCTGCCGCCCCACCAATACCTGCTAGCCCGACGCCTGAGCCGGGCCCGGCACCTGCTGCGCACCACCGCCCAGCCCCTGGGCGAGATTGCACTGGCCTGTGGTTTTGCCAGTGCCAGCCACTTCAGCAATCGCTTCCGGCACGCCCTGGGGGGCACGCCGGGAGACTACCGCCTGGCGTTCCTGCGCTGAGGCCAGGGTTACCCAAAACCCGCCTCTGCATGCTCCTTCTTATGCCAAAGCCCAGGCTGACACGCCTGAGTCAGTGAACGGTTAAAGTTCCTTACTTAAATAAGACAATTCTTACAAGCCAATTAAAAACCCCCTACATATCTCTCTCAGAAAGATCACGCCCGGCAAGTTCTTATATGACACTCAAGAACATAATCAGGTAATTATTTTAATATTTTATTTACCACTTCATTCATGGAGCTGATGGTTATTGTTTAAGCCCAGTTTCAACTTAGTCTTCGAACCCTGAGTGCCAGGCATTCCATAAATATCCACCCCCCTCACAGGAGCCAATTACCTGAAATACCCGGCAGACTCTTGCCCACAACAATTGACACACAACTTTCACCACACCCCTGAGGCAACCCAACCTTCGACCATTGGTCGTTTAAAAAACCAGCAACAACTAAGCCGTTAATCGCCTTACTCCAAAACAACAAAAACAGAGGACGATGAAATGCTTTCACAAAGTTTGCCACGGCAATGGGTCAGACACTCGCCCCTGCTGTGTGCCTCGATACTGGCCATTCCGGTAAAAGCCGAACTGCTCGAGGACAGCAGCGCACGCCTGGAACTGCGCAACTACTACTTCAATCGGGACTACCGCGAAGGCACTGCCCCTACCCGTGAAGAATGGGCGCAAGGTTTCCTCTTGCGCCTGGATTCGGGGTTCACCGAAGGCAGCCTCGGCGTCGGTGTCGACGCCATCGGCATGCTCGGGATCAAGCTGGATTCCGCTCCTGGCCGGACCGGCACCGGGCTGTTGAAGGTGGCGCGCAATGGCCGGGCAGAGGATGACTATTCGAAACTGGCCCTGGCCGGCAAGCTCAAGACCAGCAAGACCCTGTTCAAGTTCGGAACCCTGGTACCGCCGGTACTGCCGACACTGAGACCCAATGACGGCCGCCTGTTTGCGCAGATGTTCGAAGGCGGGCTGCTGACCTCCAATGAAATCGAAGACCTGGAGTTTACCGCCGGGCGTCTGAGCCGGGTCCTGCAGCGCAACGCCACGCAGTACACACCGCTGACCCTGAGCCCCTTGAACCGGCGCTTCGAGAAACTGGGGGCCACCGCGGAACACTTCGACATGGCGGGCCTCGACTATCGGT
This sequence comes from Pseudomonas sp. NFPP12, assembly GCF_900103205.1. Classification (NCBI taxonomy): domain Bacteria; kingdom Pseudomonadati; phylum Pseudomonadota; class Gammaproteobacteria; order Pseudomonadales; family Pseudomonadaceae; genus Pseudomonas; species Pseudomonas sp. NFPP12. Next base: position 633,364 of record NZ_FMWW01000003.1, read on the forward strand.
TCCGCAAGCAATGGCTGGCTCGCGTGCATGTCGCCCAGCTGCAGGATATCTACCGCCAGCAGGTCTTCACCCTGGTCAACAAGAGCCCCTGGGGAGCGGGGACGTTCAGCAGCGATCTGCGCTTGAGCCTGATGAACGACTATGGCAATGCCAAAGGCGGCAAGATCGACAACCGCGCCCTGCAGGGGTTGCTCGGCTATGCCTATAAAGGCCACAGCCTTGGCCTGACTTATCAGCGAATGTTGGGGGACACCGGTTATGCCAACATCCTGGGTACCGATGCCAACTTGATCAACTTGTCCGTACTGGGTGACTTCGCCAATGCCAAGGAGCGCTCCTGGGCACTTCGTTATGGCTATGACTTTGCCAACCTGGGCTGGCCGGGCCTGACTATCAATAGCCGCTATATATCCGGCAGCCATGCCGAGATAACCGGCAGCCAAAGAATTGGCAAGTCATGGGAGCTGGATAATGAATTGCGTTATGTCGTGCAACAAGGCCCGCTAAAGAACTTAAGTGTACGCCTGCGCAGTGCGCTCTATCGCTCCAACTACGCCAAGAACTTCATTCGCGACACTGATGATACGCGACTGATGTTCAACTACACCTGGAACATCAAGTAACCAGACCACCAGAACCGATGTAACGGATCAAATGCCTAGAGGTACTATCTCCATGCAACGTCTATTATCGAAAAGTTTGGCCAGCCTGTTGTTTTTAAGCCTGTTCAACCCGGTCGCGGCGAAACAGCCCCTGCAAGCGCAAAGTGTCCCGGAGTTCCGACCGGGTTACTTGATCGGTTATCTGAAACAGCAGGATCTGCCCGACAGTCTGTCGCTGTTGCCGCCCCCTCCTGCGGTGGGGACCCCAGCCTTCGCTCTGGACCAGAGCATGGCCGAGAAAAACCAGGCCTTGCGGGGCAGCAAACGCTGGGAGTTGGCCGTCAGCGATGCCAACCTGAAGTTCCCTGCCGCCGCGCAGACATTCTCCTGTGCCCTGAATGCCCCGATCAGCGAACAGCTGACACCTACGCTGTACAGAGTCCTGCGGCGGACCCTGGCCGACGCCGGGCTGGCCACCTACAGCGCAAAGAAGCGCTACCAGCGCACCCGGCCCTTCGTCTACAACCAGCAACCCAGCTGCACCCCGGAAGACGAGGCGAAACTGGCCGCAGATGGTTCCTACCCATCGGGCCACAGCGCAATCGGCTGGGCCTGGGCGCTGTTGCTGAGCGAACTGTCCCCCGAGCACGGCAATGCACTCTGGGCCCGCGGCCGGGCCTACTCGCAAAGCCGCATGGTGTGCAACGTGCACTGGTACAGCGATATCCGTGAAGGCCGTGAAATAGGCGCGACCACCGTGGCACGCTTGCACGCCGACCCGACCTTCCAGGCCGATTTCGCCGTCGCCCGGCAAGAGTTGCTGGCCGTTCGGGCCCAGGGCCTGACCGCCGGCGCTGACTGTGCAGCGCAAGCGCAGGCCCTGGCACTTGACGCCGACTAGGGTGCCAGGGTGAGAACCTTGAAGGTATTGGCATGAAACAGCGGGTCCGGCTTGGGTTCGGCCGGGCTCGCGGCCGGTTGGGTGAAGTCCATTGCCGCCAGGTAGACCCGCCGGGTACGCGGGTCGAACGCCATGTTGTAGGCCATGGGCTGGGTGCTGACGCTACCCAGGAGCTGGTAGCGGTCGGCATCGAGCTGGGCGACGACGCTGAGGTTGGCGTCCACCCCGCTGGCGATCAGCAAGCGCTGGGCCTGCGGGTCGTAGGCCAGGGCGTTGACGTCCCGGGTGATCGGCAGGCTGGCCTTCAGCGCACCGTTGTCGCGGTCGAGCACCAGCAGCACTGGCCGCTCACCACGGCAAGCGACGAACAACCGCCCCCGTTGTTCATCCTGGGCCAGGGCACTGGGTCGCGGACAGTCGGGATACTGCCAGCGGTCCAGGACCTTGAAACTGCTGGAGGACAACCGCGCGACGATGCCCTCATCGCGCATCGGCAGAAAGAAACTGCCATCGCCCTTGAGCAGCAACGGGTCGATCTTCTTCACCGCCAGCTCATGGGCGGCGGTAATGCGCTCTTCTTTGGGATCGAAGACGAACAGGGTGGAACGATCGGCCCGGCGCCCGCTGACAATGATCACCTGCCCGGTGCGCGGCTCGTACACCGCGCTGTTGAGGTTGCTCTGGGTCACGGTGATGCGCTTGAGCGGCTTGAATGTGGATAACTCCACCACCCCCAGGCTGCCGTCGGTGTTGAGCACCAGCAGGCGGTCCAGCTCCGGTACCAACACCACACCATTGGCGCCCCGGGACTGTTCGAGGGTGCGCACCGGGCGCTGCTTGTCCACATCGAACACGCTCAGGCCGTTTTCCCGACGGGCCAGGAACAGGTAGGGCCGGGTCGGGTCCAGGGCGATGAAGCCCCAACTGCTGCCGGAGCCCGGCAGCTGCACTTGCTGTTCGCGGTGGTACAGGCGCTCATCCGCCGGCGCGGCCGCCTGGGCCATGCCACAGAACGCCAGGAGCACACTCAGGGCCAGGGCTTTCATCAGAACTCCAGGGTGCTGGAGAGCGACACTTGGCGAGCATCCCCCAGGGACACGAAGTACTTGCTCACCGAGGAGGTGTAGTAGGTCTTGTCGAACAGGTTCTTCACGTTGAGCTGAAACTTGACCTTCTGCCCTTCGACCTTGGTGTCGTAGGTGGCGAAGGCATCGGCCACGGTGTAGCCCGGCAGGTCGAAGCTGTTGGGCGCATCCCCGGCGCGCTCACCGACATAACGGGCACCGGCACCGACCCGCAGGCGGTCACCGCCGATCAGGCTGCCGAAGTCGTAGACCGCCGACAGCGAGCCGGTGTTCTTGGCCACGTTCTGCAGTTGCTTGCCCTTGTACTGGGTGTCCTTGGTCACTTCGGCGTCGGTGTAGGCGTAGCTGCCGATCAGGCTCCACTGGTCGGTGAGCTGCCCGGTCAGGTCCAGCTCCAGGCCCTGGGAATGCACTTCACCGGCCACGCTGGTGACAGTCTCGGAGGCCGTGGCGGTGGTCACCAGCACGTTGCGCTTGGTGATGTCGAACAACGCCGCACTGGCGGTGATGCGCCCTGGAATGTCGAGCTTGGCCCCCAGTTCCCAGGACTTGGCTTCTTCCGGTGCGATGGAGCCGTCCAGCACCACGCTGCCGCCGGCCAGCTGGGCAATGCTGGAGTTGGGTTTGAACGACTCGGTGTAGCTGCCGTAGAACGACAGCTGGTCGGTGTAGCGGTACACCAGGCCGGCGCGGGGCACGAACTTCTGCCCGTTGCTGTCGGTATTGGCGTGGAACGGCCGGCCCTTGCCCGCGTACTGGTCGTATTCCTGGAAACGCCCGCCGCCCACCAGGATCCACTGGTCGGTGAGGTGGATGGCATCCTGGAAGAACAGCGAGTCACTGCGCAGCAGGTCGGTCTGGTCGCTGTCCGGGGCGCTGACGTTGGTCCCCGCCACTTGCTGGCCATACACCGGGTTGAGGTAGTTGAAACTGGTGTTCTTGCCGCGGATCAGGTCGGCGCGGTAGATCTTGCGGTATTCGTCGTCCAGGCCGAACACCAGGTCATGCTGCATGCCGCCCAGTTGCACCTTGCCTTCCAGGCTGACGGTGGCATAGCGGTCGGTGGTCAGGGCATTCTTGGTGCCATCCATGGTCCGGGTCAGGGTGCCGTTGGCGTTCACCGCGGTCAGGCGCACCTGGCTGGCGTCGTAGGTTTCACGGTTCCAGCTGTAGCCGAAGTGGGCCTTCCAGTCGTCGCTGAGCTCGTGATCGACCTCGAAACGATACAGGTCCGAACGCCCTTCCATGTTGTTGAACGGCTCGTCCAGGCGCCGGGTGGCCGGGATGTCCAGCGGGTGGTTGGTCTTGGGGTCGATGGCCGTGCCGCGGTCGAACGGGGTCAGGAATTCGCGATGCTCATAGGCCAGCAGCACCTTGGTGCGCTCGCCGTACCAGGCCAGGGACGGCGCCACCAGGGATTCGCGGTGGGTGCCGAAGTTGCGCCAGTAGTCTTCGTCTTCGTGGTCCACGACCAGCCGGTAGGCCAGCCCGGAATCCCCCAGCGGCCCGGTGGTGTCCAGGCTGCCGCCGCTGCCGTTCTTGCCCGAGCCGTAGGTCGAACCGCGCACGGTCAGGGCCGTGGACTGCTGCAACTCGGGTTTCTTGCTGACGATGTTGATCACCCCGCCCGGGTCCTGGATGCCATAGAGCAGGGACGACGGGCCCTTGATCACTTCCACGCGCTCGGCCGTGGCGTTCAGGGCACGGCCCTGCACCACCGGCATGCTGTCGCGCATGATCGAGCCGTTGCGGTTGTCGCCGAAGCCGCGCAGCAGCACCGCGTCCTGAGTGCCGCCCAGGGTGTTGGTCTGGGTGATGCCACTGACGTTCTTCAGGGCGTCATCCAGGTTGCGCGGGGTCTGGTCGCGCAGCACCTGGGCCGGGATCACGTTGATGATCTGCGGGATTTCCTGGTTCAGCGCCTGGGAGCGGGCCACCGAGGTGGTGGCCGGCGGCTGGTAGCTGGTGCTTTCGTCGACGCCCTGGGTGGTGATGCTGGAAGTCCCCAGGTTCAGCCCGGCACCTTGGGGCAGGGGTTCGAGAACCAGGGTATGGGCGTCGCTGCGGCGATAGGTGAAACCGGAATTGCCCAAGAGACGCTGCAAGGCCTGCTCGGCACTGAGCTGGCCGGTGACGGCCGGGGCCTTGAGGTTGTAGGGCGCCTCGTCGGTGTAGACCACGCTGATCCCGGTGACCCGGGTGAAATCGCTCAGGGCCTGGGGTAGCGGCTTGGCCGCGATGGCGAAGTTGAACAGCGCACTGTGCTGCTCGCTGCCGGCCTGGGCCGCCAATGCCACGCTCAGGGGCAGCAGGGCCAACCCCGAAACCACCAGCGCCGAAGCGCCGAACCACCGTTTGACCGAACCGTTTACCGCCGAACTTGCCCTGGACTTCATGCTGGAGACTCGTGTGTAAAAGCACCGTGAATGCGAATTAGTCGCACTTTCAAGCACTACACGTATGTCGCAGGCAAAGACCTCAGCATTTTTTTGAAAATATTTTCAGGGCGGCGAAAACGCCCCCCACCCGATGCATCCCCTGTAGCCGCCGCCGCAGGCTGCAATCGAGCTGGGCCGCACTCTGACGAAGCGATCGAGGCGCTCGTGAGGCCGCAGGAGGTTTGACGGGAGACCGTCAAGCAAGGTCCTGCGGGCCTTTTCGCAGCCTCGCAGGCTCGGCACCGGCTCAGCGCTCGTTACAGGGATCGCTGGATGCGCCCGGCACTGGTGCTGGAACCCACGGGCTTGCCCTGCTGGTCCATGTCCTTGAGGTAGTGCAGCATCGCCTCCAGGTCGCTGACCCCCAGGTCGCTGCGGTTCAGGCCGCTCTTGAACAGGCTGAAGCGGTCGCCGCCATCGGCCAGGAAGCCGTTCATCACCAGCCGGTAGTTCGCGCCGGCCTGCAGCGGCTTGCCGTTGAGGCGCACGCTGCCGGGGACGACACGGCTGTCCGGCGGGCGCTTGGGGTCCCAGCGATAGGTGAAGCCCTGGGACACTTGCAGGATGTTGGCATCGTCCGCGCCCTTCCATTGCTGGTTGAGCACCTGTTCGATCTGCCGGCCCGTGAGGTCGAAAGCGATCAGGTTGTTGTTGAACGGCTGCAAGGTCGCCAGTTGCCCGTAGTTGACCCGGGTCTGCCCGGGCTCCAGGGCCAGGTCGCTGCGAATGCCGCCGGTGTTCATGAAGGCGATCTGTGCGCCATTGGCCCGGCCGCCGGCCAGATGCGCGTCGGCGATCAGGTCACCGATGGGCATTTCCCCGGCCGCGTCGGCCCGCCGGGCAATCGGCGAGGCGGCAATCGCCCCCACCGGCTTGAGCAGCACCTGGTTGCTACGGGCCTCGACCTCCTGTTGCAACTGCGCCAGGGCCGGGTCCTGTGGATAACGGGCCGGATCGGCCAGCAGGTTGAGGGCCTGGATGCTCGCCACCCGGTGCTGGCCAGGGGTCACTTGCAGGGTCAGATGGGTCAGCAGGTGGCCGTAGGAATTGCCCTGGGTCACCAGCAGCGGCCCGACCTTGCACAGGTAGCCCTGGTGCGAGTGGGCGCTGATCAGCACGTCCACCGCCGGGTCCAGGCGCTTGGCCACGTCGACGATATCGCCGCCGAGCTGCGAGCAGTCCTGCTTGTCGAACGGCTCCGGGGTCGAGCCGCCCTGATGCACCACCGCGACGATGGCGTTGACACCCTGGGCATTGAGTTCGGGGATCAGCTTGTTGATGGATTCGGCTTCATCGGCCACCTGCAAACCGCGCATGCCCTTGGCGCTGACCACCGAGGCCACGTCCCGCAGCACCGCGCCGACAAAGGCCACCTTGACCCCGCGCACCTCTTCGATGCGGTAGGCCGGCAGCAACGGCTTGCCGGTGTCGCTGTCCAGCAGGTTGGCCGCCAGGTAGGGGAAGCCGCTGCCGGCATAGTTCGGGCGGAACTGGCAGGCCTTGTCCGGCCGCGACGACTGGCAGCCGCCATTGAGCTGGCGCAGGAACTCGGCCTTGCCGTTGTCCAGTTCGTGATTACCGATGGCGCTGAGTTTCATGCCCATCTGGCGCAGGGCGTCCAGGGTCGGTTCGTCGGCCCACATGGCCGACAGCGGCGGGCTGCCGCCCACCAGGTCGCCGGCGCCGATGAACAGCAGTTGCGGGTCCTGCTGGCGCAGTTGGGCAAGCATGCCGCCCAGGGTAGCGATGCCGCCGGCCGCAAGCTTGCGCACGCCGCCCGGGGCCTGGGGGTCCTTGTAGCTGAAGGGGTTGGCTTGCAGGTAGCCGTGCAGATCGTTGATGGCGACGATGTTCACCGCCACCGGTTGCGGCGGTTCAGACAGCGAGCTGCAACCGGCCAGGGTGACCAGGGCCAGGGTCAGTGCCCCCAGCAGCCGGGGCACGGGATGAAGACGGGACATGAAAGAAATCCTTGGTAGATCAGCGAAAAAAAAGCCGCTGGCGCAGGCCGATCAGGCAGAGAACAGCGCTGGGAACAGCGCCGGCTTCGCCGTCGATCGCAGCCCGTGCCCGCGGCAGCGGCTACAGGTCAGGTCATCAGGCAGGTTGCAGGCTGCCGTGGACCACCTGGGGTGCTGGCGGGGCCTTCAGCGCGGTGCCCATGCCGGCGCGCAGCAGCAGGATCTTCAGGTGGTCGGTGATGCGCTCGACCCGGTCCTGGAAGTGGTTGTGGAAGATCATGCTGCCCAGGGCAATGGCGATCCCCAGGGCCGTGGCATACAGCGCGGTGCCGATACCCTTGGACACTTCGCCCGGGTCGCTGACGCCGGTCTCGGCCAGGGCCTTGAAGGTGTCGATGATCCCCAGGATGGTGCCCAAGAGGCCCAGCAAGGGCGCAGCGGTAACCACGGTTTCCAGCAGCCACAGGCCATGCATCAGCTTGCTGCGGGTGGCGATGTAGATCGACTCGCTGAGGTCTTCCAGGTCCTTGTGGCTGGCCAGCCCCTGCTTGTGGGCAAACAGCTCGGCGACCATTTCCAGGGGCAGGCTGTTGCGCTCGCGCAGCGGGGCGGGCAGATCGTCGACGCTGTGCATCTTCGGGTTGAGTACGGTCTCCAGTTTCTTCGCCTGGCGCAGGCTGAAGCTGAAGTAGATGCCCCGCTCCACCGCGATGAAGGCGGCAATCGCGGCAGCGCCGTACATGGTGTAGAAGGTGATGTCGTGCAGCAGATTCATGTCCATCGTCATTTCCTCTTGTGCCTGAATCGAATCAGAACGCAGCTTCCAGGGAGACCATCGCGGTGCGTTCTTCACCCACGTTGTAATAGGCGGTGCTTGGCGCCAGGCCATTGGTCCTTACCGAGTTGAAAGACACGGTGCGTACCGACGCCAGGTATTCCTTGTCGAACACGTTGAGCATCGAGAAGCGCAGGGTCGCGGACTTCAGCACCTTCTTGTCCACCGGCAGGTGGATACCGGCATTGAGGTCGAACACGGTGCGTCCGGAGATCTTCTCGTCGTTGGTCAGGTCGCCGTAGAAGGCGCCGACGTACTTGCCCACCACGTTGCCGTAATAGAGCGAATCGTCGTAGCCCAGGCTCAGGTTGAACATGTTTTCCGGAACGTTGGTCAGCTGTTTGCCGGACGTCGGCAGCAGCACGTTCTTGTTGGTCAGGTCATCCATCTGCTCGGACTTGGTGTAGGTGTACGAGGCGTAGTAGTTGAAGTTGTGCGGCAAGCGGCCGCTCCACTCCAGCTCCAGGCCACGATTCTTCACTTCGCCGACGTTGGCCACGACGTAGTCACCATTGAGGTCGGTGGTGGAGATCTGCCGGTCCTTGAAGGTGATGTAGAACAGGGTCGCGCTCAGGGCCATGTTCTCCTCGCTGTAGCGCCAGCCCAGTTCCTGGTTCCAGCTCAGCTCGGGTTTCAGGCTGATGGAATCACCCTTGTTGTAGAGCACGTAGTTGGGCGGCGTGCGCATGTTGCGGGTGACGTTGTAGAACGCCTGGTTGTTCGGGTCCACCTGGTACTTGGCGTTGAAGCTGGGCAGGAACTCGTGGTACTTGGCGTCGCGTTTTTCCGGCTTGTCGGTGAGGCTGCCCAGGTTGTTGCCATCGCGCTCCACGTACTGGTAGGCCAGGGCTCCGGTGAGGGTCAGGTCCGGGGTCGCCTGCCAGGTGTCCTGCACCCAGAGTTTCTGCGCCGGGGTCACGGTGTACTGGTGGCGGCCCTGGACCGTCGCGCCATTGCGGTCCACCAGTTGGTCGGAGCCGTTGTAGTCGCCCCAGACGTTTTCCGGAGCGCCGTTGCCCTTGATGCCGATGAAGGGCTGGGTCTGGCGCTGGCGGGCGCGCTCGTACCAGTAGCCGACGTCCAGGCTGTGCTCTTCGTTGAGGTCCCACTTGAGCTTGGTGGTCATGCCGGGGCGCCAGGTCTCGGTCCACGAAGGCCGGTAGTAGGTGCCGCTGGGCAGCCCGCTCAGGTCATAGTTGCCGGCCCGGCTGGAGGTGCTGGACAAGGTGGTGGCGGTCTGGCCGCTAAAGCTGCCGCCGTTGGACCAGACGTAGTACGGGTTGAAGGTCAGGCTCAGGTCGTCGCGCAGCTGGAAGCGCTGGGTCACCGAGGCGGTCACGCTTTCGAAGGGGTTGCGGTTGAGCTTGTAGGACTGGGACACGCTGCCGTTCTTGAACACGGTGTTTTCCGAGTAGTCCAGGCGCCGGCCCTGGGTCTGGAACTGGGACTTGCTGACGCTGTTGTAGTTGTAGTTTTCCTGCTGGTTGTATTTGACGATGGCGTTGGTGGAGTTGCCGTTGCCGTCTTCGAACAGGGTGTTCCACTCGATCTTGTCGGCCCGCAAGGTGCCCTTGCCCTTCCACTTGTCACCTTCGGTATGGGACGCCGAGACCCAGGTCTTGAAGCCCCCCAGCTCGCCGGTGTTGAGGCGGGCAAAGGATTTGCGCAGGTTGTTGGAGCCCACAGACTGCTTGACGAATACCCCGAAGTCCTTGGTCGGCCGTACGGTTACCAGGCCGATGTTGCCACCGCTGGAACCGATGTGCGGGCCGTCGGCTTCGGACGAACCCTGGGTGACGAAGACTTCACTGAAGTTCTCCGGGTCGCCCATCAGGTTCGGGTAGATGCTGTAGTCCCCCGAGTCGTTGATCGGGAAACCGTCGGCGGAGAGCCCGACCTGGTCGGAGTTCATCCCGCGCATGGTGAAGTTGGTGCCGCTCAGGCCCGAGGCGTCAGTGCTGGAAACGTTGATCCCCGGGGTGTACTTGAGCTTGTCCACGGCGTTGGCGGTGGGGGCCATCTGATCCATGGCCTCCTTGGTCACAGTGGAGCGGCCCTTGGCGCTTTCTTCCTTGATCATGTGGCCGTTGCCCAGGGTCTGTTTACCGGCAACGTTCACCGAACCTACGTCCACGGTATCTTCGGCCAAAACCAGTGGCGCAAAACTGCCCAGGCCCGATGCCAGAAGCAGGGCATAAAGTTTATTGATCTTCACGGGTCAATCCCTTGCTTACAACTTTCGTTAATAGGTGATGGGTTTATTCCACGTTGTAACTAAAGGTCGCGGTAAAACGTTGCTTGTTCTTGCCGGAGAACGCGTCCGAGGGAAACGGCGAAACTTTCTCCACGCGGCGCAAACTGGTTTGCGCCGCGCGATTGAGCAACATGTTCGGCGCCTTGTTTTCGATGCCACTGTCGAGCACGTTGCCGGCCCGATCGACTTCCAGCCAGATCACCACATCGCCCTGGGGACGTTGCAGCGAGGCCTCGCGGCCGCTGGGGTATTGCTTGTGCTTTTCCAGTTCCTTGCGCAAAGCGGCGGTGTACAGACTTTCCTTGATGGCACTGCTGGGCGCCGCGGGCGCGGTGGCCGGAGCAGGTACGGGAGCCGGTGCGGCCACCGGTTTAGGCGCGGCGGCCACCGCGGGCTGCGGCGCGGCGGGGGCGTTCTGGGCCACGGCCGGGGCCGGCTTGGGTGGCGCAGGCTTGGCCACCATGGGCTTGGGCACCGGCGGCTTGGGCTTGACCACCGGCTTGGGTTTCGGCGGCTCGATCACCAGCGGTTCTTCCTCCGGCACCACCTGCGGCGGCTCGGGCTCGATGGGCAACGGCTCAGGCTCAGGCGGTGGCGGTGGTGGCTCGGCCGCCGCCAGCAGTTCGGCGGCATCGACCAGGGCGATTTCCACGGTGCTTTCGTCATACACCGGCTTGATCTGCAACTGCTGCAACTGGCTGGTATAGATCACCAGCAGCAACAGGCCAGCCGGCAGCAGGCACGCAAGCAACTTGCGAGTTCTATAGAGACTGAACATGGCGTCAGGACTTGCGTGTAGCGATGGAGACGGAAGAGAAGCCATTGCCCTTGAGCAAGTCCATCACCGAAACCAGGCGTTTAACTTCCACGCCCTGATCGCTGTTGATAATGATCACCAACTTTTCACTGCTGTCGTTCAACACTTTGAGTTGCGCCAGCAATGCACTTTCATCCAGGTCCTGGCCATCGAGTTGCAGGCGCTCTTGCAGGCCCAGGGTAATCACTGCCTTGTTTTGCGGCTTCAACTGTTGCGCGGTACTGGCGACCGGCAACTGCGTCTTGATCCCTACGGCCGGGATCACGTTGAGGCTGATGAGTACGAAGAACACCAGCAGAAACATCATCACATCGATCATCGGAATGATCTCGATATGAGCTTTTTTCTTTTTAGCTACATCCCAGCTGCGCATCGTCTTGCTCCCGCTTCAGCTATCCCTCCCTTGTGAGAGCTGAATCACAACCCTCGCCGATCCTGACCATATGCTCAGGAATGCGCAGATCATCCCCGTCTGATGTAACGGTTTGGTGACAGAACGGAGTGATAACGATGAATGTTCGGGAGCTCTGGGACGCGGTTCTCAGCGCAGGACGATGAACCTTCCGAGAACCCGATGCTGCTGGAAGCCGAGCACCGCCTGCAGTGAGTCGAGGACCGCCTGCGGGTCCTTGCTGGAGAAACTGCCACTGATGCGCCGCGCCGCCAGTTCATCGTTAAGCAGCAGGATACGCCCGGGGAAATAGCGCCGCAGGTCGTCCACCACCTCGGCCAGAGGCGCGTGGTAATAGTTCAGCCAGCCCTGGCGCCAGGCCAGTTGCGCCTCACTGTCGACAGCGTGCAGCGGGGCCGCAACGCCATGTCCGTAGGCCACTTGCTGCCCGGCGCCGAGCACCTGCTGCGCCGCGCCCTTGGCCGGCGTGACCCCCACCCGGCCGGACAGCACCGTGACCTGGGCCCCGCCCGGCTGCAGGCGCACTTCGAACTGGGTGCCCAGCACCCGCGCCTCCCCCTCTTGCGCGTCCACCACAAAGGGCTCGCCGGTGTGGCTGACGCTGAAGAAACCGGCGCCGCGACGCAGCTGCACATGGCGCTCGCCACGGCTGAAATCCACGGCAATGGCGCTGTCGGCATCCAGGGTCACCTGGCTCTGGTCGGCCAGGGTCAGGGTGCGCACCTGGCCCGGCGCGGAAACGTAGTCGGCCCCCAGGTCATCGACCCAGCGCCCGGGCTGCCAGCCGGCGCCCAGGGCCACCGCCAGCAATACACTGGCGGCCAGCGCCAGCCCCGCCGACCAGCGCCGCCGGGCCCGGCCCCTGGCAGCATCCATGGAACGCAGCAGGCCGTGCAGGGCAAAGGCGTCTTCATCGGCCAGGGTGCGCGCCGGCTGCTCGCTCAGCTCCCACACCACCTGGGCCTGGGCATAGGCCTCGATATGCGCGGGGTCGGCCTGCAACCACTGGCTGAAGGTGGCCTGGTCGCCACTGCTGGGCTGATCGTGGAGCAGGCTCAGCCAGGCCAGCGCGGCCTGCTCCTGAGCGGGCGTCGGGCAGATACTCGTGCGGTGGTTCACGGTGCATTCCTTGGCGTGCGCGTGCCCGGGGCTTCCCGCAGGCTGGCCTTGCAGGCTTCGAGGGCGCGCATCATATGTTTTTCCACGGCGCTTTGGGACAAGCCCATGGCCTTGGCGATCTCGGCGTACTTGCGCCCGTGGATGCGGTTGAGCAGGAAGATCTGCCGGGTGCGCTGCGGCAGGCTACGCAGGGCCGCTTCGACATGCCGCAGGTCGTTGCCGGCTTCCAGCGCCGCCTGGGGCTCGCTGCCCTGGTTGTCCTGCTGCTCCGGCAGCCAGCCTTCATTGACCCGCACTCGCGCGCCCTCGCTGCGCAGATGGTCGATGGCGATATTGCCGGCGCAACGCAGCAGGTAGGTGCTGAGTTCCTCGACCTGCACCAGGGGCCGGCGCCAGAAGCGCAGGAACAGGTCCTGCACCAGGTCGGCGGCGGTGGCCCGGCAACCGACCCGGCGGCTGACCAGGGCCTCCATCTGCGAACGCTGGGACAGGAACACCTGGAGAAAATGCGCACGGCTGCCCTGCGGATCAGGGTGATCCCCCTCGGCTGGCTCCGGTGGCAGGGTGCTCATCATCGTCGGTCCGCTCAGAAGTGGGCCAGGGCCGCGACCGGGCTGGCCAGCAGGCTGGCCCCCGCCATCGTCAGCACCAGGCGCGGCCGATAGGGCAACAGCAGCACCAGCAGCAAGGCGCTGAACATCAGCACCGCGCACCACTGCACCAGCCCCAGGCTCCAGCCGGTACCCTGCACTGCTGCTGCCAGCGACAGGCCCAGCAGCATCCAGCCGCCCAGACGCAGGCCGTGGCGGCGCAGGGCCGAAGGCTTGTGCCCGAGCAGCTCGCCGTGATGCCGGTCCAGGGACAGGCACAGGCCGGTAAAGCCGGCATAACAGAGCAACAGCACCAGGAGCATTCAATTCACCTCGGTTTCAGGAGCCGGCGGGCGTTGCCGGGGCACCCGGGGCGTGGCTGTGGCGGCGGCCCCCGCGCGATGCAGCTTGCGCGCCGCCCAGGCCAGGAACAGGCCACTGCCCAGGCACGCCAGGTCGAAACTCGCCATGGCCCAGTCGCCCCGGACCATGAAACCATCCATCAGGCTCGGGCTGGTGAGCACGCTGAGCACCGGCACTCCGGCGAACAGCAAGGCGCCAAGGCCCAGTTGTTCAACCCAGGCGCGACGGCCGGGGCGGACGCAGGCGTGCAACAGGCTCAGGCCCCAGGCCCAGAAGAAGCTGTTGACCTCCCAGTCGGCGCGTTCGGCGAAGCCTGCGGGCAACAGGCGGTTGGCCCAGAAGAACGCCGCCACCGCCAGCAGCAGTCCGGCCATGCTGGCGATGTTCAACACTTCCACCAGGCGCAGTTCGAAAGGCTGGGCGGCACTCTTGGCATGCTTGAGCTGGCGCTTACCCAGCCAGATCACCAGCCCGGTGCCGATCATCGCGGTGCTGGCCAGCCCACAGAGGAAGTACAGCCAGCGCAACACCGGCCCGGCGAAGCGACCCATGTGCAAGCCATAGAAGCTGCCGCCGATGGCCAGCGGCAGGGATTGCTCGGCAGAGGCCTGCAACGGCTGGCCGGTCACGCCGTTGAACGCCACTTGGCTGCCGAAATCCCGGGCCACCCGGTCGGCTTCATGGCGAAACACCTGCACCGAGGCATTCAGGTCCCCCGGGTAACTGACTACCAGGCGCTGCGCATGGCCGCCCGACCAACGTTCCCGGGCCTGCTTCAGCATGGGTTCGAGGGGGGCCAGCGGGGCACTCTGCCCGGCGGCCGAGGCAGCGGCAGCAGCGGGCCGCAAGTCCTCGAAGAAGGCATCGGAATCCCCTTTGTAGGCCACCAGGATGCTCGCCGGCATGACCATGTACATGAAGATCACCAGGCTGCTGTAGGTGATCATCAGGTGAAACGGCAGCACCAGCACGCCCACCGCGTTGTGCCCGTCGAGCCAGGTGCGCTGGCCCTTGCGCGGGCGGAAGGTGAAGAAGTCCTTGAAGATTTTCTTGTGGGTGATGATGCCGCTGATCAGCGCCACGAACATCACCATGGCTGCCATCGTCGACAGCCAGCGGCCCCAGGGATAGGGCATCTGCAGCTGGAAGTGGAAGCGGTAGAAGAACTCGCCGCCGCGGGTGTCGCGCACATGCACTTCGCTGCCGGTGGCCGGGTCCAGCAGTTTCTCGGTGAAGGCACCGCGCTCGCCGGGTTTGCCGGGCGCCTGCCAGCCCACCGACAGGCTCGGCTGGCGGGCATCGGGCAGACCGATGAACCAGCGTTGCGCACCCTGGGCATGGCGTTCCAGGTAGCGTTGGGCCAGCCCCAGGCTGGCATCGGCGTTCAGGACCCGGGCCGGCGCCTCCGGCTGCATCCAGTGGGTGATCTCATCCTTGAAATAGGACAGGGTCCCGGTGAGGAAGATCGCAAACAGCAACCAGCCGAACAACAGCCCGCTCCAGGTGTGCAGCCAGGCCATGGACTGGCGAAATCCTTCCTTCATAGCAGGGCCACCCAGTAGGCACTGCCGGCGACCAGCGCCAGCACCAGGCTCGGCAGCAACAAGCCCAGCCAGGCTTGCCAGGCACTGCGACAGGCAAAGCACCAGAGCACTGCCACCAGATAGAACAGGAAGGACGTCACCATTCCGCTGACCACCGCATCGGCCCTGGGCAGGGGCAGCAGCAAGGTCAGGCAGACACTGCCCAGCGCCGCCAGCAGATAGCCCCCCAGCACCGCGGCGAATACCCGCGAAGCCACCGCCAGACGATAGGAAGCGGAAAGACCGCCAGCCTTGCTTTTCATGTTTCGACCTTGACGCGAGGGGAGGTCCGGCACAGCACACAGGCGGCCGGGGGAAGTAGGCGGGCAAGTTTAATGATAAATATTCTCATATGCAAAAAGCAGCGACGAACCCGATGCAAACCCGTCGGTCCGGCCTGATTGCCGAATGCCATGTCGCCCCACTACAATGCGAACAATTCTTGTTCTCTTATGCGCCATCTCGGTGCAGGAGCGTCCGGCTTGTCCCACACCGCTACCGTCGAAGGCCTCTACCAGGCCCATCACAGCTGGTTGAACACCTGGTTGCGGCGCCGGCTCGGCTGCCCCCACAGCGCCGCAGACCTGGCCCAGGACACCTTCATCCGGGTACTCAGCGCCCGGGAAACACCGGCCCTGATCGAGCCCCGGGCGTTTCTCACCACCATCGCCAAGCGCGTGCTGTTCAACCACTACCGGCGCCAGGACCTGGAGCGGGCCTATCAGGAAACCCTGGCGCAGATGCCTGAACAGGTGGCGCCCTCCGAGGAAGAGCGGGCCATCATCCTGCAAACCCTGATGGAGCTGGACAGCCTGCTCGACGGCCTGCCGCGGCCGGTCAAGCGAGCCTTTCTGCTGTGCCAGCTGGACGGCCTGACCTACGGCGAAATCGCCCGGGAGCTGAATATCTCCATCGCCACGGTCAAACGCCACCTGAACAAAGCGGCGATGCGCTGCTACTTCGCCCTGTGAGTGCCTCGATGAACCCACACCTCAATGGCCAGCCCGATTTCAGCAACCAGGTGGCCGAACAGGCCGTGCACTGGCTGATCGAAATGCAGGGCGGGCCCTTGAGCCCGCGCCAGCAACAGGCCTGGCAGCAATGGCACGATGCCCACAGCGAACATCAACGGGCCTGGGAGCATATCCAGCGCGTCAACCAGCGCCTGCGTGGCCTGTCTTCGCCCCTGGCCCACGCCGCCCTGAACGCGCCGAAATCCGCCAGCCGGCGCCAGGCACTGAAGCTGCTGCTGATTCTCGGTGCCGGCTCGGCCGCCGCCTGGGGCCTGCGCGAGCACAACCCGCTGCCGCCACTGCTGGCGGATTACCGCAGCCCCCTGGGGCAGCGGCGCAAACTGCAACTGAGCGACGGCAGCCAGTTGCAGCTCAATACCAGCAGCGCGGTGGATGTGCGCTTTGATGGCCAGCAACGGCTGATCCGCCTGCTGGAGGGCGAGATCATGCTCACCAGTGCCCAGGATGCCCGGCCGCTGCGGGTGCAGACCGCACAAGGGCAGGTAAGCCCGCAAGGCGCGCGGCTGAACCTGCGCCAATTCAAGGACTACACCCAACTGGCGGTATTCTCCGGAACCGTCGGCGTGACGCCCCTGGACTACGCCACAACCCCGCCCCAGGTGGCGGCCGGGCAGCAACTGAACTTCACCGGCAACAGCTGGCAAGCTCCCCGGGCCCTGGATGCCGGCAGCGGCGCCTGGAGCGAAGGCATGCTGGTGGCAGCGCACATGCGCCTGGCGGACTTTCTCGACGAACTGGGGCGCTACCGCCGCGGCCAGCTCAACTGTGATGCGCAGGTGGCGGACCTGCTGATTTCCGGCAGCTACCCCCTGGATGACAGCGAGCGGATTCTCGACCTGCTGGAGATCAGCCTGCCGGTCAAGGTACGTCGCTTCACCCGCTATTGGGTCACCGTCCAGGCCCGCGCCTGACGGCACTCTGTCGCCGCCCGCCGGCTGCAACCGGCTCCGCAGGGGACGCGCCCTTGACCCGGGCCGCACCCAAGCCCCCGCAAACCAACCGCCGCCCGCCCCGGCACCGAAAAAAAATCACCGCCCATGAGCCGTTTCCCCAGGTTCAAGTGACAGAGAAGGAAAGCCCCCTTGATTCCCCCTTCTCAGGACCCACCTTCATGACCGAGCAACCCACCTGCCTCACGCCTCTGGCCCGTACCCTGCGCCACTTGCTGCTGGGAGCCAGCCTGAGCCTGGCCAGCCTGCCCCTGGTCCAGGCCGCCGAGGCCCAGGCCCAGAGTTATCACATCGCCCCGACCTCGCTGGAAAACGCCCTGAACCAGTTTGGCCGGCAAGCCGGGGTGCTGATTTCTTTCGGTTCACACGTCACCAGTGGCGTGCAAAGCCGTGGCCTGCAAGGCCAGTACAGCCCGCAGGAAGGCCTGAACGTTCTGCTGCAAGGCACCGGCCTGCAAGCCCGAGCCGAGGGCAGCAATGCCTTCAGCCTGCAACCGGCCAGCCCTGAGGCCGCTGCGCAGCCGCTGCACCTGGGCGCCTCCAGCGTGGTCGGCGACTGGCTCGGCGATGCCCAGCAAAGCGATGTGTTCGAGCACCCAGGGGCCCGGGACGTGATCCGTCGCGAGGAGTTCGAACGCCAGGGCGCCACCCAGGCGCGGGACGTGCTCAATCGGATTCCCGGGGTCAACGCACCGGACAACAACGGCACCGGCAGCCACGACATGGCGCTGAACTTCGGCATCCGCGGCCTCAATCCGCGCCTGGCCTCGCGCTCCACGGTGCTGATGGACGGCATCCCGGTACCCTTCGCCCCCTACGGCCAGCCGCAACTGTCGTTTGCCCCCATCAGCATGGGCAACATGGATGCCGTGGACGTGGTGCGCGGTGGTGGCGCGGTGCGCTATGGCCCGCAGAACGTCGGCGGCATCGTCAACTTCGTGACCCGGGCAATTCCCGACGCGCCGACGGTCAAGGGCGGCTTCCAGACCGAAACCAGCCCCTCCTCCAGCCATGACGGCTTCAAGACCACCGGCAACCTGCTGGCCGGTGGCACCGCCGACAACGGCCTGGGCGGCGCCCTGCTGTACTCCGGCACCCGCGGCGGCGACTGGCGCGAACACAGCGACACGCAGATCGACGACCTGATCCTCAAGGGCAAGTACCAGCTCGATGACGCCAACAGTTTCAATGCCATGGCCCAGTACTACGAAGGTGAGGCGGACATGCCCGGCGGCCTGAACGTGGCGGACTACAAGGCCGACCCGTACCAGTCGACCCGCCCCTACGACAAGTTCTGGGGCCGGCGCACGATGTTCAACGTCGGCTACCGCTACCAGGAAGATCGCCGCGAATTCACCGTCAACAGCTTCTTCACCAAGACCCTGCGCAGCGGTTACCTGGACCAGGGCAGCTTCCTCTCCCTGTCGCCTCGCGAATACTGGGTACGCGGCCTGGAAACCCGTTTCGCCCAAGGCTTCGACCTGGGGGACAGCAGCCACGAAGTGGGCGTCGGCTACCGCTACATCAACGAAGCCGGTCATGAACTGCGCTATCGCACGCCGCTGACCGCCAACCAGCAACTGCCCACCAGCAACAGCCGCAATGACCGCGACACCCGTGGCGGCACCGAAGCCCATGCGTTCTTCGTCGATGACCGGATCGATATCGGCAAGTGGACCCTGACCCCGGGCATCCGCTACGAGATGATCGAGTCGCAGCAGAGCAACAACCTCACCCACGTCAAATACAAGGGTGACTACAACACCGCGCTGCCGGCGCTGAATGTGATGTACCACCTCAACGAGAGCTGGAACCTCTACGCCAACACCGAAGGCTCCTTCGGCAGCGTGCAGTACAGCCAGATGCCCAACCGCGTGGCCAGTGGCGAGGTCAAGCCGGAGAAAGCCCGCACCTGGGAACTGGGCACCCGCTATGACGACGGCACCCTGCGGGCGGAGATCGGCGCTTTCCTGATCAACTTCGACAACCAGTACGACAGCAACCAGACCAACGACACGGTGATCGCCCGGGGCGAGACTCGCCACCAGGGTATCGAGAGCAGCGTCAGCTACGCCCTGGATGGCCTGGCCCCGGCGCTGGCGGGCTTCGATGTCTACGCCACCTACGCCTATGTCGATGCCACCATTCGCGAAGACGGCCCGAACAAGGGCAACCGCGTGCCCTTCTCTGCCAAGCACAAGGGCACCCTGGGGGTGAGCTACACCGAAGGCCCGTGGAAGCTCAACCTCGACAGCAGCTACCAGAGCAGCCAGTTTGCCGACAATGCCAACACCCGTGCCGAAAGCGCCGATGGCAGCACCGGGCGCATCCCCGGCTACATGCTGTTCAGCACCCGCGCCGGGTATGACTTCGGCCCGCAACTGTCGGACCTGAACGTGGCGGTGGGGGTGAAGAACATCTTCAACCACCAGTACTTCACCCGTTCCTTCGACGACAACAACAAGGGCAAGTACGTAGGCGAGCCCCGCACGCTCTATGTGCAGACCTCCGTGGCGTTCTGATTAATTTTCCCCACAAAGCAAAACGGGCCTGCAATGCAGGCCCGTCCGGTTGGGGGGTGAAACTCGGCCGTCAGCTATTGAGCGCGGCCTGTTGGTTCTCCAGGAATTCTTCTTCGAGCAGGGCATCTGCCTCGCTGCCATCGGCTGTGGGCACCGCTACCGCACGTTTGCCGCGCAATTTGCCGAACATGTGCTCCAGGGCGCTTTCCAACTTGACGGTGGCGCCGTCGAGGGCCTGCTCCAGGGTGTCGGCCTTGTGGGTCACGGAAACCGGTTGGTGACCTTTCGGACGGGCTTCCAGCTGGCAGCGCATATCGTCCGGACCCGACTTGCCGCCGTTCTCGTCCCGCAGGTGGACCACTACCCGGGTCAGGTCTTCTTCGTAGCGTTCGAGCGTGCTTTCAACGGTGCTGCGCACCCACTCCTCCATCCGAAGGCTGCTTTGAATATGGTTATCGCTATGGACTTGGATTTGCATAGTTCTTCCCTTATTTCAGCTTGCTCGTAAGAGGGTCAAGGCAATGCGTATGAACCTGCATTTCGTGACCTCTTGATTACACAATTAGGCACGGCGACGAACATTTCAACCCCTTAAAAAAGATAAATATTCATACGCAAATAAAGCCGGACAAACCGCAAAGGCGCTGTTAAGGTCGGGAGTTAGCCCGCCCCATGCGTCAGTCAAAACCGCTCACAGCTGCCCCTCGCCCAGAGGGTGCAAGCTGCGAAAGATCTCCGCTTCCTCCACCAGCCAGTCATGCACCGCGCGTACGCCCGGATGGCTCAGTGCGCCCGGCGCATAGAGCAGCACGTAGCGTTTGTGGTTGGGCACCGCCAGGCCGAAAGGCACGATCAGGGTGCCACGCTCCAGTTCGTCATTGAGCAGGGTGCGCCGGGCAATCGCCACGCCCATGCCGGCAATCGCCGCCTCGATGGTCAAGTGGTTGCGATTGAAGGTATGGCCACGACGCACATCCGCGCCTTCGAAGCCGATGGCATTGAGGTAGAACTCCCATTCGGCGTATTCATAGCTGCCGCGCCAGGCGGTGATGTCGTGCAGCAATGGAAAATGCGCCAGGTCCGCCGGACCGTGCAACGGCGGACGGCCCCGCAGCAGACTCGGGGCGCACACCGGGAAGATCTGCTCGTCCAGCAACGCGGTGGACTGCAAGCCGGGGTAGCTGCCGTCGTTCAGGTCGATGGCCAGGTCGAAGTCGCCCTCGTGCAGGGCCACGCTGCTGTCTTCGGCCACCAGCCGCAGCTGGATCTCTGGATAACGCTGCTGCAGGCGCGGCAGGCGCGGAGTCAGCCACTTGCCGAGAAACGACGGAATCGAGCGCAAGCGCAAGGTCCCCCCGATCATCCCCGCATCCAGGCGCCGCAGTTCCGCGTCGATGCTGCCGTAGGCCTCGCTCACCGTCAGCGCCAGCCGCTGGCCTTCGGCACTCAGCTCCACTCCCCGGGGCCGCCGGTGAAACAGGCGAAAACCCAGGCGTTCCTCCAACTGGCGGATCTGCTGGCTGACCGCCCCCGGGGTGATGTGCAGCTCTTCGGCACACCGGGTAAAAGACAGGTGCCGCGCGGCACAGGAAAACACATGCAGCCAGACATAGGTCTGGGCATGAAATTGTCGGCTCATCGTTTAGCCCTGCTAAAGGATCTCTTAGGAAGTTTCGTTGGTCAGTGCTGACCGAGGCGGGCAGTATCGCCGACATTGCGCTTGGCCTACAAAAAATGGCAGCGATCCACCTTCCATTGCTTGTAAGGCTTTAGCATGGCTATCAGTGTTTTCGATCTCTTCAAAGTCGGTATCGGCCCCTCCAGCTCCCACACCGTGGGCCCGATGCGCGCCGCCGCGACCTTCGCCCAGGCGCTGTTCGAGCAGGGCCTGCAAGACCAGGTGCAGCGGGTACAGATCCGTCTCTATGGTTCGCTGTCCGCCACCGGCGTCGGCCATGCCACCGACCGCGCCAGTGTCATGGGGCTGATGGGTGAATGGCCAGACAGCATCGACCCCACCAGCATCAACCCGCGCATCCAGCAGTTGCGCGACAGCGGCCAACTGCTGCTGGGCGGGCACAGCCTCATTGCCTTTGACTGGCAGCAGGACCTGCTCCTGCTGGACGAAAGCCTGCCCTACCACCCCAATGCCATGTCCCTGACCGCCTTTGGCGAGCAAGGCACGCTGCTGGAGCAGACCTACTACTCGGTGGGTGGCGGCTTCATCATCGAAGCGGCCCAGGTCGAGGCCGGTGCCGAAACCACCACCGGCGTCCAACTGCCCTACGACTTCAACAGTGCCGCTGAACTGCTGGCCCTGTGCAAGACCCATAAGCTGCGGGTCGGCGAACTGATGCTGGCCAATGAACGGGCCTGGCGCAGCGACGCCGAGATCCGTAGCGGCCTGCTGCACATCTGGTCGGTGATGCGCGAATGCGTGGAACAGGGCCTGCGCCACGAAGGCATCCTGCCCGGCGGCCTCGACGTACCCCGCCGCGCCGCCAGGCTGCACCGCAGCCTGCTGGAAATCGGCAAGCCGAATGTCATCACCTCGACCCTCTCGGCCATGGAGTGGGTCAACCTCTATGCCCTGGCCGTGAACGAGGAAAACGCCGCCGGCGGGCGCATGGTCACCGCGCCCACCAATGGCGCGGCGGGGATCATCCCGGCTGTGCTGCACTACTACATGAAGTTCAACCCGCAGGCCTGTGACGACGACATCCTCAACTTTTTCCTCGGTGCCGCCGCCGTGGGCATCCTGTGCAAGAAGAACGCCTCCATCTCCGGCGCCGAAGTCGGCTGCCAGGGCGAAGTGGGTTCGGCCTGCGCCATGGCTGCCGCCGGGCTGGCGGAGATCCTCGGGGCGACCCCGGAGCAACTGTGCAATGCCGCGGAAATCGGCCTGGAGCACAACCTCGGCCTGACCTGCGACCCCGTAGGCGGGCTGGTGCAGGTGCCCTGCATCGAACGCAACGCGATTGCCGCGGTGAAGGCGATCAACGCCACCCAGATGGCCCTGCGCGGCGACGGCAAGCACTTCATCTCCCTGGACCGGGTGATCCGCACCATGCGTGATACCGGCGCCGACATGCATGACAAATACAAAGAGACTTCACGGGGCGGCCTGGCGGTGAGCTGGGTGGAATGCTGAGGAGCCTTCCCTGACCGTCCGCACTACGTGAGCCCGAGCAAAAATAATAACGAGGCGATAACGATGACCGATGTACCGACACCTGCTGCCCAAAACCCTGCTGTAGCCACACCCCGCGACACCACCAGCGCCCGCCAGGGCTGGAGCAAGCACGACACCACCTGGATGCTCGGCCTGTATGGCACCGCCATCGGCGCCGGCACCCTGTTCCTGCCGATCAACGCCGGGGTTGGCGGCTTCTGGCCGCTGATCGTGCTGGCGCTGCTGGCCTTCCCCATGACCTTCTTCGCCCACCGCGGCCTGACCCGCTTCGTTCTTTCCGGGCGCTCCGGAGACATCACCGAAGTGGTCGAGGAGCATTTCGGGGTCGGCGCCGGCAAGCTCATCACCCTGCTCTACTTCTTTGCCATCTTCCCGATCCTGCTGGTGTACAGCGTGGCGCTGACCAACACCCTGAGCAGTTTCATGGAACACCAGCTGCACATGACTCCACCGCCGCGGGCGCTGCTGTCGCTGCTGCTGATCCTCGGCCTGATGGCCATCGTGCGCTGCGGCCAGGGCGTGATCGTGCGGGCCATGAGCCTGCTGGTCTACCCGTTCGTCGCCGCGTTGCTGCTACTGGCCCTGAGCCTGATCCCCAACTGGAACGGCGCGTTCTTCGCCTCGGCCGGCGAAGGCATGCCCCTGCCGCTGTTCTTCAAGACCCTGTGGCTGGCGATCCCGGTGATGGTGTTTTCCTTCAACCATTCGCCGATCATCTCGGCCTTCGCCCTGGATCAGAAGCGCCATTACGGCCCGCAGGCCGAAGCCAAGAGCAGCGGTATCCTGGCCACGGCCCACGGCATGATGGTGCTGACAGTGATGTTCTTCTGCTTCAGTTGCGTGCTGGCCCTGTCGCCGGCGGACCTGGTAGCGGCCAAGGAACAGAACATCTCGATCCTGTCCTACCTGGCCAACCACTTTCAGACCCCGGTGATTGCCTATGCCGCCCCGCTGATCGCCCTGGTGGCCATTACCAAGTCGTTCCTGGGCCACTACATCGGCGCCAGCGAAGGCTTCCAGGGCCTGATCGTGAAAAACCTGCGGGGGCGCTCGCTGTCCTCCAGCAGGCTGGAAAAGATCACCGCGCTGTTCATGATCCTCACGTGCTGGGCCGTGGCCACCTTCAACCCGAGCATCCTGCGCATCATCGAGACCATGGGCGGACCGGTAATCGCCTGCCTGCTGTTCCTGATGCCGATGTATGCGATCCGGCGGGTGCCTTCACTGCGCCAGTATTCGGGCCAGTTGTCGAACCTGTTCGTGGTGCTGATCGGGCTGGTCGCACTGTCTGCGATCATTTATTCAGTCGTGCCCTGAATCGGGCCGGGATAAAAAAAGCGGACCTCGTGGTCCGCTTTTTTGTCCCCGTATTCATTGCCCGGCGCGTTTCCCGGCATGTCCCTTGCTTTGTCCCGGGGGAGGAATACGGACGTTGGCCACCCTCGGCGAACGACTGGCCAGTGGTCCGGAATCGCGAACTAATTCCGCGCCCTGCCGGTCAATGACTGCACGATCCAATCAGGCGGTGACGCATCATGGACAACCCTTTTCAACTGATTACCGACACCTTCACCCCGCAATACCAGGTCAACCTGAGCATCCAGGGCCTGGACGGCAGCATCATGCTGACCTTGTCCGAAGGTGGCCGGGTGGTGGCCAAGCGCATGATCAGCGCGGCCCAGCGCAATGATCCGCAGCGCATCAAGCGCCTGGTGCAAAGCATTCAGTTTGGTATCGCCATCGAGCAGGGCCACAGTGCCGTGGCCATTCTCGAGGCCATGACCAACGGCGACAGCCTGGGCCTGCCGCCGCCCACCGGCCAGAAGCTCGCGCCGCCGGCCCTGAGGTTCTAGAGCTCGCCCTTCTCCACTTCCGGGTGTTCGCCGGAGCCCGCGCCGATCTTGCGCTGCGGATGCTCGATCTTCACCGAAGGGAACTGCGACGAGGCGTAGCGCACCACCAGGATGGCGAAGGCCAGCAACAGGATGCCGCCGCACAGGTAGATGATGCCCAGGTCCGGCGGGTTGTGGTGCGAGACGTTGGAGATCAGCAACCGGGTCAGCGCGGTGATCGCCACGTAGATCAGGAAACGCACCGGCATGTGGTTGGTCTTGAAGTAGATGCCGACCATCGCCCCCAATTCCAGGTAGATGAACAG
The DNA here is from genome assembly GCF_900103205.1 of Pseudomonas sp. NFPP12. Lineage (NCBI taxonomy): Bacteria > Pseudomonadati > Pseudomonadota > Gammaproteobacteria > Pseudomonadales > Pseudomonadaceae > Pseudomonas > Pseudomonas sp. NFPP12. The sequence goes on from NZ_FMWW01000003.1 coordinate 658,181, forward strand.
CAGCAGGATGTCATCGATCTTGATGTGGCCCACCTCGATCATCTGCAAAAATTCCATCACCGCCGCCCAGGCAGTCACCGCACCGATGGCGAACAGCGCCAGGTAGTGGAACGACTCGACGAACAGGTTGCCCAGGGATTCGGCCAGCTGGTGGACGTTCTGCCGCAGGTTCTCGGCCCAATTGATTTTCACGATGGTTTTTCCTTAGGTCGTTTCGACCGGATGATGCGGATTGGACGTGACGGTTGTTCTGCATGCAGAAAAAAGGCCAGGAGCCTTCAATGAGATGGTGGCCGCCGGCAACGAGGCACGGCCTGGTAACAATCGGCCCGGGAAAAAAATTGCGTCTACATTAAAAAGCCACTATCCAAGCGAAAAGGTTTCGCCTATTCTCTCGACCTGTATATAGATACAGTGTTTATACAGACCCATTATCGTGAAGGCATGTGAGGTGGTGAATGGCCGTCGAAGTGGTATACCGCAGCAGCCGAGATCTGGAGCGCTTGTTCATGGATAAAGCCGAAGCTGACCGTCATGACAAAATGCTCGAACTGGCTGAATTGCTCGCTGAAGTGTTGCACAAAGCCGTGCCGTCGCTGAGCGAACAGCAGGTGGAAGAAGCCGGGATCTACATGGCGAAGAACCGCGATGTGTTCGCCAAGGCGTTCAAGAGCCAGCCGGACGCGTTGTCCGAGTTGCTCAGTGCCCCCGCTCCCGTAGTGGAGGCTGTGGCAGAGCCGCAACCTGTTGAAGCCGAGGCGCCAGCCAAACCGGCGAAAGCGGCCAAGGCCGCGAAATAGGCTTTACGCGAATTGAATAAGCCCTGTGCCCCTGGCACAGGGCTTTTTTCATGCCTGCGAAGGCAAGAGTGGCACTTGTGCGGTGGCCGGTTGAAGCGCTGTCGCCCCTGGCGGATCAGGCAATTCGATAGCGTTGCGATGCAGCAGGGAAGTGATCTTGCCCAGGAAGGCCAGGGGCATCTCAGTCGAGCCGCCATACAGGTCAACCATTCCCACCTCAACTGCGCTGTCAACGATGCAGGAGAACGCCTCGACCTCTTCAGACGCTATCAAGGCGACAAGCTCCTGGGGCCAATCATCTCCGCGACCATTGAGTGCCAGCAGCGCCCCGGCTCTCTCCCACGCCAGTAGATCGCCCTTTGGCGGGTAGCCCTCAAGGTGCTTTATCAACTCATCGATGGACGGGTGAGCAATGCCTTTTCGTTCGCAGTAAACCGCCAGGCATGCCGCTGCGTACAACTGCAGTTGCCTGATGGAGCAGCCAGTCAATGGTTGGGCCATATCTGGCGCTGTCATTGCGCGACGTCCCAGACCCTGGAGCCTGCGGAACAAAAACCTGATGCGATATCCATGGCTTCCAGAATTCGGTCCTCCAGCTCTTCTGATGCGCCAGGGCGGAGTGATGCCAGATGCTTGTATACGGCCTCTGCGCAAAAGCCCTTGTCCCGGTATGCCACAAGAACATCACGAACCGCCTGAAAGTCCGCCCCCGCCCGCAACAGGCAGGACAACTGCTCATCCAGCCCGGTCTCCAGCGCTTCACGCATCGTCGATACATTCCTTGTCAGTGGGCACTTCGCAGCCGGATGGTACACAGAGCCAGGCCAAGGGTTAAGGCAAGAATGCCTAGCGGTACAGCACCCGTTCCGCCAGTTCATCGGCCACTCGCGCCGGGGAGCGCTTTTCGGCCTGGGCGTGGGCGAAGATTTCCGTCAGCCGCTGGCTGATCTTCGACAGGTGGGCGGTGATGACCGGCAGTTCCGTGTTGCGGTGCTTGAGGGACACATAGATCAGTCCCCCGGAATTGATCACGTAGTCCGGCGCATAGAGAATCCCGCGGCGCTCCAGTTGATCGGCCACCTGCAGGTTGGTCAGTTGATTGTTGGCCGAACCCGCCACCGCCGAGCAGCGCAGTTGCGCCACGCTGAGGCTGTTGAGCACCGCCCCCAGGCCGCAGGGTGCGAGGATGTCGCAAGGGGTGCTGAGCAGAGAATCGTTGGCGATGGGATGGGCGCCCAGTTGCTCCATGGCCAGTTGCACCTTGCCGGCATCGATATCACTGACCAGCAACTCCGCCCCGGCAGCGTGCAACTGCTCGGCCAGGGCGTAGCCGACGTTGCCCAGCCCCTGGATCGCCACCCGCAGGCCTTCCAGGTTGTCGCTGCCCAGGCGCGCCATGGCGGTGCTGCGAATGCCGGCGAACACTCCCATGGCGGCATGGGGGGCCGGGTCGCCCGCGGCACTGGTGCTGGTGACGTAACGGGTCTGCTGGGCGATGCAGTCCATGTCGGCCACCGAGGTGCCGCTGTCGATGGCGGTGATGTAGCGCCCGTCCAGTTGCTCGACGCATCGGCCAAAGGCTTCGAACAGGGCGGCGCGGCTTTCCACATGGGCGGGGCGGATGATCACGGCGGTACCGCCCCCCTGGGGCAGGCCGGCCAGGGCGGCTTTGTAGCTCATGCCCTGGGCCAGGCGCGCGGCATCCGTCACGGCACTGCTGTCGTCGGGGTAGGCGAGGTAACGACAGCCGCCCAGGGCGGGCCCCAGGCGGCTGTCGTGGATGGCGATCACTGCCTTCAACCCGGTACAGGGGTCGACGCTGAGGTGCAGCGATTCAAGGCGGGTGCTGTGCATGAGAGCGAACATCGACGGGCTCCCGAATCACTTCTTGTAGACGCCAGTATAGGCTTGCGCCTGGAATTTGCTGCGCCGCGCAGGAATAAGCCCCGGGGTTTTGCAGGCTTTGGGAAATAACCTGCTACCACGCATTTCAACACTGGACGAAGCTTCGTCACGGGGCTAAAACGAGGCATCCGTCGGAGATCGAGATGAACCCGCGCCAAGCTTTTTTCGCCTGTCTGCACCGCTCGCCACCCGCCCTGCTGGAAGCTGCCCTGTGGATTGCCGCCGAGCATGATCCCCAGGTGGTGCCCGGCCTGATGCTGGAGGAGTTCAAGCAACTGCAGCAGCAAGTGGGCAGCAGCCTGCCGACGCTGCCGGCGAACGAGCTTGGCCAACCGCTGTTGCGCCGGCTCAACGACCTGGGTTTCCAGCAGGACGAACACCTGCCCCTGCGGCCCCAGGCTGCGCTGATGGACAAGGTCCTGGAGCGTCGGCGCGGCCAGCCCCTGGCCCTGGCCCTGATCGCTCTGGAACTGGCGCAGCGGCTGCAGGTGCCGCTGGCGGGGGTGAACTTTCCCGGGCACTTCCTGCTGCGGGTGCCCGGTGCCGACCACCTGCTGGACCCGTGCGGCGGGCGCCGGCTGTACCCCAACGATTGCCGGGAACTGCTGCAGCGCCAGTACGGCGCCCATATCAAGCTCAGCGCCGAGCATCTGGCCAGCGCCGAACCGCTGCAGATGTTCCAGCGCCTGTCACGCAACCTGCGCCAGTTGCACCTGTCCTACGACGACCACCTGGGGGCCCTGATCAATGCCGAACGGGTCCTGGAAATCGGCAACGGCAGCGCCGCCGACTACCTGGCCCGGGCCAGCCTCTACCAGCGCCTGGAATGCCCGAATGCCGAACGCTTCGACCTGGAGCACGCCCTGTTGCTCAGCGACGACCCGATCCAGCGCCTGCGCCTGACCGAACGCCTGGGGCACCTGCCGCCCAACACCATCGTGCACTGACCCCGCGCTGTTTCGCGCCTGCCGTGCAACAAGGCCCGCCGCCCTCCTGCCTGCTGCAAGAATGAAAAAGCATGAACAGCGCCGAACGCTTCCTCCAGCATTTACACCCGCGCCACCCCGGCACCACGCCAACGGCTGGGGGCTGTTGCTGATCCAGGCCAGGGCCGCATGACAGCAGCGCCCGGGCTCTGGCAGGATGGGCGGCTAACCCCAGGGAACGGACACAGCATGCTCATCAGAAAAGCCCACGGCGCCGACGCACAACGGGTCTTCGACATTCGCAACCAGGCCATCAACCAGCAGTGCGCCGGCCACTACCCCGAAGCGGACCTCCAGGTCTGGACGGCTGGCGAACTGAGCGACTACTTCATCGAAGTGGTGGAAAACACCGGCCACGTCGCGGTCATCGACAATCAGGTGACCGCCAGCGGCATGCTCGACCTGGAGACCGGGCAGGTCGACGCGGTGTTCGTCGACCCGGCCTACATGGGACGCGGCATCGGCCGCAAGATGATGGAGTACCTCGAAGAGCGGGCGCTGGAAGCCGAGTTGCCCCACCTGATCCTGGATTCGACCCTCAACGCCGCCGACTTTTATCGCCACTGCGGCTTCGTCGGTGAGCGCATCGCCCAGTACCAGTCGCCCCGGGGCCTGACCCTGGCCTGCGTGCCGATGATCAAGCACCTGGCACGCTGAACCACCCTGCCCCTCAGGACTTGAGCGGGGCCTGCCGTTGCGCGGCCGGCCCCGCCTCACCCGAGGCCGACGCCAGGGGCGAACGCACCTGGATGATCAACAACGCCGCAAGCAGGGCCGGAATCGCGCAGAAGAAGAAAATCTGCTGCACCGGAATATGCATCGCCAGCAGCATGCTGCCGAACAGCGGACCGAGGATCGAACCAAAACGCCCCACGCCCAAAGCCCAGCCGGTGCCGGTGGCGCGTACCTGGGCCGGGTAGAAGTTGCTGGCGAAGGCATTCAGGGTCAACTGGCCACCGATGATGCAGAAGCCCGCGGCAAACACGAACACCACCAGGTAGCGCGGGTTGTCGTGGTTCAACCCCAGTAGCACGGTGCACAGTGCGGCGGCGCTGAGCACCGCGGCCAGCAGGCGCACCTTGCGTTTCAGGCGGTCGGCGAACCAGGCCATGCAGATCGCGCCGAGGGTGCCGGCGAAGAGGAACATCGAAGTCACCAGGTTGGCCTGCTTCAGGGCCAGGCCACTCTCCAGCAGCAGCGTCGGCAACCAGCTGATCATGAAATACAGCAGGATCAGGCTGACGAAAAAGGTCGCCCAGATCAGCAAGGTCGGCCGTGCATAGCCGTGGCGGAACAACTCCAGCACCGTGAGCTTGCTGTCCGCCTGCTCACCGCTGTTGAGCACTGCGGCCGGCGGTTGCCAGTCCGGGAGCATCTGTGCGGTGACCTTGCGCAGCCGCGCATAGGGCGGCGCGTCCCGCAGCAGGCGCGGCAGCGATTCGGGCAGGCGCCAGAGCAGGAAAGGAAACAGCAGCAGCGGCGTGATGCCGCCGGCGAGGAACACCGCTTCCCAGCCAAAGCGATCGATGAAGCCGGCGGCAACGAAACCACCCGCCGCGCCGCCAAAGGAGAAACCGCAGGCGGCCAGGGTCACCATCAGGGTGCGCAGGCGCGGCGGCGAATATTCGGACATCAGCGCCATCGCGCTGGGCATCGCCCCACCCATGCCGATGCCACAGATGAAACGGGCGGCCATCAGGCTTTCAAGGGAATTGGCGAACACCATCAGCACCGTCAGGCTGGCGTAGATCAGCACGCAAACGAGCAGGATCCGGCGCACGCCAAAACGGTCGGCCAGGGGCGTCACCGCCAGGGACCCCAGGGTCAGGCCCAGCAGGTTGGCGCTGAACACCGGGCCGAAGGCGGCCTTCTCCAGCCCCCAGTCCTGGGCCAGGGCCGGCACCACATAGCCCAGGACCTGGGCGTCGTAGCCGTCAGTGACCAGCAGCAAGGCGAGAAGCAACAAGAGCAACCACTGGTAGCGGGACACCGGGCGGGCGTCGAGCGCAGCACGAAAGCTGGCAATCTGATTTTGCATCGCAAGGTACCTGTTCGGTTTTTTATGGTTATGGGCAGCAGTGTTGCGCAGGTCACAGGCGGTGACCGCTCAGGCCCCGTTGCGGGGCCTGGGTGATGCGGATGCCACGCTGCCCCGAATACCGGGCAGCGTGCAGGTTCAGGCTGGCGTATCCGGCTGGTTGGCCGGGTGCGCGGCCTGGAACGCCGGGTGCTCGGCGGCCAGGGCCGCGACCCGGAGGATCCGCGGATAGGCGTCCAGGGACACCTTGAAACGCTCGGCCGCATACAGCTGGGGAATCAGGAACACATCGGCCAGCCCCGGCTCATCGCCAAAACAGAAGCCCTGGTCGCCGATCAGTTGCTCCAGGGCCGCCAGCCCCTGGCTGATCCAGTGGTCGATCCACACCAGCAGTTGCGCTTCCTCATGACCCCATTCCCGTAGCAGGTTCTGGGTGCTGGAGTTGTGCAGCGGATGAATGTCGCAGCCGATGATCGCGGCAACCGCCCGTTCCCGGGCGCGGCTGACCAGGTCCGTGGACAGCAGCGGCACCTGTGGATAACGCTCCTCCAGGTACTCGATGATTGCCAGCGACTGGATCAGCAGGTCGCCTTCATCGGTCCGCAGGGCCGGCACCCGGCCCTGCGGGTTGATCTCCAGGTACTCCGGCTGGCGATTCGCACCGCCCTTGGGCACCAGCAGATTGACCGGTATGGCCTGGAACTCCAGGCCCTTGAGGGCCAGAGCGATGCGCACCCGGTAGGACGCAGTGGAGCGGTAGTAGGTATAGAGCTGCATGGGGGCTCTCCCTTAACGTGCCGGCTGGACCGTGCCACGGCATTCGCCGAAGCCGATGGAGGCGAAACCCTCACGGCTGCAACGCCCGCGCAGGATGATTTCATCGCCGTCCTCGAGGAACTTGCGCACCTCGCCGGACGCCAGTTCGATGGGTTTCTTGCCGCCTTCGGTGATCTCCAGCAGGCTGCCGAACTGGCCGCTCTCTGGGCCGGACAAGGTGCCCGAACCGAACAGGTCGCCGGCCTGCAACTGGCAGCCGTTGACGCTGTGGTGCGCAACCATCTGCGCCACGGTCCAGTACATGTACCGGCTGTTGCTCAGGGTCAGGCGGTGTGCCGGCAGGCCCTGCTCGCGCATGGTGCGAGTGGTCAGCAGCACTTCCAGTTCGATGTCGAAGCCACCGCCGGCCTGGTCGCGCTTGTCCAGCAGGTACGGCAGCGGTTGCGGGTCGCCTTCAGGGCGCGGGGCCTGGGCCTGGCGGAACGGCTCCAGGGCCTCGGCGGTCACCACCCAGGGCGAAATGCTGGTAATGAAGCTTTTCGACAGGAACGGGCCCAGCGGCTGGTATTCCCAGGCCTGGATATCCCGCGCCGACCAGTCGTTGAGCAGGCAGAACCCGGCGATGTGTTCGGCGGCGTCGCCAATGGCGATGGGCTCGCCCATCTCGTTGCCCTGGCCGATCCAGATGCCCAGCTCCAGTTCGTAGTCCAGGCGCGCGCAGGGGCCGAAGGTCGGTTCGGACTGCCCGGCCGGCAGGGTCTGGCCCTTGGGCCGGCGCACGTCGGCACCGGAAGTACGGATAGTGGAGGCGCGACCGTGGTAGCCGATCGGCACGTACTTGTAGTTGGGCAGCAGCGGGTTGTCGGGGCGGAACAGCCTGCCGACGTTCTGCGCGTGTTCGATGCCCACATAGAAGTCGGTGTAATCGTTGATCTTGGCCGGCAGGTGCATCTGGCAGTCCGCGGCCAGGGGCAGCAGTTTCGCCCCCTGGGCCTCGATCTTGCCGCGCAGGCTGCTGCCTTCGCCGAGCAGTTCCAGCAGGCGTTCGCGCAAGGCGATCCGGGCCGGGCGGCCGAGTTCGAAGAACGCATTCAGCTGGCCGCCACGGGCCGCCTGCACCGCAGCCTGGGCCTGGCCTTCGAACAGCCCGGCATCCAGCGCCGCTTCCAGGTCGAGAATCTGTTCGCCAATGGCGACCCCGCTGCGGGGCGCCGAGCCCTGGGTGCTGAAGACGCCCAGGGGCAGGTTCTGCAACGGGAAGTCGGGGTGACCGTTGGCGGACTCGACCCAGCTACGGGTGATGGTGGGCAAGGTCATGGGTTATCTCCGATTCGGGTTGAAGGTGACGGGCAGCGAGGCCCAGCAAGCATCGTAGTCGTTCTGCAGCTCTGGGCACTCCAGGGCGAACTGGCTCGGGCGCAGCACCTGGCTGGTCTCGAACATGAAGGCCATGGTGTTGTCGATCTTGGCCGGCTGCAACTGGGCGTTGATCGCCTTGGTGCAGGTCTCGCCGTCCGGGCCGTGGGCGCTCATGCAACTGTGCAGCGACGCGCCGCCGGGCAGGAAGCCTTCGGCCTTGGCATCGTAGGCGCCCTGGATCAGGCCCATGAACTCGTTCATCAGGTTGCGGTGGAACCACGGTGGACGGAAGGTGTTCTCGGCCACCATCCAGCGTGGCGGAAAGATCACGAAGTCCAGGTTGGCCAGGCCCGGCACGCTGGTGGGCGAGGTCAATACGGTGAAGATCGACGGGTCCGGGTGGTCGAAGCTGACGGTGCCAATGGTGTTGAAACGACGCAGGTCGTATTTGTACGGCACGTTGTTGCCGTGCCAGGCCACCACGTTCAGTGGCGAATGGTCGAGCTCGCAGCCCCAGAGCTCGCCGAGGTACTTCTGGACGAGCGTGGTGGGCTGGCGCAGGTCTTCGTAATGAGCCACCGGGGCCAGGAAATCCCGGGGGTTGGCCAGGCCGTTGCTGCCAATCGGCCCAAGGTCCGGCAGGCGCAGCGGCGCACCGTGGTTCTCGGCGACGTAGCCGCGGGCTTGCGGGTCCAGCAGTTCGATGCGGAATTTCAGCCCGCGAGGCAGCACGGCGATTTCCAATGGCTCCAGGTCCAGCATGCCCAGTTCGGTGACGATGCGCAGGCGGCCCAGCTCCGGCACCAGCAGCAGCTCGCCATCGGCATTGAAGAACACCCGCTCCATCGAGCGATTGGCACGGTAGTGATAGACGCTGATACCCGCCGGCTTCTGCGCCGCCGAGTTGGCCACCATCGCCACCAGGCCGTCGATGAAATCGGTGGGCTCGCTTGGAATCTGCAGGGGGCTCCAGCGCAGGCGGTTGGGGGTGACCTCACCCAGGGGGCCGCCTGCCAGCTGGCGCGCAAGCTTGGCGAAAGCCGGGTGCTTGGCCGAGGGCTGGATGCGGTACATCCAGGTACGCCGGGCTTCGCTGCGGGTCATGGTGAAGGCGGTGCCGGAAAACAGTTCGGCGTACAGGCCATAAGGGGCTTTTTGCGGGGAGTTCTGGCCGACGGGCAGCGCCCCTGGCAGGGCCTCGCTGGCAAATTCGTTGCCGAAGCCCGATTGGTAGCTGAGGGCCGACGCCGAAGAATCGAGGTTCATGGAGCCTCCTGGAAGTTGGAATAGGCAGGGGCCCACCACTCCCTCACAAGAGCTATCGGCACGCCTGGGTTATTTTTATCGTAATCCAATTACGCATAACGTAATTTGATTGCCCAGGAGCGTCAAGCTATAAAGACCGCCACTTGTCACGGGACCCCAATGCCTCCATGGAAAAGCCGCGCAGCATCAGCGACAGCACCGGTAAACAGAAAGTCCGCTCGGCCGAGGTCGGTACCGACATCCTCAAGGCCCTGGCCGAACTGTCGCCGGCCACTTCCCTTTCGCGCCTGGCCGAACATGTGCAGATGCCGGCAAGCAAGGTGCATCGCTACCTGCAGGCCTTGATTGCCAGCGGCTTTGCCGAACAGAACAGCGCCACCAATCACTACGGCCTGGGCCGCGAAGCCCTGCGGGTAGGCCTGGCCGCCCTGGGCAGCATGGACGTACTGAAAGTCGCGACCCTGCCCCTGGTGGAACTGCGGGACGAATTGAACGAAACCTGCTTCCTCGCGGTGTGGGGCAACCAGGGCGCGACGGTGGTGCATATCGAACCGGCGGTGCGGGCGGTGACCGTGGTCACTCAACTGGGCTCGGTGCTGCCACTGCTCAGTTCATCCACCGGGCTGGTGTTCAACGCCTACCTGCCACAGCGCGAAACCCTCGACCTGCGCCAGCAGGAACTGGCAACCGGCAGCCCCCACGCCCTGGCCGACAAGCAGGTGCACGATGCCCTGGCCGAGCAGATTCGCCAGCGCGGGCTGCACCATGTCCACGGTTTGCTGATGCCCGGTGTCGATGCCCTGTCGGCGCCGGTGTTCGATGCCACCGGCAAGATCGCCGCGGTGCTGACCGTGGTAGGGCCAACGTCGCTGTTCCACGCCGATGAACATGGGCCCGCAGCCCAACGTCTGCTGGCGGCCAGCTCTGCAGTGAGCTGGCGCATGGGTTATCAGCCGCAATAACCGCTGGCGCTCAACTCATCAGCCCCAGGGCCTGGGCCTTGGCTACCGCCTGGGTACGCCGCTCCACCCCCAGCTTGCTGTGAATCCGGCGCCCGTGGGTCTTCACGGTATGCAGGGAAATGAACAATTGCTCGGCGATCTGCTGGTTTGAACAGCCCTGAGCAATCAGTTGCAGCACTTGCAGTTCCCGCAGGCTGAGCAGGCTTTCGCGGTTTTCCAGGGGGCCTGCCGATGACGGCGTCTGCAGCGTTTCCCCCGCAGCCAGCAAGAGTGGTTGCCGCAGGCGCAGTTCGTGCAGTGCCTGCGGCAGGTTGCATCGCTGCACCAGTGCCTGCCCCGCCTGCAATGCTTCCTGCGCCAGCGCCGGGTTGCCTTGCAGGTGGGCGACCTCGGCCAGGGCCAGTTGCACCTCGGCCTCCAACCCCTGCATGCCGTGGCGTTGGGCCCGGGCCAGCAGCCCCTGCAAGGTAGCGATCGGCGCCTGGGCCCGCCCCAGGTGCACCTCGGCCAGCACCAGCAGGTATTCGATCCCCGGAATCAACTCCAGGGTGGCCGGTGGCGCCTGTAGCGCCTGGGGGCCGCGAAAGTGCCGGAGCAAGCGGCTCAAGGCCTCCTGAGCCAGCTCCGGTCGCCCCTGTTGCAGCCAGAGCTGGCTGCTGACCTGCAACAGCACGCCCCGGTACACCGTGTCGGGAATCTGCCGCTGCTGCATCAGCCGCTCCGCATCCCGCAGGCGCACGAAGGCCTGGGCATAATCACCCTGGTTGGCCGCCAGTTGGGCCTGGCCGAGGAAACCATACAAGGCACGCTTGTCGTGACTCAGCAGGCAATCCTCGAGGCCGCTGCGAAAGTAGCCGGCCGCCTGCTCTGCATGCCCCTGGCGCAAGGCCAGGCGACCGAGACGCAGGGCGATGCGACCGAGCAGCGGGGTCGCCCGCAGCGCCTGCATCGACAAGCGCTCACAGACCTGCTCCAGCAGGCTTTGGGCCCGATGCGGCGCGCCCCTTTGCTCCAGCAACTGGGCATGGTCCAGTTCCAGCAGGCCTTCGAACAGCTGGGCATCCTGGGCCCGGGCCAGGCACAGGGCTTCACGATTGAGGGCCTGGGCCACATCCAGCTCCGCACCCAGCAGGGCCTGCTGGGTCAGCCCCGACAGGCACAGCAGGCGGGTGGTCCAGGCGCTGTCCGCCAGCTCCTCCAGGGCCTCGATAAAATGCTGCCGCGCCGCCACCATCCGCCCGCTCAGGTGCAGCAGCCAGCCCTGCTGTGCCTGCCAGCGGGCCAGCAACTGACGCTGCTGCGCTGCCGAGGGCTGGGGGGCGAACCGGGCCATCTGCGCCATGCACTGCCCGGCCTGCTCGAAGCGCCCGGCAAACAGCATGGCCGCAACCAGCAGCCCCACCAGGTGCGGCGACACCAGCAAGAGCTCGCCACCGTGGCGCTCATGCAGTTGCAGCAACAGCAGCGCATTGTCCTGCTGGAACAGGAACTCGAAACTAAAATGCTCCAGCAGGCTGACCGCGACTTCATACTCCTGGGCCCGCAGCGCCTGCTCAAAGGCCGACTGCCAATCCTCCTGGGCAATGAAACACTGGCAGGCCCGGCGATGCCAGGAGCGCCCGCCCGGCCAGGCTTCGTCGCGCATTAGCCGGGCCAGCGGCGGAAACACCTGGAGCCAGTCGCCGCCACCGTCCCAGGGTTCGATGAAGCAGGCCATGTCCTGCAGGGTCCGCAGGTACTGGGCACCCTCCCCGACGCCGAACAGATGCTCGCACAGCTCGGCGTTGAAACGTGGCAGGTGCGCCAGTACTTGCCAGACTTGCGCCAGCTCCGCCGGCAGCACGCTGAACAGCTCGTGCTCCAGGTACTCCAGCAAGGTATTGGGGCGCCCCGGCTTGCAGGGCTGAATCGTCAGCTCGCTGCCTTCCAGCAAGGCAATGCGCACCCCGGCGCACCAGCCGCCACTGCGTTGCAGAATGCGACTGGCGGTCTGCGCACACAGGGGTTGCGGTAGCCGTTGCAGCAGTTGCTCGATCTCGGTCTGGCTGAATGCCAGTGCCGGGCCGTCCAGCTCGAACAACTGATCGTCCAGCAGCAGGCGTGGCCAGTTGCACAGGGGCCGGCGACGGCAACCCAGCCACCAGGTCAACTGCGGGTTGTCCAGGCTCAGCAGGCGATCGAGCAGCAGGTCCAGGTCCGCAGCCGCGACCCGGCAATAGTCATCGATGAAGATCCAGGCCGGCGCCTGCAGGTGCGCCAGGTGCTGCAGCACCGAGGCTTCGTCATCGCGCTCCAGCCCCATGGCCTGGGCCAGGGCAGCGCACAGCCCCTGCGGGCTATGCCGCCCGCCGGACAACGGCAACCAGCTCACCCGGCAGGTCTCCGGTGCCTGTTGCAGGCACTCAGCCAGCAGCGCCGTCTTGCCGCTGCCGGCAGGCGCGCAAAGCAGCTTGACCCGCGCACCGGAGGCCAGCAACGGCGCGCTCAGGCGGCTGCGGGAAAAATGATGGGAGGACAAACGGGGCATGAACCCGGGACGCTCTGGACAACGAGTCATGGCGGTCATTGCGGCGTGCCTTTTTATAGTTTTAGCCAGCGTAGCCCCACCCTAGCCCCGACCTCCCGGCCAGTTGAAGAAGTATTCAGCAGGCTGATCAGCCCCCATAAAAAAACCGACCAGGCAGTCGGATAACTGCCAGTCAAGAGGAACGCAGTATTACCGCGACTGTGGCGAGGACGCTCGCTTGCCAGGACTGGCCGCCATAAAAAGCCGCACGCCCCAGGAGCGTGCGGCTCGACCATTGCTCCACTGCAACCCAAGAGGCGCCTAGCGCACTCCGCTGGCGCGCAGGGCCGCCGGGGTGTAGTCGGCCGCCTTGGCGGTAAAGCCGAACTCCAGGCTGTGCTTCTCTTCGTTCTTCATGCCCAGGGCCAGGTAACGGCCGGCGTTCAGGTCATACAGGGCCTCCAGGGTGTAGGCCGGTACCTGGTGGTCGTAGTAGTACTGCGCATGACCTTCGGCTACCCGCCACAGTTGGCCGCGCCCGTCATAGTGGTCCACCAGGGCCACCTGCCAGCTGTCCTCGTCGATGTACATGTGCCGAGTGGCGTAGATGTGCCGCTGGTTGGGCTTGACCGTGCCCACCACTTCCCAGACCCGGTGCAGCTCATAGCGAGTCAGGTCCTGGTTGATGTGCCCGGCCTTGACGATGTCGTCGTACTTGAGGCTCGGGGAATCCAGCTTGTAGCTGTTGTAGGGGATGTACATCTCCTTCTTGCCCACCAGCTTCCAGTCGTAACGGTCGGGAGCACCGGAGAACATGTCGAAGTTGTCCGAGGTGCGCAGGCCGTCGGCGGCGGTGCCCGGGCCGTCGTAGGCCACTTGCGGGGCGCGGCGCACGCGACGCTGGCCCGCGTTGTAGATCCATGCCGAACGCGGTTCCTTGACCTGGTCCAGGGTCTCGTGGACCAGCAGCACGTTGCCCGCCAGCCGCGCCGGGGCGGTCACCGACTGCTTGAAGAAGTTCTGCACGTTGGCCGCCTTGGCCGGGTCCAGGTCCGGGATCAGTTGCGGCGCCGCCACCTCTTCCTCGAAACGGATCGAGGTGTAGCTGCCGTTGGTCTGCGGGGTGACCTGGGTAACGATGCGCTTCTGGTTGCCGCCGTGATAACGGGTCAGGTGGTTCCACAGCACCTCGATGCCGTTCTTCGGAATCGGGAAGGCGTAGTAACGGTTGCCGGTAAAATTGGCCAGGCCGTTGCCGTCGTTGGTAGTGGTCACGCTCAAGGCGCTACGCTTGGCCGACTCGTAGATCTCGGGTGGCAGGCCGACGCTGCGGTGAGTGGGGTAGACCGGGATCCGATAGCTGTCCGGGTAGCGCTTGAACATCGCCACCTGGCCGTCCGAAAGCTTGTCCTTGTATTTGTCCACCGTCGCCGCGGTGATGATGAACAGCGGTTTTTCATTGACGAACGGGTCGGCGAGAAAGCCCTTGCTGTCCACCGCCCCGGCATTCTTGGGAATGCCTCCGGTCCAGGCCGGGATCGAGCCGTCGGCATTACCGGCTTTTTCCGCACCCACCGGGGTCAGGCTGGCTCCCAGCTTGGCGGCTTCTTCCGGGCTCACGGCGGCCATCAGGTTGGCCGCCCACAACCCCAGTGCCAGGGCGCTGCATTGCAGAATCATCTTGCGCATTCAAATGCTCCTTCTTGTGCCGGTTCAGAAGTTCACGCCAAAGCTCAACGCGAGGAAGTCCCGGTCGGTCAGGGTGTTGTAGCGCCCGCCAAAAAAGTCGGTGTAGCTGAGGCTGGCGGTGTAGGTATTGCGGTAGTCGGCATCCACGCCAACGCTCAGGGCCTTGGCGCCCTGGTTGAACAGGCCGTTGGGCCCGTAGCCGTTGACGTCATGGGACCAGGAAAGGTTGGGCTTGAAGTTGATGCCGGCGATCACGTTGCTGTAGTCGAGGATGGCCCGGGCGCGATAACCCCAGGAGGTGGCCGTGACGAAACCGTCGGTGTCGCCCCCGTAGCCGTATTGGCCGTACACCGAGTCCCGGCCGTAACGCAGCTTGCTCTTGTCTTCCAGGCCTCCGACGTGGACCACGGCCGCCTCGCCCACCAGGGTCAGGCGGTCGGCCCCCAGCACCTGATCGAAGAACTGGGTCATGGAACTCTGGATCTGAGTGATTTCCTTGCGCCGGTAGCCGGTGTTGTCGGCCCCCATGGCGGTCTTGATCGGCGACGCCGCGCCCCCGGAAATAGGGTTGAGCAGGGCCAGGGTCAGGTCGTTGGTGTTGACCTGCACCGGCGCGTTGGGCCGATAGCTGATCTCGCCGGTCCAGGCGGTGCCGGTGGGCAGGGTGGTGGAGAAACTGGCGCCATACAGGCGGATGTCTTCCGGGTATTCGAGGTAGTACTGGCCACGGCCAAGCATCACGCTTTGCACCAGGCCACTGCCAGAACCCGGAACGATGCCGTTGGCGACGCCGGCAATGGCGCCCAGGGTCGCTGCGCTGACATTGGCCGTGGTGGTACTCACCACCGGGCTGCGGGAGTGGTAGTTCATGAAGTACAGGCCGTACTCGGTGTCATCGCCGAGCCAGCGCAGGGCTGCGCCCCACTGCCCGGAGTCGCGGGCATCACGATCACCGCCGCGGGGCAGGATCACCCCTTCGCGGGTCACCTGGAAGCCCTGGCCGAAGCCCGCCGCCACCGGTTGCAACGGCGCGATGGCCGGGCTGCCGACGGTGTAGCCGGTGGTGCAGCCATCGGCCACCACGTCGTTGCCGAAGAAGGTGCCGCAGTTGTCCACCACGGTCTGGTCCCACTCCAGCTGATAGAAGCCTTCCACGGTCAGCTGGTTGGTCAGGCCCTGGGAGGCGAACAGCATGTTCACCGGTACCAGGCCTTCCTTGATTTCGGCGCCGGGGCGGCGAAAGGCCGAGACGTCCACCGGGTTGATGCTGTTGATGGAGTTGCCGATGAAGGTGCTCTCGCCCCAGCTGACCACCTGCTTGCCGGCACGCACGGTACCCGGCAGGTCGGCAATGGAATAGTTGTGGTAGACGAAGGCATCGAGGATCTGCGCCCCCGAGGACTTGGCGCCTTCCTTGCGGTTGTGGTCGCTGATGGGCTTGAACTCGCGGTCTTCGTCCTTGAGCTCGAAGTCGTACCAGTACTTGCCGCGAACGAAGACCCCGGTGTCGCCGTACTTGAGTTCCAGGTCATGCAGGCCCTTGAAGATCTTCGAGAAGGTTTCGCCCTTCTTGAAGTTCAGGCGGCCATCGTCGCCGGTGGACGACTGGGCGGTACCGCCATTGACCGTTCCGACGAAGGCGCGGTCGGCATTGCGCATGCCCCAGCTGGCACCAACCGATAGCGACGAGTCGAACTGCCCTTCGATTTCCCCGATGTTGAACGACACCGCCTGCGCCTGGGCGCAGCAGCCCAGCGCCACCGCGACGGCCAGCGCCTGCGGTTTGAAGATGGCGCGCATTGTTATTCTTGTCATGCGTCTTCCCCGGTGAGTGACAGGAGGCCTCACCCTACTGCCGGGGTAGCACGGTCGATAAGCGCACCAAGGAGGTATTCGCGCTGTCACTCGAAGGGATTAGTGCCCTTGCCATCAGGGCCGTTCAAGGGGTTATCCAGCGGCTGGATGCAGGCTTATCAGGGGCGTCGATGCAGGGGGATGACCGGGGCGAAAAAACGCTCAGACTGTTGCTCAGGCTGTAACAGTCCTTGTCCTGAATCGCTATTTTTCCGTACCCGGCCAGGGCTTATTCTTCACTCGCAGTCACGGCAAACAACCGCTTGCCACTGACCTTGCAAGTACCGGGCACGAGTTGTTCCCGGGAATGATTTCCAGCCGCTTGAAGGCGTGTGATTCAAGCTGCTGCCCCTGGTTCACCGACGTTGATTTTGTAGCTCCTTGATCTAACGTCTTGCTTCGGCCGCTGCTCTTGCAGCGGCCTTTTTTATGCCTGGAACACCAGAGGAAAGTGGCAACTACGCCGCGTCGTCCTCGCTCTCGTCGTAATGAAACTTGTGCAGCAGACGGTGCGCCACTGGGGACAGGATCAAGCCCAGGGTGGCAGCGAAGACCAGGTTGGTATAAAGCCCGTAGCTGGCAAAAAACAGTTTGCCACCAGGGGTTTGCGGCATGTTGATGGGGCCGATGCCGCCGAGGATCATGGCCGCGTCATACAAGGCGTCATGAAAGGAAATGTCTTGTTCGAAGTACAGCAGGCCGCTGATACCCAGCAGCACCGAGAAGATGATCAGCGCCAGCACCACCAGCCCATGCATGCATAAACGGCGGATGAACAGCAGCCGCGACAATACCGGCTGATCCTTTGACTCATACATATGCAGCACTCCCTGTTCGTTCGCGGACCGTCGAGCATAGTGACGAACGCTGCAGGAGTAAAACCGCCGGGGCCAGGGCCCGGCGGGGTGATGCATCCAGTGCTGAAAACCCGGCGCACTGAGCGCCAGAAGCCGGCCCCTATCACCCTGGCACAGGCGATAGGGGATGGACAAAGGGGCGCTTCAGAGGGCGTACTTTTGCAGATTCTGCATCATCTCCTTCAACGCCTCGATATTGTCCTTGGGGTGCGCCGCGCCCTCGAAGTCGCAGATCTGCTGCCAGTGGGCCGCCACGTCTTCCGGGGAAAAGCCCTGGCGAGGGTCGAAGCCGGCGCCCAGGCTGCGCTCCCAGCGCACCTTGCCGATCCAGCCGCCGCCCACTTCGAACAGGCCGGAGGTTTCCTGGCACTGCTCGCTGCCCAGGTACACCACCAGCGGGCTGACCAGTTCGGGCTTGAGCTGCTCGAACACCTGGGGCGGAATCAGCCCCTCGGTCATCCGCGTACCGCCGGTGGGCGCGATGGCGTTGACCAGGATGTTGTTCTTGCGCCCTTCGATGGCCAGGGTCCGGGTCAGGCCGTACAGGCCGAGCTTGGCCATGCCGTAGTTGGACTGGCCGAAGTTGCCATAGATGCCCGAGGTGGAAGCGGTGAAGATCACCCGGCCATACCCCTGGTCGCGCAGGTGTGGCCAGGCGGCGCGGGTGACCTTGTAGGCCCCCTCGACATGCACCCGATACACCAGGTCCCAATCGGCGTCCTCCATCTTGTGGAAGGTCTTGTCCCGCAGGATCCCGGCGTTGTTGACCACCACATCGACCCGGCCAAACACATCCAGGGCGTTCTGCACGATCTTTTCACCGTCGGTGACCGAGTCATGGCTGGCTTCGGCGATACCGCCGGCCTCGCGGATCTGCGCCACCACGCGGTCGGCGGCCGAAGCGCTGGCGCCTTCGCCCTGGGCCGAGCCGCCGAGGTCGTTGACCAGCACCTTGGCGCCGTGCCGGGCGAACAGCAGTGCATGGGCCCGGCCCAGGCCACCGCCGGCCCCGGTGACGATCACCACTTTATCTTCCAAGCGCACAGACTCACTCATACCGAACTCCAGCAGGGCCAATGGACAATGCTTCGAGTGTCAGGCAGCCAGCCTTTGGTCACAATAAAAACGTTTTGACCTGAATGGTGCGCAATAAGGCAGCGGGATAATCGCCTTGCCCGCTCAAGGCCGCGGGGTTCAGGAACACGCCAACCGTGATGATGGCGACAGCAGATTGCCGCGAAACTCCAGGTAATGCTTGAGCACCGCCAGGGGCGCCTCGATCTGCGGGTAATGCCCGATGCTCGGCAGCAGCACCGTGTCGGCCCGTGGGATCAATTGCCGATAGCGCTCCACCATGTGTGCCCCGGAAATCGGGTCCAGGGCACCATCGATCACCCGCAGGGGCACCTCGCCGCGCTGCATGGCACTGACCCAACGTTCACGCCGGGCCCGGCGTTCAGGGATATAGCCGATCAGCTTGTGCAGGATTCGCGGGCCATCGTTGCTCTGCACCAGGCTCCAGAAATCATCCAGCACCGACTCGCTGGGGCGGTTCTGGGGGCCGAATATCTGCCGGAAACTCTTGGCCAGGCCCTGGCGGCTGAACGTGCGCCCGAGCATCCAGCCCAGCGGGCTGAGCAGCAGCTTCTGGGTCAGCACCGGGCGATGGGTTTCCGGGAACAGGCCGCCGTTGAGAAACACGCAACTGGCGATATCGATCCGCTCTTCGTAGTGCCGGGCCAGCAACTCCTGGGCAACGCTGTCGCCGTAGTCGTGGGCCAGCAGATGCACCGGCTCGGCGATACCCAGATGGGCCAGCAGCGCCTGCTGCAGGTCAGCCTGCTCCAGCAGGCTGTAGTCATGCTCCAGGGGCTTGGCCGAATCGCCGAAGCCCAGCATGTCGCAGGCGATCACCTGATGATGCCGGGCCAGGGGCTGCCACAGGTAGTGCCAGTCCCAGCTGGCGGTGGGAAAGCCATGGATCAGCAGCAGCGGCTCGCCCTGCCCGGCTACCCAGTAACGGATGCGCTGGCCGCGAAAGAGCAGGTCATGTCCGCGTGTACGCCACACGCACAGCGGGATCTCGGCAATAGGCATCAGAGTGTGTAACCCGGGTCGAGTTGATCGAGTTTGCGCAGCAGGGCCGGCCAGGCCAGAGCGCCGCCCATGCCCTGAGCGCTGCGGGTGACACCGGCGATCATCGCCCTGGCCCCGGCCAGGATCGGCGCAGGGATGGCAATCAACTCGGCGCCGCCGTTCTGCGCCAACACCTGGATCTCGCAGGCGCGCTGGAAGGTGAACATCATCAGGAAGGTGTCGGCGATGGTCGCGCCGCAGGTGAGCAGGCCATGGTTGTGCAGCATCAGGAAACTGTTGTCCCCCAGGTCGGCCTGCAGCCGGACCTTCTCCTCGGGGTTCAGGGCCACACCTTCATAGGGGTGGTAACCCAGGCTCGACAACACGAACAGCGACTGCTGGCTGATGGGCAACACGCCCTGCTTCTGCGCCGACACCGCAACCCCGGCCGCGGTATGGGTGTGCAGCACGCAAACCACATCGTGACGCACCGCATGCACCGCGCTGTGAATGGTGTAGCCCGCCGGGTTGATCTCGTAGGGGCTGTCCATCAGCTTGTTGCCCGCCTGGTCGACCTTCACCAGGCTCGACGCGGTGATCTCGTGGAACATCAGGCCAAACGGGTTGATCAGGAAATCTTCGGTGCCCGGCACCTTGGCGGATATGTGGGTGAAAATCAGGTCATCCCAGCCATGCATCGCCACCAGGCGGTAGCAGGCGGCCAGGTCCACGCGGGTTTGCCACTCGATGGCGCTGACCTGGTTTTTTACACTCGGTGTCGATTGAACGGGGGCTAGGCTCACGGCAAGGACCTCGGTGATGGTTCTTATAGGAAGAGGACCTCCAGAGTCTAGACAGCTCACGCCGCTGGCGGAGTTGCATTGGCAGCCAGCTTGATGGCCGTGCGGGTCAGCCGGGAATCAGGCCCTGGCCCGGGGCTTGCGCGTCAAAGCAACGACGCCAGCAAAGGGGCGGCGAACAGGTTCAGAAGCCCGGTCAGGACCATCACCAGCCCTGCCACCGAACCTTCTTCTCCCCCCACTTCATGGGCCCGGCTGACCCCTGCACCATGGGCCCCGACGCCAAACAGGGCACCGCGGGCCAGGGCGCTGCGCAGCGGCAGCCAGCGCAGCAGCACACCGCCGAGCATGGCCCCGAACACCCCGGTGAACATCACGAATACCGCGGTCAGCTCGGGTACGCCGCCCAGGTCATGGGCCAGGGGCATGGCGAACGGCGTGGTGATGGAGCGCGGCACCAGGGACAGGGTCACCGAGCTGTCCAGGGCCAGGGCCTTGGCCAGGCCGAACGAGCTGCCAATGGAAGCCGCGCTGCCCGCCAGCATGCCCAGCAGCAATGCCGACCAGTGGCGCATCAGCAGTTGCCGTTGCTGCCAGATGGGAATGGCGAAGGCCACGGTCACCGGCCCCAGTACCAGCATCAGCCAGTGGGTATTGGCGGCGTATTCGGCGTAGGCGGTGTGCAGCGGCACGGCGACCGCCAGCAGCAGGGCCGGCACCAGAATCAGCGGTGACAGCAGGTAGCGCCCGGTGCGCCGGTAGATCCAGCGGCTGAACAGGTAGGCGCCCAGGGTCAGGGCCAGCCAGAACACCGGCATGGCTTCAAGCTTCATGGCGCATCCTCCAGCGGCACACCAGTTCCACGGTCAAGGCTGTCACCAGCATCACCAGCAGGGTGCTGACGCCTATTACCAGCAGAATCCGCCAGCCGTCCTGGCGCAGCAGGCCGCCGTAGTCCAGCAGGCTCATCAGTGCGGGAATGAAGAACAGCAGCATCTCGGCCATCAACAGGCCGGCCCCCAGCTGCAGGGCCGCCGGCTTGACCCAGCCCAGGGCGAAGGCCAGTAGCAACAGCGCAAGGCCCATGACCCCGCCAGGAATCGGCCAGGGCAGCCAGCTGGCCAGTTGGCAGCCGAGAAAATAGATGGCCAGCAGCACCGCCAGTTCAAGAATCAAGCGGCCCAGGCGTTTGCAGGTGGAAATGTTCATGGTGGTTCGGTCCTCTCAGGGGCTTATTTTATGAAAAGCCCCATCATTACCGAAGCGAATTGTTAGACTGGAAGCCATTCCAATCTGGAATCACCGCCATGGATTTCAAACAACTGCGCAGCTTTGTCGAGGTGATCCGCCAGGGCGGCTTCACCCAGGCGGCGAAGACCTTGCACATCAGCCAGTCGGCGGTCAGCAAGCAGATCGCCCAGCTGGAACAGAGCCTCGGCACGCCCTTGCTGGAGCGCCAGGGTTCGCACATCCACCTCACCGCCGCCGGCAACGTGGTACTGCAACGGGCCGAAGGCATGTTGCGCCTGCGCCACGAACTGCTCAGCGAACTGGACGACCTCAGCCAGCTGGCACGGGGGGAACTGCGCCTGGGGCTGCCGCTGCTAGGCAGTGACGCGCTGTTCGCCAGCCGTTTTGCCGAATACCGCCGGCGCTATCCGAATATCCAGGTGCAGTTGCTCGAAGGCGGCAGCCTGAATGTCGAACAGGCGGTGCGCAACGGCGAACTGGAACTGGGGGGCAGCCTGACCCCCAAGGACCCGGCGTTCGCCTACCAGCCCTTCTGCGATGAACCGCTGGATGCCTTGCTGCCCGCCGATCACCCCTTGGCGATGAACGCCCAGGTACGCCTGGAAGAACTGGCGGACACGCCGTTCCTCCTGTACCAGCGCAGTTTCGTGCTCAACGACCGGCTGTTGCAGGCCTGCCAGCAGGTGGGTTTCACCCCCAGGGAAGGCGGGCGCAGCGGCCAGGCGGACTTCCTGGCGGCGCTGGTGGCCGCCGGCCAGGGCGTGGTGCTGTTGCCCAGTGTGGTGGCCCGTGGCCTGGTGCGGCCTGGGGTGGTGCGCCTGACCTTGAAGGCGCCGGACTACCTGCGATGGGATATCGCCTTCATCTGGCGCCAGGGCGCTTATCTGTCCAAGGCAGCGCAAGCCTGGCTGGCGCTGCTGCGGGAACAGCCGGTCAGCCCCGCAGGGCGCTGATCAGCTCGGCCAGCCAGGGCTCGGCGTCGGTTTCCGGGGTCACGCTCTCGCTGGCGTCCAGGCGCAGCATCGGCAGCACTTCCTGCACGCCCAGCTCGGCGAACAGCTCGCGCATCTGCTCGCCACCGCCACAGAAGGTATCGCCGTAGCTGGAATCCCCCAGGCCGATGACCGCTCCGGGCAACCCGCGCCAGGCGGCAGGCAACTGATCGCGAATACTCGAATACAGCGGCAGCAGGTTGTCCGGCAACTCGCCCATGCCGGTGGTGGAGGTCACGGCCAGAAACGCCTGCGGGGCGAAGGCCTGAAGCTCGGCCAGAGTGGCGCGCGGGTTGTGCCAGGCCTCGAAACCTGCGGCGTTGAGGAGTTTGGCGGCATGCCGGGCGACTTCTTCAGCCGTGCCGTACACCGAGCCGGAAAGGATGGCGACTTTCATCAATCTGATCCTGAAGCTGACTAAAAGGCTGGGATATTAACAGCTACGGAGTAAAATCCCGCCTGTGCCGCCACCTCTGCTGCAAAGCGCTGGTGGACAGCGGGCCAGCCTCTCTTACACTCCAGCACTTGCTGATCGAAAGCGGAACTTCAGGATGATCAACGCTCATCTGCTGCAACGGATGATCAACGCCTCCAACGACGGGATTGTGGTCGCCGAGCAGGAAGGCGAAGACAACATCGTGATCTATGTGAACCCGGCCTTCGAGCGGCTGACCGGCTACAGCGCCGACGAAGTGCTGTACCAGGATTGCCGCTTCCTGCAATCCGGGGACCGTGACCAGCCAGGCCTGGAAGTGATCCGCCAGGCCCTGCGACAAGGCCGGCCGTGCCGCGAGGTGCTGCGCAACTACCGCAAGGACGGCACTCACTTCTGGAATGAGCTGTCGATCACCCCGGTATTCAATGACAGTGATCAGCTGACCTATTTCATCGGCGTGCAAAAAGACGTCAGCGTCCAGGTCAAGGCCCAGCAACGCTTGCTCCAGCTGGAGCAGCAACTGGCCGAAGTGCAAGCTGAACTGGCCGCCCTCAAGGCGACCAGCGGCCACTAATAAATCGCGGAATTCGTGGTCGTAGGGATATTCCCCGCCGATCTGTCCTCCACCCTCCGAGCAACATCATGCAGCGTGACGCCCTCCTCACCCAGGATGAACTGGACTTCATCCAGACCATGCAGCACAACCCGCAGCTCAATGTGCGTGATACCACCTCGAGCCTGATGGTCAATGGCGGCGCGCAGATCCGTGACCTGCTGACGCGCCTGGCGGCCAATGAAAAGGTCACCATCCAGGCCCGTTTCGACAATCAGCAGATGACCTTCCCGCTGCAGCTGGTGGAAGACGAATTCCATGCCCTGCACCTGCGGCTGGGGGTGCCGAGCATCTTCGAGGATGGGCCCATGGTGCGCCCCTGGCGCCTGGCCCTGGAGCAGCCGGTGGCCCTGGAAAATGCCAGGGGCCAGCCTGGCCGCCTGTGGGTTCGGGAGGTCTCGTTCAAGGGAATATTGGTGGAGATCCGCAACGGTACCCGGCCACCGCGGCAGTTCGCCCAGTGGTTCAGCCCCTCGGGCTATGAACGGATTGCCCTGCACGGGCGCTTCGAGCGCCAGACCGAAGCCGGTTTCTACGCCTACCGCCTGGATCAGAGCGACCTGGAGGAAACCGAGCGCCTGCGCCAGTTCATCCTCCAGCAGCACCGCCACAGCCATCCGGCACTGCACGCCTGAAGGCTAGCGCCTCAAAGGAACCCGCGCAGGCGCTGCTGCATCAAGCGCCCCTCGTTACCCAGGCAAGCCACCGGCGAACCGACCAGGCTGTCCTGGGCCAGGTCCGCCGCGTCCCCGGCCAGCAGCAATGGGCAATCCAGGGTCAGTGCCAGGCGCTTGAGGCGCTTGGGCAACTCGGCCGAGGGTGCGTGATTGGAAAACACCACCAGGGCTACCGGCGCGATCTTTTCGCAGACCAGGGTCAGTTCCTCCAGCGGCACACCCGGGCCTAGAAGGCGCACACCGATCGGGTCCTGCCCGAGCATCAGCGCCGCCACCAGCAGCTCCAGTTCGCGGCATTGCTCGTTGAGCGCCGTCAGCAGCAGATAGCGGCTCTGGGTGGCGCGTTGCAACAGCAGGCGCTGGGTAATCCGCGCCCGCAGGAAGCCATCCAGGAACAGCCATTCGCTGGTCTGGCCAAAAGCCTCGCGCGCCAGCAGCAACTGCTTCCAGAACGGCAGGAAGATGTCCTGGAACACCACCGGCAAGGCATAGCTGGAGAAGATCTGCCCGTAGAGGCGCTCAAGCTGCTCCTCATCGAACGCGCTGACCGCCAGCTTCAATTGATCGCGCCACTGGCCGTATTCGCCCTGCAAGCCGCCATCCACCGGAGCCTTGAGCTGGGCCTGGGCAGCCCGGCCCTTGGCCAGGATCTTGCCCACTTTGCTCACCGCCACGCCGCGTTCGATCCACCCGAGAATCTCACGCACCGCCTCAACATCGTGCATGGAGTACAGGCGATGCCCACTTTCGGTGCGTGTCGGCTGAATCAGACCGTAGCGTCGTTCCCAGGCCCTCAGGGTCACCGGGTTGATTCCGGTCAGGCGCGCCACCTCACGGATCGGAAACAACTCGTCCTGACGAACGGCTTCGGGGGCGTGAGGGACGGGGGCAAGTTCAGTCATGACGGGCATCTGGGAAGAAAACACCGGGAAACAAAGTGGCGATCATTCTACTCCCCTCAGGTGGCGATGCTTCAAGCACGAGAAAAACCGACCGCCGTCATTGGTGCCTGGGCAGTAATCAGGAATAATCCTTGCTTGCTTCAGGCGCGGCCCGCCACCCCGGTGCCTCGTCAAGCGACTGCCTTACCCAGGCAGCGCATTGGTTTTACGGAGATACATAATGTCTACCTCACCCGTCACCCTGATGGTTGCCCGGCGCGTTGCCGACGGCCGTTACCAGGACCTGATCGCCTGGCTGCGCGAAGGCGAACAACTGGCCACCGACTTTCCCGGCTACCTGGGTTCCGGCGTTCTTGCGCCGCCACCCAACGATGACGAATTCCAGATCATCTTCCGCTTCGCCGACGAATCCACCCTGCATACCTGGGAACACTCCGCCTCGCGTACGGCCTGGCTGGCCCGGGGCAGCGACCTGTTCGCCCACCCTTCGGAGCACCGGGTCAGCGGTATCGACGGCTGGTTCGGCGCCGCCGGCCATCGCCCGCCGCGCTGGAAGCAGGCCGTGGCCATCTGGCTGGCATTCTTCCCGGTGTCGCTGCTGTTCAACTTTGTCCTGGGCCCGTTGCTCGGCGACCTGAGCCTGCTGCCTCGGGTATTTGTCAGCACCCTGGCCCTGACCCCGCTGATGGTCTATTTCTTCATTCCGCTGTCCACCCGGCTGCTGGCCAACTGGCTCAACAGCACACCGGCCCGACCGCTGCCGGCCACCCCCTCGACGCAGAATCCGTGATTCGCCGGCAAGCCGGCTCCTACCACACCTCGCGCAATACTTGCGCCTACCGTAGAAGCTGGCTTGCCAACGAAAAAACCCCGCAAGATCGCATTCGCCGGCAAGCCCGTTGCCTGCAGGCACAGGGTCTTCCCTCGCTGGTATAGTTTTCCCTCTACCCGCGACGCGAGCCCTTCATGAACACCTCTCCTGCCCCGATCCTGATCACCGGCGCCAGCCAGCGAGTCGGCCTGCATTGCGCCCTGCGCCTGCTCCAAGACGGGCAGCCGGTGATCGTCACCTACCGCAGCCAGCGCCCGGGCCTTGAGGCCCTGCGGGAAAAGGGCGCGACCCTGCTGTTCGCCGATCTCTCCAGCGAAGCCGGGATCATGGCCCTGATCACCGAGCTGAAAAACCGTACCCAGAGCCTTCGGGCCATCGTCCACAACGCCTCGGAATGGCTGGAGGAGAGCCCTGGCGACGAAGCAGCGGCCTTTGCCCGGATGTTCGGCGTGCACATGCTGGCGCCCTACCTGATCAACCTGCATTGCGCCGAGTTGCTGCAGCGCTCGAGCCCGGCAGACATCATCCACATCAGCGACGACGTGACTCGCAAGGGCAGCAGCAAGCACATCGCCTACTGCGCCAGCAAAGCCGGCCTGGACAGCCTGACCCTGTCCTTCGCAGCGAAATACGCCCCGACAATCAAGGTCAACGGCATTGCCCCGGCCCTGCTATTGTTCAACCCCGACGACGACGCGGCGTACCGCGCCAAGACCCTGGCCAAATCCGCGCTGGGCATCGAACCCGGCAGCGAAGTGATTTACCAGAGCCTGCGCTATCTGCTGGACAACCCCTATGTCACCGGCACCACCCTGACCGTCAACGGCGGGCGGCACCTCAAGTAAGCCAGCCCCTGTGAGGACCTTGCATGACCCTTTCCCTGCCCCAGCACTATCGCGAGATCCTCAAGGACCTGGGCGAAGACCCCGAGCGCGAAGGCCTGCTCGATACCCCCAAGCGCGCGGCCAAGGCCATGCAGTACCTGTGTCACGGCTACGGCCAGTCGCTGGAGGACATCGTCAACGGCGCGCTGTTTGCTTCCGACAGCGATGAAATGGTGATAGTCGCCGACATCGAGCTGTATTCCCTGTGCGAACATCACCTGCTGCCCTTCATCGGCAAGGCCCATGTGGCTTATATTCCTACCGGCAAGGTCCTGGGGCTGTCGAAGATCGCGCGGATCGTCGACATGTTCGCCAGGCGCCTGCAGATCCAGGAAAATCTCACTCGGGAAATCGCCGACGCGGTACAGAGCGTGACTCAGGCCGCCGGCGTCGCGGTGGTGATCGAGGCCAAGCACATGTGCATGATGATGCGCGGCGTCGAGAAACAGAATTCCACCATGCACACCTCGGTGATGCTCGGCGCCTTCCGCGATTCGAGCACCACTCGCCAGGAATTCCTGCAATTGATTGGACGGAGCAAGTAGCAATGCCACAACTTCAGCCAGGAATGGCTCGTATCCGAGTCAAGGACCTGCTCCTGCGGACCTACATCGGAATCAACGAGGAAGAGATCCTCAACAAGCAGGATGTGCTGATCAACCTGACCATCCTCTACGCGGCCCAGGACGCGGTGCGGGACAACGACATCGACCACGCACTGAACTATCGCACCATCACCAAGGCGATCATTGCCCATGTCGAGGGCAACCGCTTTGCCCTGCTGGAGCGCCTGACCCAGGAGCTGCTGGACCTGGTGATGAGCAACGCCTCGGTGCAGTACGCCGAAGTCGAAGTCGACAAACCCCACGCCCTGCGTTTTGCCGAGTCGGTGTCCATCACCCTCGCGGCCAGCCGCGCCAGCGCCTAGAAAACTGCCACAAGTGGTAAGTGCCCGCCTGGGCGCTTGCCCCTGTCCCGGAGAAACCCCATGACTGAACAACAACGCCTGGAACTGGAAGCCGCGGCCTTTCGCCGCCTGGTGGCCCACCTGGACAGCCGCAAGGACGTGCAGAACATCGACCTGATGAACCTCGCCGGGTTCTGCCGCAACTGCCTGTCCAAGTGGTACAAGGCCGAGGCCGACGAACGCCAGATCGAGGTCAGCCTCGATGACGCTCGTGAAGTGGTGTATGGCATGCCCTACGCCGAATGGAAAAATCTCTACCAGAAAGAAGCCAGCGCCGAGCAGCAAGCGGCGTTCGCCAAAGGAAAACCCCAATGACTGACCTGAACACCCTGCGTGCCAGCCTGAACAGCGGTGAACACGCTTTTGCCGACACCCTGGCCTTTGTCGCCGCCGGCTATGACTACCAGCCCCAGGCCTTCAACAACGGCGGCGTGGAAAACGCCGCCGGGCAGAACGAAGGTTCGTGCAAGACCTTGGGCCTGGCCCTGCTGGAAGGCCTGAGCGACGAAGAGGCCCTGCTGGCCTTCGGCGAACACTACCGCTCGGTACTGGCCACCCCCGAAGGCACTGACCACGGCAATATCCGCGCCCTGATCGTTCACGGCCTGGCCGGGGTCAAGTTCTCCGCCCAGCCGCTGACCCGCCGCTGATCCGCATTCTGTAGGAGCTGGCTCGCCAGCGAAGGCGTCAGCACAGCGGCGCAAGGCTCGAGGGCCTGTTCGCCGGCAAGCCGGCTGCTACCGTGCAACACCCATAAAAAAACCGGCTTGCGCCGGTTTTTTTATGGGTGGCAAATCAGAACGAAGCGTTCTGCAGGCCGTCCAGGTAACGCTCGGTGTCCAGTGCCGCCATGCAACCGGCGCCGGCCGAGGTGATGGCCTGGCGGTAAACGTGGTCGGCCACGTCGCCGGCAGCGAAGATGCCCTCGACGCTGGTGGCGGTGGCATTGCCGTCACGGCCGCCCTGCACGACCAGGTAACCGTCCTTGAGGGTCAGCTGGCCTTCGAACAGCGAGGTGTTCGGGGTGTGGCCGATGGCGATGAACACGCCGTCGACCTTCAACTCGTCGAAGCTGCCGTCGTTGTTCTTCAGGCGGGCACCGGTCACGCCCATGTTGTCACCCAGGACTTCGTCCAGGTTGGCATTGAGCTTGAGGATGATCTTGCCTTCGGCCACCCGGGCGTTGAGCTTGTCGATCAGGATCTTCTCGGCGCGGAAGGTTTCGCGACGGTGGATCAGGGTCACGGTGCTGGCGATGTTGGCCAGGTACAGGGCTTCCTCGACCGCGGTGTTGCCGCCGCCGACCACTGCCACCGGCTTGTTGCGATAGAAGAAGCCGTCGCAGGTGGCACAGGCAGAAACACCCTTGCCCATGAACGCTTCTTCCGAAGGCAGGCCCAGGTAGCGAGCGCTGGCACCGGTGGCGATGATCAGGGCGTCGCAGGTGTAGGTCGCGCTGTCACCGGTCAGGGTGTAGGGCTTGGCAGCGAAGTCCACGGCATTGATGTGATCGAAGACGATTTCAGTCTCGAAACGCTCAGCGTGCTCGCGCATCCGCTCCATCAGGGCCGGGCCGGTCAGGCCGTGCACGTCACCGGGCCAGTTGTCGACTTCGGTAGTGGTGGTCAGCTGGCCACCGGCCTGCATGCCGGTGATCAGCAGCGGCTTCAGGTTGGCACGGGCGGCATAGACGGCGGCGCTGTAACCGGCAGGGCCGGAACCGAGAATAATCACACGCGAATGGCGTACTTCAGACATGACTCACTCCTATCGACCGGCCCGGCTAGCCTGGCGCGGAACGCCGGATTGCCGGCTGGAATAAAAAAGGACGGCGAAACCTTGGGGAAGGCTTGAACTCGTCCGTCCAAAAAATAATGGGTGAAGCGTATAGAGGGGGCGAAGATTAAGGAAATACGGTTTAACAATCCAGCTCATAGGCGGTCTCTATCCTCAGGAGGCCTATTTGAAAGGGTCTTTGTTACCGTTGATGTCGACCGCTTCGCCGTGCTTTCGCCCCCAGGACAAAGCCGGTAAGGTCGGCGCGTTTTCATTCTGCTCGGAGCGCTCTATGCCCGCCCCTGTCCTGTCCGGCCCGCAATACCTGCGTGAAGGCCTGAAGCTGGTCCTCAGCCCCGGCCTGCGCCTGTTCGTGCTCCTGCCCCTGGCAATCAACCTGGTGCTGTTCGTCGGATTGATCTATTTCGCCGGCCATCAATTCAGCCTCTGGGTCGATGCGCTGATGCCGTCCCTGCCCAGTTGGCTGAGTTTCCTCAGCTATGTCATCTGGCCGCTGTTCGTGGTGCTGGTGGCCTTCATGGTGTTTTTCAGCTTCACCATGCTGGCCAACATCATCGCCGCCCCCTTCAACGGTTTCCTCTCGGAAAAAGTCGAAACCGTGGTGCGCGGCTCCGATGATTTCCCGCCCTTCAGCTGGGGCGAACTGATTGCCATGATCCCCCGCACCCTGGCGCGGGAAATGCGCAAGCTCGGCTACTTCCTGCCCCGGGCCATCGGCCTGTTCATCCTCTCGCTGATTCCGGTGGTCAACCTGATTGCCGCGCCGCTGTGGCTGCTGTTCGGTATCTGGATGATGGCTATCCAGTACATCGACTACCCGGCGGACAACCACAAGATGAGCTGGCAGGACATGCTCGCCTGGCTGCGCCAGAAGCGCTGGCAGAGCCTGGGCTTTGGCGGCATCGTCTACCTGGCGCTGCTGATCCCGCTGGTCAATATCCTGATGATGCCGGCCGCCGTGGCCGGTGCCACGCTGTTCTGGGTGCGTGAACGCGGGGTGGAGAACCTGCCGGCCAAATAAGGCCGGGGGTCATAAATCCATCATCGCAAGGTCACAATGGCGACATGGCCTCAGCCGACACTGAGGCCATGACGACAGCTCTGCATATCACCCTCATCACTGAAACCTTCCCACCGGAAATCAATGGCGTGGCCAATACCCTTGGCCGCCTCTGCGAGGGCCTGCGTGCCCGTGGGCATCAGGTGGAGCTGGTGCGCCCGCGCCAGGGTTGCGACCAGAGCCGGGCCAGCGACGAAGCCCTGCTGCTGTGCCGGGGCTGGCCGCTGCCGGGCTACCCGGGGCTGCAATGGGGCCAGTCGTCGATGCACAAGCTGCTGCGACGCTGGAAACGCCAGCGCCCGGACGTGCTCTATATCGCCACCGAGGGGCCGCTGGGGCTGTCTGCGCTGCGGGCCGCCAAGCGCCTGGGAATCTCCGTGGTCAGCGGCTTTCACACCAACTTCCAGCAGTACTCCAGCCAATATGGCCTGGGTTTGCTGACCCGCCTGCTGACCCACTATCTGCGCTGGTTCCACAACCGCTCGCAACTGACCCTGGTACCCAGCGCCAGCCAGCACCTGGAGCTGGAGCGCCGGCATTTCGAACGCCTGGCCCTGCTGTCCCGGGGCGTCGACAGCCAGCTCTTCCACCCGGCCAAGCGGCTCGATACGCTGCGGGCCGACTGGGGCCTGGGCGCCGATGACCTGGCGGTGATCCACGTTGGGCGCCTGGCGCAGGAGAAGAACCTGGGCTTGCTCAAGCGCTGCTTCGAACGCCTGCAGGCGACTTATCCACAGCGCAGGATGAAGCTGATCGTGGTGGGTGACGGCCCGCAACGTGGGGCTCTGGAAAAAAGCCTGCCCGAGGCCCTGTTCTGTGGCAGCCAGCGGGGCGAAGCCCTGGCCGCCCACTACGCCTGCGGGGATCTGTTCCTGTTTCCCAGCCTCACCGAAACCTTCGGCAACGTGGTGCTGGAGGCTCTGGCCTCGGGGCTCGCGGTGGTGGCTTACGATCAGGCTGCCGCAGCCCAGCATATCCGCCATGGCTACAACGGCGTGCTGGCCATGCCCGGAGACGAAAGCGCCTTCTGCGACGCTGCCAGCTGGCTGCTGGAAGAACCGGAAACCTTGCGCCGGGTACGCCTCAACGCCCGCCAGCATGCCAGCCGCCAGGGCTGGGCCGCGGTTATCGAGCAGTTTGAAGATCGCCTGCGCAGTGCCTGCGAGCACGGGCCGGCCGAGGATTACGAAGGGCTTATCGAAGCGACGGTCAAACCCCGCAGCGCCGTGGAGACACTCGGCACGGCAAGGGGGCTGCCCCCCTCGCCGCCCGGAGCCGGCAGTTAAACCAGGGTCATCAGCGCGTCACGGCTGAACGGCAGGATGTCCTGCTCGCGACCTTCACGGACTTTCTGCGCCCAATCCGGATCCACCAGCAGTGCGCGGCCCACGGCCACCAGATCGAACTCGTCGTTGTTCAG
Organism: Pseudomonas sp. NFPP12; assembly: GCF_900103205.1. Classification (NCBI taxonomy): domain Bacteria; kingdom Pseudomonadati; phylum Pseudomonadota; class Gammaproteobacteria; order Pseudomonadales; family Pseudomonadaceae; genus Pseudomonas; species Pseudomonas sp. NFPP12. Next base: position 689,887 of record NZ_FMWW01000003.1, read on the forward strand.
ACGCTGCAGCAGGTTTTCCAGGCTGGCCGGCTGCGCCACCTTGTCGGTATTGACCATGAACTGCAGGAACTCGCCGTCCAGGCCGACGCTGCCCACGGTGATGGTGGGCTTGCCGGTGAGTTTGCGAGTCCAGCCCGCCAGGTTGAGGTCGGAACCTTCGAACTCCGGCTCCCAGAAGCGGCGGGTCGAGCAGTGGAAGATATCCACACCGGCATCCGCCAGCGGCTTGAGGAAGGCCTCCAGAGCTTCCGGGGTCTGCACCAGGCGCGCGCTGTAGTCCTGCTGCTTCCACTGGGAAAAACGCAGGATGATCGGGAAATCCGGACCGACGGCAGCCCGTACGGCCTGGATCAGCTCAATGGCGAAGCGCGAGCGCTGGGCCAGGTCGCCACCGTATTCATCGGTACGCTGGTTGGTGCCTTCCCAGAAGAACTGGTCCACCAGGTAACCATGGGCGCCATGGATCTCCACGCCGTCCATGCCGATGCTCTGGGCATCCTTGGCGGCCTGGGCGAAGGCTGCGATCACCTCCTGGATGTCCTGGTGGGTCATGCCGTGCACCAGCACCTTGCCGTCCTTGAGCTTCTCGGTCGGGCCGTAGCCGGGCACGCTGGCGTCCGGCTCGGTGCCCAGGCGCCGCACATTCCCCACATGCCAGAGTTGCGGGACGATCTTGCCGCCTTCGGCGTGGACCGCATCCACCACCTTCTTCCAGCCGGCCAGGGCCGCCTCGCCATGGAACTGCGGCACATTGGGGTAACCATTGGCAGCCTGGTGACCCACCGTGGTGCCCTCGGTAATGATCAGGCCGACACCCGCAGCAGCGCGGCGGCGGTAATACTCGATGACCTTGGAGTTGGGCACGCCACCGGGGGAAAACGACCGGGTCATTGGTGCCATCACCACGCGGGTCGGCAGTTCCAGCGCGCCGAGTTGAAAGGGTTTGAACAAGGCTTGAACAGGCATGCTGCGCTCCGAGAAAAAGGCTTGAGTCGATATTCGACGCACAAGACTGCGCCGGGTACCGGCCCCGGCGCACTTATGATGAGGATAATATTCCCCCCTCAATGCGCTGCACAGCATTATTGATTTGAGTGATTTAGATGCAAAAACGCCGCATTGAAGCGGCGTTAAACAAGGGCCCGGCGCGGGTTCAGCTCAAGGCTTTTTCAATCGCCTGGATCACTGTCGGATCATCGGGAGCGGTACGCGGCGAGAAACGCGCCAGTACCCGGCCGTCCTTGCCCAATAGGAATTTCTCGAAGTTCCAGGTGATGTCCCCGGGAAACTCGGCGCCTTCGCCCGCCAGCAGTCGGTACAGCTGATGGCGCTCGGGACCGTTCACGTCCAGTTTGCTGCTCAAGGGAAAGGTCACCCCGTAGTTGAGGCTGCAAAATTCCTGGATCTCCTGCTCGGTGCCCGGTTCCTGCCCGGCGAACTGGTTGCAAGGCAACCCCAGCACGCTGAATCCCTGGGCCTTGTATTGCTGGTAGAGATTCTCCAGCGCCGCATATTGTGGTGTCAGACCACATTTGGAGGCGACGTTGACCACCAGCACGACGTGCCCCTTGAAGGGCGCGAGCGGCAGCTCCTGACCATCCAGGGCTTTCAATTTAAGGTCGTGAAAAGCACTCATGACGAACTCCAAATTCCTGTGTTCTTACAGAAAACAGCCTCTCGACAGTACAGCCAAAAGCCGCGGACTAAAAAGGCGCCCTCGGGCGCCTCTCCAGTAAGCTTGAGCTTAGCGCAGAAAATCAGTGGTGATGGCCACCTTCGCCATGGACGTGACCATGAGCGATTTCTTCCTGGCTGGCGTCACGGATGGCAACGATCTTGACCTGGAAATTCAGGCGCTGACCGGCCAGCGGGTGGTTGCCGTCGACGGTCACGTCGTCGCCGTCCAGGTCACGGATGGTCACGATCTGCATCTGGCCGTCCGGAGCGGAAGCGTGGAACTGCATGCCCACTTCCAGTTCGTCGACGCCTTCGAACATGCTGCGGCTCAGGGTGCTTACCAGTTCGGCAGCGTATTCGCCGTAGGCATCTTCAGGTTCTACGGAGACTTTCAGTTCGTCACCAACTTGCTTGCCTTCCAGGGCCTTTTCCAGACCAGGAATGATGTTACCTGCGCCTTGCAGGTAAACCAGCGGGGCGCCGCCGGCAGAGCTGTCGATGACCTCACCAGCGTCGTTGGTGAGGGTATAGTCGATGGAGACAGCCTTATTGGCGGCGATCAGCATGGGGCGGGACCTTTTGCATAAGAATGAAGAACGTCCAAGTTTAGCGAAGCAATCGCTCGAAAGCGAACGGAACCCGGACCAACGGAACGTGAAAAATCACTCGACAATCTGCGGTTTTCATCAGGATGAAGAAGGCCATTGGGTGGCTGAACTGTCCTGCGGGCATACCCAGCACCTGCGCCACCAACCGCCCTGGCAGTCCCGGGCCTGGGTCCTGGAGCCGCAGTTGCGAGCCAAAAAAATAGGCCAGCGCTTTGCCTGCGGCTGGTGTGCTCAAGCCCCGGATAACGATAACCTTAGCGCCTGACTTCAGGCAGACGGCCAAAGACCGTCGCCTTTGCCATGCACCTTCTGAGAATTCGCATGCAAACTTTTTTCATCGCGCCCACCGATTTTGGAGTGGGTCTGACCTCCATCAGCCTCGGGCTGGTGCGTACGCTGGAACGGGCTGGCCTCAAGGTCGGCTTCTTCAAACCCATAGCCCAACCTCACCCCGGTGACACCGGCCCCGAGCGTTCCACCGAACTGGTGGCGCGCACCCATGGCCTGAAACCGCCACAACCCCTGGGCCTGGCCCATGTGGAGCGGATGCTCGGCGACGGCCAGCTGGATGAGTTGCTGGAAGAAATCATCACCCTCTACCAGCAGGCGGCCATCGGCAAGGATGTATTGATCGTCGAAGGCATGGTGCCGACCCGCAGTGCCAGCTACGCCGCCCGGGTCAACCTGCACCTGGCAAAAAGCCTGGATGCGGAGGTGATCCTGGTATCCGCCCCGGAAAACGAAGTGCTCACCGAGCTGTCCGGACGGGTCGAGTTGCAGGCCCAGCTGTTCGGCGGCCCGCGGGACCCGAAAGTGCTGGGGGTGATCCTCAACAAGGTGCGCACCGACGAAAGCATGGAGGCGTTTTCCGCGCGCTTGAAGGAACATTCGCCCTTGCTGCGCAGCGGCGACTTCCGCCTGCTGGGCTGCATTCCCTTCCAACCGGAACTGAACGCGCCGCGCACCCGTGACGTAGCGGACCTGATGGGCGCCCAGGTGCTCAACGCCGGCGACTACGAAAGCCGGCGCATGACCAAGATCATCATTTGCGCCCGCACCATGCGCAACACCGTGGAACTGCTCAAGCCCGGCGTGCTGGTGGTGACCCCGGGCGACCGTGACGACATCATCCTCGCCGTGAGCCTGGCGGCCATCAACGGCGTGCCCCTGGCCGGCCTGCTGCTGACCAGCGACACCCTGCCCGACCCGCGGATCATGGAGCTCTGCCGGGGCGCCCTGAATGCCGGCCTGCCAGTGCTTTCGGTGAGCACCGGGTCCTACGACACCGCCAACCAGCTCAATGGCCTGAACAAGGAAATTCCCATCGATGACCGCGAGCGCGCGGAAATCATCACCGACTTCGTCGCCAGTCATCTGGACGCCAACTGGCTGCACCAACGCTGCGGCACCCCGCGGGAAATGCGCCTGTCGCCGGCAGTGTTCCGCTATCAGTTGATCCAGCGCGCCCAGCAGGCCAACAAGCGTATCGTCCTGCCTGAAGGCAGCGAGCCGCTGACCGTGCAGGCCGCCGCCATCTGCCAGGCCCGGGGCATCGCCCGCTGCGTGCTGCTGGCCAAGCCCGAGGACGTGCACGCGGTGGCCCGGGCCCAGGGCATCGAACTGCCCGAAGGCCTGGAGATTCTCGACCCGGACCTGATTCGCCAACGCTATGTGGAGCCCATGGTGGCCCTGCGCAAGAGCAAGAGCCTCAACGCTCCCATGGCCGAGCAGCAGCTGGAAGATCCGGTGGTGATCGGCACGGTGATGCTGGCCCTGGATGAAGTCGATGGCCTGGTTTCCGGGGTCATCCACTCCACCGCCAACACCATCCGCCCGGCCCTGCAGTTGATCAAGACCGCGCCGGGCTGCAGCCTGGTGTCCTCGGTGTTCTTCATGCTGTTCCCCGAGGAAGTGCTGGTGTATGGCGACTGCGTGATGAACCCGCACCCCAGCGCCAGCGAGCTGGCGGAAATCGCCCTGCAGAGCGCCGACTCGGCAGCCGCCTTCGGTATCACCCCGCGCGTGGCGATGATCAGCTACTCCAGCGGCGACTCGGCCAGCGGCGAGGAAGTGGAGAAAGTTCGCGAAGCCACTCTGCTGGCCCACGAAGCCCAGCGTTCGCTGCTGATCGACGGGCCGTTGCAATACGACGCCGCGGCCAACGAAAACGTCGCCCGGCAACTGGCCCCCAACAGCCAGGTCGCGGGCAAGGCCACGGTCTTCGTGTTCCCTGACCTCAACACCGGCAACACCACCCACAAGGCGGTGCAACGCAGCGCCGATTGCGTGAGCCTGGGGCCGATGCTGCAAGGCCTGCGCAAACCGGTGAACGACCTGCCCCGGGGCGCCCAGGTGGACGACATCGTCTACACCATCGCCCTTACCGCGATTCAAGCCGCCAACCGACCTATGGATGTCTAAATGCTGGAATTCCTACCTGCCGTGGTGCGCGGAGTCATCGCCTCGCTCCTGTTGGCGCTGAACACCATCCTGCTGTGCTCGTTCCTGTTCTGCGTGGCGTTGGTCAAGGCCCTGCCGTTCGCCCTCACCCAGCGCTTGAGCCTGTGGCTGATGAACCACACCCACGAAGCCTGGATCAGCAACAACAAGGCCTGGATGCAGTTGGTATGCCGTACCCGTTGGCACGTGCAGGGCCTGGAAGGCCTGGATTACCAGCACTCCTACCTGGTCACCAGCAACCACCAGAGCTGGGTCGACATCATGGTCCTGCAGTACGTGCTCAACCGGCGTATCCGCCCGCTGAAGTTCTTCCTCAAGCAGGAGCTGATCTGGGTGCCGGTGATTGGTCTGGCCTGGTGGGCCCTGGGCTTTCCGTTCATGAAGCGCTACTCCAAGGCGTACCTGGAGAAGCACCCGGAAAAGAAAGGCAAGGACCTGGAAACCACGCGCAAGACCTGTGCGAAGTTTCGCAACAACCCGGTGGGCATCTTCAACTTCGTCGAGGGCACGCGCTTTACCGACGCCAAGCACGCCCAGCAGCAATCGCCGTTCCGCTACCTGCTCAAGCCCAAGGCCGGCGGCATCGCCTTTGTCCTGGATGCAATGGGCGAGCAACTGCAGTCGATCATCGATGTGACCATCCACTACCCGGCGGGCCGCCCCGGTTTCTGGGACCTGCTGTGCGGCAGGGTCAAGGATGTGGTGGTGCGTTTCGAAGAGGTGCAGATCCCGGCGCAGTTCCTTGGCAAGAACTACGAGCAGGACACGGCCTATCGCCAGGAATTCCAGGGCTGGATCAACCAGCAGTGGCTGGACAAGGATGCGCTGCTCGAAACGCTGCATCGGGAGTATCCGGCAAGACCCTGAGGGCCTTTTCGCTGGCAAGCCAGCTCCTGCGGTCCTGCACCCTACTTACCGGCGAACGCTATCTGAAGCGCACAAAAAAGCCCGCAGCCGATCACTCGGCTGCGGGCTTTTTGCTACGGCTTAGATCGCGCCGCGGCTGCGCAACAGGTCCAGCACCTGCTTGACGCTTTCTTCCAGCGACAGCGACTGGGTGTCGATCACCAGATCGGCATTGAGCGGCACGTCATAGGGGAAGGACTCGCCCGGGATGTTATCCCCGCCGGCCGCGTACAGGCCCTGCGGATCACGCTCGGCGCACACCGCAGGAGATGCCTGGACGTAGACCGTCAGCAGACGCTCCTTGCCGATCAGGTCCTTGGCCTGCTCGCGCCCTTCGGCACTCGGTGCCACGAACGCCGCCAGGGTCAGCAGCCCGGCTTCGTTGAACTGACGGGCCACATGGGCCGCGCGCCGCCAGTTCTCGGTACGCCCGGCACGGTCCTGGGGCAGGCCCTTGTTCAGGTCATGCCGCAGGTTCTGGCCATCGAGCACATACACCGCGCGCCCCATGTCGAACAGCTTGCGCTCGACCGCGTAGGCCAGGGTGCTCTTGCCCGCGCCCGACAGGCCGCTGAACAGCACGGTAGCCGGTTGCTGGCCGAAACGCTGGGCACGCTCTTCGGTGGCTACATGAGCCAGCTTGCCGTGTTGGCTGGCGCTGCCATGGGCCACCGGCCGGGCGATGATCATGCCGGCGCCGACGGTGCCGTTGGTCAAGCGGTCGATGACGATGAAAGCACCGGTGGTGCGATTGCTTTCGTAACCATCCAGGGCAATCGGCGCGTCGAGGCTGATCTTGACCTTGCCGATCTCGTTCAGTTGCAGCGCGCTGGCCGCGCCCTCTTCCAGGGTGTTCACATCGACCTTGTGATGGATGCTGGCAATCGAGCCCGGCACATAGCTGGTGGCGCGCTTGATGTCGTACTTCTTGCCCGGCAGCATCGGCTCTTCGGCCATCCATACCAGCATGGCTTCGAAGCTGTCGGTGACCGGCGGCACGTTGTCGGCATGCACCAGCAGGTCGCCGCGGGAGATATCGATTTCATCTTCCATGGTCAGGGTCACGGCCTGGCCCGGGCCGGCCTGCTCCAGTTCACCTTCGAAGGTGACAATGGACTTGACCCGGCTGCTCTTGCCCGACGGCAATACGACGATCTCGTCGCCCTTGTGCACGATGCCGCTGGCCAGGGTGCCGGCAAAACCACGGAAGTTCAGGTTCGGACGGTTGACGTACTGCACCGGGAAACGCAGGTCGGTGAAGTTGCGGTCGCCGGCCACTTCCACGGTCTCGAGGATTTCCATCAGCGACTGGCCGGTGTACCAGGGCGAGCGCTCGCTCTTGTTCACCACGTTGTCGCCCTTGAGCGCCGACATCGGCACGAAGTGCAGGCTGGTGGGCTGCAGCTTCAGGCCCTTGGCGAACTTCAGGTAGTCGGCCTTGATCGATTCGAACACGCCTTCATCGAAGTCCTTGAGGTCCATCTTGTTGATGGCCACGACGATGTGCTTGATGCCCAGCAGGGAGGCGATGAAGCTGTGGCGACGGGTCTGGGTCTGCACGCCGTAGCGGGCGTCCACCAGGATGATCGCCAGGTCACAGGTGGATGCACCAGTGGCCATGTTGCGGGTGTACTGCTCATGGCCGGGGGTGTCGGCGATGATGAACTTGCGCTTGGCGGTGGAGAAATAGCGGTAGGCGACATCGATGGTGATGCCCTGCTCACGCTCGGCCTGCAGGCCGTCGACCAGCAACGCCAGGTCGATGTCGTCACCGGTGGTGCCGACCTTCTTCGAGTCCCGGGTGATGGCTTCCAGATGGTCTTCGTAGATCATCTTCGAGTCGTGCAGCAGGCGCCCGATCAGGGTGCTCTTGCCGTCGTCGACGTTACCGCAGGTCAAGAAGCGCAGCAGCTCCTTGCGTTCGTGCTGGCCCAGGTACGCGAGGATGTCCTCGCTGATCAAATCAGATTGATGCGACATGACAGCCCCTTAGAAATAACCTTGACGTTTCTTGTCTTCCATTGAGCCGGCGCCATCGTGGTCGATGACTCGGCCCTGGCGCTCGGAAGTTCGCGTCAGGAGCATTTCCTGGATGATGTCCGTCAGGCTCTCGGCCTCGGACTCCACCGCGCCCGTCAACGGGTAGCAGCCAAGGGTACGGAAACGTACTTTCTTTTTGACGATGCGGGCTTTCTCTTCATCGGACAGATGCTCGAGGATGCGCTCGTCATCGATCATGATCAGGGTGCCGTTCTTCTCGATCACTTCACGCTCGGCGGCGAAGTACAGCGGCACGATCGGGATGCCTTCGAGGTAGATGTACTGCCAGATGTCCAGCTCGGTCCAGTTGGACAGCGGGAACACACGGATCGACTCGCCCTTGTTGACCTTGCCGTTGTAGACGTTCCACAGCTCGGGGCGCTGGTTCTTCGGGTCCCAGCGGTGCTTGCTGTCGCGGAACGAGTAGACGCGCTCCTTGGCGCGGGACTTCTCTTCATCGCGGCGGGCACCGCCGAACGCGGCGTCGAAACCATGTTTGTCCAGAGCCTGCTTGAGGCCCTCGGTCTTCATGATGTCGGTGTGCTTGGCACTGCCGTGGGTGAAAGGGTTGATGCCCTGGGCCACGCCATCCGGGTTGACGTGGGTGATCAGGTCCAGGCCCAGCTCTTCGACCATGCGGTCGCGGAACTTGTACATTTCCTGGAATTTCCACTGGGTATCGACGTGCATCACCGGGAACGGCAGCTTGCCGGGGAAGAACGCCTTGCGAGCCAGATGCAACATCACGGCGGAGTCTTTACCGATGGAGTACAGCATCACCGGGTTGTCGAACTCGGCGGCCACCTCGCGGATGATGTGGATGCTTTCCGCCTCCAGCTGTTTCAGATGCGTCAGTTTGTCGACCATGGCTACTCACGAAAGCTTTCTTATGGACGGCCATCGGGCCGTGTTCGAGCGGGGCATGCTAGCACAGCGACCTGCTTCTAATCAGGGAGCCAACTAGAACGAAACGGTATATGAATATACCGCTCCGTTAGGCCCCAGGCGCCGCTCTGCAGGAGCTGGCTTGCCAGCGAAGGCGCTTTCAAGCGCACCTTCGGGCTGACCGGCAAGCCGGCTCCTGCCGGGGGTCAGATGGGGTTGGGGCAGTCGATGAACAGGTGCTCCAGGGCGAAGCGCCGAGCCAGGTAGTCACCCAGGGCCTGGACGCCATAACGCTCGGTGGCGTGATGGCCGGCGGCAATGAAACTGATGTCGTTTTCCCGGGCACTGTGGAAGGTCTGCTCCGAGGCTTCGCCACTGAGGTACAGGTCGACGCCGGCCTGCACCGCCTGGTCGATATAGCCCTGGCCGCCACCGGTGCACCAGCCGACCCGACGGATCATCTCGCTGCCTTCGATCAGCAGCGGCTCTCGCCCCATTGCCTCTTGCACCCGGCGGGCAAAGTCCCGCGCGGTCATCGGCTCGCTGAGGGAACCCACCAGGCCGACGACCTTGGGGTTTTCCGGGTCCAGCGGGCCTTCCACGGTGATGTCCAGCTGACGGGCCAGTTGCACGTTGTTGCCCACTTCCGGGTGCAGGTCCAGGGGCAGGTGATAGGCCAGCAGGCTGATGTCGTGCTTGAGCAGGGTTTTCAGCCTACGCTGCTTCATGCCGGTGATGCAGGGGTTCTCGCCCTTCCAGAAGTAGCCGTGATGCACCAGCACCAGGTCGGCCTTGGCCTCCACCGCAGCGTCCAGCAACGCCTGGCTGGCGGTCACGCCACTGACGATGCGCATCACCTGCGGGCGCCCTTCGACCTGCAGGCCATTGGGGCAGTAGTCGGCAATACGTGAACTGCCCAGGTAGCGGTCCGCTTCTTCCACCAGTGTGCTCAGGGCAACGGCCATAAAAGACTCCTAAATATCCCGTTCAGAGGCACGCGCGGCCTCGTATAATGCGCGACATTATGGGCCGTGCGCAGCCCTTCGTAACCACCCAGGACTTGCTCAATGCTCAAGGCTCTGCGTTTTTTTGGCTGGCCGCTACTGGCCGGCGTGCTTATCGCGTTGTTGATTATCCAGCGCTACCCGCAATGGGTGGGCCTGCCCAGCCTCGACGTCAATCTGCAGCAAGCCCCGCAAACCACCAGCACGCAACAGGGGCCGGTGTCCTACGCCGACGCCGTGGTGATCGCCGCGCCCGCGGTGGTCAACCTGTACACCACCAAGGTCATCAACAAGCCGGCTCACCCGCTCTTTGAAGACCCGCAGTTCAGGCGCTTTTTCGGCGACAACCTGCCCAAGCAGCAGCGCATGGAATCGAGCCTGGGCTCGGGGGTGATCATGAGCCCCGAGGGCTACCTGCTGACCAACAACCATGTGACCTCCGGTGCCGAGCAGATCGTGGTGGCCCTCAAGGACGGCCGCGAGACCCTGGCCCGGGTGATCGGCAGCGATCCGGAAACCGACCTGGCGGTGCTCAAGATCGACTTGAAGAACCTGCCTTCGATCACCGTCGGCCGTTCGGAAAACGTCCGCGTCGGCGACGTCGCGCTGGCCATCGGCAACCCGTTCGGGGTCGGCCAGACCGTGACCATGGGCATCATCAGTGCCACCGGGCGCAACCAGCTGGGCCTGAACAACTACGAAGACTTCATCCAGACCGACGCCGCGATCAACCCGGGCAACTCCGGTGGCGCCCTGGTGGACGCCAACGGCAACCTGACCGGGATCAACACTGCGATCTTCTCCAAGTCCGGTGGCTCCCAGGGCATCGGTTTTGCGATCCCGATCAAGCTGGCCATGGAAGTGATGAAGTCGATCATCGAGCACGGCCAGGTCATCCGCGGCTGGCTGGGGATCGAAGTGCAACCCTTGACCCAGGAGCTGGCAGAGTCCTTCGGCCTGGCCGGGCGCCCGGGAATCGTGGTGGCGGGGATCTTCCGCGACGGCCCGGCGCAGAAAGCCGGGATGCAACTGGGTGACGTGATCCTCAGTATCGATGGCGAACCTGCCGGCGACGGCCGGCGTTCGATGAACCAGGTGGCGCGGATCAAACCGACGGACAAAGTCTCGATCCTGGTCATGCGCAACGGCAAGGAACTCAAGCTGACGGCAGAAATCGGCCTGCGACCACCGCCCGCGCCCGTCAAAGAAGAAGAGTGAAGCTGGGCCCGGCCATGCCGGGCTAACAGCATACATTCTCATTAGTCATGTTATATTGTTTCAATATCGCTATTGGAACAGCCCCATGACGTCCCGAAGAATCCTCCCCTTGGCAGGCCTGACCCTGGGCCTGCTGGCAGATCCGCTGCTGGCCAAAGAACCTGAGCCGCTGGAACTTGAAACCACCCGTATCAGCACCGAATACGAATCCGCCACGGGCCCGGTCAAGGGCTATCGGGCCACACGCTCGGCCAGCGCGACGAAGACCGATACGGCGATCCGCGACATTCCCCAATCCATCAGCGTGATCCCCGCCAGCGTGCTCAAGGACCTGGGCAGCAACAACGTCGAACGCGCCCTGGAGTTTGCCGGCGGGGTTTCCAAGCAGAACAACTTCGGCGGCCTGACCCTGTATGAATACAGCGTGCGCGGCTTCACCACCTCGGAGTTCTACAAGGACGGCTTCAGCGCCAACCGCGGCTACCCCAGCACCCCGGACGCCGCCACTGTCGAGCGCATCGAAGTGCTCAAGGGGCCGGTCGCCAGCCTCTACGGCCGTGGCGACCCCGGCGGCACGGTGAATATCGTCACCAAGAAACCCCAGCCCGAAGCCTTCGCGACCTTGCAGACCAGTGCTGGCAGCTGGGACCGCTACCGCACCGCCCTGGACCTCAACACCCCGCTGGATGCCCAGGGTAACCTGCTGTCCCGGGTCAACCTGGCCGTGGAGGACAACCACAGCTTTCGCGACCACGTGGACAGCCGCCGGGTGTTCGTCGCGCCCTCCTTAAGCTGGCAGTTGAACCCGGACACCAGCCTGCTGCTGGAAAGCGAATGGGTGCGCCACAGCTCGACCTTCGACCGTGGCATCGTGGCCCCGAACAATCGCTGGAGCGGCGTCTCCCGCTCGACCTTCCTCGGCGAACCCGATGACGGCAACATCGACAACCACAACAACATGCTCCAGGCCACCCTGGAACACCACCTCAATGACAGCTGGAAACTGCGTCTGGCCAGCCACTACAAGGAAGGCAAGCTCTGGGGCTTCGCCTCCGAAACCCGACCGCTGAACGCCGACCGGCACACGGTCAACCGGCGCTACCGCGAGCGGGACAACAACTGGCATGACAGCATCACCCAGCTGGAACTGCGCGGCCTGTTCGACCTCGGCAGTTGGCAGCATGAACTGCTGATCGGCAGCGAATACGAGATCTACCGCAAGAACGAGCGGGTCACCAGCATTGCCGGCGGCGCCTATGCCATCGATATCTACGACCCGATCTACGGTCAGGCCAAGCCCAACGGCAAACGCTCTGGCACGGACTTTTTCGAGCATGTCGAAAGCCAGGCCCTCAACCTGCAGGACCAGATCATCTTCACTGATCGCCTGCGAGGCATGGTCGGCGCCCGCTTTGAACACTTCGAGCAAAAGATCGACGACCACACCACCGGCAAGCGCAGCCGCCAGAACCACGATGCCCTGACCCAGCGCGCCGGCCTGCTCTACCAACTGACCCCGCAGGTGGGGCTGTTCGCCAACGCCTCCACCTCGTTCAAGCCCAACAATGGGCTGGATGCGGGCGGCAAGACCTTCAAGCCCGAGGAAGGCGTTGGCTATGAAGTGGGGATCAAGAGCGAGCTGTTCGACGAGCGCTTGAGCGCCACCCTCGCCGCCTTCCATATCGACAAGGAAAACGTCCTGGCCCTGGACCCTGGCACCGACTCCAGCCGCGCCATGGGCAAGGCCCGCAGCCAGGGCTTCGACCTGCAGTTCAGCGGCCAGTTGACCGACGCGGTGCGCGTGATAGGCGCCTATGCGCTGATTGATGCGCAAGTCACCAAGGGCGACCCGGCAATCCCCGCCGGCAGCCGCATTCTCGGCGTGGCCAAGCACAGCGCCAGCCTGCTGGGGGTCTATGAATTCCAGGACGGCCGGCTCAAGGGCTCGGACATCGGCGCAGCCCTGACCTATGTCGGCGACCGCTCGGGCGAGGCCGGAGGCAGCTTCGAGCTGCCCGCCTACCGCACCCTGGACCTGCTGGCCCACTACAAGGCCAGCGACAACCTGACCCTGGGCCTGAACCTGAACAACCTGTTCGACGAGAAGTACTACGAACGCTCCTACAGCAACTACTGGGTCAATCCCGGCGAACCGCGCAATTTCACCCTCAGCCTCACACTCAACCTGTAGAAGAGAGCCGCCATGCACAGCCTCAAATCCATCGCCCTGCTGGGCCTGCTCGCCACACTGGGCGCCACCCAGGCCTCGGCCCACGGCCTGTGGACCGAACAACGACGCGGCAATATCGAAGTGATCTACGGCCACGGCGCCGAAGACGACGCCTTCAAGGCCAAGAAAATCAGCGGTGCCTGGGCCTATGACGGCGCGGCCAGAATGATTCCGGTGAGCGTGCAACGCCTGGCGGACCATGCACGCCTGCAACCGCTCAAACCGCCGGCGGTACTGGCCGTGGCACTGGACAACGGCCCCTGGTCGCAAACCGCGGACAAGCGCTGGGTCAACCAGGGTCGCAGCAAGGTCCCGGGGGCCATCGCCTCGACTCACACCTACAAGTACAGCCTGGCGATCTATCAACCGGGAGCGAAGCTGCCCAAGCTGGAACAGCTCAAGCTGGTGATCCTGCCGGAAGTCGACCCGCTGACCGTCGGCCCGGGCAAGAACCTGCCGGTGCGGGTGCTGCTGGATGGGAAGCCGGTGGCCGGGGTGAAGTTGATTGGCGATTACCGCAATGCACCGAGCACCCTGAGCACCGAGACCGATGCCCAGGGACGTGCCCAAGTGCTGGTGAGGAACGAAGGCTTGAACGTGATTGCCGCAGAGCTGGAGGTAGCGCTCAAGGACAACCCGGATGTGGCCTCACGCGGCCTGTTCAGCTCCCTGACCTTCCTCGGCGAGCCGCACCACGAATAAAGGTACGGCCACCTCGGAAGCCAGGCGCCTGGACTACAGCTCGCCCAGGCCGTCGATCAGCGCCTGGTTCTGTTCCTGTGTGCCGATGCTGATCCGCAGGAACTGAGCGATCCGCTGCTGCTTGAAGTGGCGCACTATCACCCCTTGCTCGCGCAGCTTGGCCGCCAGGCCGGCTGCGTCGTGCCGCGGGTGGCGGGCAAAGATGAAGTTGGCCGCCGACGGCAGCACTTCGAAGCCCTTGGCCTGCAACTGCGCCACCACCCATTCGCGACTGTCGATCACTTGCTGGCAGGTCTTGGCAAAGTACTCGCGGTCCTCGAAGGCCGCCGCCGCTCCGACGATCGCCAGGCGATCCAGCGGGTAGGAGTTGAAGCTGTTCTTGACCCGCTCCAGGGCCTCGATCAGATCCGGGTGCCCTACCGCCAGGCCCACTCGCAAGCCGGCCAGGGAGCGCGACTTGGACAGGGTCTGGGTCACCAGCAGGTTCGGGTAGCGATCCACCAGGCTGATGGCGGTCTGGCCGCCGAAGTCGATGTAGGCCTCATCCACCACCACCACGGAATCCGGGCTGGCCTTGAGGATCTGCTCCACCGCATCCAGGGCCAACAGGCAGCCGGTGGGCGCATTCGGGTTGGGGAAGATGATCCCGCCGTTGGGCCTGGCGTAGTCGGCCACGCGGATCTGGAACTGCTCGTCCAGCGGCACCGCTTCGTGCTCGATGCCGTACAGGCCGCAATACACCGGGTAGAAGCTGTAGCTGATGTCCGGGAACAGCAGCGGTTTTTCCTGCTGCAGCAGGCCATGGAAAATGTGCGCCAGGACTTCGTCGGAACCGTTGCCGAGGAACACCTGGTTACCCTGCACCCCGTAGTAACTGGCCACCGCCTGCTTGAGCAGGTCACTGTTGGGGTCCGGGTACAGGCGCAGGTTGTCGTTGAGTTCGGCCTGCATCGCCGCCAGGGCCCTGGGCGACGGGCCATAGGGGTTTTCATTGGTGTTGAGCTTGACCAGCTTGGTCAGCTTGGGTTGTTCGCCCGGCACGTAGGGCACCAGGTTCTTGACGAACGGACTCCAGAATTTGCTCATGTTCATTGCCCCTGATCTTGGTCGTCGACGATGCGGTATTCGGCGCTGCGGGCGTGGGCGGTCAGCGACTCGCCACGGGCCAGTACCGAGGCGGTGCGGCCCAGTTCAGAGGCGCCCTGCTCGGAGCAGAAGATGATCGACGAACGTTTCTGGAAGTCATACACCCCCAGCGGCGACGAGAAACGCGCGGTGCCGGAAGTCGGCAGCACGTGGTTCGGCCCGGCGCAGTAATCCCCCAGCGCTTCGCTGGTGTGGCGGCCCATGAAGATCGCCCCGGCGTGGCGGATCTGCGGCAGCCAGGCTTGCGGGTCGGCCACGGACAGCTCCAGGTGCTCGGGGGCAATGCGGTTGGCCACTTCAATGGCTTGCTGCATGTCGCGGACCTTGATCAGGGCTCCACGGCCATTGATCGAGGTGTTGATGATTTCCGCGCGCTCCATGGTTGGCAGCAGCTTGGCGATGCTCGCCGCGACTTTATCCAGGAACTCGGCATCCGGGCTGACCAGGATCGCCTGGGCGTCTTCGTCGTGCTCGGCCTGGGAGAACAGGTCCATGGCGATCCAGTCCGGATCGGTCTGGCCGTCGCAGACCACCAGGATCTCCGACGGGCCGGCGATCATATCGATGCCGACCTGGCCGAACACGTGGCGCTTGGCGGTGGCCACATAGATATTGCCCGGGCCGACAACCTTGTCCACCTGGGGCACGCTTTCGGTGCCGTAGGCCAGCGCGGCCACGGCCTGGGCGCCGCCGATGGTGAACACCCGATCGACCCCGGCGATGCAGGCGGCAGCCAGTACCAGTTCGTTGACCTCGCCACGCGGGGTCGGCACCACCATCACCACCTCGGTAACGCCCGCCACCTTGGCCGGAATCGCGTTCATCAGCACCGACGACGGGTAGGACGCCTTGCCCCCCGGTACGTAAAGCCCGGCGCGGTCCAGCGGCGTGACCTTCTGGCCCAGCACCGTGCCGTCGGCCTCGGTGTAGGTCCAGGAGTCCTGTTTCTGCTTCTCGTGGTAGCTGCGCACCCGCGCCGCGGCCTTTTCCAGGGCTTCGCGCTGGGCCACGGTGATCCGGGTCAGGGCCAGCTCCAGGCGCTCGCGCGGCAGGATCAGGTCTGCCATGGAGGCCACTTGCAAGCCGTCGAAACGCTGGGTGAACTCCACCAGCGCCGCATCGCCGCGCTCGCGCACGGCCTTGATGATGTCCAGCACCCGCTGATTGACCGAATCGTCAGAGACACTTTCCCAGCTCAGCAGATGATCCAGATGACGGGCGAAATCCGGGTCGGCAGCGTTGAGTCGGCGAATTGCAGTCGGAGCGGTCATAGCGAAGGCCTCAATGATTGGCGAATGCACAAAAGGGCAAGCTTGGATTTGCAAAGCTCAGGCGCCGCAAGACTACCAAGCCATCCGCGTGGGCACCTGAGCATTCTGGCTATGACGCGGATAGATGGGCGCGGCTCAAGGCCACGCATGTGAATCAGCCGCGGTGTCGCGATTCCACTGCCTTGCGCAGGGTATCGATCAACGCCTGGATACGGGCGTGCTGCATCTTCATCGATGCCTTGTTGACCACCAGGCGGGAGCTGATGGTAGCAATCAGTTCCTGGGGTTCCAGGCCGTTGGCCCGCAGGGTATTGCCAGTGTCGACCACGTCGATGATCTTGTCGGCCAGGCCGATCAGCGGTGCCAGCTCCATGGAACCGTAGAGCTTGATGATGTCCACCTGACGACCCTGCTCGGCGTAGTAGCGCTTGGCTACGTTGACGAACTTGGTGGCCACGCGCAGGCGGCCCTTGGGTTCTGCGGCGCCAATGGCACCGGCAGTCATCAGCTTGCACTGGGCAATCTGCAGGTCCAGTGGCTCATACAGGCCCTGGCCGGTGTATTCCATCAGGACGTCCTTGCCGGCCACCCCGAGGTCGGCAGCGCCATGCTCGACATAGGTCGGCACGTCAGTGGCACGCACGATCAGCAGGCGGACATCGTCCTGGGTCGTGGGGATGATCAGTTTGCGGCTCTTGTCCGGATTCTCGGTTGGCACGATGCCCGCTTCAGCCAGAAGCGGCAGCGTGTCGTCGAGGATACGGCCCTTGGACAGTGCGATGGTCAACATGAGTAACGTAAGTCCTTATGCGGCGACTGATGCCCGGACGCAAACGGCGCCAGACATGCGTCGAGCCTGAAGACAGGCTCGACGTGAAACAGGTTCGACTGTGGGCACCTCCCTGTGCCCGTCATGCAACTAGCCCGGTACGCGGCGGATCTTGGCGCCGAGCATCTGCAGCTTCTCTTCGATGCACTCGTAACCACGGTCGATGTGGTAGATGCGATCGATCAGGGTGTCGCCTTCGGCCATCAGGGCCGAGATCACCAGGCTGGCCGAAGCCCGCAGGTCGGTAGCCATGACAGGCGCGCCCTTGAGGATTTCGGTACCGGTAACGATGGCGGTGTTGCCTTCGACCTGGATCTTGGCGCCCATGCGGTGCAGCTCATAGACGTGCATGAAGCGGTTTTCGAAGATGGTCTCGATCACCGCGCCAGTACCTTCGGCAATCGCGTTCAGGGAAATGAACTGCGCCTGCATGTCGGTGGGGAACGCCGGGTACGGAGCGGTACGCACGTTGACCGCCTTGGGGCGCTTGCCGTGCATGTTGAGCTCGATCCAGTCGCTGCCGGTGGTGACTTCAGCGCCGGCTTCCTTGAGCTTTTCCAGAACGGCTTCAAGGATGGTCGGATCGGTGTCCTTGACCTTGACGCGGCCACCGGTGACCGCAGCGGCCACCAGGTAGGTGCCGGTTTCGATACGGTCAGGCATCACTTTGTAGATCGCCGAATGCAGGCGCTCTACGCCATCGATGGTGATGGTGTCGGTGCCGGCGCCGGAAATCTTCGCGCCCATGGCGATCAGGAAGTTTGCCAGGTCCACGACTTCTGGTTCGCGAGCGGCGTTCTGCAGCACGCTGCGGCCACGGGCCAGGGCTGCAGCCATCATGATGTTCTCGGTACCGGTCACGCTCACGGTATCGAAGAAGAAATTCGCGCCGCGCAGGCCACCCTCAGGCGCCTTGGCCTTGATGTAGCCGCCTTCGACGTCGATCACCGCGCCCATGGCTTCCAGGCCGCGGATGTGCAGGTCTACCGGACGCGAGCCGATGGCGCAACCGCCAGGCAGGGCCACTTCGGCTTCGCCGAAACGGGCAACCATCGGGCCCAGTACCAGGATCGAGGCGCGCATGGTTTTCACCAGCTCGTAGGGTGCCACCAGGGTCTTGATGGTACGCGGGTCGATTTCGACGCTGAGTTTCTCGTCGATCACCGGCTCGATGCCCATGCGACCGAACAGCTCGATCATGGTGGTAATGTCGTGCAGGTGCGGCAGGTTGGCCACGGTGACCGGGCCATCGCACAGCAGGGTTGCCGCCAGAATCGGCAGCGCGGAGTTCTTGGCCCCGGAAATGCGGATCTCGCCATCAAGGCGAACGCCGCCGGTAATAATCAATTTATCCATAACAGTCTCGACGCCCTTGGGCTCAGGTGCGCTCGGCCCAGGCCGCGCGGCTGAAAAATTTCATGGTGATCGCGTGGATGCTGCCATCGGCAATCCATGGATTCAAATGGGCATAGATGCTCTGCTGACGCTTCACCGGGCTCAAGGCCGACAGTTCGTCGCTAATCACGTTCAGCTGAAAGTTGCAGCCTTCGCCCTCAACTTCTACCTGAGCTCCGGGCAGCTTTCCCTCAAGAAAGCTCTTCACTTCGTTGGCCTGCATGCTCAACCTCAATCGGCGCCCTGTGCGCGCGGGTCGGACATCATACAAAAAAGCCCCGCGCCTGCGAACCCCGCATAGCAGGACTCTGACGGGGGGCTTCTATATAGAGATGTGGGTTATTGGGGATGGGCGAAGATTTCGGTGACTCCGGAGACCTCGGCGATCTCGCGCATGTCCTCGGGCAGCGCACGAACGCTCACCGCCTTGCCCAGTGCCTGGCCATCACGCATGAAGGCCAGCAGCAGCGCGAGTCCGACGCTGGAGGACTTCTCCACCGCCGAGCAATCGAGCACCAGCGCCGGTGCCTGGCTCGACTTGATCAGTGCCTGGCCCTGCTTGCGCAGGCCCGGGCCGCTGCGGTAATCCAGCACGCCGCTGATCAACAGTTCCCCGGCGTCACCGAGGCGCACGGCCGATTCACTCATTGCGCAGCCTTTTGTGCAGCGTCTTCGGTCACTTCCTTGGCCTTGGCCACCTCACCGGCCCAGCCGTCGATGGTCTTGTCCAGGTTGTTGCCATTGCGCTGCATCGCGTCGGCGAACTGATCACGGAACAGCTTGCCGATATTGATGCCGTTGATGATCACGTTACGCACTTTCCACTCGTCGTTGATCTTTTCCAGGGTGTAGGACACTGGGTAGATCGCGCCGTTGTTGCCCTTGACCTGCATATCGACGCTGGTGCGGGTGCCGCTTTCATCCTTGGCCGGAGAAACCGTGATGCCCTGGTTGTTGTACTCCAGCAAGGCATTGCCATAGAACTGCATCAGGCTGCGCTTGAAGTTTTCCTGGAAGCGCGCCATCTGCTCCGGCGTGGCCTTGCGCGAATACTTGACGGTCATGATGCTGCGGGAAATGCCATCGGCATCCACCACAGGACCGACGATGCTGTTCAAGGCATTGTAGAAGTCGTTCGGACTTTGCTTGTACTTCTCTTTATTGGCCGCCAGGTCAGCGAGCAGACGGGTGGTCGTGTCCTGCACCAGATCATGCGCGGAAGGCGTGCTTGCCGCGTTGGCCAGCAACGGCAGAGCCGCCAGCAGCACCAACAGGCCACGTCGCAAGATAGAGATCATCGAAAAACTCCTCATTTGGCGTCTTTGCTAACGGTATTGAGCAGGAATTTACCGATCAGGTCCTCCAGTACCAGCGACGACTGGGTGTCGTGGATGGTTCCACCATCCTTGAGCAAGGCTTCTTCCCCGCCCACGCTGATACCGATGTATTTCTCACCCAACAGGCCAGCAGTCAGGATAGATGCAGTGGAGTCAGTCGGCAGATTATCCACGCGCTTTTCCAATTGCATCGTTACCCGGCCAGTGAAGCTGTCACGGTCCAGATCGATCGCCGTGACCTTGCCGATGGTTACGCCGGCCATGGTCACTTTGGCTCTGACCGTCAAACCGGCGATATTGTCGAAGTAGGCGTAAAGTTTATAAGTATCGGTGCTCGCGGTTGGAGACAAGCCACTGACTCGCAGGGCAAGCAACAGCAAAGCCAGGATGCCGGCCAGCAGGAAAAGGCCGACACCGATTTCCAGGGTGCGGTTTTGCATCAGAAATCTCCAAACATCAAGGCGGTCAGAATAAAGTCCAAGCCGAGTACGGCCAACGAGGCATACACCACGGTCTTGGTAGTGGCACGGCTGATCCCCTCTGAAGTGGGCTCACAGTCATAGCCTTGGAAAACGGCGATCCAGGTCACTACAAACGCAAAAACAATACTTTTGATCACACCGTTGAGCACGTCACCACTGAAGGTCACGCTGTTCTGCATGTTCGCCCAGTAGGAGCCGTCGTAGACTCCCAGCCAGTCGACAGCGACCCACGAACCGCCCCAGATGCCCACCACGCTGAAAATCATCGCCAGCAATGGCAAGGAAATGAAGCCGGCCCACAGGCGCGGCGCAATGATGTACTTGAGCGGGTCGACACCGATCATCTCCAGGCTGGAGAGCTGCTCGGTGGACTTCATGTTGCCGATTTCCGCGGTCAGCGCCGAACCGGCACGCCCGGCGAACAGCAGCGCAGTCACTACCGGCCCAAGCTCCCGCAACAGGGTCAGGGCCACCATCTGCCCCACCGCCTGCTCCGAACCGTAGCTGGAAAGGATATTGAAGCCCTGTAGCGCCAGCACCATGCCGATGAAGATCCCGGACACGACAATGATCACCAGGGACATCACGCCCACTGAGTGCAGTTGCTTGACCAGCAGGCCAAAGCTGCCGCCGATGCCACCGCGGCCCAGCAGCGCATGGAACAGGAACAGCGTGGAACGCCCCAGTACCGCCAGGACATCGATGCCTGAGCGACCGAAGAGGCGAACCCTCTCGATTAGCGATATTTTGCGCATCAGCGCTTCCCCAGAAGATCTGCGCGGTAGTCCGTCGCTGGAAAGTGAAACGGCACCGGGCCGTCGGGATCGCCCTTCATGAACTGACGGATACGCGGATTATCGGAGTCCATCAGCTCTTCGGGAGTTCCCTGGCCCAACACCTGGCCATCGCCCACTACATAGAGGTAGTCGGCAATGCTCGCGGTTTCCGCCAGGTCGTGGGAAACCAGGATGCTGGTGATGCCCAGGGCATCGTTGAGCAGCCGGATCAGGCGCACCAGAACGCCCATGGCAATGGGGTCCTGGCCCACGAAAGGCTCGTCGTACATGAGGATCTGCGGATCCAGGGCAATCGCCCGGGCCAGGGCGACCCGGCGCTTCATGCCGCCGGACAGCTCGTCGGGCATCAGGTCGACCGCGCCGCGCAAGCCCACCGCCTGCAACTTGAGCAGGACGATGTCACGAATCATTTCGTCCGGCAGTTGGGTGTGCACCCGCAGCGGAAAGGCCACGTTCTCGAACACGTCCAGGTCGGTGAACAGTGCGCCGCTCTGAAACAGCACGCCCATCTGCTTGCGCGCGTCGAACAGATCGCTGCGCGATAGGCTCGGCAGATTCTGGCCATTGACCCACACTTCGCCGCTGCTGGGCCGCAACTGCATGCCCATCAAGCGCAACAGGGTGGTCTTCCCACAGCCGGAAGGCCCCATGATGCCGGTGACCTTGCCCCGCGGAATACGGATATCCACGTTATTGAAAATGCTGCGCGTACCGCGCTTGAAGGACAGTCCCTTCAGCTCGACCGCGTAGGCGTTATCGGCACTCATCTAAACTCCTTGCGATGCAGCCTATCACTCGGACGCTTGGCTCCCTGCCGGGAGTACATGCCCCTGGGCAGGCCGAACTGGCGGCGAACTATATCACTGCTGATACGGAGCCCCCAAGGCCGACGCCACCCCCGTTCAGGTCGACGACAGGCAAAAACCAGACTTTCCTCGCGCCCGGTAGACAAAGCCTGACGAACTTGCGTGAGGGATTTGTTCATTACCGCTATAATCGCCGCCTTTTCATCGGGCTATACGATTTCAGACATGAGCCAATCCAGCGACCTGATTCAATCAGCACAACGCACCATCCGCCTCGAACTACAGGCAGTAGAAGGCTTGCTGCCCCATATCGACGCAGATTTCGTACGCGCTTGCGAGATGATTCTGGCCAGCAAAGGCCGCGTAGTGGTGGTCGGCATGGGCAAGTCCGGGCACGTCGGCAACAAGATTGCCGCTACCCTGGCCAGCACCGGGACCACGGCCTTCTTCGTCCATCCTGCCGAAGCCAGCCATGGCGACATGGGCATGATTACCCGCGATGACGTGATCCTGGCCCTCTCCAACTCCGGCTCCACCAACGAAATCGTCACCCTGCTGCCCCTGATCAAGCGTCTGGGCATCCAGTTGATCAGCCTCACCGGCAACCCCGAGTCGCCGCTGGCCAAGGCGGCTGACGTCAACCTCAACGTCCACGTCGAGCACGAAGCCTGCCCGCTGAACCTGGCACCGACCTCCTCGACCACCGCCGCCCTGGTCATGGGCGACGCCCTGGCCGTGGCGCTGCTGGAAGCCCGCGGCTTCACTGCCGAGGACTTTGCCTTCTCCCACCCGGGTGGCGCCCTGGGCCGTCGCCTGCTGCTCAAGGTGGAGAACGTCATGCACGAAGGCAGCGATCTGCCCCAGGTGCAACGCGGCACCCTGCTCAAGGATGCGCTCATGGAAATGACCCGCAAGGGCCTGGGCATGACCGTGATCCTGGAGGCCGACGGCCGCCTGGCCGGGATCTTCACCGACGGCGACCTGCGTCGCACCCTGGATCGGGCCATCGATATACACCATGCCACCATCGATTCGGTGATGACCCCTCATGGCAAGACCGCACGTGCCGACATGCTGGCCGCCGAAGCCCTGAAAATCATGGAAGACCACAAGATCAGCGCCCTGGTGGTGGTGGACAAGGAAGACCGGCCGATCGGCGCCTTGAACATGCACGACCTGCTGCGCGCGGGAGTGATGTGATGAGTGCCGACCTGCTGCAACGCGGTAAAAACATCAAGCTGGCGGTATTCGATGTCGATGGCGTGCTGACTGACGGGCGCCTGTACTTCCTCGAAGACGGCAGCGAGTTCAAGACCTTCAACACCCTGGACGGCCAGGGCATCAAGATGCTCATGGCGGCCGGCGTGCAGACGGCGATCATCAGCGGGCGCAAGACCCCGGTGGTAGAGCGCCGGGCCAAGAACCTCGGGATTCCCCACCTGTACCAGGGCCGCGAAGACAAGCTGGTGGTATTGGACGAGCTTCTTGGCCAACTGGGCCTAAGCTATGAACAGGTCGCCTATCTGGGCGACGATTTGCCCGATCTGCCGGTGATCCGCCGCGTGGGGCTGGGCATGGCGGTGGCCAATGCCGCAGCGTTTGTCCGCGAACACGCCCACGGCGTCACCCTGGCCCGCGGCGGCGAAGGTGCCGCCCGCGAGTTCTGCGAACTGATCCTGCGTGCCCAGGACCGCCTTGAAGCAGCCAATGCCGCTTACCTATAGAGCCTTCCCATGCTGAGCAAAAAGATTCGCAACATCCTGATCTTCGGGACCATCGCCCTGCTGTTCGCAGCGGTCGGTTACTGGAACATCAGCCCGGAACGCTTCCTCGACAAGCCGGTGGCCCAGGTCGACGAAAGCGCCATTGACTACTACGTGATCAACGCCCGCAGCGTGCAGTACCTGCCCGACGGCAAACTGCAGTACGAAATGACCTCGGACAAGGTCGAGCACGTCAAGGCCAGCGAAGTGACTCTGCTGACCAAGCCGGACCTGCAGATGTACCGTGGCACCACGTTCCCCTGGCATGTTCAGAGCGAACGCGGCGAGGTCAACCCGGACGGCACCGAAGTCGAGCTGATCGATTCGGTACGGGTTTCCCGCACCGACGAGCGCAACCGCAACCTGCTGATCACCACGACCCGCATGACAGTATTCCCGCAGAAGCAATATGCGCAGACCGAGCAAGCCGTTAGAATCGACGGCGCCGGCGGCGTGACTACGGCCAAGGGAATGAAAGCGTATTTGAAAGACGGCAGGATGAACCTGCTATCGAACGTAAGAGGACAGTATGAGGCTCGTTAAAACCCTCCCTATTTTGCTCAGTCTGGGCGCAGCACTGGGAAGCGTGAGCGCCTGGGCTCTGCCGAACGATAGCCAACAGCCGATCCGCATCCAGGCCGACGACGCCCAGCTGGACGACAAGAACGGCGTGGCCACCTACAAGGGCGATGTCATCATCACCCAGGGTTCGATGAAGATCACCGGCAACACCGTGACCATCACCCGGTCCAAGACCGGTGAAATCGACGTGGTGACCTCGGTGGGCAACCTCGCCTACTTCGAGCAACTGCAGAAGCAGACCGACCCGAAACCGGTCCAGGCCTACGCCGTGACCATCCAGTACCATGCCCAGCAGAACCGCATCGTGCTGATCGACAAGGCCAAGGTCATCAACGACGGCAATACCACCGAAGGCGAGAAAATCGTCTACGACACCGTCAAGCAGGTTGCCAACGCCGGTCGCGCCAATGGCAGCTCGGTGACCGCGCCGCGTCCGCGGATCGACATGGTCATCCAGCCGAAAAAGAAAACCGACGAGCAAAAGGCCCAGTAATGGCAACTCTGAAAGCTCAGCACCTGGCCAAGAGCTACAAGAGCCGCCAGGTCGTGCGTGATGTCAGCCTGTCCATCGACAGCGGTCAGATCGTCGGCCTGCTCGGCCCCAACGGCGCCGGCAAGACCACCTGCTTCTACATGATCGTCGGCCTGGTCCAGGCCGATCAGGGCCGCGTCCTGATCGACGACCTGGATGTCAGCCACCAACCGATGCACGGCCGCGCACGCGCCGGTATCGGCTACCTGCCCCAGGAAGCCTCGATCTTTCGCAAGCTGTCGGTGGCCGACAACATCATGGCCATCCTCGAGACCCGCAAGGAGCTCGACAAGGCCGGCCGTCGCCATGAACTGGAAAGCCTGCTGCAGGAATTCCACATCAACCACATCCGCGACAACCTCGGCATGAGCCTGTCCGGTGGTGAGCGGCGCCGCGTGGAAATCGCCCGGGCCCTGGCCACCGCGCCCAAGTTCATCCTGCTGGACGAACCCTTCGCCGGTGTCGACCCGATCTCGGTGGGCGATATCAAGCAGATCATCCACCACCTCAAGGCCAAGGGCATCGGGGTGCTGATCACCGACCACAACGTCCGGGAAACCCTGGACATCTGTGAGACCGCCTACATCGTCAACGACGGGCAACTGATCGCCGAAGGCGACTCCGAGACCATCCTGGCCAACGAACTGGTCAAGGAAGTCTATCTGGGCCATGAGTTCCGCCTGTAAGGGCTGATGTGTTGGGCTGGACGCCAGGGCGCCGGGAACAATAAAACCCTACAAACTTTATTGTTACAGCGCTCTAGGCAAACACTTCAGTTTCAGGCATATAATTTGCTTATGTTTGGCGCTCCGGCGCCCTGTAGTGGATGGCGCATGTGCGCCGGCAAATAAGGTGTTAAGCCCCTGCCATGAAACCATCGCTAGTCCTTAGAATGGGCCAGCAGCTGACGATGACACCGCAGCTGCAACAGGCCATCCGCCTGCTCCAATTGTCGACCCTGGACCTGCAACAGGAAATCCAGGAAGCCCTGGAGTCCAACCCGATGCTCGAGCGCCAGGAAGAAGGCGACGACTTCGACAACAGCGACCCCCTGGCCGACAACACCGAGTCCAAACCCAATACCGAGATCCAGGAGCCCTCCTACCAGGAAACCGCCCCCACGGTGGACAACCTCGAGGACGGTGAGTGGAACGAGCGCATCCCCAACGAACTGCCGGTCGACACCGCCTGGGAGGACGTCTACCAGACCAGCGCCAGCAGCCTGCCCAGCAGCGATGACGACGAGTGGGACTTCACCACCCGCACTTCGGCGGGCGAGAGCCTGCAGAGCCACCTGCTCTGGCAACTGAACCTGGCGCCGATGTCGGACACCGACCGCCTGATTGCCGTGACCCTGATCGACTGCATCAACAATCAGGGCTACCTGGACGAAACCCTCGAAGAGATCCTCGAAGCCTTCGATCCGGAACTGGACATCGAACTGGACGAGATAGAAGCCGTCCTGCACCGCATCCAGCAATTCGAACCCGCGGGCATCGGCGCCCGCAACCTGGGCGAGTGCCTGTTGCTGCAACTGCGCCAGTTGCCGGCGAAAACGCCCTGGCTGGGCGAGGCCCAGCGCCTGGTCAGTGACTACATCGACCTCCTGGGCAGCCGCGACTACAGCCAGTTGATGCGCCGCATGAAGCTCAAGGAAGATGAGCTGCGCCAGGTCATCGAGCTGGTGCAGAGCCTCAACCCCCGCCCCGGTTCACAGATCGAATCCAGTGAAGCCGAATACGTGGTCCCGGACGTCATAGTGCGCAAGGACAACGAACGCTGGCTGGTGGAACTGAACCAGGAGTCCGTGCCGCGCCTGCGGGTCAACGCCCAGTACGCCGGTTTTGTACGCCGCGCCGACACCAGCGCCGACAACACCTTCATGCGCAACCAGTTGCAGGAAGCCCGCTGGTTCATCAAGAGCCTGCAAAGCCGCAATGAAACCCTGATGAAGGTCGCCACCCAGATCGTCGAGCACCAGCGCGGCTTTCTCGAATATGGCGATGAGGCGATGAAGCCGCTGGTTCTGCACGATATCGCCGAGGCGGTGGGCATGCACGAATCGACGATTTCCCGGGTGACTACGCAGAAATTCATGCATACCCCACGGGGCATATATGAGCTGAAATACTTTTTCTCCAGCCACGTCAGCACTTCGGAAGGCGGTGAATGCTCGTCCACGGCGATCCGCGCGATCATCAAAAAATTGGTGGCCGCGGAAAATCAGAAAAAGCCGTTGAGTGACAGCAAGATCGCTGGTTTACTGGAGGCACAAGGCATTCAGGTAGCCCGTCGTACCGTCGCCAAGTACCGCGAATCCCTTGGGATCGCGCCTTCCAGCGAACGTAAGCGGTTGATGTAGCCGCAGGGCTGGCCACAGCGTTTCAGAGTGTGTTTGAAAAGGGCCCGGTGCCGTTTTCAAACGTAGTCTAGGTGGCAGGCAACCCAGCCTGCCGCGTTATGCACTGGCAACGAAGGAGAAGCTGTATGCAAGTCAACATCAGTGGACACCAACTCGAAGTGACTGAACCCCTGCGCGTCTACATCGGCGAAAAACTCGACCGGCTGGAGAGGCACTTCGACAAGATTACCAATGTGCAGGTCACCATGGCTGTCGAGAAGCTGAAGCAGAAAATCGAAGCCACCCTGCACATCCACGGTGGGGAGGTCGTTGCCAACGCAGAACATGACGATATGTATGCCGCAATCGACCTGCTCACGGACAAGCTTGACCGCCAACTGAAAAAGCATAAGGAAAAGCAACTCCACCTTCTCCAAGGCACGGGTCGCTAACACTCCCCTCCCATGATCCGACTTGAAAGCATCCTGACCCCCGGCCGTTCCCTGGTGAACGTGCCGGGCGGCAGTAAAAAACGCGCCCTCGAACAAATTGCCAACCTGATCAGCCGTGAAGTGCCTGATCTGGAGATGCAGGATGTCTTCGAGAGCCTGATTGCCCGTGAAAAACTCGGTTCCACCGGTTTTGGCAACGGCATCGCCATTCCCCACTGCCGCCTCAAAGGCTGCGAGTCGCCCATCAGTGCGCTGATGCACCTGGACGCTCCGATCGATTTTGACGCCATCGATGGCGCACCGGTCGACCTGCTGTTCGTCCTGCTGGTTCCGGAAGCCGCGACCGATGCACACCTGGAACTGCTCCGGCAGATCGCCAGCATGCTCGATCGCAAGGAAGTCCGTGACCGGCTGCGCAGCGCCACCAGCAACGAAGCCTTGTATCAGGTCGTTCTGGACGAGCAAAACGGTCAGTAATCATGCGTTTGATCATCGTCAGCGGCCGCTCCGGCTCAGGTAAAAGCACCGCCCTCGATGTTCTCGAGGACCACGGCTACTACTGCATCGACAACCTGCCAGCCGGCTTGCTGCCGGAACTGGCTGAACGTGCGTTGATCCACACCGAACTGGCGCAACCGCTGGTGGCGGTGTCCATCGATGCCCGCAACCTGCCCAGTCATCTGTCGCGCTTCCCCGAATTGCTGGAAGAAGTGCGCAGCCGGCATATCCAGTGCGACGTGCTGTACCTGGATGCCGACGAAGAGACCCTGCTCAAGCGCTTCTCCGAGACCCGTCGGCGCCACCCGCTGAGCAGCGCCAACCGCTCCCTGGCCGAAGCCATCCACGATGAAACCCAACTGCTGGGGCCGATCGTCGACCTGGCCGATCTCAAGGTCAACACCACCAACCTGAACCTTTACCAACTGCGCGACACCATCAAGCTGCGACTGTTGAACCAGCCGGAACCCGGTACCGCGTTCCTGGTGGAGTCCTTCGGCTTCAAGCGCGGCATGCCGGTAGATGCAGACCTGGTGTTCGACGTGCGCTGCCTGCCCAACCCGTATTGGAAGCCCGAGTTGCGCGCCCAATCAGGCCTGGATGCGCCCGTGGCCGAGTATCTGGCGGCGCAACCCGATGTCGAGGAAATGTTCCAGGACATCTCCAGCTACCTGCTCAAATGGCTGCCACGCTTTGCCGCCAGCAACCGCGCCTATGTGACCATCGCCATCGGCTGCACCGGCGGGCACCACCGCTCCGTGTACCTGACCGAGCGCCTGGGCCAGGTCCTGCAAAAATCCCTGAAGAACGTCCAGGTTCGCCACCGCGACCTTAGCTGAAAGGATCTACCCCGCGATGCCAGCTCTGGAAATCGAGATCATCAATAAACTGGGCCTGCATGCCCGTGCCTCGGCCAAGTTCGTCGGCGTGGCCGGGCAGTTTCCCTGCCAGATCCGCGCCGGCAGGACCCCGGACTCCATGGTCGACGGCAAAAGCATCATGGCCATGATGATGCTGGCCGCCGGCAAGGGCACCAGGATCCACCTGAAGACCGAAGGCGAGCAGGAACAGGAAGCGATGGATGCGCTGGTGGCGCTGATCAACAACTTCTTCGACGAAGGCGAGTAGGCCCGGGCGGGCCCCTCACCATACGACTCTCAGGCGAGTGCCGTATCCATGACCATCATCAGGCAGAAACCGATGCACAGGCCAAGGCTGGCAAGCTTGTCATGGCCATTGCGACGCGACTCCGGAATCACTTCATGAGTGACCACCAGCAGCATCGCCCCCGCCGCCAGGGCCAGGCCCAGGGGCAGCAATACCTGCGCCAGGCTCACCAACCAGGCGCAGAGCAAGGCAAAGACCGGCTCCACCAGACCTGAAGCCGCACCAATCAGGAATGCCTTGACCCGCGACATCCCCGCCCCCGCCAATACCAGGGCAATCACCAGGCCTTCCGGTACATCCTGCAGGGCAATGCCCATGGCCAGGCTGTCCGCATCCGGCATGCCGCCTCCGGCCGACACCCCCACCGCCATCCCTTCAGGAATGTTGTGGGCAATGATGGCGAAGACGAACAGCCAGATACGCGGGGCAATCACCGGATGCTCTGGCGTGCCCACCAGCACCTCCGGGCTGCCCCCCGAGACCTTGAGATCCACCAGGAACAGGCCAAAGGCCCCGAGCATGATGCCGGCGCAGATCAGACCGCTGGAGCCCCAGGCAGACAAGCCCAGGTCCTGGGCCGCAGCGATGCCGGGGACGATCAGCGAAAATGCCGTGGCCGCCAGCATCACTCCGGCACCAAAGCCCAGCAGGGTGTCGCTCACCGCCACCGGCATCCGCCGGATCACCAGCACCGGGACCGCCCCCAGCGCCGTGCCCAGCGCGCAGATCGAACCGCCCTGCAAGGCGCGCAGCAAGCGCGGCTCCAGGTTCAGCCAGCTCAACCCTTGAGCCACCAGCAACGCCGTGCCCGCCAACAGCAACAGCGAACCGAAGGCATAACGAAACATTCGCCCGCTGCTGATTGCCAGTGTTTCAGTGCCCATAGTCGGCCTTAGATCTTGTTTTGATGGAAAGGTATCAAGCCATCGCGGCCTGGTAGCGCTGAGCGACTTCCGGCCAGTTGATGACGTTGTAGAAGGCGTTGATGTATTCCGGGCGGCGGTTCTGGTAGCGCAGGTAGTAGGCGTGCTCCCACACATCCAGACCGAGGATCGGGGTATTGCCGTTCATCAGCGGGCTGTCCTGGTTACCGCTGCTTTCCACCACCAGTTTCTTCTCCGGTGTCACGCTGAGCCAGGCCCAGCCACTGCCAAAACGGGTGAGTGCGGCCTTGGTGAAGGCTTCCTTGAAGCTCTCGAAACCACCCAGTTGCTGCTCGATGGCTTGCCCCAGGGCGCCTTGGGGATGACCGCCACCGGCGGGTGTCATCACCGCCCAGAACAGCGAATGGTTGGCATGCCCGCCACCCTGGTTGATCACCGCAGCACGCAGTTTTTCCGGCAGTTGCTGAACGCTGGCTACCAGCTTTTCCACCTCCCACCCTGCCCATTCGGTCCCCTCGACGGCGGCGTTGAGGTTGTTGATGTAGGTCTGGTGATGCTTGGTGTAGTGGATTTCCATGGTTTGCGCATCGATGTGCGGTTCCAGGGCGTCGTAGGCGTAAGGCAGTGCAGGCAAGGTAAAGGACATATCAATGGGCTCCGTAAGAGGGGCTGTCTGGTTGCGGGCTGTCGGCTGACAGGCCCGCGACGTTGCTGTCCAGCAAACGGTGAGTGCGCGGGTATTCGCCGTGATCACCGATGAAATTCAGCAGTTCGACGTAGGTCTTGCTGCTTTGGCGCAAGGCCGCTTCCCGCAGGGCTGTGGGCAAGCGGCTGTCCTGCATGGTCTGCAGCAACCGCTGATGGATGGCGCAGAGGTATTCCGCGCTCTCCTCCGGCTGATTGAGGCGCAGGTGCAGGTCTGCCAGGTTGTGATGGGAAATCACACAGGCCGCCACCGCTTCGTCGGCATCCGACCAGCGCTCGAACAGCACCTGGGCCAGGGCCAGCGCCTGCAGGTAGAACTCGCGAGCATCCACCAGCTCGCCCTGCATAAAGAGGCGATTGGCCCTTTCGATCGTGCGTTTCCAGTGCTCCATGGTGAGCCTCCAAAGCGGTGTCGGTGGGTTACACGCCGCCGGCAGTGAGCTTTTCCGGGTCCAGCAGGACCTCCAGCTGGCTGCGTGACAGATCGGTATGTTCAAGGGCCACGTCGATCACCGGGCGCCCCTGCTTGTAGGCGGTCTTGGCGATTTCTGCAGCCTTCTGATAGCCGATGATCGGGTTCAGCGCCGTGACCAGGATCGGGTTGCGCGACAGCGCTTCCTTGAGCTTGGGTTCGTTGACCTTGAAGCTGGCGATGGCCTTGTCCGCCAGCAGGCGGCTGGAGTTGGCCAGCAACTCGATGCTGCTCAGCAGGTTCTGGGCAATGATCGGCAGCATCACGTTGAGCTCGAAGTTGCCCGATTGCCCGGCCACAGTGATGGTGCTGTCGTTGCCGATGACCTGGGCGGCGACCATCGCGGTGGCTTCAGGAATCACCGGGTTGACCTTGCCGGGCATGATCGACGAACCGGGCTGCAAACCTTCCAGCTCGATCTCGCCGAGCCCGGCCAGCGGGCCGGAGTTCATCCAGCGCAAGTCGTTGGCGATCTTCATCAACGACACCGCGGTAGCCTTGAGCTGGCCGGATACCGTCACCGCAGTGTCCTGGGAGCCGATCAGGGCGAAGAGGTTCTTGCCCGGGGTGAATTGCACCTGGGTCAGCTTGCTCAACTGCTGGCTGAAACGCGCAGCGAACTCGGGATGCGCATTGATTCCGGTACCCACAGCGGTACCGCCCTGAGCCAGGGATTGCAGGCTCGGCAGCAGATTCTGCAGGTGGCTGATATTGGCCTTGAGTTGCTGCGCCCAGCCCTCCAGCACCTGACTCATGCGCACCGGCATCGCGTCCATCAGGTGAGTGCGGCCGGTCTTGATGAAGGGGTGCACCTGTACCGCCTTGCGCTCGATGACCTCCACCAGATGCACCAGGGCCGGCAGCAGTTGCTCATGCAGGGTCAGCGCGGCGCTGACATGAATGGTGGTAGGGATGATGTCGTTGCTGCTCTGGCCGCAGTTGACATGGTCATTGGGGTTGACCGGTTCACCCAGCAGGCGGCTGGCCAGGGTTGCCAGTACTTCATTGGCGTTCATGTTGGAACTGGTGCCAGAGCCGGTCTGGAAAATGTCCACCGGGAAGTGCGGCATGAAATCACCTTCCAGCAGACCCTGGGCGGCATCGACAATGGCCTTGCCCTGGGCTTCGCTGATCTGCCCCAGTTCGACGTTGGCCTTGGCCGCAGCTGCCTTGGCCAGGATCAGCGCACGGATGAAGGCTGCCGGCATGCGTTGGCCACTGATGGGAAAGTTGTCCACCGCACGCTGGGTCTGGGCGCCGTACAGGGCCAGTTCCGGTACCTGCAGTTCGCCCATGCTGTCGCGTTCGATACGGGTATTACTCATCGGGAAATCCTTGCACCAGTTCTATCAGGGGAATGGAAGGCAGCAGCGAGCAGGTCGCCAACTGCCAGGCGTGGCTCTGCCAGCGCTTGAGCCGGCAATTGCACAAAGACAACCGCTCCATGTCGCGCAACGGCCGCCAGGCCTGGTCCAGGCACTGGCTGCGCCAATGCCAGGGCAGCGCTGTATCGGTTGCGGTATCGATCAATAAACGGAAGGAAGTTTCAGCGACGGTCCAGGCCGACATCGCGGTACAGCAGGCCAGGTAGCGGCCTTCGGCGAGGTAATGCTCGATCAGACGGGGCTCGTCCGGTTCCAGTGCGCAACGGATCTGGCGGCTCATCCAGCGCCAGCTTTCGAGGTAAGGCTGCTCGTGCAAGGCAGAACTCATGACCTGGGCTCATCGAATAATGATTTTCATTATTAAATGATATTGAGAATCAAATCAATCTGGCTTGTATGATTTTTGTCCAACTCTTATAGGGCCCGCCTTACCGGCGAATGAGCCCTTGAGCCTGGTGCCGGATGTCAGGACGCTTTCGCTGGCAAGCCAGCTCCTACAAAAATGGCGGGCATAAAAAACGCGCCACCTCGGGGAGGTGGCGCGTTGGGGTTGAAGCTGGGCGCGGTCAGCTGCCGGCGACGGTCATGCGTTCGATCAGCACCGAGCCGGTGCGGATGTTGCTACGCAGCTCCAGGTCGTTACCCACTGCGAGGATCTGCTTGAACATGTCCCGCAGGTTGCCGGCAATGGTCACTTCCTGCACCGCGAACTGAATCTCGCCGTTCTCGACCCAGAAACCCGCCGCACCGCGGGAGTAGTCCCCGGTGACCATGTTCAGGCCATGGCCCATCAGCTCGGTCACCAGCAGGCCACGGCCCATGCGCCGCAGCAGCGCGGCCTGGTCTTCGTCGCCATGGGTGACGAACAGGTTGTGCACGCCACCGGCGTTGGCGGTGCTCGGCATGCCCAGCTTGCGTCCGGAATAGGTGCCCAGTACATAGGACACCAGCTCACCGTCCTGGATGAACGGCTTGGCGTAGGTGGCCAGGCCATCGCCGTCGAAAGCCGAACTGCCCATGGCGCGCATCAGGTGCGGGCGCTCATCGATGGTCATCCACTGCGGAAACAGTTGTTGACCCAGGGCGCCTTCGAGGAAGGACGACTTGCGGTACAGGTTGCCACCGGAAATCGCCCCGAGAAAACTGCCGAACAGGCCACCGGCCAGTTCTGCGGAAAACAGCACCGGCACCTCACAGGTCGGCACTGGACGGGCACCTAGCCGGCTGGCGGCGCGCTGGGCGGCACGCTGGCCAATGCTCACCGGGTCGGCCAGCAACTGGCCCTGGCGATTGACGTCGTACCAGTAGTCGCGCTGCATCTGGCCATCCGCCTCGGCAATCATCACGCAGCTCAGGCTGTGGCGGGTGGACGCATAACCACCAATGAAGCCGTGGCTGTTGCCATACACCCGACAGCCCTGGTGGGTGCTGAGGGTGGTGCCGTCGGCATTCTTGATCCGGCTGTCGGCAGCAAAGGCCGCAGCCTCACAGGTCAGAGCCTGCTCGATGGCTTGTTCGGGGGTGATGTCCCAGGCGTGGAACAGATCGAAGTCCTGCAGGTCCTTGGCCATCAAGGCCGCGTCGGCAAGGCCCGAGGCTTCGTCTTCGGAGGTGTGCTTGGCAATCGCCAGAGCCGCCGCCACGGTTTCGCGAATGGCTTCGGGGCCGCTGGCAGACGTACTGGCCGAACCCTTGCGCTGGCCCAGGTAGAGGGTGATGCCAAAGCCCTGGTCGCGGTTGAACTCGACGGTTTCCACTTCCCGCTGGCGCACCGAAGTCGACAGCCCCTGCTCCAGGGACACCGCCACTTCACAGGCGCTGGCCCCCTGGCGCTTGGCCTCGGCGATGATCTGCTCGACTTGCTCCTGCAGGGCCGGCAAAGCCTGTGGGCCGACGCTTTGTGCTGCACTCATGCTGTTCTCCACTCAAATTCTGCTTTCGATTAAGGCCGGCGAGCGACCGGGCCGGACAAGCGGCCCTCGACTGGTTATCATGGCGGCGTTTCTTTGCGGACTGCCACCATGGTTGATTCTTACGACGACTCCCTCGATGGGGAGAAAAGCAAATCCCAGGTCAAACGCGAGCTGCATGCTCTGGTTGATCTCGGCGAGCGCCTTACCACCCTCAAGCCCGACTTGCTGAACAAACTGCCCCTGACCGACGCCTTGCGCCGGGCCCTGGCGGATGCACCCAAGCACGTCGCCCATATCGCCCGAAAGCGCCACCTGCAGTTCATCGGCAAGCTGATGCGGGACCAGGACACCGACGCGATTCTGCAACTGCTTGACCAACTCGATGCCTCCACCCGGCAGTACAACGAACGCTTCCATAACCTGGAGCGTTGGCGCGACCGCCTGATCGGCGGCGGCGATGACGTGCTGGAAAAGTTCGTCGGCGAATACCCGGACGCCGATCGCCAGCAACTGCGCTCCCTGATCCGTCAGGCCCAGCATGAGCTGGCGCATAACAAGGCACCGGCCTCAAGCCGTAAAATTTTCAAGTACATCCGCGAGCTGGACGAGACTCAACGCGGTCTGCGCTGAGCCTTGCCACGGGTGAGCTGCCCTGCAGCTCACCCGACGCCCTCCCTCCTTATGCCCCAGTGCCACCCACGGTGATCGCATCGATCTTCAGGGTCGGCTGGCCGACGCCCACTGGCACCGATTGCCCATCCTTGCCGCAGGTGCCGACGCCACTGTCCAGGGACAGGTCATTACCCACCATCGATACCCGGCTCATGGCTTCCGGACCGTTGCCGATCAAGGTCGCGCCCTTGACCGGGGCGGTGATCTTGCCGTCCTCGATCAGGTAGGCCTCACTGGTGGAGAACACGAACTTGCCGCTGGTGATATCCACCTGGCCGCCACCGAGGTTGGCGCAATAGATGCCCCTCTTCACCGAAGCGATGATTTCCGCCGGATCGCTTTCGCCACCCAGCATGTAGGTGTTGGTCATGCGCGGCATCGGCAGGTGCGCATAAGACTCGCGGCGACCGTTGCCGGTGCGGGCCACGCCCATCAGCCGGGCATTGAGCTTGTCCTGCATGTAACCCTTGAGCACGCCGTTCTCGATCAGCGTGGTGCATTCGGTGGGGGTGCCTTCGTCGTCCACGCTCAGGGAACCACGGCGCCCGGCCAGGGTGCCGTCGTCGACGATGGTGCAGAGCTTGGAAGCCACCATTTCGCCCATGCGACCGCTGTAGGCCGAACTGCCCTTGCGGTTGAAGTCGCCCTCCAGGCCGTGGCCCACGGCTTCGTGCAGCAGCACTCCGGACCAGCCGGAGCCCAGCACCACCGGCAGGGTTCCGGCCGGCGCCGGAATCGCTTCCAGATTGACCAGCGCCTGGCGCAGGGCTTCACGGGCATAGCCCATGGCCCGATCTTCGCTGAGGAAATAGCGGTAGTCGGTACGCCCGCCGCCGCCATGGCCACCGCGCTCGCGGCGACCGTTCTGCTCGACGATGACGCTGACGTTGAAACGCACCAGCGGCCGCACATCCGCCGCCAGGCCGCCATCGGTAGAGGCCACCAGGATCCGCTCCCAGACCCCGGCCATGCTCACGCTGACCTGCTGGATGCGCGGATCCAGGGCGCGGGTTGCGGCGTCAACGCGCTTGAGCAGCTCGACCTTCTCGGCCCGGCTGATGACTTCCAGGGGGTTGTCCGGCGCATACAGCTGCGCCACATCCTGGGTCGAAAACGCCTGCACGGTGCCGTTTTGCCCCGCCCGGGAAATCGAGCGCGCCGCCCGGGCGGCGAGGCCCAGGGCCTCCAGGGTGATGGCATTGCTGTAGGCGAAGCCGGTCTTCTCACCGGATTGCGCACGCACCCCAACCCCCTGGTCGAGGTTGAAACTGCCTTCCTTGACGATTCCGTCTTCCAGGGACCAGGACTCGGAAATCTGCCCCTGGAAATACAGATCGGCGGCATCGATGCCCGGGCCGGCCAGATCCCCCAGCACGCCTTGCAAGCTTTCGATGGTCACGCCGCCCGGGGCTAGTAGATGTTCACTGACAGAGGACAACAACCCGCTCATATGTTTTGGCCTTAAATTCGTCGTACTTATGCAAGCCGTTGCACGCCTTGCGAGAAAATGCGCCGGTGACTGAACACCGGCATCCGCGCCCGGATGGACGCCTGTTCACTGCTGTCGCGCTCGGCCAGCAGCACGCCTTGACCTTGATCCTGTTGCGCCACTATCCGCCCCCAGGGGTCGACGATCGCGGCATGGCCGTAGGTTTCCCGTGGGCCGGGATGCACGCCGCCCTGGGCCGCCGCCAGCACATAGCACTGGGTCTCGATGGCACGGGCGCGAATCAGCACCTCCCAATGGGCCGCACCGGTGACCGCGGTAAACGCCGAAGGCGCGGTGATCAACTCGGCGCCAGCGGCGCGCAACTCGCTGTACAGCTCGGGAAAGCGCAGGTCATAACAGACTGTAAGGCCGACCCTCCCGACCGGCGTATCCGCCACCACCACCCGGTCTCCATGAGCATAGTCATCGGATTCACGGTAGCGCCCGCGATTGTCCGCCACATCGACGTCGAACAGGTGCAGCTTGTCGTAGCGCGCCACGAACTGCCCCTGGTCATCCACCAGCAACGAACAGGCATTGGACTTGGCCTCGGGCTGATCGACGGGGGGCAACGGCAAGGTGCCGGCCACTATCCATAACCTGAGGTCGCGGGCGGCCTGTTTCAACCATGGCAGGATCGGACCTTCGCCCAGCGCTTCGGCGCGACCGATGGCCGCCATGTCGCGGCGCCCCATGGCGGCGAAGTTTTCCGGCAGGACGGCCAGCTTTGCACCGCCGGCAGCAGCCTGTTCGAGCAGGCTCCGAGCCTGCTGCAGATTGGCCAGGACATCGCTCTGGCTGACCATTTGAATCACCGCAAGAGACATGGCGAACTCCTTGTAGGGTAGGCCGCCATGCTACTCCATAGGCGCGAATCGAGGATTCTCAAAACGGTTTGTCGAAGGTGATTTTCGGCTCTTTCCATGGGCCTTTGACGTTGTATTTGACGCTGGCGAAGCGCGCCACGCGGTCACCGATCAGCTTGTCGATCAGGAACAACGCCCCGCCCACCGCCGGCGCACCGACAATCAGCGCGGCAATCGGCAGGTTATTGGTCACCGGCAGGGTCACCAGCAGCTTGGCGTCGACCTGGTCGGCCACCATGTCCAGGGTGCCATTGAGCTCCAGGTTGCTCGACGGCCCGGTCAGGGTGATCGGCTCGCGAGTGACGTAAACGCCATTGCTCGCCGCCAGCACGCCCCGGACCCGGTCATAGCTCAGGCCCTTGCCGAACAGGTCGGAGAAGTCCAGGCGCAGGCGGCGACCGATGGAGTTGAAGTTGAGCAGGCCGAACACCCGCAAGGCCTGGGCCCCGCCCTCGACTTCGACGAACTGGCCCTTGCGCAGGGTAGCGTCCAGGCTGCCGGAGAAGCGCTTCAAGCCCACCCAGGCCGGCGAGCCCGGCCAGCGGCCATCGACGTCCAGGTGAAAATCTTCACTGGTCACGGTCGGGGCGAAGCCCCAGCCCTTGAGCACGTCCGCCAGGTTCTTGCCGCCAATGCGGCCCCGGTACCAACTGTTGCTGGCACCGGCCTGGCCTTCCCAGCCGCCCTCGCCCTGCAACTGCATGCCCTTGAGGCCCAGGTCCAGGCCATTGAAGACCATGCCCCTGGACGTCGGCCGCACCTTGAGCGCCCAGCGGCCGATCAGGTCCTGGCCCTGGAACAGCTGGGCAATGGAAATATCCAGGGGCGGAACGCTCTTGGGATCTACCGAGGCCAGGGGGTCGGGCGCATTTTCATCGGCCTGCGCTGCCGGATCGGCAGCCGGCAGGCGCACGTACGCCATGTCGATGGCCATCGGCGCCGCCTTGGCATCGGGAATCCCGACCTTGCCTTTGGCCTGCTGGCTGTCGATCTGCAACTCCCAGGCAGCGGGCTTGCGCGCCAGCAACAGGTTGACCTGGTCCAGGGTGGTGCCGAAGGCACTGAGCTTGCCGACCTTGAAGTCCGCACTGCTGAGCAACTGTTTGGCGCTGCCTCCCGGGTCCTGCCCGGCGTAGCGATCCACCAGGGCTTTCCAGGGTTCCACATCCAGCTCGGAGAGAATCCCTCGTATCCGCAGCCCTTTACCCGGCGGCAGCAAGGCCGCGCCATCACCGAGGAACAGCTCGCCTCGCCCCTCGGCGAGCTTGCCGCTGGGCGCCGCAAAGGTGAAGTCGGCCAGTTCGCCGTAGTTGAACCAGTAGCGCCGCTCGGCCCCTTGCAGAGTCATGCGAAATACACTGTTGCGCCCGGTGCTGGCCGCCATGCCGAACGGCGCCGGCAGGTCCACCGCTACGCCCTTGAGACTGGAACTGACCATCAGCTGGCTGTCGGCTCCGTCCAGGTTCAGTTGCAACTGGTAGGGCACCTCGCCGGACACCGGCAACGGCTGGCCGACTTGCAACCAGTCGGTAAGTTTCTTGACCGCAACCTGGCCCTTGGCAACCACTCGAGTGTTGGGTTTGCCCGGCTTGCCATCGGCGAAGATCTGCGCCGTGACCGGCCGCTCGAACGCCTGGGCACTGATGCCCTCGCCACTCAGGCCCTTGGCACTATCGAAGCGGAAATCACCCTTGAGCTGGGTCAGTTCCAGCTCAGGCTCACTGAGCTTGAGGCGCGCCTTGTCGGTCTTGAACGCCACCACGATCTTCGGCTCCTGGCCCTTGACCAGGGGAATATCCAGATCCAGCTTGCCTTGCAGATCGCCCTCGCCATGCCAGCCGGCAAAGGTCGAGCCGGTGCCGATCGGCGCTTCCTGGAGAATTTTCACGCCATCGCCCAGGCCACCGGCAAAGGCGCCATCGATGTACATGTGGCTTTCCTGCCCGCTGGCAGCATGGGGAATGTTGACGAAGACATCCCGCACCTTGGTGTCCAGCAACTGGCCTTTGCTGGCGACGATGCGCACGCCGCTGTCTTCGATGAACACATCGCCGCTGACCTTGGTCAGGTGCGGCCAGCCCGGCTGGAACGCCAGCTCGGTGTCATGCACCTTGAAGAACAGGCTGATGCTGCGGGCGGCCTCGACGGCGTCATGGTTGAGCGAACCCTGGTACTGGAAGAAGCCCTGGTCCACGGCGCCCTTGAGGATCGCCGTGCGCAGCCATTCATCCACACCGGCGTTGAGCACCTGGGGCAGGTACTTGGCGGTGTAGCGCCCATCGCCGTCCACCAGGCCGACTCGCAGGTCCATGTAGTCTTCCTGGCTGTGGTCGAAATGCAGGCGGATCAGGAAGTCGCCGGCGATCTTGCCCTCTTCGCCCAGCACCTTCAGGTAGGGGGCAATCAGGGTGAAGCCTTCCTTGTCGAGCTTCCAGGTCAGGGTGGCGTTGGCCTGGATGTACTGCCAGGGCTTGGCGAAGATCGGGTACAGGTGCAGGGAGAAATCCTTGCTGTCCATGCGCAGCTCGCCCTTGCCCAGGTCACCGCTGATGCTACCGCTGACATTTCGTGCTGCCGGAGCACCGTGATAGGCATCGAAGCCAACCCGGTCGAGGTTGGCAGCGAAGCTCAGGCGCTGGTCGCCACTGTTCTGGGGACGATAGTCGAGCAGCACGTTGCGCAGGCCACCAGTGACTTTCAGTCGGTCGATGGCCGTGGCCAGGCCTTCCGGCAAGGGGGCCAGGGCATCGAGGATCGGGGTGATCGGCTTCAGGTCCAAGCGGTCGGCCTGCACATGCCAGAGTTCTTCCTGCTGCTCGGTCGCGTTGCGCTGCTGCACCTGCACACGGGATTCCCAGCGGGTCTCGCCGAGGTTCAGCGCCAGGGAGTCAAGCTGCACCTGCAGGCCCTGTTCGTCACGCTGGAAGTAGGCATTCAATGCCAGGTTGCTCAGGGACACCGGCGTGCGCTCGGCATAGGCCCCGGTGAATTGCGGGGCATTCAAGCGCAGCGTGGCGTTTTGCACCCCACCCTTGGCCCACTTCAGCCACAGCTCGCCACCCGCTTTGAGCTCGGAGAGCTTCCACTCCCGGGTCAGCCGGGCCGGCACCCAACGTGACCAGTCGCTTTGCGGCAGGCTCAGGTACAAGTCGGCCTGGGCATCGCGCCAGGCCTCGGCCCGCATCCGGGTCCGCAGGTTCATTGCCAGGGGCTGGCCGTCCGGCAGCGTCAGGCGCAGGTCCAGGCGCTGGCGGCTGGTACCGCTGCGCAGGTTGAGCCCGACGTAGGTCAGGGCCACGGGCTGGCGGTCCAGAGGCTGCAAGGTGACCTGGCTGTCCAGCAGCGACAGCTCGGCAACCTGTTGCAGGCGGCCCAGCAACTGCTGGGGGTCCATCGGCTGGTCCTGTTGCACCGGCAGGCCTTCAAGCTGCCACTGGCCGTCCGCGCCCTCTTTCAGGCTCAGGCTCAGGCCGCTGAGCTCCAGGCGGCCGATCCGCAGGTCACGGGCCAGCAGGCTGCCGAGCATATCCGGCGCCACGCTCACCTGATCCAGGCGCAGCGCATTGGCGCCCTCGCCCACCTGCACGTCGTGGGCCAGCAGGATCGGCGACAAGCCGCTCCAGCGCCCCTCCAGGCTACCGATATGCACCGGCAAGCCCACGGCCTGCTGCACCTTGGCCTCTACCTCGGGCTGGTACTCGGCCACCAGCGGGGTCAGTTCCCGGCCCAGACTGACATACAAGGCAGTCGCCACCAGCGCCAGCGCACAGAAGCCAAGCCCCCAGCGAATCAGCGTGGTGAACAGGCGCATCAGCCGCTCCATTTCAGTTGGCTCCCAGGGTAAAAGTCATGCAAAAAGCTGAAGCCAGCCATTTCCACGGATGTAGAACACGCGGAATCAGAGCAGCACCACGTCGTATTGTTCCTGGGAATACATGGTTTCGACCTGGAACCTGATGGTCCGGCCGATAAAACCCTCCAGCTCCGCCACGTTGCCCGACTCTTCGTCCAGCAGCCGGTCGACCACCTTCTGATTGGCCAGCACCCGATACCCTTCTGCCTGATAAGCCCGGGCCTCGCGGAGGATTTCTCGGAATATTTCGTAACAGACGGTTTCCGGGGTTTTCAACTTGCCCCGCCCCTGGCAACTGCTGCAAGGCTCGCACAGCACTTGCTCCAGGCTTTCGCGGGTGCGCTTGCGAGTCATCTGCACCAGGCCCAGCTCGGTGATGCCGATGATGTTGGTCTTGGCGTGGTCACGCTCCAGCTGCTTTTCCAGGGTGCGCAATACCTGGCGCTGGTGCTCTTCATCTTCCATGTCGATGAAGTCGATGATGATGATCCCGCCCAGGTTGCGCAGGCGCAGTTGCCGGGCAATGGCGGTGGCCGCCTCGAGGTTGGTCTTGAAGATGGTTTCCTCAAGGTTGCGATGACCGACGAAGGCCCCGGTATTGACGTCGATGGTGGTCATGGCTTCCGCCGGGTCTACCACCAGGTAGCCTCCGGACTTGAGCGGCACCTTGCGCTCCAGGGCTTTCTGGATTTCGTCCTCGACGCCGTACAGGTCGAAGATCGGCCGCTCGCCGGGGTAGTGCTCCAGGCGGTCGGCGATTTCCGGCATCAGTTCGGCCACGAACACCGTGGTCTTCTGGAAGGTTTCCCGGGAGTCGATGCGGATCTTCTCGATCTTCGGGCTCACCAGGTCGCGCAGGGTGCGCAGCGCCAGGCCCAGGTCCTCGTAGATCACATTGGGCGCGCCAATGGTCTTGATCTGCGCACCGATCTGGTCCCAGAGCCGGCGCAGGTAACGGATGTCCATCATGATCTCATCGGCCCCGGCGCCTTCGGCGGCGGTGCGCAGGATAAAACCACCGGCCTCCTTGATGCCTTCCTGGGCCACGCAATCACTGACGACCTGCTTCAGGCGCTCACGCTCGGCTTCGTCCTCGATCTTCAGCGAGATACCGACATGGGCGGTACGCGGCATGTACACCAGATAGCGGGAAGGGATCGACAACTGAGTGGTCAGGCGCGCGCCCTTGGAACCGATGGGGTCCTTGGTGACTTGCACCACCAGGCTCTGCCCTTCGTGCACCAGAGCGCTGATGCTCTCTACCGCCGTGCCTTCGCGGGTGGAAATTTCCGAGGCGTGGATAAACGCCGCCCGGTCCAGGCCGATGTCGACGAAGGCCGCCTGCATGCCCGGCAAGACCCGCACCACCTTGCCCTTGTAGATGTTGCCGACGATCCCCCGGCGCTGGGTGCGCTCGACGTGAACCTCTTGCAGCACTCCGTTTTCGACCACCGCCACGCGTGATTCCATCGGCGTGATGTTGATCAGAATCTCTTCACTCATGGCAGTGTCTCGTTCAGGCGTGTTCATAGAGGGCCGCAGCAATCGGGTACGGCGCTTTAGCGCACTGGAAGGTTTTGCCAACAGGGTATGCCGAAATGCCCGAGCAGTTCTGCGGTTTCGCACACCGGCAAGCCGACCACCGCGGAATAACTGCCATTGAGGCCGGCGACAAACACCGCTGCCAGTCCCTGGATAGCATAGCCACCGGCTTTGTCGCAGGGCTCGCCGCTGGCCCAGTAGAGCGCGGC
Source organism: Pseudomonas sp. NFPP12 (assembly GCF_900103205.1). Classification (NCBI taxonomy): domain Bacteria; kingdom Pseudomonadati; phylum Pseudomonadota; class Gammaproteobacteria; order Pseudomonadales; family Pseudomonadaceae; genus Pseudomonas; species Pseudomonas sp. NFPP12. Next base: position 733,005 of record NZ_FMWW01000003.1, read on the forward strand.
CTCTGCAGGCGAGATCGGGCGAAAACGTACCAGGCTGCGCACCACTCGCGACTCGCAGCGTTCACCGTCAAGCAGGGCAATGGCGGTGAACACTTCATGCTCACGCCCCGAAAGCGCCATGAGCATCTGCAACGCATCAGCCTGATCCAGCGGTTTGCCGAGAATCCGCCCATCGAGCACCACCGCGGTGTCGGCCCCCAGCACACAGGCCGGGGCCTGGGATTCACTGCTGGTGATCAGCCCGCGCCCCGCCGCAGCCTTGCCTCGGGCCAGGCGCTCGACGTAGGCGGCAGGTGACTCATCGGCTAGCGGGGTTTCATCGATGTCCGCACTGATGGCGGTGAACGGCACGCCGATCTGCGTCAGCAACTCACGCCGACGAGGCGAACCGGAAGCGAGGTAAAGCGGATTCATCAAGACATCTCCCTGTCGAGGTGCGGGCCAATGCCTGACCGAATTAATTGATTTTGAAACGTCGACGCAAGCCGCGCAGGCCGAAGCTGACCCAGGGCCACAACAAGGCACTGACCAGGGCCGGCAGCACCAGGGCCAGGGTCGGCTGGCGGTTGCCGGTCAGGGCGCTGAGCCAGAGTTGCACCAACTGCGCCAGGCCGAAGATCACCAGGATCACCAGGCTCTGCTGCCACATCGGGAACATCCGCAGGCGCTGTTGCAGAGACAGTACAAGGAAGGTGATCAGCGTCAGGATCAGGGCATTCTGCCCCAGCAGGGTGCCGTAGAGCACATCCTCTGCCAGCCCCAGGCACCAGGCAGTGACCATGCCGACCTTGTGCGGCAGGGCCAGGGCCCAGAACGCCAGCAACAGCGCCAGCCACAGCGGACGCAGGATCTCCATGAACTGCGGCAAGGGCGAGACGCTCAGCAGCAGCCCGATAAGGAAGGTCAACCAGACGATCCAGCCATTTCGCGAATAGGTGCTACCCGCCATTATTCTCTTCCTCCGGTGGTAGCCGGTGCTGCTGCCGGTGGTTTGGCAGCGGCCGGTTTCACCACAGGTTTATGGACCGGCTTGGCCGGAGCGTGAGCCGCGGGTTTGGCCGGGGTCGCCGGCGCAGCAGGAGTCGCAGTGGCGGGCGCAGCCCCGGCGTTTGCCGCCGCGGCCGGCTTGGGCACGGTGGCCGGGACCACTGGCGCGGCGCTGGCGCCCTGCTGGTCCTGGGCTTCCTGGGCCTGGGCGGCATCGTTGGCACGCTCTTCGGCGGTACGCGGATCGCTGAATACCAGCAGCAGGTAGCGGCTGCGATTCAGCGCAGCGGTGGGTACCGCCCGCACAATGGCGAACGGCTGGCCGGAGTCGTGGATCACTTCCTTGACCGTGGCCACCGGGTAGCCGGCGGGGAAACGCTGGCCCAGACCGGAGCTGACCAACAGATCGCCTTCCTTTATATCCGCGGTGTCGGCCACATGGCGCAACTCCAGGCGCTCCGGATTGCCGGTGCCGCTGGCGATGGCGCGCAGGCCGTTGCGGTTGACCTGCACCGGAATGCTGTGGGTGGTGTCAGTGAGCAGCAGTACGCGGGAGGTGTAGGGCATCAACTCCACCACCTGGCCCATCAGGCCACGGGCATCTAGCACCGGCTGGCCGAGGAACACGCCATCGCGCTCACCCTTGTTGATGATGATGCGGTGGGTAAAGGGGTTCGGGTCCATGCCGATCAACTCGGCCACTTCAACCTTCTCGTTGACCAGTGCCGAGGAATTGAGCAACTCGCGCAGGCGCACGTTCTGCTCGGTGAGGGCCGCGAGCTTTTGCATGCGCCCCTGCAGCAGCAGGTTTTCGGTCTTGAGTTTTTCGTTTTCAGCGACCAGCTCGGTACGGCTGCCGAACTGACTGGCCACGCCTTGCCATAGCCGCTGCGGCAGGTCGGTGATCCAGTAGGACTGCATCAACACCAGCGACATTTGGCTACGCACTGGCTTGAGCAGTGTGAAGCGGGCATCGACCACCATCAGTGCGACCGAGAGAACGACCAGCACCAGGAGGCGCACGCCTAATGAGGGGCCTTTGGCGAAAAGCGGTTTAATAGGCCGCTCCTCCCAGGCAAATGTTGTGTTTATTCATACGGCATCAAACCGGCCTGGATGCAGATTGACAGAAGATAAACGCCACAGGCAGCACTGCAAAGTGCTGCCTGTGAGCGCAACAGCATAGATGCAACCGGCGAAGTTATTCGCTGGAGAGCAGGTCCATGGTGTGTTTGTCCATCATTTCCAATGCACGGCCACCGCCGCGAGCGACACAGGTCAGCGGGTCTTCGGCAACGATCACCGGCAGGCCGGTTTCCTGGGCCAGCAGCTTGTCCAGATCACGCAGCAGCGCGCCACCACCGGTCAGCACCAGGCCGCGCTCGGCGATGTCCGAGGCCAGTTCCGGAGGCGATTGCTCCAGGGCGCTTTTCACCGCCTGAACGATGGTTGCCAGAGACTCTTGCAGAGCCTCCAGCACTTCATTGGAGTTCAAGGTGAAGGCACGTGGCACGCCTTCGGCCAGGTTACGGCCGCGGACGTCGACTTCACGCACTTCGCCGCCCGGGTAGGCGGTGCCGATTTCCTGCTTGATGCGCTCGGCGGTGGATTCACCGATCAGGCTGCCGTAGTTGCGACGCACGTAGGTGATGATCGCTTCGTCGAAACGGTCGCCGCCAACCCGTACGGATTCGGCGTAGACCACACCGTTCAGGGAGATCAGGGCGATTTCAGTGGTACCACCACCGATGTCCACGACCATCGAACCGCGGGCCTCTTCAACCGGCAGGCCGGCACCGATCGCAGCGGCCATCGGCTCTTCGATCAGGAACACTTCACGGGCACCGGCGCCAAGGGCCGACTCACGGATGGCGCGACGCTCAACCTGGGTGGACTTGCATGGAACGCAGATCAGCACACGTGGGCTGGGCTGCAGAAAGCTGTTTTCGTGAACCTTGTTGATGAAGTACTGCAGCATCTTTTCGCAAACGCTGAAGTCGGCGATCACGCCGTCTTTCATCGGACGAATGGCTGCGATGTTGCCCGGGGTACGACCGAGCATGCGCTTGGCCTCAGTACCAACCGCGACAACACTTTTCTGATTACCGTGGGTCCGAATGGCCACAACCGATGGTTCATTCAGGACAATACCGCGCTCGCGCACGTAAATAAGGGTGTTGGCAGTGCCCAGGTCAATGGAAAGATCGCTGGAAAACATGCCACGCAGTTTCTTGAACATGGGAAAGGGACCCTAGGCAACGCGTGGGTAAAAAAGTGCGGCAAACTCTAACAACGACAGGGATTTTGGGCAAGGCGCCAATATGTTAAATTGGCCGCTTTTCTGTGCACCAACCCCCACAATCGCGGCCATAAGACCGTAGAAATGCGGTAGTGTTCCGACAATCTAACACGCGGACGAAATCCGTTTTTGTTTTCCACTGGAGAATCCCATGGCGCTTGAACGCTCCGACGTGGAAAAAATCGCTCATTTGGCCAGCATCAAGCTCAATGAAGGCGATCTTCCACACATCACCTCCGCCCTGAACAGCATTCTCGGGCTGGTGGATGAAATGCAGGCAGTCGATACCGACGGTATCGAGCCCCTGGCCCACCCCCTGGAAGCCAGCCAGCGCCTGCGCGCAGACGTTGTGACCGAGTCCAATCATCGCGAGGCCTATCAGTCCATCGCACCAGCGGTCGAAAGCGGCCTGTACCTGGTTCCGAAAGTCATCGACTAAAGGGAAAGAGCCTGCAATGCATCACATGACTCTGGCCGAGATTGCCCGCGGCCTCGCCGACAAGAAATTCTCTTCTGTAGAACTGACCCAGACCCTGCTGGCGCGCATCGCCCAGTTGGATCCGCAGATCAACAGCTTCATCAGCCTCACCCAGGACCTGGCACTGTCCCAGGCCAAGGCCGCGGACGAGCGTCGCGCCAATGGTGAGAGCGGTGCCCTGCTGGGCGCGCCAATCGCCCACAAGGATCTGTTCTGCACCCAGGGCATCCGCACCAGCTGCGGCTCGAAGATGCTCGACAACTTCAAGGCGCCCTACGACGCCACCGTGGTCGCCAAGCTGGCCGCTGCCGGGGCCGTGACCCTGGGCAAGACCAACATGGACGAATTCGCCATGGGCTCGGCCAACGAGTCGAGCTGGTACGGCGCGGTGAAAAACCCGTGGAACCTGGAACACGTACCCGGCGGTTCGTCCGGTGGTTCCGCCGCCGCGGTCGCTGCGCGCCTGCTGCCAGCCGCCACGGCTACCGACACCGGCGGCTCGATCCGCCAGCCCGCCGCCTTCACCAACCTCACCGGCCTGAAGCCGACCTACGGTCGCGTTTCCCGTTGGGGCATGATCGCCTACGCTTCCAGCCTCGATCAGGGGGGCCCGCTGGCACGCACCGCCGAAGACTGCGCGATCCTGCTGCAAGGCATGGCCGGCTTCGACCCGAACGACTCCACCAGCATCGATGAACCGGTGCCGGACTACAGCGCCGGCCTCAACGGCTCGCTGCAGGGCCTGCGCATCGGCGTGCCGAAGGAATACTTCAGCGCCGGCCTGGACCCGCGCATCGCCGAGCTGATCCACAACAGCATCAAGGAGCTGGAAAAGCTCGGTGCGGTGATCAAGGAAATCAGCCTGCCGAACATGCAGCACGCCATCCCCGCGTACTACGTGATCGCCCCGGCGGAAGCCTCTTCCAACCTGTCGCGGTTCGACGGTGTGCGCTTCGGCTACCGTTGCGAGAACCCGGAAAACCTGGAAGACCTGTACAAGCGCTCCCGCGGCGAAGGCTTCGGCAGCGAAGTGCAGCGCCGGATCATGGTCGGTGCCTACGCACTGTCCGCCGGCTACTACGATGCCTACTACCTCAAGGCGCAGAAAATCCGCCGTCTGGTGAAGAACGACTTCATGAGCGCGTTCAACGAAGTCGACATCATCCTCGGCCCGACCACGCCCAACCCGGCCTGGAAGCTCGGCGCCAAGAGCAGCGACCCGGTCGCTGCATACCTGGAAGACGTCTACACCATCACCGCCAACCTCGCGGGCCTGCCGGGCCTGTCGATGCCGGCCGGTTTCGTCGACGGCTTGCCGGTCGGCGTGCAACTGCTCGCTCCGTATTTCCAGGAAGGCCGCTTGCTCAACGTTGCGCACCAGTATCAGTTGAACACTGACTGGCACACCCGCACCCCAACCGGCTTCTGAGGAGACACACATGCAATGGGAAGTCGTGATCGGGCTGGAGATTCATACCCAGCTCACCACTCAATCGAAGATTTTCTCCGGTAGCTCCACCGCCTTCGGTGCCGAGCCCAACACCCAGGCCAGCCTGATCGACCTGGGCATGCCCGGCGTGCTGCCAGTGCTGAACCAGGAAGCGGTGCGCATGGCGGTGATGTTCGGCCTCGCGGTTGACGCCGAGATCGGCCAGCACAACGTGTTCGCCCGCAAGAACTACTTCTACCCGGACCTGCCCAAGGGCTACCAGATCAGCCAGATGGAACTGCCTATTGTCGGCAAGGGCCACCTGGACATCCCCCTGGAAGACGGCACCATGAAACGCGTCGGCATCACCCGCGCGCACCTGGAAGAAGACGCCGGCAAGAGCCTGCACGAAGAATTCAACGGCGCCACCGGCATCGACCTGAACCGTGCCGGCACGCCGCTGCTGGAAATCGTTTCCGAGCCTGACATGCGCAGCGCCAAGGAAGCCGTGGCCTACGTCAAGTCGATCCACGCCCTGGTGCGCTACCTGGGGATCTGCGACGGCAACATGGCCGAGGGCTCCCTGCGTTGCGACTGCAACGTCTCGATCCGTCCCAAGGGCCAGGTCGAGTTCGGCACCCGCTGCGAGATCAAGAACGTCAACTCGTTCCGCTTCATCGAGAAGGCCATCAACTCCGAGATCCGGCGCCAGATCGAGCTGATCGAGGACGGTGGCAAGGTGATCCAGCAGACCCGCCTGTACGACCCGAACAAGGACGAAACCCGTCCGATGCGCAGCAAGGAAGAAGCCAACGACTACCGTTACTTCCCCGATCCGGACCTGCTGCCCGTGGTCATCGAGGATTCCTTCCTCGACCAGGTACGTGCCACCCTGCCGGAACTGCCACCGCAGAAACGCGAGCGCTTCCAGGAGCAGTTCGGCCTGTCGGTCTACGACGCCAGCGTCCTGGCCACCAGCCGTGAGCAGGCGGACTACTTCGAGAAGGTCGCCAGCATCGCCGGTGACGCCAAGCTCGCCGCCAACTGGGTCATGGTCGAGCTGGGCAGCCTGCTGAACAAGCAGGGCCTGGAAATCGACGAAGCCCCGGTCTCGGCCGAACAACTGGGCGGCATGCTGTTGCGGATCAAGGACAACACCATCTCCGGCAAGATCGCCAAGACCGTGTTCGAAGCCATGGCCAATGGCGAGGGCAATGCCGACGAGATCATCGACAAGCGTGGCCTCAAGCAAGTCACCGACAGCGGCGCGATCTCTGCGGTGCTCGATGAGATGCTCGCAGCCAACGCCGAACAGGTCGAACAGTACCGTGCCGCCGATGAGGCCAAGCGCGGCAAGATGTTCGGCTTCTTCGTCGGCCAGGCGATGAAAGCATCCAAAGGCAAGGCCAACCCGCAACAGGTCAACGAGCTGCTGAAGAGCAAGCTCGAGGGCTGATCGCGGTTTAACCGCAAGCGGCCCCGGCCGCTTGCGCGTGACGAGGGAGCGTGCTCCCGCTCGGTCCGACAGCGACTGCAAACCGGCCGGCGCCGCTCCAGCAAGGAACATCGCCGTCGGCTTGCGGTCTGCCAGACAGACCAGCGGGAGTACGCTCCCTCGCCACATCAACCATCGGAGCTCCCGAATGAAGCGTCTGGTTGCCACTAGCGCCCTGCTCGCTCTGCTCACCGGCTGCGCCACCAGCCACGTCATCGACCCCCGAGGTTATGACGCAACCGGCACCGCCTCCTATTACGGCGCTCGGCACCACGGCAATCGCACTGCCAGTGGCGAGCCCTTCGACCAGAACGGCCTGACCGCCGCCCACCGCGAACTGCCATTCGGCACCCGGGTACAGGTCACCAACCTGGGCAACGACAAGAGCGTCGTGGTACGTATCAACGACCGAGGCCCGCACACCCGAGGCCGCCTGATCGACCTGTCCCGCGCCGCCGCCCAACAACTGGACATGCTACGCAGCGGAACTGCCAAAGTCCGCGTCCAAGCCCTCAGCGACTGACCCCGGGAGCCCACGCCATTACCGCTTTTGCCGAACTGCCCCTGCTCAGCCTGATCCAGCTCATCAGCGGCCTGGTGATGCTGATCGCCGGCGCCGAACTGCTGGTGCGCGCGGCCATCCGCCTGGCTGCACGCCTGCACATGCGCCCACTGATCATCGGCCTGAGCATCGTCGCCTTCAGCAGCAGCGCGCCACAAATGGCCATCAGCCTGCAGGCGACCCTGGCCGACAACACCGACATTGCCGTGGGCAGCGTGATCGGCAGCAGCATTTTCAACATCCTGGTGACCCTCGGCCTGTCCGCGCTGATCATCCCGCTGCGGGTCTCGCGGCAACTGGTGCGCCTGGACATCCCGCTGATGATCGGCGCCAGCCTGCTAGTGTTCGTGCTGGCCTACAACGAACAACTCAGCCCCAGCGACGGCCTGATCCTGCTGGCAGCCCTGGTGCTGTACCTGGGCCTGCTGTTGCGCCAGTCCCGCCATTCGCACCGCCCCCACTCACCCGCACCAGCCGGCCAGCGCAGTTGGGCACCGCGCATCAGCAGCCTGCTGATGGTCCTGCTCGGCCTCGGCCTGCTGGTCTTCGCCGGGCACTTGCTGCTGGGCGCCGCCGTCTCCGTGGCCGACGACCTGGGGCTTTCCGAGCGGGTCATGGGCCTGACCGTGATCGCCGTCAGCACCTCCCTGCCCCAACTCGCCACTTCGCTGCTGGCGGCCCTGCGCGGCCAGCGCGAGATTGCCGTGGGCAACATCATCGGCAGCAACCTGTTCAACCTGCTGGGAGTGCTGGGCTTCACCGCCCTGGTGGCACCGACACCTCTTTCGGTCTCGCCCAATGCCCTGGACTTCGACCTGCCGGTCATGCTCGGCGTGGCCGTGCTGTGCCTGCCGGTGTTCTATTCCGGATACCGCGTGACCCGGACCGAAGGCCTGCTGTTTCTGGGCTTGTACCTGGCTTACGGGCTGCATGTGGTGTCCTTCACCACTGGCATGCCTCTGGCCGGCAAGCTGGAACACCTGATGCTGTTTTTCGTCCTGCCAGCGCTGGTGGCGTTCCTGCTGTTCAGTTCGCTGCGAGCCTGGCGCCGCCAACACAAGAAGGAAGCACCATGAGCGAGAACAAGAAAAGCGGGTTGCAGATGCGTCGCCAGGTCATGGGCGATGCGTTCGTCGATCGCGCCCTGGGCAACGCCACCGAATTCACCCAGCCCTTGCAGGACTTCGTCAACGAGCATGCCTGGGGCGGTGTATGGAACCGTGAGGGCCTGCCGCTCAAGACCCGCAGCCTGATCACCCTGGCGACCCTGACCGCACTCAAGTGCCCACAGGAACTCAAGGGCCACGTGCGCGGCGCACTGAACAACGGCTGCAGTGTCGAAGAGATTCGTGAAGCGCTGCTGCATTGCGCGGTGTATGCCGGAGTGCCGGCGGCCATCGATGCGTTTCGCGCGGCCCAGGAAGTGATAGACACCTATCAGCAACCGCAGTGAACCTGCTGCCGGCTCCTACGCAATAGCCGTGCAGGAGCCGGCTCGCGGCAAAGCCTAGATCCACCCACCCCACTGCAACAGGAAAATCCCGATATTGGTGGTCACCGCCGCCATCACCGTGGTGATGACGATGATCGCCGCCGCCAGTTCGTGGTTGCCATTGGCCGCCCGGGCCATGACAAAACTGGCCGCCGCGGTGGGGCTGCCAAAGTACAGGAACAGGATCCCCAACTCCGCCCCGCGAAACCCGCACAGCCAGGCCCCCAGGGTCGCCAGGGCCGGCAGGCTGACCATCTTCAGCAAACTGGAGCTCATCGCCAGCTCGCCGCTGTTGCGCAAGGCTGCCAGGGACAAGGTGCCGCCAATGCAGATCAGCGCCAGGGGCAGGGTCATCTGCGCCAGGTAGCGCCCCGAAGTTTCCAGCCAGTTGGGAATGCCGATCTGCCAGTAGGCGAACGGTGCGGCCACCAGCACACTGACAATCAGCGGGTTGCTGACAACGCTCTTGAAGATGCTCCAGGGATCGGACTTGATCACCGGGCTGTAGACCGCCAGGACGATGGTCGAGAGGGTGTTGTAGAACAGGATCACCAGGGCTGCGAGCACTGCGCCCAGGGAAATTCCGTAATCGCCGTACATGCTGGCTGCCAGGGCCAGGCCGATGATTGCGTTATTGCCGCGAAACGCGCCCTGGGTATAGATCCCGCGGTCGGCCTTGGGGCAACGCCAGATCGCCCAGCCCCAGGCCAGGCCAAAGCACGCCAGGGTGGCCAAGGAGAAATAGATCAGCACCCCGGGTTTCAACGATGAATGCAGGTCGGCATGGACAATACCGAGAAACAGCAGCGCCGGCATGGTGACGTTGAACACCAGGGCCGAGGCCGTATGAATGAAGTTGTCGTCGATCCATTCCACCCGCTTGAGCAACAGGCCGAGCAGCAACATGGCAAAGACCGGCGCCGTGATCGTCAGGGTTTCGAGAAAAATAGCCAGCATGGGCGGGTGGACCTTGAGCCTGTCGTTAGGGCGCTAATGATAATTCAATCCGCACGCTGGCGTCTGGAGCCTCGCTTCCATGGGATCTGCCTGCCCCACGCAGTACCCAGCCTGCGGCTCCATTGCGGGGCGGAAGAAAAAATGCTGCAGCGGTGCATTCGCTTCTTGACGGGAAAACGTTTTCCTCTATGCTCGATTTAACTGTATATGCATACAGTTAAATAAGGAAATATCCCCATGACATATCAAGGAGCTAGAAATGTCAGGACTCTCTGCACAGAAGCAGCAACAGCCACAACACGCGGGCAAGATCGTCGCCGACCTGGACCGCCTGTTCAGTGAACCAGGCATCGCCATTTCCGGCGATGGCGACACCCTGGTACTGGTCGCCGATGGCCACCACACCATCAAGTACCACCGCCCGGAAGACTTGCCTCGTTCTGCACAAAAAGCCACCAAGGGCCAGCCACAGCTGCGTTTCGAGGGCGGCGAACACACAGCCATCGGCGACAGCACCCTGCTGCGCTTCGTCAAGGATGCACCGGCCATCCCGGCATGGCAGGTCGAACTGCACCTGCCTAACGGCCTGGCGCTGACCTACGGCCAGGTGGTGGCCCTGGGGGGCGACTTCTATGGCATTCCCGAGCAGCCGATCTGCGAAGGCGCAACCCCCAGTGATCGAGTGCAGCGCTTTATCGCGGCGTTCAACTCCCTTGCGGTACTGCCGGCCGCGAAAGACGAAGCCCGGCAGATCCTTGCAGTGATGCAAAAGGAAATCGTCGCCGCCAACCAGGCGATCCGCGACGGCAAGCAGCCCCATGAAGCCTATGACACCCTGGGCGACACCCTGTCCGAGGAGTGGAACAAGATTACCGGCGGCGGCAGCGTGGTATCCGCCCTGTTCCCCCTGGGGCGCTACCTGAAGCTGGCGGCCAACAACGCCGATCACTTCGGCGAGTGGGCCCTGGCTGCCTACACCGCAGGCCATACCGCAGCGCTGCAGCAAGCGGTACTGGCGGGCAAGAGCGCGGACGACAAGCAGCTGGAACTGGCTTACGCAATGAACGCCTTCGCCGACCATTTCCTCACCGATCTGTTTTCCTCCGGCCACGTACGGGTGCCGCGCAAACAGGTGGCGGCAGTCGTCACCCCCAGCGACCTGGGTTCGCTGATTACCCGCTTCATGCATGACGAGGACAGCAAGTTCGGCCTGAATGTCAGCAATGCCCAGGGCGATCGCTGGCACGCGTATGGCGACAAGCGCTACTTCGACAGCGTCGACCATCGCAATCGCCAGCAGGTGAAGATGGCAGTGCAGAGTTCGGCAGACGAAATCTTCGCCAGCTACCTCAGCGGCAACCTCCCCGCACCCGCCAGCTACGCAGCCCTGAAAACCCTGCCGGACCTGAATGCCGCGAAAACCGGCAACTTCTCGCCACTGTTCGTGATGAGTGGCGACAAGGTCCTGCGCCGCAGCGACGTCAACAACCTCAATGACAGCAAGACCATCGACAACTGGTGGGGCTGGAGCACCTACCTGCTGCTGCAGAACTACAGCCCGAACAAGCCGGCCGGCTACCTGGAAACCCCCAGCGCGGTTCCGGTGATCCTCGCCGATGGCTGGCAGAGCCACAGCCCCAGCGAACCCAACTGGCTGCCAGGCCACGCGGTGCGCTACGCCCTCAGCGAAACCAACGGGTTGAACGAGTCCTACATCGGCCCCTGGTCGGCCTATGTGGAACTGAGCGACAGCTTCCAGCCTACCCTGAGCATTCCGGCCGGTACCAGCAACAGCAGCGCCACCGGGCGCAATGTGTTCCGCCAGTTCCGTGGGGGCTCACCGGAGCTGGTCGGCTCCATCGACAAGAACGCCAGCCACTTCATCGACAGCAACGCCTGATAAGGAGATCACCATGGCTATCAACCTGAAACTGCAACTGGCCTCCGGCCAGTCTCTCAAGGATGCTCCACTGGAGCTGCTGCTCAACGGCGCCCCGATCGCCCGAGCCAGCGTGGATGAACACGGCAATGTGGCCTTCAACGCGAAGCCGGGCGGCGGCCAGTTGGCCGTACGTGTGGACCGTTCGATCCTGCACCAGGGCTGATCGCGGCCTGTAGGAACGGCTCGCTCGCGAAACGGCCCAGCACCCTTGCACCAGCGGTGCATGGCGCTGGGCTTGAGGCTAGCGCTCGGCCCTCCGTCAGGCCGTGAGAGTCTGCTCTTGCAGATGCCCCTGCTCGATACGAACGAGCCGTGGATGGAAGCGCTTGAGGCTGCTGCGATGGCCGACGCTGACAACGCTCAGGCCCGGCAACTGATCGATCAGCGCCTGATACAAGGTGGCTTCGTCCTCTTCGTCCATGGCCGAGGTGGCCTCATCCATGTACAGCCACTGCGGTGCATAGAGCAGGGCCCGGGCAAAGGCCAGGCGCTGCTGCTCGCCCGGCGACAACATGCGCTGCCAGTGATTGCTCTCGTCCAGGCGCGCCACCAGATGGGGCAAGCGGCAGGTTTCCAGGACCTGTGCATAACGCTCCTGGGGGTAGCTGTCGCCAGACTGTGGATAACTCAAGGCTTCGCGCAGGCTGCCAATGGGCAGATAGGGCTTTTGCGGCAGGAACAGGTAACGCCGGTTCGGCAGCAGGATGCTCCCGTGCCCGGCCGGCCACAGCCGGCCCATGGCCCGCAGCAAGGTACTCTTGCCGCTGCCGGAACGGCCGCTGAGCATGAGCCGCTCACCTGGGTTCACGGTCATTTCGGCGCCGGCCAGCAGATGCCGGCCATCGGCCAGGTCCAGGCCCAGGTCACGTACGCACAATTGTTCGCCCTGATGCTGCACGTCGATAGCCGGGGTCCGTTCTTCGTTATCACTCATGGCCTGGCGGAAACTCAGCAGACGATCACAGGTGGCGCGCCAGGCCGCCAGGTCCGAATACGCACTGATGAACCAGCTGAAGTTCTCCTGAACGTTCCCGAATGCCGAGTTGATCTGCATCAGCTCACCCAGCTCGATCTTGCCGGAAAAGTACCGCGGGGCTGCCACGATAAAGGGGAAAATGATCGCAATCTGGCCATACCCGGCGGTGAAGAAGGTCAGGCGCTTGGAGACCTTCATGATGTCCCAGAAGTTGTGCCAGACCTTGCCGAAACGGCTGCTCAGACGCTGGTTCTCGTTCTTCTCGCCGTCATACAGGGCAATGCTCTCGGCATTCTCCCGTACCCGCACCATGGAAAAACGCAGGTCGGCTTCGAAGCGCTGTTGCTGGTTGTTGAGGCCGATCAGGCGGCGCCCGATCAAGTGGGTCAGCCAGCTGCCGACAGCGGCATAGACCAGCGCGCACCAGAACATGTAGCCGGGAATGGTGTAGCCGAACACCTCGATACTGCCGGACACCCCCCACAGGATGATCGAGAAGGACACCAGGCTGACAATGTTGCGGATCAGCCCCAGGCCCAGGGACAGCGTATTGCTGGTAAAGCTGTTGAGGTCTTCGGAAATCCGCTGGTCCGGGTTGTCGGTGTAGCCGCCCTGCTCCAGCTGGTAGTAGTTCTTGTGGCCCAGCCAGCGGGCAAAGTGCTTCTCGGTGAGCCAGGCCCGCCAGCGGATGGTCAGCATCTGGGTCAGGTACAGGCGGTACACCGCCCCCAGGATCGCCACCGCGGCAATCCCGCAGAAATACAGGATCAAGTGCCAGAACGCCGCTTCGTCCTTTTTCTGCAAGGCGTTGTAGAAGTCCTTGTACCAGCTGTTGATCCACACCGAGATGGCCACGCTGAACAGCGACAGGCCGATCACCGCAACCAGCAACAGCCAGGCCTTGCCCTTTTCCTCACTGCGCCAGTACGGCGTGATCATGGCCCAGACCCGGCGAAAGAATTGCCCGCGCACGGCATCGTTGACCGCGGAGTATTCAGCGTTCTGATTCATCGTTGAGGCTCGATAGGAAGAAGGGCAAGCGTTGAGCCGATCATAGTAGATCGGCTCGCTTTTTCACGACGCCCAGCGGACATTCGTTCAGTCGCGGTTCAGCGACGCACGGGACGCTTCTGCAATTTGCGCTGCAAGGTACGGCGGTGCATGCCCAGGGCCCGGGCAGTGGCGGAGATGTTGCCTTCGTGTTCGGTCAACACGCGCTGAATGTGTTCCCACTGCAAGCGGTCCACCGACATCGGGTTTTCCGGCACCAGGGTGTCGAGATCGGCGTGTTCGGAGAGCAGCGCGGCCAGTACATCGTCGGCATCCGCCGGCTTGCACAGGTAGTTGCAGGCGCCACGCTTGATCGCTTCCACCGCGGTGGCGATGCTCGAATAGCCGGTGAGAATCAGTACCCGCATCTCCGGGTCCAGCTCCAGCAGCTTGGGCAACAGCACCAGCCCGGAGTCGCCATCCATCTTCAAGTCCAGCGCGGCGTAGTCCGGCAGGTCCTGCTGGGCAATGACCAGGCCCTCCTCGGCGGAACCGGCGGTGCTCACGCGAAAACCGCGGCGGCTCATGGCGCGGGCCATCACGCGGGTAAAGGTGGCGTCATCATCCACCAGCAACAGGTGCGGCAGTTCCTCGCCTTCGACTTGGATCTCTTCACTCATGGTCGTCTCCTCGGGCGGCACGGGGCAGGCGCAGCTCGGTGAGCGTTCCGCCTTCCTCATGACTGTAGAGTTTCACTGAGCCTCCAGCGCGGGTCACGCTGGCCTTGCTCAAAAACAGGCCCAGGCCGAAGCCTTTGCCCTTGGTGGTAAAAAACGGTTTGCCGATCTGTTCGGCGATGGCCAAGGGTACTCCGGCACCGTGGTCACGAATACTGATGGTGAGGTTTTCCGCGTCCCAGTCCAGGCGTACTTCCAGGCCTTCGGGGCAGGCATCGGCGGCATTGTTCAGCAGGTTGAGCAGGGCCTGGGTCAGGTCCGGCGGCGGCGCCAGGCGCGGCACCGGCCCCTCGCCCAACAGATGGAAACGGTAGCTGGCTTCCGGGCGCATCAGGTGCCAACGGTTCAAGGCTTCGTCCAGCCACTGGGTGACTTCCTGCATGTCCACCGCCAGGCGGCGATTGGCCTCGGCCGCGCGCACCAGTTGCTGCAGGGTTTCCTTGCACAGCTTGACCTGGTCCTGGAGCACGCCGAGGTCATCCTGCAGCAGCGGGTCGGGATGGTCCTGGCGCATTTCCTTGAGCAGCACGCTCATGGTCGCCAGGGGCGTGCCCAATTCGTGGGCGGCACCGGCGGCCTGGGTCGCCACTGCCAGCAATTGCTGGTCGCGCAGCCCCTCTTCGCGCCGGATCGCCCGCAGTTCTTCCTGGCGGCGCAGCTCTTCCGCCATGCGTGCAGCGAAGAAGGTGATCACCGCTGCAGCCAGGGCAAAGCTCAGCCACATGCCGTAGACCTGGAGGTTCTCCCGGGCAATGGGGAAGGTCTGCAACGGGTAGAAACGCGCCAGCAACAGGGTATAGAGCGTCAGGGCGATACCCGACAGGACCACCGAGTAGCGCCACGGCAAGGTCACCGCGGCGATGGTCAGGGGCACCAGGTAATAGGAGACGAAGGGGTTGGTGGAACCACCGGAGAAGTACAGCAGGACACTGTGGATAAACAGGTCACAGGCCAGTTGCAGGGCGTATTCCAGCTCCGTCACCGGCCACGAGGTGCGCAGGCGGATCGCGGTGAAAGCGCACAACACCATGGAAAACATCAGGGTCACGCCCAGTTGCAACCAGGGCAGCGGCAGCAGGTCCAGCCAGTAGGCGAGCCCCACCGAACCGGCCTGAGCGGCCAGCACCAGGGTACGGATAAAGGTCAGGCGCCAGAGGTTCTGACGGGTTGCGGACAGCAATTTTACGGGGGCGAGCATGAGCTCTCCTGATGAGCGCTCCAGGGCAATCGCCGGGAGTATAACCAAGCAGCCCCCGGCACAGGCAAAACTGCGGCAAAGCGCCACACTGGCTTGAGCGGCCGCGGACGATCCATGGCGATCATGTGTATCAAAGTTGTAATTGGCCGCAACGAGGAATAAAAACCACAGTCTGAAGGTTTCACCCAGGCTCTGACCTTATCCTGCGGACCGCACTCAAGGAGTTTTCATGCAGCATTTCAGTCGCAGCGTCGCCCTTCTCGCACTCAGCGCCGGCACCCTCACCAGCCTGCCCGCCCTGGCCGCCGATGAACTGCACTACAACCAGATTTCCCTGCGCGCCGAAGTCAGCCAGGAAGTGGCTCGGGATCTGATGATCGTGACCCTCTACAGCGAATCGCAGAACACCGACCCGGCCAAGCTCGCCGCAGAAATCACCACCACCATGAACAAGGCCCTGGACCAGGCGCGCCAGGTCAAGGACGTGACCCTGCGCCAGGGCAGCCGCAACAGCTACCCGATCTACGACGGCAAGGGCCAGAAGATCACAGGCTGGCGTGAGCGCGCCGAACTGCGCCTGGAAAGCTCCGACTTCGCCGCGCTGTCCAAGCTCACCGGTGAACTGCTGGGCGACCTGAAGATGGGTGGCATGGACTTCGCCATCGCCGACCCGACCCGCAAGGCCAGCGAAGACGCGTTGCTCAAGGATGCGGTCAAGGCCTTCAAGGCCCGTGCGCAACTGGCCACCGAGGCTCTGGGCGGCAAGGGCTACAAGATCGTCAACCTGAACCTCAACAGCAATGGTTACCCACAGCCTTACATGCGCGCGCCGATGATGATGAAGGCCGCCAGCATGGATTCGGCCCCAGTGACACCAGAAGTCGAGGCCGGCACCAGCCAGGTCAGCATGACCGCCGACGGCGCCATCGAAGTGCTGATGCCCTGACCTTTTCCCTGCGTCTTCCAACGGCGATAACCTTCGGCATCAAGGTTATCGCCGTTTTTCGTTACCGGCTATTTCAACCCGGACCCGGGGGAACCCGGCTTTGTGGTGTTAGAGTTATGCCCCCCGGTACGCAGCGGCTCAGATGTTGCTGACGTCCGCCGGGTATACTGCTTCTTTCCTATAAGAGTCTCTTCAATGACCGCAGATCGCATCGGCGAACGCCTGCGTCGCTATCGCCGCGCCGCCAAGAAAACCCTGCGCCAGATCGCCAGCGAATCCGGTCTGACCGCCAGTTTCCTCTCCCAGGCAGAGCGTAATCTCACGGGTGTATCGATCTCTTCCCTGGTCAATATCGCCAAGTCTCTGAACGTTCCGCTGAACGCCCTGTTCGACCAGCCGATCCAGGCGCAACCCGACTCCCACGACGGCAAGCGGGTGCGCTACACCATCGAAGGCCAGCCACTGGCCTACGAGCGCCTGTCCAGCTCCTTTCCCGGAAACCTGATCAACGCGGTCAAGATGAACATACCGGTGGGCTACCAGTCCGAGCTGATTTCCCATGACGGCTCGGAGTTCTCCTACGTGCTTTCAGGACAGATCGTCTACACCATCGAGGGCAGTCAATATCCCCTGAGTGCCGGTGACTCGGTGCACTTCGACGCCACCAAGACTCATTGCCTGGCCAACGTCGGCAATGGCCCGGCAGAAGTCCTGACCGTCACCACCATGGGCCTGTTCGACGACCATTCCGCGGCCTGAGCCCAGCGCACGGCCGTCAGTCGAACCCCTGGGACAAACCTGTGCACAAGGAGAAATGTTAGTCACGCTTAATTTTCGTTGACCACGATTTCAGCATGACTTAATTTCGGCATCGGCGAATCGACTATCAACAACACAACAAAGCGATCGCCGTCGCCGCACAGGCTCCATGGGGCTGCATCCACTCCCCATAAGAAGGCGAGTTTCCATGGCCCACAAGGCCAATCCTCAGATATGCCCTAGAAAAAGAAAAAATGAGGTTTGCATGGATAAGACCTTTCCGCTCCAGGTTTGGCAGACAACTGGTCTGATCCGCGGCACTACGCCGTCACAAACCCGCAGCGACCTCCACAGTGACAACCTCACTGCGAGCCCCGAATTCAGCACCTGCGACGATGTGCCGAGCACGCGCCATCGCCAGCAAAATTGCGGGCATCCGTTCTCCACGGCCTCCCTCACCCAGCCGCCCATCTCCATCCGGTCAGACAAGGCCGGGCGCCTGGGCCAAGCATCACCCGGCACACCAGCCAGCACCGCACCAAGAGTGGGCGCGATGGGCTTCGATTGCTCCGTGAAAAGGCAGCGCATGCACCACAAAACACCGGCGCAAACGATCAAATGCGTCAAGATTTATACAAATGCGTCATTCCTGTACGTTCGTTCCACTCTTTGAGACTTGTGGCAGCCCTGCATCTTGCATTGGGTATGAGGGCTGCATAAGTATCGGCGGGTCGACTCACAAGGTCGCCCTCTACACCAAAAATGACAACAAATCATGAGGCCACCATGTTCAAGAAAGCAGTCCTTCCGTTATTAGTCAGCGCCGGCTTGCTCGCCAGCGCACCCTTCGCCCAAGCGGCGACTAACCTGGTGTTCTGCTCTGAAGGGAGCCCGGCCGGTTTCGACCCTGGCCAGTACACCACCGGAACCGACTTCGACGCCTCAGCCGAAACCCTCTACAACCGCCTCAGCCAGTTCGAACGCGGCGGCACCGCGGTCATTCCGGGCCTGGCCACCAGTTGGGACATCTCGGACGACGGTCTGACCTACACCTTCCACCTGCGCGAAGGCGTCAAGTTCCACACCACGCCGTACTTCACCCCGACCCGTACTTTCAACGCCGACGACGTGCTGTTCACCTTCAACCGCATGATCGACAAGGACATGCCGTTCCGTAAGGCCTACCCCACCGAATTCCCGTATTTCACCGACATGGGGATGGACACCAACATCACCAAGGTCGAGAAAGTCGACGACAAGACCGTCAAGTTCACCCTCAAGACCGTGGACGCAGCCTTCATCCAGAACCTGGCCATGAGCTTCGCCTCGATCCAGTCCGCCGAATACGCCGACAAGCTGCTCAAGGAAGGCAAGGCCAGCGACATCAACCAGAAGCCGATCGGCACTGGCCCCTTCGTGTTCAAGAGCTACCAGAAAGACTCGAACATCCGCTACACCGGCAACAAGGACTACTGGAAGCCTGAAGACGTGAAGATCGACAACCTGATCTTCGCCATCACCACCGACCCCTCGGTGCGTATCCAGAAGCTGAAGAAGAACGAATGCCAGGTCACCCTCTTCCCGCGTCCGGCCGACCTCAAGGCCCTCAAGGAAGACAAGACCCTGAAGATGCCTGAGCAGGCAGGCTTCAACCTCGGCTACATCGCCTACAACGTGATGCCGGTCCTCAAGGGCCGTACCGATGCCAACCCGCTGGCCGACCTCAAGGTTCGCCAGGCGCTGGACATGGCGGTGAACAAGCCGCAGATCATCGATTCGGTGTACCAGGGCGCCGGCCAGCTGGCGGTCAACGCCATGCCTCCAACCCAGTGGTCCTATGACACCACCATCAAGGACGCCAAGTACGACCCCGAGAAAGCCAAGGAGCTGCTCAAGGAAGCCGGCATCAAGGAAGGCACCCAGATCACCCTGTGGGCCATGCCGGTACAGCGTCCCTACAACCCCAACGCCAAGCTGATGGCCGAAATGCTGCAGTCGGACTGGGCGAAGATCGGCCTGAAAGTGAACATCGTCAGCTACGAGTGGGGCGAGTACATCAAGCGCTCCAAGGGCGGCGAAAACCAGGCGATGATCATCGGCTGGAGCGGCGACAATGGTGACCCCGACAACTGGCTCGGCACCCTGTTCGGTTGCGATGCAATGAACGGCAACAACTTCTCGAAATGGTGCGACAAGCCTTACGACGCCCTGATCAAGCAAGCCAAGGCTACCTCTGATGTAGCCAAGCGCACCGAGCTGTACAAGCAGGCGCAACACATCCTCAAAGATGCAGTACCGATGACACCTATCGCTCACTCGACGGTGTTCCAACCCATGCGCGCCAACGTGCAGGATTTCAAAATCAGCCCCTTTGGCTTGAACTCCTTCTACGGCGTCAGCATCGGCAAATAAGGTTCTGCAACGGCGACGTCCATGACGTCGCCGTTGCTTTACCAGCCCGGCCCGCTGGAGCTCGGTCTCTACTGCGCAACGACCCGCCACTGGCGCACTGTCTTGCGAATTCAGAGCCGATTCCTACAGGCATTTCAGGTTCGACGCAGTTACCGCCCGGCCCTCGACCCTCAAGGTCGGTGCAAGGCGAAGCTGCGTCTGCCAACGGGCACCTGCCGCACGTAGTGGTTTGGCATCAATGGCCTGTACAGGCTCCAGGAAGGAGTCATGGCCCATTGTTCATCACAACAAAAATGGAGAAGTACGGTCATGCGTCATTCCTGGATTTTCCCGGCCCTGCTGGGCAGCGGCCTGTTGGCCGCCAGTTCGTTCGGCACCGCCGCCGAACGCAGCCTGGTGTTCTGTTCCGAAGGCAGCCCGGCGGGCTTTGACACCGCCCAATACACCACTGCTACCGACAACGATGCCGCCGAGCCGCTGTACAACCGCCTGGTGGAGTTCGAAAGAGGCGCCACCAACGTGCTGCCAGCGCTGGCCAAGAGCTGGGACATTTCCGAGGACGGCCTCACCTACAGTTTTCACCTGCGCGAAGGGGTGAAGTTCCATAGCACGCCCTATTTCAAGCCGAGCCGAGACCTCAACGCCGACGACGTACTGTTCACCTTCAACCGCATGCTCGACGCCGAACATCCATTCCGCAAGGCTTACCCGACGGAGTTTCCCTACTTCAACGGCATGAGCCTGAACAAGAACATCGCCCGGGTCGAAAAGACCGACCCGCTGACCGTAGTCATGACCCTCAATACCGTGGATGCGGCCTTCATCCAGAACCTGGCCATGAGCTTCGCCGCGATCCTTTCCGCCGAATACGCCGAGCAACTGCTCCAGGCCGGCACCCCGAGCCAGATCAACCAGAAACCCATCGGCACCGGGCCCTTCGTGTTCCAGCGTTACCAGAAAGACTCACAGATCCGCTACAGCGCCAACCCGCACTACTGGGACCCAAGCCGGGTCAAGCTCGACCGGCTGATCTTCGCCATCAACACCGACGCCTCGGTACGGGTACAAAAGCTGCGGGCCGGCGAATGCCAGGTGACCCTGCACCCGCGCCCCGCCGATATCGACACGCTGAAAAACGACCCGAAACTGCAAGTCATCGAAAAGCCCGGGTTCAATCTGGGCTACATCGCCTACAACGTGCAGCACAAACCCTTCGACCAGCTCGAAGTGCGCCAGGCGCTGGACATGGCGGTGAACAAGCCAAGCATCCTCAACGCTGTGTACCAGGGTGCCGGGCAGCTGGCAGTCAACGCCATGCCACCGACCCAGTGGTCCTACGACGAAACCATCAAGGACGCCGCCTACAACCCGGAAAAAGCCCGGGAGCTGCTCAAGGCCGCCGGGGTCAAGGAAGGCACGCAAATCACCCTCTGGGCCATGCCGGTGCAACGCCCCTACAACCCCAACGCCAAGCTGATGGCCGAGATGCTGCAGTCCGACTGGGCGAAGATCGGCCTCAAGGTGAAGATCGTCAGCTACGAGTGGGGCGAGTACATCAAGCGCACCAAGAACGGCGAACACGACATCAGCCTGATCGGCTGGACCGGCGACAACGGTGACCCGGACAACTGGCTGGGCACGCTGTACAGCTGCGACGCCATTGGCGGCAACAACTACTCCATGTGGTGCAACCCGCAGTACGACAAGCTGATCAAGCAGGCCAAGGTCGTCACCGACCGTGAACAGCGCAGCCTGCTGTACAAACAGGCCCAGCAACTGCTCAAGCAACAGGTCCCTATCACACCCGTGGCCCACTCGACGATCAACCAGCCGCTGAGCGCGAAAGTCGAAGGTTTCAAGGTCAGTCCTTTCGGCCGCAACTCCTTTTCGGGTGTCAGCCTAGCCCCATAACCGATGAGCCAAAACCCTGGGGGCGATTTTCGCCCTCACGCAAACGCTTTGCCTGAATTCGGCGATCAAGCCACATGCAAACGTTTGCGATGCTGTGAATGAGTTCCAAAAACCAGCCGGCCCAAAAAAACCGGCATTTAAAAAAGAAAACAAAGGAGCTTCACCCATGAAACTGAGCAGCAGCGCATTGCTAGCCTTGGCTATCAGTAGCATCACCGCCTCGGCCTATGCGGAGAACGTCAGCCAGGACTTCGTCCCGACTGAACTGAACGCCACCAGTGCCCAGGCTGAGACCAAGGGTTTTATCGAAGGGCAGAGCCTGTCGGGTACCACGCGCAACTGGTACGCCAACGAGCTGAAACGTCGTAACGACCGTTTTTCGTACAACCACAATGGTGTAGAGACCTCGACCCCGCGACGTATCAACTGGGTCCAGGGCACCATCCTCAACTACACCTCGGGTTTCACTGAAGGCACCGTGGGCGTCAGCACGGAAGTCGCCGCCTACAACGCTATTGCTCTGGATCGTGACCGCAAGGACATCGCCGGCAAGAACAACCGCACCCTGACCCACTCCGACGGCGACGCCGTGGGCCAGTGGAGCAAGCTGGGCCTGGCCAACGTCAAGTTCCGCGTGTCCAACACCACCCTGACCGCCGGCCGGCAGAACTTCAGCACGCCGATCGTCGACGTCATCGGCAACCGTCCGCTGCCTTCGAGCTTTGAAGGGGTGAGCATCCACAGCGAAGAGTTCAACAACCTGTCGTTCGACGCCGGCAGCTTCGACCGGGTATCGCCACGGACCGAACAGAGCCTGTCCAAGTTCAGCTCCGAGTACAACAGCAACGGTGCCGAGACCGATCGCGTAAGCCTGGTCGGCGCCAACTACCAGCCGCTGAAAAGCCTGAAGACCAGCCTCTACGCCTCCAAGGTGGAAGACTTCTGGAACCAGTACTACTTCGGCGCCACCCACGAGCTGGGCGACAGCTCGGTGCTGAGCCTGACCACCGGCCTGAACTATTACAAGACCGTCGATACCGGCAAGAAGAAGATGGGCGAAATCGACAACGACACCTACTCGCTGTCGCTCGGCCTGACCCACCAGGCCCACAGCCTGACCTTCTCGTACCAGGAAATTAACGGTAACGAGTACTTCGACTACCTGCACGAAACCAACGGCATCTACCTGGCCAACTCCCTGCTCTCGGACTTCAACGGCCCGAACGAGAAATCCTTCCAGATCGCCTACGGCCTGAACATGGCCGAGTACGGCGTGCCCGGCCTCAAGTTCAACATCTACCAGGCCCGTGGCTGGGGCATCGACGGTACCCACTACAACGGCACCGCCTACAGCGGCGTCAAGGCAGACGGTACGGTCTATGGCGTACGCACCATGGACGGCGAGCACCACTACGAATACGGCATCGGTGCTTCCTACGCCGTACAGAGCGGCCCGCTGAAAGCCACCGCGATCCGTGCCACCTACACCACGCACCGCGCCAGCGAGAACCAGGCCGACGGCAACATCAATGAATTCCGACTGGTTACCACCATCCCGTTCAATATTCTCTAACCCACCAGTTGAAGGGCGGATTCATGACGAATCCGCCATTCAAGCTAATCTGGTTCAATCGATTGCAGAGGGTTCCTGATGAAAATGCTTCCCCTGAAAGCGGCCGTTGGCGCCGCCCTGCTGAGCGTCGCCCTGGGCGCCACAGCCAAACCCTTGGTGGTCTGTACCGAAGCCAGCCCGGAAGGCTTCGATATGGTCCAGTACACGACTGCAGTCACGGCCGACGCAGTGGCGGAAACCATCTTCAACCGCCTGGTGGACTTCAAGCCCGGCACCACTGACATCGAGCCGGCCCTGGCCGAATCCTGGGACATCAGCCCCGACGGCCTGCAATACACCTTCCATCTGCGCAAGGGCGTCAAATTCCACAGCACCGACTACTTCACCCCGACGCGCGAGATGAACGCCGACGACGTGCTCTGGAGCTTCCAGCGCCAGCTTGACCCGAAGCACCCCTGGCATGACAAGTCCAGCGTGGGCTTCCCCTATTTCGAAAGCATGGGCTTCAAGGAACTGCTGAAAAGCGTCGAGAAGATCGACGACCACACCGTGGTCTTCACCCTGACCCGCCGCGAAGCCCCTTTCCTCGCCGACGTGGCCATGGCCTTCTCGTCGATCTTCCCGGCCGAATACGCCGACAAGCTGCTCAAGGAAGGCAAGACCTCTGAGCTCAACAGCAAGCCCATAGGCACCGGCCCGTTCATCTTCACCCGCTATGCCAAGGACGCCCAGGTACGCTTCAAGGCCAACCCGGACTACTTCCGCGGCAAGCCGCCGGCCGACCCGCTGGTGCTGGCGATCACCACCGATAACAACGTGCGCCTGCAGAAACTCAAGGCCAACGAATGCCAGATCGCCCTGTACCCCAAACCCGACGACATCCCCAGCATCAAGGCCGACGCCAATCTCAAGGTCGACGAGCTGGCCGCCATGACCACCGGCTACATCGCCATGAACACCACGCGCAAGTACATGAGCGACGTGCGAGTGCGCAAGGCCATCGACATCGCCTTCGACAAGGAAGCCTACGTCAACAGCCTGTACGGCAAGGGCAACGCCCTGGTGGCCACCGGCCCGTATCCGCCGACCCTGCTGGGCTTCAACAACAGCCTGAAGAACCCGCCCCGGGATCTGGACAAGGCCCGCGCGCTGCTCAAGGAAGCCGGCGTACCGGAGGGTACGGTTATCACCCTGTTCACCCGCAACGGCGGCGGCCCGACCAACCCCAACCCGATGCTCGGCGCACAGATGATGCAGGCCGACCTGGCCAAGGTGGGCCTCAAGCTCGACATCCGCGTGATGGAGTGGGGCGAGATGCTCAAGCGTGCGAAAAACGGCGAACACGATATGGTGTCGGCGGGCTGGGCCGGGGACAACGGCGATCCGGACAACTTCCTGACCCCGAACCTGAGTTGTGACGCGGCGAAAAACGGCGAAAACTACGCCCGCTGGTGCAACAAGACGTTCCAGGATCTGATCGACGAAGCACGCTCCGACGCTGAACCCGCCAAACGCGCCGAGCTCTATGAAAAGGCCATGCTGGTTTTCGAACAGGATCAACCGTGGATCCCCATGGCCTATCCGAAAATGTTCACCGCCATGCGCAAGAACGTCGAGGGTTATCACATTAGCCCCCTGACCACTAACAACTTCGCTACCACCCAAGTGAAGTAATAAGAAACGCCCGCCGTCCTTGACCCCAAGGATGGCGGGAACGCCTAACCGGCTGATTGAGGTACTTCAGAAGATGTTTAGTTTTATTGCCCGCCGTGTGGGGTTGCTGATACCCACATTCTTCGGCATCACCTTGCTGACCTTCGCCTTGATACGCATGATTCCCGGCGACCCCGTGGAAGTCATGATGGGCGAGCGTCGGGTCGACCCTGAGATGCATGCCCAGGCAATGGAACGCCTTGGATTGAACAAGCCGCTGTACGCCCAGTACCTGGACTACATCGGCAAGCTGGCCCACGGCGACCTGGGCGAGTCCCTGCGCACCCGCACCAGCGTCTGGAGCGAATTCACCTCGCTGTTCCCCGCGACCCTGGAACTGTCCATGGCCGCCCTGCTGTTCGCCGGTGTGCTCGGCCTGCTGGCCGGGGTGATCGCCGCCTTGAAGCGAGGGTCGCTGTTCGACCATGGGGTAATGGGGATCTCGCTGGCGGGGTATTCGATGCCGATCTTCTGGTGGGGCCTGATCCTGATCATGTTCTTCTCGGTAAGCCTGGGCTGGACCCCGGTTTCCGGGCGTATCGACCTGCTCTACGACATCGAGCCGAAAACCGGCTTCATGCTCATCGACACCCTGCTGGCCAAAGACACCGACGCCTTCTTCGACGCCCTGCAGCACCTGATCCTGCCCGCCATCGTGCTGGGCACCATTCCGCTGGCGGTGATCGCGCGGATGACCCGCTCCTCGATGCTCGAAGTGCTGCGTGAGGACTACATCCGTACTGCCAAGGCCAAGGGCCTGTCGCCGGCTCGGGTGGTGTTCGTCCACGGCCTGCGCAACGCGCTGATTCCGGTACTGACCGTGGTCGGCCTGCAAGTCGGCACCCTGCTGGCCGGTGCGGTCCTGACCGAAACCATCTTTTCCTGGCCGGGCATCGGCAAGTGGCTGATCGAGGCCATCGGCGCCCGGGACTATCCCGTGGTGCAGAACGGCATCCTGCTGATCGCCTGCCTGGTGATCATGGTCAACTTCGTGGTGGACATCCTCTACGGCTTTGCCAACCCACGCATCCGTCATCAGCGCTGAGATCAAGACTAATGAGCACTCCAACTTCCTCAGTAGCAGTCGATCAAAGCCTGCTCTATCCGTCCGTCTACAAAGAATTCTGGCAGCACTTCTCCCGCAACAAGGGCGCGGTGGCCGGCCTGCTGTTCATGCTGCTGATCGTGTTCTGCGCACTGTTCGCGCCCTGGGTGGCGCCGCACAACCCCAGCGAGCAGTACCGCGACTTCCTGCTGACCCCTCCGGCCTGGCTCGAAGGCGGCCAGATGCAGTTCCTGCTGGGCACCGATGAACTGGGCCGCGACCTGCTCTCGCGCCTGATCCAGGGTTCACGCCTGTCGCTGCTGATCGGCCTGTCGTCGGTGGTGATGTCGCTGATCCCGGGGATCCTCCTCGGGCTGTTCGCCGGCTTCTTCCCGCGTTTGCTGGGCCCGACCATCATGCGCCTGATGGACATCATGCTGGCCCTGCCCTCGCTGCTGCTGGCCGTGGCTATCGTCGCCATCCTCGGCCCAGGCCTGATCAATACCGTGATCGCCATTGCCGTGGTGTCCCTGCCGTCCTATGTACGCCTGACTCGCGCCGCAGTGATGGGCGAACTCAACCGCGACTACGTGACCGCCGCGCGCCTGGCCGGTGCCGGCCTGCCGCGCCTGATGTTCATCACCGTGCTGCCCAACTGCATGGCACCGCTGATCGTCCAGGCCACCCTGAGCTTCTCCTCGGCGATCCTTGACGCCGCCGCCCTGGGCTTCCTCGGCCTGGGCGTGCAACCGCCGACTCCGGAGTGGGGCACCATGCTGGCCTCGGCCCGGGACTACATCGAACGCGCCTGGTGGGTCGTGAGCCTGCCGGGCCTGACCATTTTGCTCAGCGTGCTGGCAATCAACCTGATGGGCGACGGCCTGCGCGATGCGCTGGATCCGAAACTCAAGAACGCCGCCTGAGGAGATTCCCATGTCACTGCTAGAAATCAAGAATCTCAATGTCCGTTTCGGCGACGCCACTGCGGTGCCGGTGGTCGATGGCCTCGACCTCAAGGTCGACAAGGGCGAAGTGCTGGCCATCGTCGGCGAGTCCGGCTCCGGTAAATCGGTGACCATGATGGCCCTGATGGGCCTGATCGAGCACCCCGGCATCGTCACCGCCGATGCCCTAAGCTTCGACGGCCGCGACATGCTCAAGCTCAGCGCGCGCCAGCGCCGGCAGATCGTCGGCAAGGACCTGGCCATGGTCTTCCAGGACCCGATGACCGCGTTGAACCCCAGCTACACCGTGGGCTTCCAGATCGAGGAAGTGCTGCGCCTGCACCTGAAGATGTCCAGCAAGGCCGCACGCAAGCGCGCCATCGAACTGCTGGAAAAGGTCGAGATCCCCGGCGCCGCCAGCCGCATGGACGCCTACCCGCACCAACTGTCCGGCGGCATGAGCCAGCGGGTGGCAATCGCCATGGCGATCGCCGGCGAGCCCAAGCTGCTGATCGCCGACGAACCCACCACCGCCCTGGACGTGACCATCCAGGCGCAGATCATGGACCTGCTGCTGAACCTGCAGAAAGAGCAGAACATGGGCCTGGTGCTGATCACCCACGACCTCGCCGTGGTCGCCGAAACCGCCCAGCGGGTGTGCGTGATGTACGCCGGCCAGGCGGTTGAGGTGGGCCAGGTACCGGAGCTGTTCGACATCCCCGCGCACCCCTACAGCGAAGCGCTGCTGGCGGCGATTCCCGAGCACAGCCTCGGCGCCACTCGCTTGTCGACCCTGCCGGGCATCGTCCCCGGGCGCTACGACCGGCCTCAAGGCTGCCTGCTGTCGCCGCGCTGCCCCTACGTGCAAGACAACTGCCGCGCCCAGCGCCCCAGCCTCGACCCGAAAGCCGCCAGCCTGGTGCGCTGCTTCTACCCGCTGAATCAGGAGGTGGCGTAATGGCCGTCGTTCTTACCGCCCGCGACCTCACCCGTCACTACGAAGTGTCCCGTGGCCTGTTCAAGGGCCACGCCACCGTGCGCGCACTCAACGGCGTGTCCTTCGAGCTGGAAGCCGGCAAGACCCTGGCTGTGGTGGGTGAATCCGGCTGTGGCAAATCCACCCTGGCGCGGGCCCTGACCCTGATCGAGGAACCGTCTTCCGGCTCGCTGAAGATCGCCGGCCAGGAAGTCGCCGGCGCCGACAAGGCCCAGCGCAAGCAACTGCGCAAAGACGTGCAGATGGTGTTCCAGAGCCCTTATGCCTCGCTCAACCCGCGGCAGAAGATCGGTGACCAGCTGGCCGAGCCGCTGCTGATCAACACCAAGCTGTCGGCCGCCGAACGCCGGGAAAAAGTCCAGGCGATGATGAAGCAGGTAGGCCTGCGTCCCGAACATTACCAGCGCTACCCGCACATGTTCTCCGGGGGGCAGCGCCAGCGTATCGCCCTGGCCCGGGCAATGATGCTGCAGCCCAAGGTGCTGGTGGCGGACGAACCGACCTCAGCCCTGGACGTATCGATCCAGGCCCAGGTATTGAACCTGTTCATGGACCTGCAGCAGGAATTCAACACCGCCTACGTGTTCATTTCCCACAACCTGGCAGTGGTGCGCCACGTGGCCGACCAGGTGCTGGTGATGTACCTCGGCCGGCCGGTGGAAATGGGCCCCAAGGAGGACATCTACACCCGCCCCCTGCACCCCTACACCCAGGCCCTGCTGTCGGCGACACCAACCATCCACCCGGACCCGGACAAGCCGAAGATCAAGATCGTCGGCGAGCTGCCCAACCCGCTGAACCCACCACCGGGCTGCGCCTTCCACAAGCGCTGCCCTTATGCCACCGAGCGCTGCAGCACTGAAGAGCCGGCCCTGCGCCAGCTCGACAGCCGCCAGGTGGCCTGCCACTACGCCGAGCAATTCGTGCTGTAGCGGCCATGAAAAAGGCGCTCCCGGATGCCTCCGGGAGCGCCTGAACCTTGTTCGACCCGCCCCCGGCGACGGATTGCGCATCAGTCCGTCGTCGGGGGTTTCTTTTAGCCCTGGCTGTCGCCGTCATCCTCGTCGGTGGTCTGGTCGTCATCGCCGGAACTGCCACCCTGGCCCTCATCGCCCGGCTCCGATTCGGACTTGGCAAGCATCTGCACCGGTGCACTCTGGCTCGAGGAGTAACCCGGCTCGCTCACCTGCATCAGGTTGTGGGCCCAGGCCGCCGAGGTTCCGAGCGACAGCATCACCAGCACTTTGATCAACAGCACAACGCGTTGGAAAATTCTCATAGCCGATTCCATCCTTTCATAGGTGAATCATCAATGGCTGCGCGCCAGCCTTGCGGCGGCCACAGCACTGTCTGAAACCTAGTCGTGATATCCCGGCTTTTCCAGATAGCTCCCTATCGATTCCCGAGCCGTCAAAGCCCTTCCGACTAACGGCGCTCCCTTGAAAACACCACAACCCGCAGGAGCCGGCTTGCCGGCGAAGAAACCCGCAAGCCAGGCACAACAGCGTCCGCCGCCGTCGCTGGCAAGCCGGCGCCTACGGGGCGGCGGCAGGCCAGTCCTGCGCGCAAAAAAAAGCCCCGCTGTCTGCACAGCGGGGCTCGGGGGTGACCGGCGAACTTAGTGGTGTTCGCGGGTGGCGCGGAATTTCACGTCCGGCCAGCGCTCTTCCATCAGCGCCAGGTTGACCCGGGTCGGCGCCAGGTAGGTCAGGTGGCCGCCGCCGTCCAGGGCCAGGTTTTCCACCGCCTTGTTGGAAAACTCTTCGAGCTTCTTCTTGTCGCTGCATTCGATCCAGCGGGCGGACCATACGGTGATCGGCTCGTAGGAGCACTCCACCTTGTATTCCTCCTTCAGGCGGCTGGCCACCACGTCGAACTGCAGCACACCCACGGCGCCGAGGATGATGTCGTTGCTGCGCTCAGGGAAAAACACCTGGGTCGCGCCCTCTTCGGCCAGCTGTTGCAGGCCCTGGCGCAGTTGCTTGGACTTGAGCGGGTCCTTCAGACGCACACGGCGGAACAGCTCCGGGGCGAAGTGCGGGATACCGGTGAAGCCCAGCGCCTCGCCTTCGGTGAAGGTGTCGCCGATCTGGATGGTGCCGTGGTTGTGCAGGCCGATGATGTCGCCGGCATAGGCCTCTTCCAGTTGCTCACGCTCGGAGGAGAAGAAGGTCAGGGCGTCGCCGATGCGCACGTCCTTGCCAGTGCGCACGTGGCGCATCTTCATGCCTTTCTCGTACTTGCCCGAGCAGATGCGCATGAAGGCGATGCGGTCGCGGTGCTTGGGGTCCATGTTCGCCTGGATCTTGAAGATGAAGCCCGAGAACTTCTCTTCCTGGGGGGCCACGCTGCGCTCGTTGGCAACGCGGGCCAGCGGCAGCGGCGCCCAGTCCACCACGGCGTCGAGCACGTGGTCGACACCGAAGTTGCCCAGCGCGGTCCCGAAGAACACCGGCGTCAGCTGGCCGTCGAGGAACTCCTGCTGGTTGAACTCGTGGCAGGCGCCCTGCACCAGTTCCAGCTGCTCGATGAAGCGCTCGTACTCGTCACCCAGGTGGGCCCGGGCTTCGTCGGAGTCGAGTTTCTCGATGATCTTAGTTTCGGTGCGTTCGTGGCCGTGGCCCGGGGTGTAGACGATGATGTAGTCGCCGGCCAGGTGGTACACACCCTTGAAGTCGCGGTAGCAACCGATCGGCCAGGTGATAGGCGCGGCCTTGATCTTCAGGACCGCTTCGATTTCGTCCAGCAGCTCGATCGGGTCGCGAATGTCCCGGTCGAGTTTGTTGATGAAACTGACGATGGGCGTGTCGCGCAGGCGGCAGACGTCCATCAGGGCGATGGTCCGTGGCTCTACGCCCTTACCGCCGTCGAGCACCATCAGCGCCGAGTCCACGGCAGTCAGGGTGCGGTAGGTGTCTTCCGAGAAGTCTTCGTGGCCGGGGGTGTCCAGCAGGTTGATCATGTGTTCGCGATAGGGGAACTGCATGACCGACGTGGTAATGGAAATACCCCGCTGCTTCTCCATCTCCATCCAGTCGGAAGTGGCGTGGCGGTCGGACTTGCGCGATTTGACGGTACCCGCCACCGCAATGGCCTTGCCCATCAGCAACAGCTTCTCGGTGATCGTGGTCTTACCCGCATCCGGGTGGGAAATAATGGCGAAAGTGCGGCGTTTCGCGACTTCGGCGGCCTGTTGGGTCATGGGAAATCGCCTGGCGGTGATCAAAAAAGGGCGCAGATTATAGCCCAGACATAGCCTTGCGGGCCACAGCTCCCCCCGTCGCCCGGGCGACCGGACGGCAGATTAACGGTGGCTAAATGCTGCCAATTATGGAACCTTTTAAAACGTGGAGACGTCCACTCCCCTGTCACGCACTGTCGTCAGGGGCTGAAATATCAGCAAGTTAGCTTGACGAAGCTGCGCTCATGGCCCGTTCACCCGCCGCTCTGCCGGCGCTCGACGAGCTGCTTTTCGCGCGTATTTTCCCGGCAGCCAGGAATGGCCCTGCCACACGGGAAAGTGCCCGCCGACCGACAAAAAGGAGTCCGCCTGTGGCTATTCGCTATGGCAAAGGGCTGATAGGAGGCGCTGCGGTAATCGCCCTCCTGGCCCTGCTGGTCCACTGGATCGGCATCACTACGATCGAACACTACCGCGACGATCTGTTGTTCTACCTGCAAGCCCATCTGTTCCTGGTCCTGGCTTCAATGCTAGCCGCGCTGGTGGTGGGGATCCCCGCCGGCATCGTCCTCAGCCGCCCGAGCATGGTCGGACGCGCCGAACGCTTCATGCAAGTGTTCAACATCGGTAACACCGTCCCTCCCCTGGCCGTCCTGGCCATCGCTCTGGGGATCCTCGGCATCGGCAGTGGCCCGGCCATTTTCGCGCTGTTCCTCGCCTCCCTGCTGCCCATCGTGCGCAACACCTATGAAGGCCTGAAGAACGTCCAGGGCTCCCTCAAGGAGGCCGCGGTCGGCATCGGCATGACGCCACGCCAGGTGCTGTGGAAAGTCGAATTGCCCAATGCCGTGCCGATCATCATCGGCGGTGTGCGGGTGGCCCTGGCGATCAACGTCGGCACCGCGCCCCTGGCCTTCCTGATCGGCGCCAACAGCCTGGGCAGCCTGATTTTCCCCGGCATCGCCCTGAACAATCAGCCGCAACTGCTGCTCGGCGCCGCCTGCACCGCGCTGCTGGCCTTGCTCCTCGATGGCCTGGTGACCCTGGCCAGCCGACTTTGGCTGGAACGTGGTCTGCGCCCGTCTTAAGCCCGTCAGAGCCAAGGAACCGACATGAAGAAATTAAGCCTGATACTCGGCTGCGCCCTGCTTTTCAGCACATTGGCCCACGCCGTGGAAAAACCGCTGATCCGCATCGGCGCCCGGGTCTTCACCGAACAGACCCTGCTGGCGGAGATCACCTCCCAGTACTTGCGCAGCAAGGGCTACGACACCCGCGTCACCGGGGGCCTGGGCAGCAACCTGGCCCGCAGTGCCCAGGAAAGTGGCCAGTTGGACCTGATCTGGGAGTACACCGGAGTCTCGCTGGTGGCCTACAACCACATCGACGAGAAACTCGACAGCGAACAGTCCTACGCCCGGGTGAAAGAACTGGATGCGAAAAAAGGCCTGGTCTGGCTGTCACCGTCCAAGTTCAGCAATACCTATGCCCTGGCGCTGCCAGAGAACGTGGCCAAGGAACATCCGCAGATCAATAGCATCAGCGACCTGACCCAGGCCCTGGCCGAAAACACCAAGGAAAACCGCCTGGTGGCCCTGGACACCGAGTTCGCCAACCGCTCCGACGGCATGGCCGGGATGGTCAAGCTCTATGACATGGCCCTGACCCGCAAGAACACCCGGCAGATGGACGCCGGCCTGGTCTACACCGCCCTGCGCAACGGCCAGGTGTTCGCCGGCCTGGTGTACACCACCGACGGGCGCCTCAATGCCTTCAAGCTCAAACTGCTGGAAGACGACAAGCACTACTTCCCGGACTACACCGCCGCGCCGGTGGTACGCCAGGCCTACCTCGACGCCCACCCGCAACTGGCCGCCGAGCTCAAGCCGCTGGCGGCGCTATTCGACGACGAAACCATGCGCCAGCTGAACGCGCGGGTCGACGTCGACCATGAAAGCCCATCCGCCGTGGCCGCAGATTTCCTGCGCCAGCACCCGATCAACTAAAGAGGAGAAGACATGGAATTCCTGAACGCCTTTTCCCATCTCGATTGGGCCCAGGTCCTGCGCCTGACCTGGCAGCACATCACCCTGGTGGGCATCGCCGTCACCCTGGCCATCGTCTTCGGCGTGCCCCTGGGCGTGCTGATGACCCGCTTCCCGACCCTTGCCGGCCCACTGCAGGCCAGCGCCACCGTGCTGCTGACCATTCCGTCCATCGCCCTGTTCGGCCTGCTGCTGCCGTTCTACTCCAAGTTCGGCCAGGGCCTGGGCCCGCTACCGGCTATCACCGCGGTGTTCCTCTATTCCCTGCTGCCGATCATGCGCAACACCTACCTGGCGCTGACCGGCGTCGAACCGGGCATTCGTGAAGCCGCCCGCGGCATCGGCATGACCTTCGGCCAGCGCCTGCGCATGGTCGAGTTGCCGATCGCGGTGCCGGTGATCCTCGCCGGGGTACGCACCGCCGTGGTGATGAACATCGGCGTCATGACCATCGCCGCCACCATCGGCGCCGGCGGCCTGGGCGTACTCATTCTTGCTTCCATCAGCCGCAGCGACATGTCGATGCTGATCGTCGGCGCCGTGCTGGTCAGTCTCCTGGCCATCTTCGCCGACCTGCTTCTGCAATGGCTGCAACGCTCGCTGACTCCAAAAGGACTCCTGAAATGATCGAACTTCAAAACCTGACCAAGACCTTTCGCAGCAACGGCAAGGATGTCAAAGCCGTCGACTCGGTAAGCCTGACCGTCAATGAAGGCGAGATCTGCGTGTTCCTCGGGCCCTCCGGCTGCGGCAAGAGCACCACGCTGAAAATGATCAACCGCCTGATCATGCCCACCTCGGGCAAGGTGCTGATCAATGGTGAGGACACCACCGATCTCGACGAAGTGACCCTGCGCCGCAACATCGGCTACGTGATCCAGCAGATCGGCCTGTTCCCCAACATGACCATCGAGGAAAACATCGTGGTGGTGCCACGCCTGCTGGGCTGGGACAAGCAGAAATGCCACGACCGGGCCCGCGAGCTGATGAGCATGATCAAGCTCGAACCCAAGCAGTACCTGCATCGCTACCCACGGGAACTGTCCGGCGGCCAGCAACAGCGCATCGGGGTGATCCGCGCCCTGGCGGCGGACGCCCCGCTGCTGCTGATGGACGAGCCCTTCGGCGCGGTGGACCCGATCAACCGCGAGATGATCCAGAACGAATTCTTCGAGATGCAGCGGGCGCTGAACAAGACCGTGATCATGGTCAGCCATGACATCGACGAAGCCATCAAGCTGGGGGACAAGATTGCCATCTTCCGTGCCGGCAAGCTGCTGCAGATCGATCACCCCGACACCCTGCTGGCGCACCCGGCTGACGACTTCGTCAGCAACTTCGTCGGCCAGGACAGCACCTTGAAACGCCTGTTGCTGGTCAAGGCCGAAGACGCCGCGGACAACGCCCCGTCGGTCAGCCCGGAAACCCCGGTAGCCGACGCCCTGGAACTGATGGACGAACACGACCGGCGCTACGTGGTGGTGACCTGTGCCGAGAACAAGGCTCTGGGTTATGTACGTCGTCGCGACCTGCACCGTCAGACCGGCACCTGCGCCCAGTTCCTGCGAGAGTTCAACGCTACAGCCGCCTACGACGAACACCTGCGGATTCTTCTGTCGCGCATGTACGAGTTCAACCGCTCGTGGCTGCCGGTGATGGATGCAGAGCGGGTGTTCCTGGGCGAGGTGACTCAGGAATCCATCGCCGCCTACCTGAGCTCCGGGCGTTCGCGGGGGATGAAGACCAATATCGTCTCGCCGGCTGAAACAGTGGTCGCCTGATCAATAAATAGCCAATAACCAACCTGTGGCGAGGGCGCTTGCTCCCGCGGGACCGTGAAGCGGCCCCTCTTTGCAAAAAGAATGGGGCTGCTGCGCATCCGGCGCAAGCAAGCGCCCTCGCCACCAGGTGTTTTTGGCCCACCCACACGCCGGAAAAAAATATCAACAGCCGCCCCGGTCAGAGCTGTCCGGCGCCCTCCTCCGAAACAGCCAAAATCCCCCTCAAACCGCCCTCTCGCCGCTAACGTCGCCGATGTTGACGCTTTCATACTTCCCAGCTACTTGGCACGCAAAAGCGTCGAACGTGCAGGTATTTTTAACACTGACGAATTCTTCGGGAACATCTGTCCGTCATCTGTGTCGGCTACAAAGAGAGGTGTCGATAACGCACGTCAGACAAGTGCAAAAACGCGACATTTTTTGTTGATCTCAGCCCCCTCACCGCCTAAAGTTCGCGCCGAACGTCCATGCTGGAAACGATCCATCCGGCTCAAGTACTGACGACGAGACAGCAAGGCCAAGGGCAGATTTCCCATGGCCTTTTTGCTTTCGGCGACATGCCTTGGGAAGTAGGCGAACCAAAGTGGGGATACGGAGGACGTTCACAAGGCACTGTCATCAATGACATGTCCTTAAACCCATTGATTACCAACGTTTGCCAGTAGGAGTTCCCAACGCATGTCGATTAACGTCGAAGACTATTTCGCGCGCGAAACCTTTCAGAAAATGAAGTCTTTCGCCGACCAGCAAGAAACCCCGTTCGTGGTCATCGATACCCAGATGATCTCCCAGGCCTACGACGACCTGCGCGCCGGTTTCGAATTCGCCAAGGTCTACTACGCGGTCAAGGCCAACCCGGCCGTCGAGATCATCGACCTGCTGCACGAAAAAGGCTCCAGCTTCGACATCGCTTCGATCTACGAGCTGGACAAGGTGCTGGGCCGCGGCGTCAACCCGGCCAACATCAGCTACGGCAACACCATCAAGAAGTCCAAGGACATCCGCTACTTCTATGACAAGGGCGTGCGCCTGTACGCCACCGACTCCGAAGCCGACCTGCGCAACATCGCCAAGGCCGCCCCGGGTTCGAAAGTCTACGTGCGCATTCTCACCGAAGGCTCCACCACCGCCGACTGGCCGCTGTCGCGCAAGTTCGGCTGCCAGACCGACATGGCCATGGACCTGCTGATCCTCGCTCGCGACCTGGGCCTGGTGCCTTACGGCGTGTCGTTCCACGTGGGCTCGCAACAGCGCGACATCAGCGTCTGGGACGCCGCCATTGCCAAGGTCAAGGTGATCTTCGAGCGCCTCAAGGAAGAAGACGGTATCGAGCTGAAGCTGATCAACATGGGTGGCGGCTTCCCGGCCAACTACATCACCCGCACCAACAGCCTGGAAACCTATGCCGAGGAAATCATCCGCTTCCTCAAGGAAGACTTCGGCGACGACCTGCCGGAAATCATCCTCGAGCCAGGCCGTTCGCTGATCGCCAACGCCGGCATCCTGGTCAGCGAAGTAGTACTGGTGGCGCGCAAATCCCGCACCGCCGTCGAGCGCTGGGTGTACACCGACGTGGGCAAGTTCTCCGGTCTGATCGAAACCATGGACGAGTCCATCAAGTTCCCGATCTGGACCGAGAAGAAAGGTGAAGTGGAAGAAGTGGTGATCGCGGGCCCGACCTGCGACAGCGCCGATATTATGTACGAGAACTACAAGTACGGCCTGCCACTGAACCTGGCCATCGGCGACCGCCTGTACTGGCTGTCCACCGGCGCCTACACCACCAGCTACAGCGCGGTGGAATTCAACGGCTTCCCGCCGCTGAAGGCCTTCTACGTTTAAAGACGGCAGCTAGCTGCAAGAAAAAGCCCATGACTTGTCATGGGCTTTTTTATCTGCAACCCCACGCCAATCAATACACCCACTTGTGATTGGTGTTGAAGCTGAGGACTCTGAAAAAGCTACCTGCGCTGCTGAAAGATCCCCAGTCAGCTACGCCAGGGCGTGGCATCTGTCCCCCTAGGAAAAACCCAAGAATTGACAGCTGGCGACAGATAGATCTCATGAAAAAACAGACTTGTCCTAAGGTCACAATTTTTTTCGGCTGATAGAATCTGCACAGCAAAAAACAGGTAGATATTTCTTGGCAATCCTTGGTAGTGGCTGGAATACCAGGATCCACTGCTCTAACCTGCCGTATTTGCGCATGGTGTGCGACCTCCATAAAAGCGCCATGTACCGCACGGGGATGAAATCATCGCTGAGCGGATGAAGATTGTTCAAACGCCTTGGGTAACTGCGAAGTTGAATCACTCTACTAGCCAAAAGGACAGTATTGAGTGACACACCAGAAACTAGGGCCATAATCTTCAGGTGTACTTTGGAAAGATATCGCAAATGGACACTACACCATGATCGAGCTCATTGACCTCGAGGCCCGCCCCATAGAGAACGGGCTTAAAACCGAGGTAACACATCCACAAGCAGCAGCCTATACACTGCATCAGGCCACTCCGGACGTGAAAAGTCTGAGGTTCGGTTCGTGAGCAATGTGAAGGAAAGGCCCCGCCCTTGTGGCACACACCAAATGAGCTTCGGCATCAGGCAAGGTAGCGAAATAAACACTCCTTATTTCTATCCATTGCCCAACCTTCAACATGACGCCATGGTTTCGCCAGTACAACTGTCCACTCGCCATATACGTACCTGGATAGTCACAAAACTTTGCGGCAATGCATTCACACCGCCCATGACCACGAAAAGGTACTGGAGCCTCCTACGCATTACACTGTCCAAATAGAATGGATCCGACAATCACCAATCAAGCTCTGCTGCCGGCGGGCGATATCATTACACCCCATGTACGAACCGGCGGCATTTGAATATCAGCGCCGACTCCCCCGAGGGAATCGTAAAAGCCTTGAAAAGAGTATCTACGCATGACCTGTAAAATCATCACCATCGTTGGCGCGCGCCCTCAGTTCATCAAAGCTGCAGCCGTTTCAAGAGAAATCCTCAAGCACCCCGGGATCTTGGAAGAAATCATGATCCACACCGGTCAGCACTACGATCCGAACATGTCGCAGGTATTTTTCGATGAGCTGGAGATTCCTGCTCCGAAATACAACCTTGAGATATCAGGTGGGAGCCACGGAGCAATGACGGCTCGCATGCTCGAGGGTATCGAGCAAATACTGCTGACCGAAAAACCTAATTGGGTGCTTATCTACGGCGACACCAATTCGACCCTGGCAGGGGCACTTGCAGCGGCAAAGTTGCATATCCCAGTAGCCCATGTCGAAGCAGGCTTGCGCTCGTTCAACATGCGCATGCCGGAAGAGATCAATCGGATTCTGTCAGACCGGGTTTCGACCCTACTGTTGTGCCCGACCATGACGGCCGTCGAGAACCTGGCCCAGGAAGGCATCACTCAAGGGGTACACAACGTTGGCGACGTCATGTATGACGTCGCCCTCTATTACCGGGACCGTGCCCGTAATACCAGTCAGGTCCTCGATACTCTGGCTCTCTCTGAAAAAGGCTTCGCCTTGGCAACCTGTCACCGGGCGGAAAATACCGACTCCCCGGAGCGCCTGAATGAGATTCTTTCGGCGCTAGCCGCTATCACAGCGGAACTGCCAGTGGTTCTACCGCTACATCCCCGGACCCGCAAACTGATCAGCGACCATCAATTGGAGCATCTGCTGCAAAAGCTCACCATCGTCCCCCCTCTGGCGTTCTTGGATATGGTGGCGCTTGAACAGGCGGCCAAGGTAATCCTTACCGACTCCGGCGGAGTACAGAAAGAAGCATTCTTCTATCAGGTTCCGTGTATCACCATGCGCGACGAAACCGAATGGGTCGAAACAGTAGCTCTAGGCTGGAACCATATAGTGGGCGCATCCCAGACACGGATCCTAGACGCTTTCAGCCAGTTGAGTGACGGTCAACAAGACGATCTGAGCACTCCATATGGAAACGGGAGCGCGAGTCGCGTGATTATTGAACATCTGATGAAAGAAGCTTGAAATGGGTGCGTTAGCCAGCCTCTTGCAGCACCGTCAAATTCTCTACTCCACAGTTGTTCAGGGGCTGAAAAAACGAACCAGTGGCAATGTACTGGGTACGCTTTGGCTGTTGCTCTATCCACTACTGTTCCTGGGCATGTATAGCTTGGTCTTTGTCCAGATCCTCCAAGTGCGTATTCCTGGGCTAGGAACGAGCGACTATATCCTGGTGGTATTTTCCGGACTTGTTCCCTTCCTGGCTTTTGCAGAAGCATTCGGGTCAGGCACGGGCAGTATCGTCGCCAATCGCGACTTACTCATGAACACACTCTTTCCCATCGAACTGGTAGTAGCCAGAGAAGTACTAATTGGTCATACCACCATGGGTATGGGCATGCTGCTACTTTGGGGAGCAGTGCTACATTTTCATGGAGCTCACTGGACCCATCTTCTTGTACCGCTGGTATATCTGCTGCAGATCATGATGGTGCTCGGCCTGGTCTGGATCACTGCAACTCTGACAGTGTTCTTTCGTGACCTATTGCAAGCGATACCCATCCTTGTCCTCTTCCTCATGATGGTTTCCCCCATCGCTTACACCGCCGACATGGTGCCCGAGGGCCTGCACGCCCTATTACTTTTCAATCCATTGGCATGGCTGATGGAGCTCTATCGGGCATGCCTGATGCAAGGAACAATTCCATTGCAACAATTGGGATTCTTCGCACTTTTCTCAACTGCCCTTTTTGCGCTGGGTGGCAGTTTGATTTTTCGACTCAAGCCTTTATTTGCTGACCATGTCTGATCTGACAATCTCCCTCAAGGCCGTAAACAAGAGCTTTAGGCGCTTCCAACACCCTGGCTGGAGAGCCTTGGATGCGTTGGGATGGCCTGTTTCCAAAAAACGCTATGACGTATTTCAAGCACTATCGGACATTAACCTAGACATAGCGCGTGGCGAAAAGGTGGCCCTTATTGGCCGTAACGGCGCCGGCAAAAGCACATTGCTACGACTGGTTTCCGGACAGATGCGAGCTGATAGCGGACAGATCCGGGTGAGTGGCAAGGTACAGGCGCTGATGACTCTGGGTACCGGCTTCCATCCCGACTTCACCGGCATTGAAAACATAAGGTCAGCTCTCGCTTATCAAGGCATCCAGCCTTCACGAGTAGATGAATGCATCGAGGAGATTACGGACTTCACCGAGCTCGATAG
Organism: Pseudomonas sp. NFPP12; assembly: GCF_900103205.1. Classification (NCBI taxonomy): domain Bacteria; kingdom Pseudomonadati; phylum Pseudomonadota; class Gammaproteobacteria; order Pseudomonadales; family Pseudomonadaceae; genus Pseudomonas; species Pseudomonas sp. NFPP12. The sequence continues at coordinate 773,077 of NZ_FMWW01000003.1, forward strand.
CTTTCTCCACCGACCAGTCAAAGAATATTCCGCGGGTATGTATGCACGACTTGCTTTTGCCGTGGCGACGACCATCACTCCCGAAGTACTGATTATCGATGAAGTCCTTGGCGCTGGGGATGCCTATTTCCTGGGTAAATGCATCCAGCGTATGAAAGCCCTGACTGGCCAGGGAGCCACCATCCTATTCGTTTCTCACGATATCAGCTCTGTACAAATGCTCTGTGATCGGGGGGTCTGGCTTGAAGGGGGACGCATCCGGCAGGACGGCCCGCTCTTGCCGGTCAGTAAAGCCTATTTGGCAAATATCCGTGAAGAGGAAGAACGGAGGGTTCGTGCCAAGAGCATGTCATTGACCAAAGGGCAGGTTGGCGCCCTGCTCCGCGAGAGTAGCCAGACCACTTTGCTCCGCCTGATCGGGGCAGACGGCACACCTCCCCTTGAACCTCTGCTGATTCGAAGTCTGGAATATGGAAATGCAAGCGGTGTACTCGGACGCATAGAAATGACGCCCCAGCAATCAGGCGATTCCCGCTTGATAGTTGATCCAGCCTTGATGAACTGGCGACAGGTAAAACAGGAGCCGATTGAACCATGCTGGGCATTCGGCAACTTTGGTGGGCGTTACATTCATGCCCCCTTACAGATTTCCTGGCCCACATCAGTTCCAGAAGATGCCTGGGTAAAGATGGATATTCGCGCCAGTACCAGTCACTCGATACTGCTTGAGCAATTTTCCCCCAAAGAGAACCAGTATGTCGCTCTAGCTGAAATCTCTGCGAACCAGTTCCCCTCATGGAACCTCATGCGCTTTTCGTTGCACAGTGATCAGGCGCTGGGCAACGACCAAAACGTTGAGTTGCTTGCCGATCTGCAAGAGCTTGCGCCTGACGACAGGTACGGCAGCGGTGAGATCCGCATAAATGGATTCGGCTTTTTTGATGCTGAGGGTGTAAGACGACACACTCTGATAAGCGGCGAAGCAGCATTTGCGGTCATGGCCTTTGAAGCCAGCCAAGCAGTGAAAGACCCCGTCCCGGTGGTGGCGATCTATCGGCCCGACGGCATCTGTGTCATGCAAGTGATCGCCAGTATGAACGGCCAGCGTTTCGCCTGTGTTGAGGGCAAAGGTGGCATCCGCGTTGATTTCTCTCCACTCCTGCTAGGCCCTGGCGACTACCTAGTCTCAGTCGCCATATTTCGTGAGCTGAATCCTGCGTCGTCTATAGAGCCAGCGTCGTACGACCTTCACGATCGTTGTCATGCTCTCAAGGTATTACCTCCCCCAGGTATCCATGTCCAGATTGGGGTAGTCAACCAACCCGCCCAATGGGAGTTGCTTACTTGACCCAAGATATTCGACTTTACAGCTCCTCGCAGGTTTGGGATCAGCCCATGCAGGCTGGACAGCGCAACCTGCTGAAAGCCATTCAAGATTTTTGGCCGAATGACATCGGCTCTGTCCTTGATGTAGGGTGCGGTGACGGCAAACTGACCTCGGAGCTGGTAGGTCTTGGTGTAGACACAATCGTCGGTCTCGACAGCAGTGAGGAAGCTCTCTCTCGCTTGGCTGTGCAAGGCGTAAAAGGTGATGCACGACACCTGCCATTTGCTGACGGCGCCTTCGATCTGGTCATGAGCACTGATGCACTGGAACATATGCCTGACGCCGAAGAAGAGGCTGCATGGAGCGAACTATTCCGGGTAGCCGGAAAAGTCGTCATGGTCGCAGTGCCCTTTCGCGAGGAGCTCCTGGATGCAACGACCCGCTGTACAGAGTGTGGCAACTGCTATCACGTCAACTGGCATCAACGCAGCTACGATCATGCCGACCTCCATCGCCGTACGCCTCCGGGTTGGCAAGTTCGTTCAACAATATTAACGGGAGAGCCATGGAGCGCAATGCTGCCTCCAGAAACTCACCTACGGCGCTTGGCTCTTCACGAGTGGTCTGGCTGGGAAGCCGCAATCTGCCCCGTATGCGGCAGCAGAGGGCATCAGGCCATCGTGCCAGCAGCACTCCCTCCTCTGTTTGCAGAAGCCCTAGGGGCAGATCTCTATAAAGCACTGGGCGATTACCGGATGTGCCGTAGCCACAGTGAAGTGCTAGTAGTTTTCCAACGCCAGATCTCCGCCCCCGTCCCTCTGCGCGTCACCCAGGCACGTCATCACAGCCAACTCGCGACATGCATCGACTTCGAGCGCCAACGCTCTGGAGTTGACTTGCACCCCTACAGCCAAGTTGCCCAGCATGTACTGTCTTCGGAAGGACACTGGCGTTTGCAGTTCCCGCTTTATGAGCCCACACCAGCACTCGAAGTAAGAAGAGTGCCCGGCAGCCTCGGCCCACTGCACCTGCTGTTGGAAGACGCCTGCGGCATCCTGCTCAACGGATGCGTCTTGTCGGACGGACAAGAGCGTGCCGTGCTTCCACTTCCCCGCCCTCCTGCCTCGGGCTACTACGGAGTACTCGCCTCTTGCGCCCCAGAGGAGCCATTTGCCTCTATCAAACTGGGCCATGGACCGGAGGTAGTCTGGGCTCAAGTACCAGACAACGAAGATTGCGCTTACTGCGAATTCGAACATATGGGCCTGCCATTATTCGTGCAGATCACCAAGCCAACCTGGCTGGATCCCGCTGCCTTGGAACAGCCCATGCCCCCTGTAAACCCAACGCCAGCAGCAGTACTAAGCCAGGTTCTAGCCAGAGCGGATCAAAGTGACGGCCAAATCCAAGAGCAATACTCATCTCATTCAACAGAGCTAAACCATCTCTTGGCACAAATCAAAAACTTGGCTGAAGTGCCTCCTGGTGTGTGTGTGCGAACACAATTCGATGAACATTTAAGCAAGACCGAGACAGAAAACCGAAAGCTTGGCAATACAACACTTGAAGCTCACCAAGAACAGATTGAAATCCGCCCCTTCAAGCTGATAACCAACTTGGAAGCTGAAATACAAAGACTCCAAAGTGAACTTCATACTTGCCAGGGGCAATTGAAAAAACTAAGCCAACATCTCGAAAATCGGCTAGGAGCTGCCACCAGAAAAGCACTGAAGTGCTTGGTTGGAAAATTTAGGAGTTAAAACCGTATGGCTTGTATTTTGATGCTTTGCCACGATCAGCATCTGGATCGCCGGGTCGTTGCACAAGCAGTTACATTGATACTACAGCAGCACTCAGTGCGCCTGCTTGCTTTATCGTTTGACAAGCAAACTACCCACGAACTGACCGCTGAAGGTATTCAGCTCACTCGTATAGGTCTGGATCATATTGTTCCAGAAAATCCAACTTACAAAGGATATATGAAACGCCAGTACAAACTAAACACCTTCCTAAATTGGAGAGTAAATCGACGTGCCTTTGTACATAAAATATCTCAACGCTTATTCACATATGCTAGTCATCTGAACTGGAACCTGTACAAGGCGCTTCTTTTACTTCGTTACCAGAACCGTATGCTGCATGACCCCCTACCCTTTCGCCAAGCCTTCGTCAAACATGGGCTCGAGTTCCCAAGTGATCTAGTTCAAGTCCATGACCTTCCAGCACTAGAGGCAGGTGCTGAACTGGCGGCAAAGTGGAACGTCCCACTCGCTTATGATGCTCACGAACTTTATCCCGAGCAAAAAACCTTTTCCCGAGCACAGCGTAAAATTTGCTCGGAATCAGAAGCGCGCCATATCAAAAAAGCAAATGTGGTTTTTGCAGTCAATGATTCCATTGCTCAGGAAATGGCGCAGCGATATCAAATCGACACACCGGTCACCCTCCTCAATGCAATCGATCCACCTCCCGAGTTCAAACCCGAGGTGCGTTATGACCTGTTACGTGAAAAACTCAACATCTCAGCCAAACGACGAATTTTGCTATTTCAAGGCGGCTTTTCCCCATATAGAAACCTCGAAAACTTGATTGCTGCCATCAGCCTGGTGAAAACCAAAGATATAGATCTAGTGATGATGGGCTTTGGAAGTTTTGGTGAGCTGCTTAAGAAAAAATCACTGTCACTCGGACTGCTGGGCTCACGCATCTACTTTTTGGAAGCTGTACCGCAAAGTGAACTTCTGCAACATAGTGCCTCTGCGGACATAGGAATCATTCCGTATCCACATGTTGACCTGAACTCCTATTATTGCACTCCAAACAAACTTTTCGAGTTTATTCAGGCTGGGCTTCCTATTTTGGCCAATGACTCCCCCGAGCTTAACCGTTTCGTCCGCAAAAAAGATTTCGGCATGACCAGAAAAATGAACACCCCCCATCAAATTGCCGAGGCTATAGATATCGCATTTTCTGCCATCGCATTAAAAACCTGGAAAAAAAACCTAGAAGAAAATCGCGTAACGCTGACATGGCAAACCCAGAAAAAAATCTATAGCGAAACTTTAGAAAAACATATTTCACCCAATACAGATCACGCAGTCCGCCCAACAACTCCGGCCGCAAATTTTTAATGAAGACTTCAAGTAAGATTTTTTTATTCTCCTCCACAATAACAATAACTATTGTATTAAGTTACGGCCTATTGTCATCCAATACAACAGACAAAACTACAACCTCGACCATGCTGAACTTTGAGGGCACTGGAATTGCCAAAGACGTAAAAATCTCAAAATACGATAACAGCAATGTCAAAGAAAGCAGTACGGCCCCGGATAACTGGCTCTCAACAGCCCAGATTGACAAAGACACCATAGCGATTGCCAGCTACAAAAACATCATCCTGCTAAACAAGTCGAGAAAGAGCGTCTGCGAAGTAAAACCGGAGTGGCAATCAGACTTAGCAATTAAAAAAACCTGGACTCCCACAGGATTATTTTTTACCAACAAAACTCTGTATATCGCAAATCAAACCGGCAACAACATATTGACCGGCAATATAAGCCCTGAAGACTGCACGTTCACTGTTGAGACTTCTATTCAAGACGACTCTGGAAGAGGTCCAAAAAACATTTTCGTGGATAGCTTTGGCAATATTTACTCCGCCAACCATGACTCGGATAATCTTATAGCCTTCAACAAGAATGGAAATAAAATCTGGACTTCGGAGTTACGCAAACCCCATGGCATCACTGCGGACGAGCACTTCATATACGCAACAAGCCTTGCCAATAAGAATATCCAAAAACTAAATAAAAATACCGGCGAGAGCATCCTCTCCCAAGGCAAGTCTGGGTGGAACATGCAGAATGGAGAGTACCTCTGGCCTACCTCTATAACTAACAGCGGAGAGGGCAAGCTACTCGTTTCCGATGCTCATTCAGGAATGATCGGCCTGCTTGACTCCAACACCCTCTCTCCGCTGCAAACCTTTGGTGGCCTGGGGCCAGGACTTAATTACTTTAGCTATCCATATAGTGCAGTATTAAATCAGTTTGACGAAATACTAGTCACCTCATCAATGCGTGCCAGCATCTATATCTACAACCTTCACAACCTCCAGCTCAAAGAAATTATCACACCAGTAGAACAAGGTTGGGCGTCATCCAAAAAATACAAGAGCCAAAAATTTGGAAACGACTGGACTAACTACCAAAATACAGCCGCCCCCTCTCAGTATTTTTTTGGTAAACGTACCACCTTAGGTTTTGGTCGCCTCTATAACCATGACGGGTCGTTAACTACATACAAAGTCCCTGAACCAAACGAACTCGTCTGGAATATCAAACCAAACTTAGACTTCCTGCAGAGCCAAAAAATAGATAATGACACACTGCTATTTTCATCCTCGACATCACAAGCTCTTCTTTACACCGAGCAAAAGCCCAGCAACCTTCTAATCCCAGTTAAACTACCTAGCCAAGACAACTGGCTAGTCAACGACAAAGTCATCAGCAATGGCAAGTTTCTTGACCAGAAAGATATCAGCTCAAAAAAACATGATTTCATTAAAAAATTAGACTCATTAAGAAACAGCGCCCCTCTTACAGTGAGTGATGTTGCCAGCCTATATGCGACTGCAGACAACACTGATTTATTAGACTCTTCATTCAAAAGCTTTGCTGGAAAAAGTTTCTACAACTTCTGGCGCTACTGCAGCATCAGCAGATCCTGTTCAAAAAATGAACTTCAGGATATGGCATGGAGCTTTTTCAGACGCTTGGACAGCAATCATGAAGTTAGCCTGGGGGAGGCGGCCTTGGTATCCCTGATTTCAGAGAAGAACTGGACTGATACGACCAGCGTAAAACTACAGTCCTGCGGTGCTGGAAAATACTACAAAGGCTATGAGCCAGAAACAATAAAACCTGGAGATCTCAGCCACTATATTTCCGCAGTAGATATCTCTGGCTCCGAGCTTTGCATAACCAGCACGTCCCCCTCTACAGCCGCACAGCTTAAAATATTCTGGTTAAATCGCAACGAAGTTCCAAACTTGGTGAAGATAACGTCTACTAACGAAAAAGGCTTTGCAGCCACGATAAACCACACAATAAACGACGAAAATCTGCATCTCAGCTCAAGACTCGGCACGCCCTATAGCATAATTCCCTTACCTGAAAGCCATGGCCCTACAACATTTTCTTTAACATTAGGAAAAGGTGCAGCACAAAACAGGCTACTGATCAGAAACATCGAGCTTGTGTCAGGAAAAGCAGAAAAAATAGAACCATTAGACGTCGAGGGGCAAAAATTCTACGGAACCCATCATTTCCCAAGAAGTATATTGGAGTCGAATAAAGCCTTCTACGGCAATACTCCGAAAAAAGATGATGTTCTTCATTGCGGCCATTTTGCTGCTCGATACGTATATGAAAACTGCTATACAGAAAACTGTAAGTGGCGGATTCTTGGTCTACGAAATGGTTTGGCCAACCATACGATCGTTGAGGTAAAGGAGAATAACAATTGGAAAATAAAGGATCCAACCCTCGGGTATAAAGTTTCTTGCAGTTTTACGGACATCCAAGGCGGAAATTGCTTGCCTGATGAGTCCTCCATCACAGGAGCAAAAAAATGGGATACTCGTTTCAGCGGGTATGCTCCACAAGACTTTCTTCCGAACGCAGATATCCTGAGCATTACCTGGGGTACAGGAAAAATCACTGAAGGAGTTCTCTACCAAAACAGCCTCTAAGATTTTCATATGGTTTTTAATATGAGCTTCATGCGCCACAATCATATCAAGCTTGTATCGACCATTAAAAAGCCCTGCCGAAAAAAACTACTAATCGGGCTTATCAGCAGAAACTGAGAAACAAGCTAATTATCTGTTAATAGATAGACATGGCAATATTTGAAACACGGTGAAAAACTGATGTGTGGAATTACAGGTCAACTGAGCACCTCGGGCTCATCCAATGAACTTCGGGCTAGGTTAACCAAAATGATGGCGGCAATTCGCCACCGAGGCCCCGACGACGATGGCATTTGGCTTGATGACCAGCGCCCGGTCGGACTTGGGCATGTACGTCTAGCGATTATCGACCCGGAAAACGGCAAGCAACCTATGGTGACCGAGGACGGGCGCTATATCCTGGTATTCAATGGCGCTATCTACAACTATTTAGAGTTGCGCCGCGAACTGATTAGCAAGGGACATCCGATCCATAGCTATTCAGATACTGAAGTGTTGTTGTACGCCTATCGAGAGTGGGGGGAGCGGTGCCTGACTCGATTGCAGGGAATGTTTGCTTTAGCGATCTGGGACAAGGCGGAACAAAAGTTGTTCTGCGCACGCGATCGGCTGGGCATCAAGCCCTTCTATTACAGTTTCGATGGGCAACGCCTGATGTTCGCGTCGGAGATCAAGGCTCTCCTTGCCGATGAATCAGTACAAGCGCAAACCAACTCTGAAGGCCTGCAAGACTACCTGACCTTTCAGTTCTGCCTAGATGAGAAAACCCTCTTCAAGGGAATCAACAAGCTTGAACCTGGCTATTGCTTGACTGCCTGGTATGAGGATTCTGCGCTCAAGCTCAAGCTCCATCAGTACTGGGACCTGCAGTACAACATCGATGAAGAGCATGATGAGCGTTACTTCATCGATACTCTCTCAGGCTTACTTGACGACTCTATTCGCCTGCACATGCGCTCGGACTTGCCTTTAGGAGCCCACCTTTCGGGTGGACTGGACTCCAGTTCGATCGTCTGCCTCGCATCACGCATGCTCGGCGGCGAACAGATGAAAACCTTTACCGGGGCCTTCAGCGAGGGACCACAATTTGATGAAACCGCTTACGCCAAGGAGGTTTCGTCCTTCGCAGGAACAGACTACAACGAGATCTACATTTCTGGTCACACGTTGCCGGATATATTGCCCAAGCTGATGTATTACATGGACGAGCCGCTGGCCGGCCCGGGGGCCATCCCCCAGTACTATGTTTCTCAACTGGCAAGCAATCATGTGAAAGTCGTGATGGGCGGACAAGGTGGTGATGAACTGTTCATTGGCTATGCACGATACATGGCCGCCTACCTGGAGAAGTGCTTGTCTGGCGCAATTAATCAGACAGCTCACCAACGTCGCTATGCAGTGTCACTTGAGTCCATCGTACCCAACCTGCCTCTGCTCGGTACTTATCAACCCATGTTGCAAAGCTTGTGGCGAGATGGCCTGTTTGGCCCCGCCGATGAGCGTTACTTCCGCCTGGTTGATCGCAGCGAAGGAATGAGCCAGCTGTTCAATCAGGAGTCCTTGCGCGGCACATCAAACTACTCATCATTCGACTCGTTCCAGCGAATCTTCAATCGCCCTGAATTGCACTCGCTGGTCAACCAGATGACCTATTTTGATCTAAAGGGGTCTCTGCCGGCACTCCTTCATGTTGAAGACCGGACCAGTATGGCGAACTCCATCGAGTCCAGAGTACCGCTGTTGGACCATCGCATCGTGGAGTTCCTCGCCACCATCCCGCCCAACATCAAGTTCTCCGGCGGCCGGGTGAAGCACCTTTTCAAAGAGTCCGTACGCAGTGCGGTGCCCCCTAACATCTTTCACCGTAAAGACAAAATGGGCTTCCCCACACCTTTGACGCAATGGACCAAAGGCGTTGCACGGGATTTCGTTCGTGACACCCTGCTCTCTGATCGTGCCCGTCAAAGAGGCCTTTACCACATCCCGGCAGTGGAACAAGCACTGTCCAACGAGCGTGAATTTGGCCGCGTCGTTTGGGGGCTTCTGTGCCTCGAACTGTGGCATTGCATCTTCATCGATGGAGATATGAAACCCAGTGGAATCTGAACAACTGCAGCCTAAACCGCGGGCCCTCATGCTTTGCAACGATAGGCAGATCGATCGGCGCATTCTCCTGCAGGCGGACAGCCTGGAAGAAGATGGCTGGCATGTGACAATACTGGCCATGCCTCTGGATGATATTGCAGGTACAGAGGACCCGCGTGTCGTGCGCATAGGGGCGCAACAAGAATCCGCAGCGCGCCGAGAAAACAGGGTATTGCACGCCTACCGGATAGTACGCCGGCATTTGCCCATGAACGGTCGGCTGATGCGTTTCCTCAAGTCGCTGGCCTGGCGCTTCCTCGTTGATCAGGAACGCTTTTATCTCAATCTGTTTCTTGCTGACGGGACACGACATCCTGCTCAGGTGGTGGTAGCTCACGATCTGCCGATGCTTGCGGTTGCACGCCAACTAGCGCAAGAGTCTGGCGCCCGCTTGGTGTATGACAGTCATGAACTCTACTGCGAGCAGGAATTTTCCCGGGGCCAGCAACTGAGCTGGGCAAAGATCGAGCGCAAGCATATACATGCCTGTGATCGGGTCATTACGGTCAACCCGTCCATTGCCCATGAATTGCAGGAGCGTTATGGACTGGCCGAGGTATCTGTTATCCATAACGCCGAACGCATAGGCCCGCTACAACCAAAATCCGCTTATTTACACCAGTGCTTCGGCGTTCCAGTGGAGCACCAGATTCTGTTGTTCCAGGGAGGTTTCTCCGCTGGACGCAATTTGCCCGAACTGGTGGAAGCCATGGCACTCCTGCGTTCCTTGCCAATCCATCTGGTACTGCTGGGAGGTGGGCAGTTGACCACCTCCCTGCAGCGGCTGATAGCGCGCCGAGGGTTGCAGTCGCGAGTGCATCTGCATCCTGCAGTTCCGCAAGCCCGCTTGCTTGAAATCACCGCAGCGGCCGATGCGGGAGTAATTCCCTATCAGCCTATATGTCTGAATAACTACTACTGCACACCAAACAAGCTGTTCGAGTTCATCGCGGCCGGCCTGCCGATTCTTGGCAGCGACCTGCCTGAACTGAGGCGTCTGATAGAAGGCCATAAGATCGGTCACGTTACCAACCTTGGCAGCCCCCAACAAATTGCCTCGGCAATCACAAACTTCTTTGCCGACGAGAAACGCCTGCAGGGCTGGAGCGAACGCCTTACTGCAGTCCGCGAGGAGCTGAGCTGGCAGCGTGAGAGCCAGCAGCTCAAACAGATTTATGGAATGTTCAAATGAAAGTGGCAGTGGTTTATCAATACTACCAAGGGCACTCCTCACCCGGGCATTCGCTGGTATATGAACTTACCCAGCACCTGGCAGCTCAAGGCCACAACGTAACAGTAGTGTCTGGCGAAACTGGGTATATGCAACGAGATCAACCGATGCAACCCTGGTATAAGCGCCTAGTCCGCCGGGAACAGGACGGTGCCGTTGAAATCATCCGTACTTATACCTACTCCGAGCTGCATCGCAGCTACCTCGGACGCCTGATCAGCTTCATTTCTTTCTCCTTGACGGCCCCTATTGGATTGATGAAGGTTTCTCGGCCTGATGTAGTACTGGCTTCTTCGCCACCGATTTTTCCGATGTTATCCGTCTGGCTGGTCTGCAAGTTACGCCGGATCCCCATGGTGTTTGAGGTTCGTGACTTGTGGCCGGAGTCAGCGATACAGATGGGTATCCTGAGCAACCGGCAACTGATCGGCATCATGTACTGGATGGAACGCCTGCTATACGACAAGGCTGCACGGATTGTGACCCTGACCCAGGGTATTCACGATGACATCCAGGCACGTGGCTGGCCTGCGAAGAAACTGGAGGTTATCACCTGCGGCATTGATACCCAGATGCTCTTCCCCGACGCCAAGGCCGGCCAGGCTGTGCGCCAAGAACAAGGTTGGGAGGGGCGCAAGATCGTGCTGTACTTCGGCGCTTTGGGAGAAGCCAACAACCTGGACGTGATCATCGATGCCGCAGCTCACTCCAAGGATGAGAAACTACTTTTTCTCCTGATCGGCGATGGTATGAAGCGGGCTCATATAGAACGTCGCATCGCCCAGTTGCAGATTGATAATGTGCAGCTACTGGCACCGGTATCCAAAAGCTTGGCCCGGGGGTTCATAAATTCGGCAGATGTGTGTTTGGTTACGTTGCAGGACATATCCCTGTTCAAGGGAGCTATCCCTACCAAGTTGCTGGATTACATGGCCTGTGGAAAACCGGTCTTGTGCGGTGTAGAAGGAGAGGCCGCAGCGATCATCAGCGCCGCTGATGCAGGGGTGAACTTTCCACCGAACAATAGCCGTCAATTAGCCTCGGTACTGGCAACTCTGATGAAAGACCAGGCGCTAAGGGAGCGAATGGGCAGCAACGGAGCGCAGTACATTCAGAAAAACTTCGACGCCATAAGAGGACGCCTGGCGATGGAAAAGCTACTAAGCAAGGTGGCCAACGAAAACTCAACTCCGAGGACCAGGCAGAAATAGTAGTAGTGCCTGAGAGCAGAATCTGACGGCGCATGGGGGCCCCCTCAGCACAGGGTCATCCAAAAAACAGCTTCGCCGTTGGTTAACTGAGCAGTTTCTGCTCAAGCAGAATAGCTAACTGCTCTTGATCCCTCACATCCCCTATCTCGGCAGCGCGCTGGTAATAAGCCCGGGCCATACCTCGGACCTGTGGACTACCAGCACTCAATAACGAACCACCAGCTACCCGGAGAAAATTCAGGTTGCCACCGGCCAGAGCCCGTTGCAGCCACTCCACGGCTTCGTCGGTACGCCCGGTATCGGCCAGCACCGCCGCATGGCTGAACTGCCCGCGAAAATCCCCGCCTTCGGCCGAGCGCCGGTACCAGTCCCGCGCCGCTTCAAGGTCTACCTGGCACACCAGCCCTTCCTCCAGGTAGCGCCCCAGCAGGTTCATCGATTTGGCATGGCCAAGGTCCGCCGCACGACGGTAGCAGGCCAGGGCCAAGGCATGGTTCTGCACCACGCCGCGACCGGTGGCCAACAGGTTGGCGTAGTTGTACAGCCCCCAGTCCAGCCCCGCCTCGGCAGCCAGGCGATAGTGCCCGGCCGCGCTGGCGGCGTCCGCCGGGCAACCCCAGCCGTGCTCATGGCAGCGCCCGAGCATGTTGCGCGCCATCAGGTGCCCACGTTGTGCGGCGATCTCGAACCAGCGCACCGCCAGGGGTTGATCCTGCTGGATGCCGCGACCGTCGAGGAGGATCTGCCCCAGCAGCGCCTGGGCTTCCAGCAGGCCCTCGGAAGCAGCGGCCAGCACCGCCTGGGCCGCGCGGGCCGGGCTCTCTTCAAGCATGGCGCTCAGTTGCGCGCCGTCGAGGAGCTCCTCGCGACGAAGTTGAAAAGTCACGGCTTACACCTCGACCCAGCGACGCAGAAGGTTGTGGTAGGTGCCGGTCAGGCGGATCAGCGAAGGATGCTCGGGCACGTCCCGGGTCAGTTCCTGGATCGCGCCGTCCATCTCGAACAGCAAGGCGCGCTGGCTATCTTCGCGCACCAGGCTCTGGGTCCAGAAGAACGAGGCGTAGCGAGCGCCCCGGGTCACCGGGTTGACCTTGTGCAGGCTGGTGCCTGGATACAGCACCATGTCCCCCGCCGGCAGCTTGACCCGCTGCAGGCCGAAGGTGTCCTGGATCTCCAGCTCGCCGCCTTCGTAATCCTCGGGGTCGCTGAAGAACAGGGTCGACGACAGGTCCGTACGCACCCGCTCCGGGCTGCCCTTGGGCTGGCGCACCGCGTTGTCGATATGAAAATCGAAACTGCCGCCGGAGGTGTAGCAGTTGATCAGCGGCGGAAACACCTTGTGCGGCAAGGCGGCGGACATGAACAGCGGGTTCTGCCACAGGCGATCGAGCATCGCCGCGCCGATCTCCTGGGCCAGAGGGTGACCTTCCGGCAGTTGCAGGTTGTGCTTGGCCTTGGCCGACTGGTAACCGGCGGTGATCTTGCCGTCCGCCCAGTCCGCCTGTTCCAGGGCTTCACGGATGCGCCCGACCTCGTCACGGGTGAACACGCCAGGGATGTGCAGCAACATGGCCAGGTACCTGCAGAGCGAAAGGCCGTCAATGATATTGATTCTTATTGACTGTGTAAAACCCCGGGACGCATGAGAACGTAAAAACCGTAAAGGCAAATTGTAAAGAATGTAAATTAAGTGCGAATAGCAATATTTCGCAATTGATAACAAATGTTTCTTTCCCCTATATTCCGCCGCCTCAAATCCTTGGGGAGGGGAAAAACATGTCACGCCAACAACCACCATCCGCTGTCAGTTCACCACGCCTGCTGGCGTCTGCAATTGGCGTGGCGATCACCGCCGGCTCCGCAGGCCATATGGTCCAGGCGGCTGAAGAGACTCAGCAGAAGACTTCGGGCAAAGCCATTGCCCTGGAAGCCACCAGCATTACCGGTGAGGCCCAGGACCAGACGTCCTACAAGGTCGAAAACTCCTCCTCGAAAAAGTACACCGCGCCGCTGGTGAACACCCCACGCTCGGTGACCGTGGTGCCACAGCAAGTACTCAAGGACACCGCGGCCACCTCGCTGCAGGACGCCCTGCGTACCGTGCCCGGTATCACCTTCGGTGCCGGTGAGGGCGGCAACCCTCAGGGCGACCGTCCGTTCATCCGGGGGTTCGACGCCCAAAGTGACACCTACCTGGACGGCGTCCGCGACACAGGTGCCCAAAGCCGCGAAGTCTTCGCAGTTGAAAACATCGAAGTCAGCAAAGGCCCTAACTCGGCCATGGGCGGCCGTGGCGCCGCTGGCGGCAGCATCAACCTGGTGAGCAAGAAGGCGCACCTGGGCAACTCCCTGGACGGTGGCTTCACCTGGGGCTCCGATCAGACCCAGCGCTACACCCTGGATGGCAACTACCAGTTCAGCGATACCGCCGCCGGCCGTCTGAACCTGATGAGCCATGAAAGCAACGTCGCCGGACGAGACAAGGTCAACTACGACCGCTGGGGCATCGCCCCGTCCCTGGCCTTCGGCCTAGGCACCGACACCCGGGTATTCCTCGATTACTACCATCTGGAAAGCGATGACCTGCCGGACTCGGGCATTCCCTACGGCTATTCCATGGGTACCGCCCACACCGCGGCCCATCCGGACAAACCGGTCAACGGCGGCGACAGCAGCAACTTCTATGGCCTGACCGACCGCGACTTCCGCAAGTCCCGCGTGGACACCGCGACCTTCGCCATCGAGCACGACCTGAATGACTCGCTGACCCTGAAGAACACTTTCCGTCACGGCACCAGCATGCAGGACTACATCCTGACCCAGCCGGACGACAGCCAGGGCAACGTGCGCAGTGGCACCGTCTGGCGCCGGGCCAACACCCGGGTGTCGAACACCGACACCACCACCAACCAGACCGATCTGTATGGTGAGTTCGTGCTGGGCGGCTTCAAGAACAACTTCTCCGCCGGCATCGAACTGTCCGACGAGTCCTCGAGCAAAAGTGGCTACACCGTTTCCAACAACGCCAATATCAAGTGCAACGTGCCGCAGCCTGCTGGCGTTTGTACCTCGCTGTCGAATCCGACTCCGGATGACGCCTATGCCGGCACCATCAGCCGCAACTACGCGGGCACCGACACCGAAGGCACCACCCGGGCCATCTACTTTGCCGACACTCTGGAGCTGACCCCGCAGTGGCTGGTCAACATGGGCCTGCGCTACGACCACTTCGAAACCCAGGCCAAGACCAAGAACACCGCGCGCACCACCACCTTCAAGGCCGAGGACACCAGCGAATTCGTGACAGGCCAACTGGGCCTGGTATGGAAGCCGCAGGACAACGGCAGCGTCTATATCTCCTATGCCACCTCGGCTACACCGGTCGGCAGCACCCTGGACAACGGCGCCGAGACCAACCCGTTTGCCACCACCTCCGGCACGCCGACCAGCATCGTCAGCGACATGAAGCCCGAGGAAACCGTCAACTACGAGATCGGCACCAAGTGGGACCTGTTCAACGACCGCCTGGCACTGACCGGTGCGATCTTCCGTACCGAAAAGGAAAACACCCGGGTCCTGAGCAGCAACTACACCTACGAAAACGCCGGCAAGACCCGAGTTGACGGCCTTGAGCTGACTGCGAGCGGCAAGCTGACCGACAAGTGGCAAGTGTTCGCCGGCTACAGCTACCTGGACAGCACCATCGTCGATCCGGGCGCCAGCGGTGATCGCAGCGGTAAAGTCAGTGGCCTCGCCAACCCGGCCAAGGGCAATGAATTGCCAAATACGCCGAAAAACAGCTTCAGCCTGTGGACCACCTATAACCTGACCCAGAAGCTGACCATCGGCGGTGGCGCCTTCTACGTCGACAAGGTCTGGGGCGATAACAACAACAGCCTGTACGTGCCGTCCTACACCCGCTACGACGCCATGGCCAGCTACAAGCTGACCAAGAACGTCGACCTGCAGTTGAACGTGCAGAACCTGACCGACAAGACCTACTACGACAAGGCCTACGCGGCGCACTTCGCCAACCAGGCGGCCGGTCGTACCGCGCTGCTGACCACCAGCTTCCACTTCTGATCCAGCGCAAGACCTTCCTGTGGCCACGGCCACAGGCGCCCAAGCCCCACGCATTTCAATGCCTGGGGCTTTTGCATGTAAAAACGAATGCTTCTCGACAACACACGGCATAATGCGCGCCGTGTTTCCTCTCTCTGGACGAACAAGGCGAGTGACGTGTTGAAGAAAACCCTGTTCCAGCTGCACTGGTTCTTCGGCATCAGCGCGGGGCTGATCCTGGCCCTGATGGGCATCACCGGGGCGACCGTGTCGTTCCAGGACGAAATCCTGCGCGCCCTCAATCCATCGGTGCTGCAAGTCGACAAGCTCCCCGCCGGGGTACTGCCGCCCGCCGAACTGGTGGAAAAAATCCAGGCCGCCGAAGGCAAGACGGTGTCCATGCTCTGGGTCGAGACCGACAGCGGCAACGCCGCGCGGGTGTTCTTCACCCCGCCGCCGGGGGAACGCCGTGGCCAGATGCGCTACTTCGACCCCTATACCGGCGAGTTCATGGGCGACGCCATCGGCCAGGACTTCTTCGGCCTCATGCTGCAATTGCACCGCTTCCTGGCCATCGGCGACACCGGCCGGCAGATCACCGGCGCCTGCACCCTGATCCTGATCTTCTTCTGCCTGTCCGGGCTGTACCTGCGCTGGCCGCGCCAGGTCGGCAACTGGCGGGTGTGGCTGACCCTGGACTGGGCCAAGAAAGGCCGCGGCTTCAACTGGGACCTGCACGCCGTGTTCGGCACCTGGTGCCTGCTGTTCTACCTGCTGTTCGCCCTCACCGGCCTGTACTGGTCCTACGACTGGTACCGGGAGGGCCTGACCAAGCTGCTCTCCGATGCGCCACACAGCGAGCGCCAGCGTGGCGGCCGTGGTGGCCCGCCGCCCAAGGGCCCGGCCCCGGTGGCGGACTACAACGCCATGTGGAGCAGCATCTACAGCGCCGCCGGCAAGGACCTCAATGCCTACAACATCCGTATGCCTGCCGTGGCCGGGCAGCCGGTGACGGTGTTCTACCTGCTCAAGACCTCCCCCCACGAACGGGCGCTGAACCAACTGACCCTGGACCCGGCCACCGGGGTGATCAGCCGTCATGACCGCTACGCCGACAAGAGCCTCAAGTCGCAGTTGCTCACCAGCGTCTACGCGCTGCACGTGGGCAGCTACTTCGGCCTGGTGGGGCGCATCCTGCTGACCCTGGCCTCCTTGACCATGCCGCTGTTCTTCGTCACCGGCTGGCTGCTGTACCTGGATCGCCGACGCAAGAAGCGCCAGATCAAGCAGGCCCGCCAGGGCCTGGAAAGTACCGCCCCCGACGGCTCGGCGTGGCTGATCGGCTTCGCTAGCCAGAGCGGTTTCGCCGAGCAACTGGCCTGGCAGACCGCCGGGCAATTGCAGGCTGCCGGGGTGGCGACCAAGGTCCAGCCGCTGAGCAATCTCAGCGAACAGGACCTGCGTGACGCCCAGCGCGCGCTGTTCGTGGTCAGCACCTTTGGCGACGGCGAAGCACCGGACAGCGCCCGCGGCTTCGAGCGCAAGCTGCTGGGCCGCGAGCTGTCGCTGCAAGGCCTGCAATACGCCGTGCTCGGCCTGGGCGACCGCCAGTACCAGCACTTCTGCGGCTTTGCCCGACGCCTGCACGGCTGGCTGTCGAACCAGGGCGGCAGCACCCTGTTCGCCCCCATCGAGGTGGACAGCGGCGACAGCTACGCCCTGCGCCACTGGCAGCAGCAACTGGGCCAGCTCACCGGCCATGCCCCGGTAGACCTGTGGCAGGCCCCGGCCTTCGACAACTGGACCCTGAAGAGCCGCACCCTGCTCAACCCCGACAGCAGCGGCTCCGGAGTCTACCTGCTGCAACTGCTGGCCCCCAGCGCCAGCAGCTGGCTGGCTGGCGACCTGGTGGAAGTCATGCCGCGCAACAGCCCGTGGATGGTCGAATACTTCCTCGACGGCCTGGGGCTTTCCGGCGAGGCCAGGGTCCAGCTCGACGGCCTGGAAGAGAGCCTGGAACAGGCCCTGGGCAGCCGCCAGCTACCAGAAAACCGCACCCACCTGGTGGGCCTGCACGCCCAGGCCCTGGTGGATGCCCTGGTGCCCCTGAGCATGCGCGAATACTCCATCGCCTCGATTGCCGCCGACGGTTGCCTGGAGCTGCTGGTACGCCAGGAACGCCACGCCGACGGCAGCCTGGGGATCGGTTCCGGCTGGCTCACCGAGCATGCTGCGGTGGGTTCGAGCATCAGCCTGCGGGTGCGGCGCAACAGCGGCTTCCACCTGCCGGCCGAACCTTGCCCACTGATTCTGCTGGGCAACGGCACCGGGCTGGCGGGCTTGCGCAGCCTGCTCAAGGCGCGGATCGCCGAGGGCCAGCAACGCAACTGGCTGATCTTTGGCGAGCGCAATGCCGAGCATGATTTCTACTTCAAGGATGAACTGCAGGAATGGCGCACCCGGGGCGACCTGAGCCGCCTGGACCTGGCGTTCTCCCGGGACCAGGCCGAGAAGGTCTACGTCCAGGACCGCCTGCGCCAGGCGGCGGACGAGCTGAAAAAATGGCTGGACGATGGCGCCGCGCTCTACATCTGCGGCAGCTTGCAGGGCATGGCGTCGGGGGTGGATCAGGTGCTCATCGAGGTACTGGGCGCAGACCACGTCGAACGCCTGATTGAGCAGGGTCGCTACCGCCGCGACGTTTACTGAGGCGTCAGACGCTTCGCCGGCAAGCCGGCTCCTGCACCAATCCTGCTGCCCCCTCCGTAGGAGCTGGCTTGCCAGCGAAGGCGCCCTTCAGAACAGCGCAAGGCGCAAGGGCCTCTTCGCCGGCAAGCCGGCTCCTACATCAATCGTGCCGCACCCTCCGTAGGAGCTGGCTTGCCAGCGAAGGCGCCCTTCAGAACGGCGCAAGGCTCATGGGCCCTATTCGCTGGCAAGCCGGCTCCTACGGGACGGGACGTTGGCGGGGATGGTTACGCCGGTTGCAGGTTGTGCTCGTACACCGCCACGCCATCCAGGTCCCGCAGGATTACCTTCAGCTCTGCCGTCTGGCCATCGATCTGCACTTCGCCAAAGAACTGGAAGCCGGCAAAGGGTGAAGTGTTCTGCGCTGGCGGCGCCTTCTGGAACACCACTTCCGGGCCGAAGGTCTTGTCCAGCACATTGGGCCCGAAACTCCCCGCGTTCAGGGGGCCGGCGACAAATTCCCAGAACGGCTCGAAATCCTGGAACGCCGCCCGATCCGGGTGGTAGTGGTGGGCCGCGCAGTAGTGCACGTCCGCCGTCAGCCACACATGGTTGCGCACCTGATGCTTGCGCAAATACGCCAGCAGCTCGGCAATCTCCAGCTCGCGGCCCTGGGCCGGGCCCGGGTCGCCGTTGGCGATCGCCTCCCAGCGCGCCACCCCGGGGCTGACTTCGCCATCGGGCACGCCCAGGCCAATGGGCATGTCCGCCGCCACCACTTTCCACTGGGCCGAGGAGTCCTTGAGCTCACGCTTCAGCCAATCGAGTTGCTCGCGGCCGAGGAAAGGTTTCTCGCCGCCGAGGTTGTCATCGTTGGGGCCGCGATAGCTGCGCATGTCCAGCACGAACACATCCAGCAACGGCCCATAGCTGAGCTTGCGGTAGATCCGCCCGCCGCCATCGGCGCTCTGCCGGCGCATGGGCGAATACTCCAGCCAGGCCTGGCGCGCGCGGCCCACCAGGGTCTGAATGTCCTTGACCACGTAACGTTCGTCCAGCTGCTTGCTCGGCGACCAGTTATTGACCACCTCGTGGTCGTCCCACTGCCAGATCTGCGGCACCTCGGCGTTGAAGCGGCGCAGGTTTTCGTCCATCAGGTTGTAGCGGTAGTTGCCCCGGTATTCGTCGAGGGTCTCGGCCACTTTGCTCTTGGCCTCGGTGGTGAGGTTGCGCCAGATGCGCCCGTCTTCCACGGTCAACTGCGCCGGCACCGGGCCGTCGGCGTAGATGGTGTCGCCGCTGTGGATAAAGAAGTCCGGCAGGCGCAGGCGCATTGCCTCGTAGATGCGCATGCCGCCGATATCCGGGTTGATGCCGAAGCCCTGCCCTACCGTGTCGCCGCTCCAGACAAAACGGATGTCCCGGCGTTGCGAAGGCGCACTGCGCAAATGGCCGAACCAGGGCTCGCTGGCCGCGCCGGACTGGGCGTCCTCGAAGGTCACCCGATAGAAGATCGCCTGATTGGCCGGCAGCCCGGTCAACTCCACCCGCGCCGTGAAATCGGTGCGGGCATCGGCCAGGGGCGAAACAGAGCGCCGGGGGTTGCTGAACATGCTTCGCGTGTCCCACTCCACCACCATCCGCGCCGGACGATCGCTGCGGCTCCAGATCATCGCCTTATCCCCCAGCAGATCCCCGGACTGCACCCCGTCGGTGAGCTGCGGCCGATCCTTGACCGAAGCAATCACCGCCGGCGCCAGGCTCGGCATCAACAGCCCCGCCCCGGCGATTTGCATGATCCGACGACGGCCGAGGTTGAACTCGCTCATGGTGACTCCCTGACAATGGTCAAAAAGCACACCTTAGACAGTGGGGATGAAGGGGGTGTGACAAGGAGCTGAAGGCCGTATTGCAGATAGGTCGTTCTCAACCTGCGGCAGCGTCTACAACGGGTGCCGTTGCGGGATTGCGCCGCAACGGATGTGCCGTGGAGGTCAGGCCGCCTTGGCCGGTTCCAGGGCCAGTTCGACGGTCTCTGGCCGTTTCACCAGCGCATAGACAACCGCCGTCAGCAGGCTGCCCGCGACAATCGCCAGCAGGTACAGCAACGCATGGTTGATGGCATTCGGGATCAGCATGACGAACAGGCCGCCGTGGGGCGCCATCAGTTTGCAGCCGAAGTACATCGACAAAGCCCCGGTCAGGGCGCCGCCGGCGATGCTCGCCGGGATCACTCGCAACGGGTCCTTGGCGGCAAACGGAATCGCCCCTTCGGAGATAAAGCACAGGCCCAATACCAGGGCGGCCTTGCCGGCTTCGCGTTCGGTCTGGGCAAATTTGCGTCGGGCAATGAAGGTAGCAATGCCCAGGCCAATGGGCGGTACCATGCCCGCCGCCATGGTCGCGGCCATCGGTGCATAGCTCTGGGACGCCAGCAGCCCTACCGAGAACGCATAGGCCGCCTTGTTGATCGGCCCGCCCAGGTCGACGCACATCATGCCGCCCAGCAGTACCCCCAGCAGAATCGCGTTGGTGGTGCCCATGCTGTCGAGGAAATGGGTCAGGGCTTCGAGCATGCCCGCCACGGGTTTGCCCACCACGTAGATCATCACCAGCCCGGTGAACAGGCTGGCCAGCAGCGGGATGATCAGGATAGGTTTCAGCGCCTCCAGGCTTTGCGGCAAGCGCGCATATTTATTGATCGCCTTGGCCGCATAGCCGGCGAGGAAGCCGGCGACGATGCCGCCGATAAAACCCGCACCCAGGGTGCTGGCGAGCATGCCGCCGATCATTCCCGGCGCCAGGCCTGGTCGGTCGGCGATGGAGTAGGCGATATAACCCGCCAGCAGCGGCACCATCAGCTTGAAGGCGGTCTCGCCGCCAATCTGCATCAACGCCGCGGCCAGGGTGCCCTCTTCCTTGAACGCAGTGATGCCGAAGACGAAGGACAGGGCAATCATCAGGCCACCCGCCACCACCATCGGCAGCATGAACGACACCCCGGTCAGCAAGTGTTTGTAGACCCCGGTCTTTTCCTGTTTGGCCGGTGCCTGGGCGCCTCCTGCGGAGGACTCCAGCCGGCCCTCGGCCAGGGCCTTGTTCAGGGTCGCCTCGGACTGTTTCAGGGCCACGCCGGTGCCGCAGCGATAAATGCGCTTGCCGGCAAAACGCTCGGTGGGCACTTCGATGTCCGCCGCCAGCAGCACCACGTCGGCCTCGGCAATGGCTTGGGCGCTCAGCGGATTGCGCGCGCCCACCGAGCCCTGGGTTTCCACTTGCAGGTCGTAGCCCAGGCGCTTGGCGGTTTGCTGCAGGGCCTCGGCGGCCATGAAGGTGTGAGCCACGCCAGTCGGGCAGGCAGTGATCGCTACCAGCCGCGGGGCGCGTTTGCCTGTTTCGAGCACCGGCTCGGCACTGGCCTCGGTGGCGACATGGACCTGGGCCTCTTCGGCACCGCGACGCAGCACTGCATCGACATCCTGCAGGGCCTGGGACGGGCTGCTGCGGTACACCCGCTTGCCGACAAAACGCGACATATCCACAGGCCCGGTGCTGACCACCAGCACCCACTCGGCGGCCTCAATGGTGGCCGCCGAGAGTTGGCGTTCCGGGTGCGCTTCATCGTGCACTTCGACGCTGGTGCTCCAGCCCTGGCGCTGCGCCGCGGCGTCCAGCAGGCGGGCGCAGAGCACGCTGGTGACCATGCCGTTGGGGCAGGCGGTAACTATGGCTAACTTCATGGGCAACCCTCTTATTGTTCTAGGAGGGGATGCACGCGCACCCCCTGCTCCAGCCGGGCCAGTTGCACCCTGTCGCTGATGCCGAAACCGATCTGGGTCACGGCCATGGCGGCAATCGCCGTGGCGGTGCGCAGGGTCTGTTCAAACGGCTGGGCGCTGAGCAGGCCGTGGAGCATGCCCGCGAGCAGCGAGTCGCCGGCGCCTACGGTGCTGACCACGCGGACCTTGGGCGGCAAGGCCTGCAGGGACGGCGCGGCGCTGAACCAGTTGACCCCCTCGGCGCCGTGGGACACCACCACATGCTCGACGCCCTGGGCGCGCAACTGGCGCGCAGCCTCGGCCTGCCCGGCCACTGAAACCACCGGGCTGCCCAGGGCGTCCGCCAGCTCTTCGGTGTTGGGCTTGACCAGCCAGGGGCCTGCCGCCAGGCCGGCGCGCAAGGCAGCGCCGCTGGTGTCGAGGGCGACTTTAAGACCGAGGTTTTTCAAACGCAGCAGCAGGGCCTGGAACCATTCGGGGCTGACCCCACGCGGCAGGCTGCCGGCCACCACCACCGCGTCATGCCCGGGAGCGATCTGTTCCAGGCGTTCAAGCAGGGCCTGTTGCGCAGCTTCACTGACCTCGGGCCCTGGGCCGTTGATATCGGTAATGCGCCCGTCGCCTTCGGCCAGCTTGATGTTGCTGCGAGTGTCCCCGGGCACACGGATAAAGGCGTCGACAAACCCGCGCTGGGCAAACAACAGGTCGAAGGCCTGCGGATTGTTTTCCCCGAGAAAGCCGCTGACGGTCAGTTGATGGCCGAGGTCGGCCAGCACCTGGGCCACGTTCACGCCCTTGCCAGCGGCGTGGGTGTACATGGCGTCGCTGCGGTTGACCTGCCCTGCGTCCAGGCGCGCCAGCTGCACCGTCAGGTCCAGCGCCGGGTTGAGGGTCAGGGTGAGAATCTTCGCCATTACATGGCCTCCACTAGGGCGCGCACTTCGTTGGCGCTGCCGACGGCCAGGGCCTGTTGAGCAAGGGTTTGTACCTGGGCCAGGCGCAGTTCACGGATCCGCGCCTTGACCTCGGCGATGCTGCGTCCGGAAACACTGAGTTCATCCACCCCCAGGCCCACCAGCACCGGCACCGCCAGTGGGTCGGCCGCCAGCTCGCCGCAGACCCCGACCCACTTGCCGTGGGCGTGGGCGGCACGCACGGTGATGTCGATCAGTTGCAGCACCGCCGGGTGCAGGCCGTCGGCCTGGGCGGAAAGGGTCGGGTGGCCACGATCGATGGCCAGGGTGTATTGGGTCAGGTCGTTGGTGCCGATGCTGAAGAAGTCCACTTCCTTGGCCAGCACCGGCGCCAGCAGGGCGGCGGACGGCACTTCGATCATGATCCCCAGTTGCAGGTCGGCCACCGGGATTTCCCGGCGCAGGCGCTCGGTCATGTCCCGGGCCTGACGCCATTCTTCGACGCTGCCGACCATGGGGAACATGATCCGCAGCGGGCGGTTGTCCGCCGAGCGCAACAGGGCGCGCAATTGCGCTTCCATGATCAGTGGCCGCTGCAGGGTCAGGCGGATGCCGCGCACGCCGAGGAAGGGGTTTTCCTCCTTGGCGATCGGCCAGTAAGGCAGCGGTTTGTCGCCGCCCACGTCCAGGGTGCGCACCACCAGCGGACGCCCGGCGAGGCCGTCGAGCACGCGGCGGTATTCGGCTTCCTGGGTGGCTTCGTCCGGGGCCTGGGGATGGGCCATGAAGATCAGTTCGGTGCGCAGCAGGCCGATGCCTTCGGCGCCGTTTTCCACGGCGGCCGCGACACCGGCGCTTTCACCGATATTGGCGAACACCTCGACCGCGTGACCATCGGTGGTATGGGCCGCCTGATGACGTTGCTCGGCGGCCGCCTTGAGCCGTTGCTCGCGGTTGTCGCGCTCTTCGGCCGCCCGTTGCAAGGTCGTGCTATCAGCGTCGACATGCAGGCGCCCGCGTTGGCCGTCCAGCAACAAGGGCGTACCGGACTTGATCAGCAGCACGCTGGCCCCCGCGCCCACCAGGGCCGGAATCCCCAGGGCCCGGGCGACGATGGCGCTGTGGGCGGTGGCGCCGCCGCGGGCGGTGAGAATACCGGCGACCCGGGTCGGATCGAGGCGCGCGACGTCCGAAGGGCCTACTTCATCCATCACCAGGATGTAGGGCTGGTCCGGCTCGGCCGGGGTTTCAATGCCGCACAGTTGCGCCAGCACCCGGCGGCCGATGTCCCGCAGGTCGGCGGCGCGCTCGGCGAGCAAGGCGTCCTGCAGGGCTTCCTGCTGTTTGGCAGCACTTTCGATCACGGTCATCCACGCCGCTTCGGCGCTTTCGCCCTGCTTGAGGCGGGTGTCCACTTCATCGCTCAGTTCGGGGTCGTCGAGCATTTCCTGATGGGTGATGAAGATTTCGCGGATGGCCTTGGCCTGGCTGCGCTGGATCAGCCCCTGGATGTCCTCGCGGACCTCGGCCAGGGCCTGCTGCAAGCGCTGGCGCTCGATGGCGGTGGACTCGCCCCGCAGTGGGTAATCGATACTTTGCTGGACCTGGATATGGGCCGGGCCGATGGCGATTCCGGGCGCAGCGGCGATGGCCTGGATCAGGCTGCCGGAGGTCGGGGCGCTGAGCGGCTCGACGACCTCTTGTGGCTCTTGCCGAGGCGTGCTGACAGCCGGCAATGGCTCGACCTCTTCGCCCAGGCCCTCTTCGATGGCTGCCAGTAACGCGGGCAAGGCATCGGCGGCAATGCTGGGTTCAGCGATCAGTTCCAGTACCTGGCCGCGCCGCGCCCCTAGGCTCAGCAGCTTGCTCAGGCTTTTGACCGAGACCGCAGAATCCTTGCCATCGACGATGCGGATGCGGATCTCGCCTTCAAAGTTCTTTGCCAGTTGCGCCAGCACCTTGGCCGGGCGCGCATGCAGGCCGTGGGCGTTGGCCAGGGCGATGCGGGCGCTGGGCCAGTCCGCCGGCAACTCGCCACCGAGCACTTCCAGGACTGCGCGGCTGCTGGTGGCGCGGCCCAATTCCTGGCCACGGCCTTCGATCAGCAGCGCACACAGGCGCTCCAGCAGGGCCTGGTGGGCTTCCCCCAGGCTGGCCAGGCAGAACAGGCCGCTGAGGGGCTGGCCCAGGTAGCGGATGGGTTTGTCCGGGGTGACGAACGCCAGCCCCGGGCGCAGCACGGTCTGCTCGCTGTGCAGCCACCACAGGCCGTCACCCAGGGGCAGCGCCTCCACCTGTTGCAGCACCGCGGCAAAGCCGTTGCTCACGCACTCGGCCTGGCGCAGCAGGCGAGCGCCGCGCCAGACCAGCTCTTCGAAATCTTCCGCCGCCACACCGAGGCCGATCATCTGTGCGTCCAGCGCCAGTTCCTGGGGTGCGCCCTGCAACAACTTGAGCAGGGCCTGGGGAGAGCTGGCGCGACGCAGGGCCTGGCCCAGGTCGGTTTCACCCAGGGCGCGGGTCAGGAGTTGCAGGAGTCGCAAATGCTCGTCGGATTTGGCCGCGATGCCGATGGCCAGGTAGACGATCTGCCCGTCGCCCCAATCCACGCCGTCGGGAAACTGCAGCAGGCGCACACCGGTGGCAAAGACCTGGTCGCGGGTTTCCGGGGTGCCGTGGGGAATGGCGATGCCTTGGCCAAGAAAGGTCGAGCCCTGGGCTTCGCGGGCCTGGAGACCAGCCAGGTAACCCTCGGCCACCAGGCCGTCCGCCACCAGTTTGCCGGCCAGCAAGTGCAACGCCGCGGACTTATCCACAGCCGACTGGCCCATGGATATCTGCTCTACAGTGAGCTCGAGCATGGCTTCTCCTATTTAGCGCGGCAGGGGGCGGCGCTAGGTATTGTTTTAAGTAAGCAGCGTAGGCGTCTTTACTGCCACAAACGGGACTCGGTGCCTGGCAGGGGCGTTTTCCGTTCGGGCTTGGGCCTAGAAAATACGCTTGCTGAAACGTTTAATCTAGCAAGTTTGGTACGTTACTCCATAATCTCGAGCGCTTGAAGTCCTTCTGGTCGATTGCCGGTTCCGACGTTGGTCGCCTGCCCAGATCAGGTAGGATTGGCGAAAATATCGGGGCAAGCACCAAAAACAAGGAAATCCCGGGTTGAAACTCAGTGATATCGCTCGCCTGGCCGGTGTGTCTGTGACCACCGCCAGTTACGTCATCAACGGCAAGGCCGAACAACAACGCATCAGCAACGCCACCGTGGAACGGGTGCGGGCGGTGGTGGAAGAACACGGCTTTACGCCCAACCCCCAGGCGGCCGGCTTGCGCAGCCGGCACACCCGTACCTTGGGTTTCATTCTCCCGGACCTGGAGAACCCCAGCTACGCACGCATCGCCAAGCTGCTGGAGCAAGGCGCCCGGGCCCGAGGGTATCAGCTGCTGATCGCCAGCTCCGACGACGCTCCGGACAGCGAGCGACAATTGCTCCAGCTGTTCCGCGCCCGGCGTTGCGACGCGCTATTCGTCGCCAGCTGCCTGCCGCCGGAAGACGACAGCTACCAGCAGTTGCAGGCCCAGGGCCTGCCGATCATCGCCATCGACCGGGTGATGCCGCCCGAGCTGTTCTGCTCGGTGATCAGCGATGACCTGCAAGCCAGCCTGCACCTGACCCAGAGCCTGCTTGAGCCTGAGCCCAAGCAGATCGTACTGATCGGTGCGCGCCCGGAACTGAGCATCAGCCAGGAGCGTGCCGCCGGTTTCCGCCAGGCCCTCGAGGGTTTCGGCGGCGAGGTGCTGATCGAGCACGGCGAAGCCTTCAGTCGTGATTGCGGCCGCCAGCTGATGGAAGAGCTGCTGCAGCGCCTGGGTCATCTGCCGGATGCCCTGGTGACCACCTCCTATGTCCTGCTGCAAGGGGTATTCGATGCCTTGCACGACTTCCCGCTCAAATCCCGGCCGCTGCGCCTGGGCACCTTTGGCGATACCCAGTTGCTGGATTTCCTGCCGCTGCCGGTCAACGCCATGGCCCAGCAGCATCAACTGATCGCCGAAAAAGCCCTGCAACTGGCCTTGGCGGCGATTGAAGAAGCGCATTACCAGCCTGGCGTTCAGGCCATCGCGCGGACCTTCAAACAGCGTATCCGACAGGCTTGAAGCATGGAGCTGATCGACAGCCACACCCATCTGGATTTTCCGGATTTCGACGACGACCGTGAGGCGCTGCTGGCGGACAGCCGCGCCCAGGGAGTCTCGCGAATGGTGGTGCTGGGGGTCTATCAGGCCAATTGGCAGCGGGTCTGGGACCTGGTGCAGAACGATGCCAGGTTATACGCGGCCTTTGGCCTGCACCCGGTCTATCTGGACGCTCATCAACCCGCCGACCTCAAGCAACTGGGCGACTGGCTGACACGCCTGGCGGGGCATCCGCAGCTGTGCGCGGTGGGCGAGATCGGCCTGGATTACTTTCTTGAACAACTGGACCGCGAACGCCAGCAATCGCTGTTCGAAGCCCAGTTGCAGCTGGCAGCGGACTTTCACTTGCCCGCCCTGCTACACGTGCGGCGCAGCCACGCGGCGGTGATCGCCACCTTGAAGCGCTTCAAGCTCAAGCGCGGCGGCATCATCCACGCCTTCGCCGGCAGCCGCGAGGAAGCCCGGGAATACCTCAAGCTCGGTTTCAAGCTGGGCTTGGGCGGCGCCGCTACCTGGCCCCAGGCCCTGCGCTTGCGCAAGGTGATCGCCGGGTTGCCCCTGGAGTCCGTGGTGCTGGAAACCGATTCACCGGACATGGCCCCGGCGATGTTCCCCAGCCAGCGCAACAGCCCGCAGCATTTGCCGGCCATCTGCGCCGCCCTGGCAGAGATCATCGGCATCACCTCCGAGCAACTGGCCAGCGCCAGCACCCGCAACGCCTGCGAACTGTTCGGCTGGTCTTCAGCCGGCCTGTAGCAGCAGTGGCCGGCGCTGGCGCCGACGGGCAATCCCCATCACCAGCAGGTAGCTCGCCAGCATCAGCGTGGAAACGCTCAGTTGCTGGCCCAGGCTCACCAGCCCGACCCACTCCAGCACCAGGGTCACCAGTAGCACCGTGGCACACAGCACGATCAGGGTCGCGCGCAGGGTGGCCAACGACCCCAGGGACTTGAGGCGCTTGATCTGCTGGGGGCAACTGAGCTTCAGCGGTTTGTGGCAATGGTGGCAGTTGAAGGGTTCGTGCAACGCCATGGCATTGAGTTGCCAGGGTTCGAGTTCAAGGAGGGTCTGGCAATGGGCGCAGCGGCCCTGGATTCCAGAAGTGGCAGTCATCAACGTATTTCCTCAGGGCCATGCAAGGCACATGGCCAACTGGTCGAACAGCCTGCGGGATCACCGGGGCTGAAAAATCAGACGCGCAGGAAAACAGGAAACACGCGACAAACAAAGCATTCATTTACTACCGATTGTATGCAAAGCAGCGAAGCCCCTGGTTTCCGGGGCCTCGCCAAGAGCGGGAGCACGTTGCTCAGACGCGGAAAGCGCCGATCAATTGCTTCAGTTGCACCACCTGGACCGACAGCTGCCGGCTGGCATCCTCGGTCTGGTGCGCGCCCTCGGCAGTGCGCTCACCGGCACGATTGATCTCGACGATGTTCTGGTCGATGTCGTGGGCCACCGCGGTCTGCTGCTCCACGGCCGCGGCGATTTGCTGGTTCTGGTCGACGATCATGCCTACCGCCCCAAGGATATTTTCCAGCGCCTGCTGGACCTTCTCCGACTGGTCCACCGTGCCGTTGGCCATGGCGTGGCTGCTGCCCATGGCCTTGACCGCCGCGCTGACGCCGCCATGCAGCTTGCCGATCATGTCCTCGATTTCCTCGGTGGACTGCTGGGTACGCTTGGCCAGGGTCCGTACCTCATCGGCGACCACCGCAAAGCCACGGCCCTGCTCACCGGCGCGCGCGGCCTCGATGGCCGCATTGAGGGCCAGCAGGTTGGTCTGCTCGGCGATGCTCTTGATCACCTCCAGCACCCGGCTGATGGACTGGCTGTCGCTGGCCAGCTGGTTGATCACCAGCACCGACTGGTCGATCTCGCTGGCGAGCCGGGCAATGCTGCCCTGCTGGGACTCCACCAGCCCGCGGCCGCTGATGGTTTCGTCGTTCACGCTGTGGGCGCTGCTGACCGCCGCCGCGGCGCTGCGAGCCACTTCCTGGGAGGTGGCGGACATCTGGTTCATCGCCGTGGCCACTTGCTCGATCTGGGTGCGCTGGCCAGCCACGGCCTGATTGCTCTGGGCCGATACACTCTGCACTTGCCCGGCCTGGCGCTCCACCTCACTGACGGTGTGGCCAACCCGCTCGATCAGGTCGTGGATTTTCAGCACGGTGCCGTTGAACACACTGCCCAGTTCCCCCAGTTCGTCGCGGCTGTGGGCGGTGAAGCTGACGGTCATGTCCCCCGCCGCTACCTTGTCCATCATCGCGCCCAGGCGCCGCAGAGTGGTGCGGGTGGAAGCGTAGAAACCGCCGTACAGGTAGACGATGGAGAGAAACACCAGGGCCAGGGCCGCCACCAGCAGCACCATGTGGCGACGGTTCTGCTCCAGGCGCTTTTGCAACTCGACATCCAGGAATTTCAAGGTGCCTTCATTGAGCTGGTAGGTCTGCGCCATCAGCCCGCTGACCTGGTCGTAGAAGGCCTGCCAGGGCGCATCCAGGGTATCGGCCATCACCACCTGCTCCTCGAACAGCTCGCTGGCCTGCTTGAGGCTGCCCTTGCTGGTCGTGGCCAGCGTGTCGAGAGCATCGTGGGCAGCGCGGCTGGACCCTAGGGCATCCTGCAACTTGAGCCCGTATTCGGCCTGGAGCTTTTCGATCTGTACCAGCAATTCGTCGAAACGCGTGCTGGACGAGGAATTGAGGAACCCCTGGCCCAGGGAGTAGGCGCCCATGGCCCGGCCTTCACCGAGGATCTGGGTAACCTGCGGGGTGACGCTGGTGATCAGCTCGCTGAGCTGGCGAATGTCACCCTGGCCATCGCGGCTCAGGCCCGACTGGCTGGCGATGATCTGGCTGAACAACTGCGCGCTGCCCAGCAACTTGCCGATCAGGCCGCTTTTGTTCAGCAGCGAGCTTTCCACTTGCTGGGTCTTGAAGGCGGCAACCAGTTCATCGCGCTTGGCGTTGAAGACCTCCACCTGCTGTGGGTCCGTGGTTACCGCCTGCAAGGCCTGCAGGCGTTCCAGCACGGATTTCTCCAGGGCCACAATCTTGCCTTCCAGGTCCCCTGCCTTGCCGGACTGACCGAGGCTGGCGTTGATCTGCACCAGGTTATTGAGGGTTTCCAGGTCTCGGCGCAGGGCCAGGCTGCTGCCCAGCAGGTCGAGGCTTTGCAGTTCGACCCGGGTGCCCTGGAATTCGCGGTAGGAGTCGCGCACCAGATAGAAGTTGGTCACCAGCATGGGTAGAAAGAACAGCACGCTGATCAGGCTGAACTTCATGCCGAAGCTCAGGCGGTTCATCAGCGCGACAGCGGGATAGAGCAAGCTCTTCACAAAGAAGTCTCCCTTTTCTTTTATTGTTATTGGCAGGCAGGCGAAGGCAGCAGATAGCCACTATTCGGCGCTCCGTCTGTATAGCTCAATTTCGTGGGAGGTTTTGTAACTTAAAGTTAACCGCCAGCGCGGCATCCAGGGGACGCTCGCGGGCTGTGGCGAGGGAGCTTGCTCCCGATCGACGGCGCAGCCGTCGCACTCTCTGCGATGCGCTGCGCCAGAAAACCCTCGGTGGGCGGTTGGGGCCAGCCCTTGCTCACCTCAGGCCAGGACGGTCCACAGGGCAAAGCCGGCGTACCAGAGCACCGCCGCCCGCAACAACAGCTCCCAGATACGATCCAGGCTGTTGATACCTTCGGGCCCGACTTCCGGCGGCGGGATTTCCGCGGCCACCAGGCCAACCTTTTCCACCAACTGCGCGGCACCGATATGCCAGTTGAGCAACTCGTGGAGCATCACCCGCCCGACTGCGACAAAGTTGCCCACCAGGGCAAAACTCGCCGCCAGCAGGCGCACCGGCAACCAGTCGAAGGCATGTCGCAACTGCCCCGCGCGTTCGACCAGGGCGGGGTTCTTGCCATGTTCGGCGGCGAGAGCCAACAGGCGATAGCTCAGGGCCGCTACCGGCCCCAGCAGGAAGTACCAGAAGATCACCGCGAAGAAACTCTGGAAGGCCTGCCACAGCAGGTGGCCCTGCACTCGCTCCAGCAGTTGTTCGCCATTTTCGGCGCAGATGCCCAGGTCACGTTCTGCGACATGGGCTGCCGCTTGCAGATCCTCACGCCGCCAGGCGTCACGGAACGGGCCCAGCTCACCCAGCAGATCGCCGCGACCCAGGGCGTAGATCACCACCAGCAGGTGCACCGGCAGCGCCAGCAAGCCATAAGCGATGGGCTCCAGCACCAGCAGCAACAGCCCGAGCAGCGCCACCGGCAGCAACACCATGACGATCAGCAGCCACCACGGATGCCCGGCCATACGCGGGCTCGACTCCAGCCGCGCCAGTTCCCCCAGCCACCAGCCATCACGCTGTACCCGCTGGCGCAGGGCCGAGAACTTCTCGATCCACACCGCCAACAGCAACACCAGAAAACTCATTGTCCTTCCCCCTTCTCCAAGGCGGCACGAAAGCGTACCCAGTCGAATCCCGGGCCCGGGTCGGTCTTGCGCCCGGGCGCGATGTCGCTATGCCCGCAGATCCGTTGTGGCGTGATGTCGCTGAAGGCCCGCCGCAGTTGCCTGCTCAGGCTGATCAACGAGTGATATTGAGCATCGCTGAAAGGCTGATCATCGGTGCCTTCCAGTTCGATGCCCAGGGAAAAGTCGTTGCACGTCTCACGCCCCTGGAAACTCGAGACACCGGCATGCCAGGCCCGATCCAGGCAGGAAACGAATTGGGTGACGGCGCCGTCACGCTCAATCAGAAAATGCGCAGAAACACGCAGATCGGCGATCCCGGCAAAATAGGGATGCTCTGTGACATCAAGGCGATTCTGGAAGAATTCCTGCACCTTGCCGGTGCCGAACTGCCCCGGCGGCAGGCTGATGTTGTGAATCACCAGCAGGGAAATCTCGCCCGCCGGACGTTCATTGAAATTGGGTGACGGGCAATGCCGTACGCCATGACACCACCCCGTGGCAGGGTCCAGCCGCATACCGATTCCTTCAACTAAAGCCTTGGGTGGCCCAGTATGCCGCGTTATCCCCTCGGGTTGCGATCACTTGCCGTGATTGAGTCGCTGCAGGTTGCCGATCACCGATTCCAGGGCGCGGTCGAACAGCAGGGTGTCATCCAGGGCGCGCACTGCGCCACGCTGGAACTCCAGGGCCAGGCCCATGCGCGTACGCTCCAGCACCTTCATGCCGGTGCGGTTGACGAACACGTATTTGGCCACCGGATGGGGAACAATCGCCGCCAGTTTGCAGCGCAGGGTGTTGTCCTCGTCCTCCAGGAATTCGACCCAGGCCCCAAGCCGCAGTTGGTCCACCCATTGCACGCTGGGGTCGTTGGCCGGCAACGCCAGCGGCGCGACTTCCAGCGGGCCCTCTTCAGCACTGGGCAGGACAATCTCTTCGGCCACCACGATCATGTGTGCAGGGTCTGCTTCCAGGACGGCACCCTGCAGTTGCGGGGCCTGAGCCTCGCGCTCGAATGCCTGCAAGTGCAGGAGCTCCAGCTGGCTGAAGAACTCGCTGGTAGCGAAAGGATCGAAAGCCGCCGCGCTCAAACCCTCGCGCAGGCCCTTGAGCAACCCCGGCACCAGCGCCAGCAAGCGCATGGCAGTATCCGGCTGTTCATGGCGCTGCACGCTCCAGATCAGCTCCAGCAGGGTCTGCTCCGCAGTTTGCCACTCTGGCGAGTCGTCGCCGTGCTTGAGGCAACTGAGCAGCATCACCTGGCTCCAGGCTTCGCGGACAAAATCCACCACCTTCTGCGGCAACACCTTGCCCAGCAGGGCGTCATTCAGGGCCTGCTCTACCCGGCGCCGGGCCAGCTCGGCTCTGGCCCGCCCTTCCTCGGCGTCACGGGTACGCTGCTCCAGCAACTCGGCGCGACGCCGCTCGTCGGCAGTGAAGGCCAGGAAGTCCGCCAGCAGCTCGGAGAAGATCGCCGGGTCATCGCTGAACTCGCTGAGCAGGCGTTGCACCACTTGCTCGATCCGCAGGTACAGACTGTCGCGCTGGTGGTCATCGCAACCGCCCCAGCCCATGGCTGCAGCGGCGATCTCATTGAGCAGGCGCCGGGCCGGGTGATTGCCGCGGCTGAAGAAACTCTTGTCCAGCACCGCCACCTTGAGCATGGGAATCTGCAGGCGGCCAATCAGCGCCTTGAGCGAGTCCGGCAGGTTGCGGTCATCGAGAATGCATTCGAAGAGCATGGCGATCAGGTTGATCACGTCTTCATCGGCCACATCCACCACCCGGGATTTGCCGCTCTTGACGCTGACCCGGGTGAGCAATTGTTCCAACTGGTTGCGCAGGTCGAAATCGTCCTGGGCGCTGGGCGCCGGCACGTATTGCTGCAGGTGCGATAGCAGGCGCATGAGGTCGCGGGTGGAAATCGGCTGGGTTTCGGCGCTGGCTTCCAGGGTCGGCGCCACGCTGCCACGCACATGAAACAGCAGGGTCTGCAGGGCGGCGAAAACTTCCTGCACGCTCTCGTCGAGCTGCGACTGGCTGGATTTCGCCGTGCCCCCCTCGGTCGCTGACGCACGGGCCTCGGCCTGGGCTCGATCGGCCGCCCGGCGGGCCGGAGCAGGCATCAGTTCCGGCAGGATCCCGGTGGCGATCAGCAGTTGGTTGGCTTCGGCATAGAGTTGTTCGGCATCGCTGAGCACATAACGCTCGAACAACTTGAGGATGATCAGCTTGACCTTGATTTCCACCCCCAGGCTGCGCCCGGCCTGGAGGAAATACTCGCAGAGCAGCGCCGGCCCCAGGGGGTTGTCCCCATCCACCAGGCGCCGTCCCAGCAGCACACTCAGGCGCTCCGTCAACTGCCCCAGGGCGAAGCCATCACGGTTGAGCACCTTGGCCACCATGGCATCCACCGCGACGGTCTTTTCCAGGTCATCGTGGGACGGATCCAGTGATGGGTCGTAGACCACGGCATGGGGAATGGCCAGGGCCGGGTCATACTGCACCAGGCAGGCAAAAGCCTGGAAGAACGCCTCCAGGAAACCGCGCTCGATGCTCTTGCGCTTCAGCCGCAGGTCGCGCATGGCTTCGAAGAGGGTGTTTTGCTCGACGTTGTTGCGGGCCCGATCGGCCATTTCGAACAGGGTGTCATCAGCGTTATCGAACAGTTCCTGCAAGCCGTGGCGCAATTGCTGGGCGGCCTTGTCTCGGACCTGAAGCAGAATCACAGGCAGGCGGGCAAGCGGCGAAGCGGTCGCCTGATCTGTAGCGGCCTTGTGCAAAGGCACTACATTCCCGTCGTTGTGCATCCAAGCCTCCTGGAAAGGTGTTTCTTCGGTTCGAGATCAAGATTCAGTCAAGCCGACGACGCTCACAGCCGGCTCTCAGCGGAGGCGCATGCACTCCACTGCACTTCATTTAGGGGGAAGCCAAAGACACGTCAAAGCTATGACGTCAATTACAAGTCATATTATCTTGTAAAAGTCCCCTCTTGCGCCAGCAGACTCTGTGGCCTCCTCCGAAATAACCCCTAGCGACTCAAGAAAAGTCACTCCTATTCATCAGACAAAGCCATCCAGGACAGGTTCGCCAATGCCTTGCAGGCATTTGCCACCTTGGGTTCGCTGATCCCCTGGCCCTATAATCGGCGCACTTTGTTTGTGGAGCCCGTTATGCCGAATCTACGCCTCGCCGACCTGACCGCCGAAATCGAAGCCAACGTGCGCCGTGCGTTGCTGGAAGACATCGGCAGCGGCGACATCACCGCGCAACTGATCCCGGCCGAACGTCTGGCCAAGGCCACCATCATTACCCGCGAAGCCGCAGTAGTCGCCGGCACCGCCTGGGTCGATGCGGTCTTTCGCCAGCTGGACCCGCGGGTCGCTGTGCACTGGCAAGTGGCCGACGGTGAGCGGGTGGTGCCCAACCAGGTGCTTTTCCACCTCGAAGGCCCAGCCCGCTCGCTGCTCACCGGCGAGCGCAGTGCCCTGAACTTTCTGCAACTGCTGTCCGGCGTGGCCACCCGCGCGCGGTACCTGGCGGACTTTGTCGCCGATACCCAGGTCAAGCTGCTGGATACCCGCAAGACCCTGCCGGGGCTGCGCCTGGCACAGAAGTACGCGGTCACCTGCGGCGGTTGCCACAACCACCGCATCGGCCTGTATGACGCCTTCCTGATCAAGGAAAACCATATCGCTGCCTGCGGCGGTATCGCCCAGGCCATCAGCGCCGCCCACAGGATCGCCCCGGGCAAGCCGGTGGAAGTGGAAGTGGAAAGCCTGGAGGAACTGAAGGAGGCCCTGGCCGCCGGGGCCGACATCATCATGCTCGACGAACTGAGCCTGGACGACATGCGCGAGGCCGTGCGCCTGAACGCCGGCAAGTCCAAGCTGGAAGCCAGTGGCGGGATCAACGAAAGCACCTTGCGCCCGATCGCCGAGACCGGGGTGGATTACATTTCCATCGGTGCCATGACCAAGGACGTGAAAGCGCTGGACCTGTCCATGCGCTTGAGCCTCTGAGCCATGAAAAACGCCAGCCTGGTTCAGGCTGGCGTCGTGCTCAACCGTCGATCTCGTTGAGCTGCAGATAGTCCTCCAGGTCCATGCCCAGCGCTTCAGCAACTTCCTGATGCACCTCCAGGCGCATGGCCTTCAGTTCCTCCGGTGTTTCTGCCACCAGATCGAGCACCAGTTCCCATGGCTCTATGCCGCGGGATTCCGCCTCGTCCTCGAACGCCCACTGCGCCTGCTGCTTCTGCTCTTCCGGGCTCAGGGCGCTGATTTCCTCTTGCAAGGAAGGCGTGGCAGCCAGGTACCTTTCAAGCGCTACGTCGATTCTTGCCTCTTTAGGAATCATCTCGTTCTCTCTGATCGTGGGAATGGAAGATGGATCTGGATCGTTGGGATCTCTCTGCCGCAAAAAACCGTTGTGAACTTCGATTTATCTGGCCTTCAGAACCATTCTGGATCATCTGAAAACAGCATGCTGGTACTCAGACAGGGACCGAATATAGGACCTTTGGTCCACGATTTATATGACCTGATGCACCCATTGGAGAAAAACTCCGGGTTTTCCAAGCCATCGGCAGACGCCAGCCCGGCAGAACCCTCAGAGAACGAGATTTCGCAAATGCAGCCGCAGCGATATTTCATGCCGGTGTTTCACCAGGTTACGGAGCTAGGACCCCACAGCCGTAGCTGTTCCTTTTCTCAAGCAAGCTCCTGTCTGCCCGACATCGATAAGCCTTCTTAGATTATCGAGAATATCGAACTCCTTTACTTCTCCATCCTTGGCTATGAGGATCCCGGCTCTAGTCAGCCATAGATACCCTTCCTTGTTTTGATTAGGGATGACAGTGACTACGAAATTCAATG
Source organism: Pseudomonas sp. NFPP12 (assembly GCF_900103205.1). Classification (NCBI taxonomy): domain Bacteria; kingdom Pseudomonadati; phylum Pseudomonadota; class Gammaproteobacteria; order Pseudomonadales; family Pseudomonadaceae; genus Pseudomonas; species Pseudomonas sp. NFPP12. The sequence goes on from NZ_FMWW01000003.1 coordinate 809,740, forward strand.
TCGGACTCTCTGGACGACTCTCCGGCACCTTGGTCTCAGTGAAATTGAAAGTCAGTTCATTATCATCGCCTGGTGAAACGCTTTGCGCGCTGACAACAGGCAGCCGTGCCCTTGAAGCAGCAGGAAACTCAGCGGAATACAACACACTTCCACCCTGTACCTGCTTGGTTATTCTTAAGAAATATTGCTCCAGGTCTTTGGTATTCGTTGGTGTCGTGCAGTCTTCGCCTTCAGCGGCAAAATATTCCCCCTCAAACTCATAAGAGGGTCCTTTCTCACAGGCTGCAAGGGACAGCGACACTATGCCGGCCAAAGCCAGCTTCCACTTCTTCACACCGGTCACTCCATGATTTTCGGGCGTCATTATGCGCAATGCCCCTGGCTGCTACCACCCGGTTCATGACCCGCACAGGTGTGAACAACTGGGCACTAACCTCGTCCAGACACAAAAACACCGAAACCAGATAACCCCGAGCAAACCGCTTAAAACTCGGTACAGGATGCTGAGTACAGGCGTGGAAAGTCTTCGTTGATAGAAGTCTCTCTGGCTGCTAAATCCGCATAAACAATGAGGCGCACGTCCACAAACAACTATAGGAGCGCCAATTGAATAGCACCGGGAACCTCTGAAACTTCCACAGCACACTTTTGCGGGTGCTCCGTAGTTTCCCGCCTTTCAAGGGCGCTTATTCAAAGCCTGGCGAACTTTGTTGGGAGGGTGGGTTTAGACAGCCATAAACTGCTCTCAACCCGAAATGTGGTGCCGGAGACAGGAATCGAACCTGCGACCTTCGCGTTACGAGTGCGCTGCTCTACCGACTGAGCTACACCGGCGTGGGCTAAAACCTAGCACCAGCGCCCCGGGCCGGCAACCGAGCGGCTTTTATTGCAGATAGCAAAACGCCCCGAACCAGTCGGGGCGTCTGCTTGTTCAGCGTGAGGCTAAAGGGGGATTAAACGCCCGAAGCCTTGGCTGCTGCCACGTCTTTGATGGACAGCTTGATACGGCCGCGGTTGTCCACGTCCAGTACCAGCACTTCCACTTCCTGGCCTTCTTTCAGGATGTCGGTGACTTTCTCAACGCGAGCGTCGCTCAGCATGGAGATGTGCACCAGACCGTCCTTGCCCGGCAGGATGTTGACGAAAGCGCCGAAGTCGACGATGCGCTCAACCTTGCCGACGTAGATCTTGCCGATCTCGGCTTCCGCGGTGATGCCCAGAACGCGCTGACGCGCGGCCTCTGCAGCTTCCTTGGTTTCGCCGAAGATCTTGATCGAGCCGTCGTCTTCGATGTCGATCGAAGCCTTGGTTTCTTCACAGATCGCGCGGATGGTGGCGCCGCCTTTACCGATGACGTCACGGATCTTGTCGGTGTCGATCTTCATCGCGATCATGGTCGGAGCGTTGGCCGACAGCTCGGTACGGGACTGACCGATGATCTGGTTCATCTGACCGAGGATGTTCAGGCGAGCTTCCAGGGCCTGGCCCAGGGCGATCTCCATGATCTCTTCGGTGATGCCCTTGATCTTGATGTCCATCTGCAGCGCGGTGACGCCTTTGGCGGTACCGGCTACCTTGAAGTCCATGTCGCCCAGGTGGTCTTCGTCACCCAGGATGTCGGTCAGGACTGCGAACTTCTCGCCTTCCTTGACCAGGCCCATGGCGATACCGGCAACCGGCGCCTTCATTGGTACACCAGCGTCCATCAGCGCCAGGGAAGCACCGCACACGGAAGCCATGGAGCTGGAACCGTTGGACTCGGTGATTTCCGATACTACGCGGATGGTGTAAGGGAACACGTCGGCGGCTGGCAGCATGGCCTGGACCGAACGACGGGCCAGACGGCCGTGACCGATTTCACGACGACCAGCGCCGCCCATGCGACCACACTCGCCCACCGAGAACGGAGGGAAGTTGTAGTGCAGCATGAAGGGGTCTTTCTTTTCGCCTTCCAGGGTGTCCAGCAGCTGTGCGTCACGGGCAGTACCCAGGGTCGCAACCACCAGGGCCTGGGTTTCGCCACGGGTGAACAGGGCCGAACCGTGAGTCTTGGGCAGTACGCCGACTTCGATGTTCAGCGGACGTACGGTGCGGGTGTCGCGGCCGTCGATACGCGGCTTGCCGTTGACGATGTTTTCGCGAACGGTGCGGTATTCGATCTCGCCGAAAGCGGCTTTGACGTCGGACGCCGAAGGCTGGCCTTCTTCACCGGAGAGCTTGGCGACGACCTGGTCTTTCAGCTCGCCCAGGCGAGCGTAACGGTCGGCCTTGACGGTGATGGTGTAAGCCTGGGAGATGGCTTCGCCGAACTCGGCACGGATAGCGCCCAGCAGTTCGGTGGCTTCTGGGGCAGCAGCCCAGTCCCAGGTAGGCTTGGCAGCTTCGGCGGCCAGCTCTTTGACAGCCTTGATCACCGACTGGAATTCGTCGTGGGCGAACAGTACAGCGCCCAGCATCTGGTCTTCGGTCAGCTCTTTGGCTTCCGATTCAACCATCAGTACGGCTTCTTCGGTACCGGCCACGACCATGTCCAGGCTCGAAGCAGCCAGTTGCTCGTAGGTCGGGTTCAGCAGGTAGCCGGTGCTTTCGTGGAAAGCCACACGAGCGGCGCCGATCGGGCCGTCGAAAGGAATGCCGGAGATCGCCAGGGCAGCCGAGGTACCGATCATCGCAGCGATGTCCGGATCGGTCTTCTTGCTGGTGGAAACCACGGTGCAGACAACCTGCACTTCGTTCATGAAGCCTTCTGGGAACAGAGGGCGGATCGGACGGTCGATCAGACGCGAGGTCAGGGTTTCTTTCTCGGAAGGACGGCCTTCGCGCTTGAAGAAACCGCCAGGGATCTTACCGGCAGCGTAAGTCTTTTCCTGGTAGTGAACAGACAGAGGGAAGAAGCCCTTGCCTGGATCGGCTTGCTTGGCGCCAACCACGGTCACCAATACGCTGACGTCGTCGTCAACGGTGACCAATACTGCGCCGGAGGCCTGACGGGCGATACGGCCAGTCTCGAGGGTTACGGTCGACTGACCGAACTGGAATTTTTTGATTACCGGGTTCACGGTGTCCTACCTTCTTTGTGGCTCTTGGGGAAACTTGCTTCTTGCGAAATTCTTGGGCAATGCGGGGAATCGGCCCAGCCTTTATTGTCCAGGTAAAACAGTGCAGCAGATAAAACTTGAGGCTGGAAGCCTGCCATACGCCGGCGGAAAAACCGCTGACGCATGGCAAACAACCAACCTCATAGCGCAATCGCTGATTAGCGACGCAGACCCAGACGACCGATCAGGGTGCTGTAACGGCTCAGGTCCTTGCCTTTCAGGTAGTCCAGCAGCTTACGACGCTGGTTTACCATGCGGATCAGGCCACGACGGGAGTGGTGGTCTTTACCGTTGGCTTTGAAGTGACCTTGCAGTTTGTTGATGTTGGCGGTCAGCAGTGCAACTTGCACTTCTGGCGAACCAGTGTCACCAACAGCTTGCTGGTAGTCGGTTACGATCTGAGCTTTTTCTTCAACGCTGAGTGCCATGTGGGCAATCCTTATATCAGGAAACTGTTCAAGAACAGTTTCAACAGGCCAGGGACAAATCCCTGTATCTATAAATGAGTAGTGACCGTGCCTGTTAACAGCCACCCTCGTCCGGTCATTCTGACCGAATCAGTCGACGCGGCGCGATGCGCCCGTCTTCGCTCACTTCACCGATACCGATGAAGCGACCGTTGTGATCCTGTACCCGCACCATGCCGAACTTCGGTGCATCCGGGGCACGTACCGGCTGGCCGTTGAGCCAGTAGAACGCGCTGTGCTCCGAGAACTGCAGCAGCGGCCAATCCAGCAGACCGCTGTCCGATGGCATCAGGAAGCGGTCTACCGCTTCGTTGCCGCCTTCGGCGTGCACTGCTTCAAGCTCTTCCAGGGTGACCGTCTGGGCCAGGCTGAAAGGTCCGGCCTGGGTCCGTCGCAGTTCTGCAACGTAGGCACCACAGCCGAGCTTTTCACCGATATCTTCCACCAGGGTGCGGATATAGGTGCCTTTGCTGCAGTCCACCGCCAGGCGAGCAGTGTCACCTTCGAAGGCGAGCAATTCCAAGCGCGCAATAGTAACAGAACGCGGTTCACGCTCCACCACTTCCCCTGCACGAGCCAGTTTGTAGAGTGGCTGGCCATCGCGCTTGAGGGCCGAGTACATCGGCGGTATCTGCTTGATTTCGCCACGAAACTCCGGCAATACCGCCTCGATATCGGCACGACCAACGGTCACTTCGCGGGTCTGCAAAACTTCGCCTTCAGCGTCCGCGGTGGTGGTGGTCTTGCCCAACTGAGCCAGGGTTTCGTAACCCTTGTCGGAATCGAGCAGGTATTGCGAGAACTTGGTGGCCTCGCCAAAGCACAGCGGCAAAACGCCGGTGGCCAGGGGGTCGAGGCTACCGGTGTGGCCGGCCTTCTCGGCGTTGAGCAGCCAACGGACCTTCTGCAGCGCCGCGTTGGAGGTGAAGCCCAGCGGCTTGTCCAGGAGGATGATGCCGCTGACGTTACGACGGATACGCTTGACCTGAGCCACCGCTTACTCCTTGGCGTCTTCAGGGGCAGGCGCGTCGCCATGCTGGCTGTCTTCAGCCACGGCACGCTCGATCAGGGCCGACAGGTGCGCCCCGCGGGCCACGCTCTCGTCGTAATGGAAGTGCAGTTGCGGCACGCTGCGCAGCTTCATTTCCTTGGCCAATTGCATGCGCAGGAAACCTGCCGCCGAGTTCAGCACCTTGATGCTCTGGGCGATCTGCTCGGCGTTTTCCTGGCCCATCACGGTGATGAAGATCTTCGCGTGGCCGACGTCGCGGCTGACTTCCACGGCGGTGATGGTCACCAGTCCGACGCGTGGATCCTTGACTTCACGACGGATCAGTTGCGCCAGTTCGCGCTGCATCTGATCACCGATACGTTGGGTACGGCTGTATTCTTTTGCCATGTCTTGTTACCTGTTACTGCCTCACGGTGAAACCCGTGTGGTCTGAAAGCGGCAAACGCCCGGCCTGGCAGAAGCCAGACCGGGCGTTGCGTTTAGAGGCCGCCGAGGGCGCCGTGCATTTGCATGCGAGCGGCCATCAGGGCTCTTGAAGTGCGCGAGTCAGAGGCTGCGAGCAACCTGGACCTTCTCGAAGACTTCGATCTTGTCGCCGACTTTGACGTCGTTGTAGCTCTTCACGCCGATACCGCATTCCATGCCGGCACGTACTTCAGAGGCGTCATCCTTGAAGCGGCGCAGGGATTCCAGCTCGCCTTCGAAGATAACGATGTCTTCACGCAGTACGCGGATTGGACGGTTACGGTGCACGACACCTTCGATGACCATGCAACCGGCGATCGCGCCAAACTTCGGCGAGCGGAACACGTCGCGAACTTCGGCAACACCCAGGATGTTCTCCCGAACGTCGCTGCCCAGCATACCGGTCAGGGCTTTCTTGACGTCTTCGATGATGTCGTAGATCACGTTGTAGTAACGCATATCCAGACCTTCCTGCTCGACGATCTTCCGTGCGCCGGCATCGGCACGCACGTTGAAGCCGAACAGTACAGCGTTGGAGGCCAGTGCCAGGTTGGCGTCGCTTTCGGTGATACCACCGACGCCGCCACCCACTACGCGCACTTGCACTTCGTCGTTGCCCAGGCCGTTCAGAGCGCCTTGCAGAGCTTCCAGCGAACCACGGACGTCGGATTTGAGGACGATGTTGAGCGTCTTCTTCTCTTCCTGGCCCATGCTTTCGAAGATGTTTTCCAGCTTGCCGGCGTGAGCACGGGCCAGCTTGACCTCGCGGAACTTGCCTTGACGGAACAGCGCCACTTCACGGGCTTTCTTCTCGTCGGCAACCACGCTCATCTCGTCGCCAGCGTCCGGAGTACCGTCCAGGCCGAGGATCTCGACCGGAATGGAAGGACCGGCTTCCTTGATTGGCTTGCCGTTCTCGTCGAGCATGGCGCGCACGCGGCCATAGTTCGAGCCGACCAGCACCATGTCGCCTTGACGCAGCGTACCGTCCTGAACCAGCACGGTAGCTACCGGGCCGCGGCCCTTGTCGAGGCGGGACTCGACCACGACACCACGGCCCGGGGCCGAAGGAGTCGCCTTGAGTTCTAGGACTTCGGCCTGCAGCAGAACAGCTTCCAGCAGGTCGTCGACACCGGTACCCATTTTCGCGGAGACCGGTACGAATGGAGTATCACCACCCCAGTCTTCCGACGTCACGCCGTGAACCGAAAGCTCACTGCGGATACGGTCCAGGTCGGCGCCCGGCTTGTCGATCTTGTTCACCGCAACCACCAGCGGAACGCCGGCAGCTTGTGCGTGCTGAACGGCTTCAACGGTCTGCGGCATCACGCCGTCGTCCGCTGCAACCACCAGGATCACGATGTCGGTGGCCTTGGCACCACGGGCACGCATGGCGGTAAACGCGGCGTGACCAGGGGTGTCGAGGAAGGTGACCATGCCGCGCTCGGTTTCTACGTGGTAGGCACCGATGTGCTGGGTGATGCCGCCGGCCTCGCCCGCGGCCACTTTGGCGCGACGGATGTAGTCCAGCAACGAGGTCTTACCGTGGTCAACGTGGCCCATTACGGTCACGACCGGCGCACGGGCAACCGCTTCACCTTCGAACTTCAGGGACTCGGCCAGGGAATCTTCCAGGGCGGTATCGCTGACCAGGGTCACTTTGTGGCCCAGTTCTTCAGCAACCAGCTGGGCAGTTTCCTGGTCCAGAACCTGGTTGATGGTGGCTGGAGTACCCAGCTTGAACATGAACTTGATGACTTCGGCAGCCTTGACCGACATCTGCTGGGCCAGTTCGCCCACAGTGATGGTCTCGCCGATCTGCACGTCACGTACCACTGGCCCGGTTGGGCTCTGGAAACCGTGAGCATTGCGCTTCTTCAGCTTGGCCTTGCCGCGACCACCACGACGGAAGCCATCGCTTTCTTCGTCGGTGGTACGTGGGGCAACGCGCGGAGCTGGCGCCTTTTCCTTGACCGAAGCACGATGCGGAGCATTTTTGCGCTCGCCATCGCCGCCACGACGGTTGTCGTCGTTGCGGGTCTTGTCCGGACGGCGCTGTTCGTCTTTCTTGCGCGCGTCAGCTGCTGGAGCCGCAGTGGCCACCGGAGCTTCCTGCACAGGCTCGACTACAGGCGCTGGAGCAGGAGCTGCTGCTTGCGCAGCAACCGGCTCGGCAACCGGAGCAGGCTGGCGACGCGCTTCTTCTTCGGCGCGACGCTTGGCTTCTTCTTCAGCCTTCTGACGAGCAGCATTTTCTACTGCGCGACGTTCTTCCAGTTCGCGTTGACGCTCGGCTTCGATTTCTTCCGGGCTGCGCTGTACGAAGACTTTCTTCTTGCGCACTTCAACGCTGATGCTCTTGCTGCCAGCAACCCGCAGGGTGCTGGTGGTCTTGCGCTGCAAAGTAATTTTGCGTGGTTCTTCCACTTTCGCCTTGTGGCTGCTTTTCAGGTGAGTCAGCAACGACTGCTTCTCACTGTCGCTCACATGTTCCTCGGCGGCGGTGTGCGGCAGACCTGCCTCACGCATCTGCTGCAGCAGGCGCTCTACCGGTGTTTTGACCTCATCGGCCAGTTGTTTCACCGTGACTTGCGTCATGCACTTCTCTCCTCAGGCCGCGCCTAATTACTCGAACCAGTGGGCTCGGGCGGCCATGATCAACTTGCCGGCACGATCATCGTCAATGCCGTCGATGTCGAGCAGGTCGTCAATAGACTGCTCGGCCAGGTCTTCGCGGGTAATTACGCCGCGCACCGCCAGTTCCATCGCCAAATCCTTGTCCATACCCTCAAGCGAGAGCAGGTCTTCGGCCGGATGGGCGTCTGCCAGCTTTTCCTCAGTAGCGATGGCTTTAGTCAACAAGCGATCCTTGGCCCGAGCGCGAAGCTCGTTGACGATGTCTTCGTCAAAGCCGTCGATGTTGAGCATTTCTTCCAGCGGTACGTAGGCAATCTCTTCCAGGCTGGTGAAGCCTTCATCAACCAGAACCTGTGCCAGTTCTTCATCGACTTCCAGCTCGTCGATGAAATTGCGCAGGATGTCGCCGGTTTCTGCTTGCTGCTTGGCCTGGATGTCCGATTCGGTCATCACGTTCAGGGTCCAGCCAGTCAGTTGGCTGGCCAGACGCACGTTCTGACCACCACGACCGATGGCTTGAGCCAGATTGTCTGCGCCAACGGCGATGTCCATGGCATGGGCATCTTCGTCGACGATAATTGCCGCGACTTCGGCCGGCGACATGGCGTTGATCACGAACTGCGCCGGGTTCTCATCCCACAGAACGATATCCACACGCTCGCCACCCAACTCACCGGAAACGGCCTGGACGCGCGAACCGCGCATACCAATGCACGCGCCCTGCGGGTCGATGCGCTTGTCCTTGGAGCGAACTGCGATCTTGGCCCGCGAACCCGGATCACGGGAGGCGGCCATTACTTCGATCAGGCCTTCGGCAATTTCCGGCACTTCGATACGGAACAGCTCGATCAGCATTTCCGGCGCGGTACGCGACAGGATCAGCTGCGGGCCGCGGTTCTCGGTGCGGATTTCCTTGAGCAGCGCGCGCAGGCGCACGCCAACCCGGAAAGTCTCACGGGAGATGATGTCTTCACGGGCCAGCAACGCCTCGGCGTTGTTACCCAGGTCGACGATCACGTTGTCACGTGTCACTTTTTTCACGGTGCCGGAGATGATTTCCCCCAGGCGCTCGCGATAGGCATCAACTACCTGTGCGCGCTCGGCTTCGCGAACCTTCTGCACGATGACCTGCTTGGCGGTCTGGGCAGCGATGCGGCCGAACTCGATGGATTCGATCTTTTCTTCGATCACATCACCGACTTTGGCGTCGGGATGGGTTTCGCGAGCCTTGCTCAACCAGGTCTCGACCGCTGGATCATCCAGGTCGGCCTCTTCGACCACCGTCCAGCGACGGAAAGTTTCGTAGGAACCGGTGTGGCGATTGATTTCCACACGCAGGTCTACTTCGTCCTCAAAACGCTTCTTGGTAGCAGTGGCCAGGGCCAGCTCCAGCGCTTCAAAAATTACGCTTGCCGGTACACCCTTTTCATTGGATACCGACTCAACAACCAGCAGTACTTCTTTGCTCATCGTACGCCTCGCCTTTCGCAAGCCATTGGATCCGCGGGATCCGCGTCTCAGTCAAAACTGGGAATTATGTTGGCCTTGTCGATCATATCGATCGGCAACAGGAACTCATGGTCATCCACTTGCACCACGACATCCTGTTCCTCCACCCCGCGGAGAAGGCCCTGAAAATTACGCCGACCTTCGAAGGGCGAGCGCAGTTTGATCTTCACTTGCTCACCGACATACTTGGCAAACTGTTCAAGAGTGAACAGTGGGCGTTCCATGCCAGGAGAGGAAACTTCAAGGGTGTATTCAACGGAGATCGGATCTTCTACGTCGAGAACACCACTGATCTGACGGCTGACGATGGCGCAATCGTCCACCAGCACGCCGCCTTCTTTATCGATATAAACGCGCAACAATGAGTGGCGACCCTGAGCCGAAAACTCAATACCCCAGCATTCATAGCCAAGGGCCACGACCACCGGGGCCAACAAGGCCTGCAACTGTTCTAGCTTGCTCGACACCTGAACCCCCTCGTGCATGCTTGTGCAAATAAAAAATGGGCGAAGCGCCCATCCCGGAAACGCCGTTGAATAGCGGCGTTGTAAAGTGTCCAGCTAACAAAAAGCCCCTGAAAAGGGGCTCCGCTAAAACTGGTTGCGGGGGCCGGATTTGAACCGACGACCTTCGGGTTATGAGCCCGACGAGCTACCAGACTGCTCCACCCCGCGACAAAGCTGGGGCGGAAGTATACGACTGATCCCTTTTTGGGTCAATGTAACCTTCCACCTACAAGAAAGCCCGCAACAGCGGGCTCTCCTGATAATTGGTACCGAGAAGGGGACTCGAACCCCTACACCCTATGGGCACAACCACCTCAAGGTTGCGTGTCTACCAATTCCACCACCTCGGCATAGACTACGTTACTGCGTGAAACTCTTCTTACTTCTGCTCTGGAGCTGGAGGTACGTCAGTCGCGCTGTTGGCCGACTTTTGCTCTTGGAGCACCGGGACATCATCAGAAGCCGGTTTTTGCTTTGGTACTTCAAGCACTGCTGGATCTGGCAAACCTACTTGAGTCAGCTGGTGAGCTTTCTCTTTAGCAAAGTAACCTAACCCCAAGCTGGTTATGAAGAAACCGGCGGCAAGTATAGCAGTAAACTTACTAAGAAAGGTAGAGGAACCTTGGCTTCCGAACACAGTATTTGAAGCACCTGCACCGAAAGACGCGCCAGCATCCGCACCTTTACCCTGCTGCAGCAAAACCAGAGCAACTACGCCCAGGGCACCCAGCAGATGAAAAACGACTACGACTGTTTCCAGCATTTTTTCAGTTTCCCGCGGCGCGACAGATCGCACCGAACTCATCTGCATTCAGGGAAGCTCCACCAATGAGCCCCCCATCGATATCCGGCATGCCGAACAGTTCGACCGCATTGGCCGCCTTCACGCTGCCGCCGTATAGAAGCCGCACACCTCGTGCCACTTCAGAATTTTCTGCCGCCAACTGCGCGCGGATAGCTGCGTGCACATCCTGCGCCTGTTGCGGTGTCGCAGTCAGCCCGGTACCAATGGCCCAGACCGGCTCGTAAGCGATAACAGCATTGGCGAACGCACCAACACCCAACTCTTCGATGATGCTGCCCAGCTGACGCCCGACAACCTCTAGAGTCTTCCCGGCTTCGCGCTGCTCGAGGGTCTCCCCTACACACAGAACCGGCTTCAAGCCACAGGCCTGCGCCGCTGCGAACTTGCGATTGAGAGTCGCGTCACGCTCACCCATGATCAGGCGGCGCTCGGAGTGACCAACCAGCACCAGGGAACAACCTGCATCCACCAACTGACTCGGGGCGATCTCGCCCGTCAATGCACCTTGCATGGATTCCACCGCAGAGTTCTGCGCGCCGACCTGAATCGACTTACCCTTCAAGCCATCAATCACTTGATTGATATACAAGCAAGGCGGGAATACCGCGACATCAACACCGCTTGGCAAGGCCAGATGACGAAGGCCGTTGATCAGCTCAGCGACGCTGGCGCGGGTACCGTGCATCTTCCAGTTACCAGCTACCATAGGGCGACGCATGCTGTACCTCGTCGGTCAAAGTGGGCGCAGATGTTACCCAACCAAAACAACACTGGCAAGCCGAAATCAGGCAGAAACTTCAGCAACCAGTTTCGCCAGCTCTTCGGCGTAAGCGCGAACCTGAGCTTCGTCGTCGCCTTCAACCATCACGCGCACCAGAGGCTCAGTACCCGACTTGCGCAACAGAACCCGACCACGCCCAGCCATAGCGGCCGTGACACGCTCGCAAGCCTCTTTCACCGCAGGATGCTCGACCGGGTTCTCACCGCCGCCAAAGCGCACATTGACCAGCACCTGAGGACACTTGCGCAGCCCCTGACGGGACTGGGCCAGGCTTTCACCACGAGCCTTGAGCGCCATCAGCACCTGCAGCGCGGCAATGATCGCATCCCCGGTAGTAGCATGACGGAAGCACACGATGTGCCCGGAGTTTTCGCCACCTACCAGCCAATTGCGCTCCAGCAGCTCGGCGATCACATAGCGGTCACCGACGTTGGCCCGGACAAAGGGGATGCCCAAGTCCGCCAGGGCCAGCTCCAGCCCCAGGTTGCTCATGAGCGTTCCGACCACGCCGCCTTGCAGCTTGTCACGCTCATGCAGGTCGCGAGCGATGATGAACAGCAACTCGTCACCATCCACGATCGCGCCAGTCTGATCGACCATCAGCACCCGGTCACCGTCGCCATCAAAGGCAATACCCAGGTCCGCATGCTCGGCCAGGACAGCCGCCTGCAATTGGCCCATGTGGGTCGAGCCGCAGTTCTCGTTGATGTTCAAACCATTGGGCTGCGCGGACAGCACAGTGACCTGCGCGCCCAACTCGCGGAACACGCTTGGTGCCACCTTGTAGGTCGCACCATGAGCGCAGTCGAGAACAACTTTCAAACCAGCGAAGCTGGTGCTGGAAGGCACGCTGCTTTTGCAGAATTCGATATAACGCCCTGAAGCGTCGTTGATCCGCGACACCTTGCCGAGCTTGCTCGACTCGACCACGGTCATCGGCGCATCCAGCAACTCCTCGATCATCAGCTCGACCTCGTCAGGCAGCTTGGTGCCTTCGCCCGAGAAGAACTTGATGCCGTTGTCATCATGGGGATTGTGCGAGGCACTGATAACGATGCCCGCCTCCGCATGGAAGGTACGCGTCAGGTAAGCAATGGCCGGAGTCGGCATCGGCCCCAGGAGCATCACATCGGCACCAGCTGCAGACAACCCGGCCTCCAGTGCAGACTCGAACATGTACCCGGAGATACGCGTGTCCTTGCCCACCAGCACGCGGCAGGCGCCCATGCTGCGAAAAGCCATGCCAGCGGCCCAGCCGAGCTTTAGCATGAAATCAGGAGTGATAGGGAATTCGCCTACACGGCCGCGGATGCCGTCGGTGCCAAAGTATTTTTTAGTCATAAGTACTCCATCATTCTTATTCGGCGGATTCCACTGCCGCAATCATTCGCACCACATCCACGGTCTCGGCGACATCATGGACACGGATAATTTTCGCGCCCTTGGACACTGCCAGGGCCGCTAGTGCCAGACTGCCGTGCAATCGCTCACCTACGGGGCGATTCAAGGCCTGGCCAATCATGCTCTTGCGCGACACCCCAACCAACAACGGGCGCCCAAGGGCATGCAAGGCATCCATATGCTTGAACAGGCTCAGGTTGTGTTGCAGGGTCTTGGCAAAGCCAAAGCCCGGATCGAGCACAATCCGCTCTGGACCGATGCCCACTGACGCACACTGGGCCATGCGCTCAACCAGGAACTCGGCAACCTCTCGGGTCACGTCCTGATAATGCGGGTTGTCCTGCATATCACCGGGCTCACCCAGCATGTGCATCAGACATACCGGCAAGCCAGTGGCCGCCGCCGCATCCAGGGCCCCCTCCCGGCGCAATGAACGAACGTCATTGATCAGCCCTGCGCCGAGGCGAGCGGTTTCACGCATCACCGCCGGCGTCGAGGTATCAACAGAAATGATCACATCCAACTCACGGTGGATGCGCTCGACCACAGGCGCGACTCGCTCCAACTCCTCCAGCGGCGATACCGCACGGGCACCCGGGCGAGTGGATTCGCCACCGACATCAATCAGCGTAGCACCGGCCGCAACCATGGCCTCGGCATGCTGCAAAGCCAGATCAAGCTGGCTGAAGCGGCCACCATCAGAGAAGGAGTCGGGAGTTACATTCAAGATGCCCATGACATGCGCACGGGCCAAATCAAGAACCCGGTTGCCGCAAGGCAACCGGGTGGAGGAAGGAACAGAAGTCATTTAAAACCTTAGTGGTCGGCTGCTGGGCCGCCAATGGGTGTTTCCGGACGCTCATTCTGCACTACTGGAGGAGGAGTACCCGAGCCTCCCTCCCAATCACGAGGTTCGCGTGGAGTACGCCCTGCCATGATGTCGTCGATCTGATCAGCGTCGATGGTTTCGTACTTCATCAGGGCGTCTGCCATGGCGTCCAGCTTGTCGCGGTTGTCCGTCAGGATCTGCTTGGCGGTGCCGTAGCACTGATCGATGATGCTACGCACCTCGGAGTCGATCAGTTTCGCCGTTTCCGCAGACAGGCTCGCATGCTGGCTACCCGCGCTGCGCCCCAGGAACACCTCACCCTCTTCTTCGGCATACATCAGCGGACCAAGCTTCTCGGAAAGACCCCATTTGGTCACCATGTTCCGCGCGATCTGGCTGGCACGCATGATGTCGTTGGAGGCGCCGGTGGTCACGCCGTCGAAGCCAAGGGTCATTTCTTCAGCGATACGACCGCCGTAGAGCGAGCAGATCTGGCTGATCAGGGCACGCTTGGAGAGGCTGTAGCGATCTTCTTCCGGCAGGAACATGGTGACACCCAAGGCCCGGCCGCGAGGAATGATCGACACCTTGTAGACCGGGTCATGCTCGGGCACGACACGACCAACAATGGCGTGGCCAGCTTCGTGATAAGCCGTGTTCTGCTTCTCTTTTTCGGACATGACCATGGATTTGCGCTCCGCGCCCATCATGATCTTGTCCTTGGCCAGTTCGAATTCCTTCATTTCAACGATGCGCTTGCCGGTACGCGCCGCAAACAGCGAGGCCTCGTTGACCAGGTTCGCCAGGTCGGCACCGGAGAAACCCGGGGTACCGCGGGCGATTACCGCAGGTGCAACGTCGTCGCCCATTGGCACTTTACGCATGTGCACCTTGAGAATCTGTTCGCGACCGCGAATGTCCGGCAGGCCAACCACGACCTGACGGTCGAAACGGCCCGGACGCAGCAAGGCCGGGTCCAGTACGTCAGGACGGTTGGTCGCGGCGATCACGATAATGCCGTCGTTCATTTCGAAGCCATCCATCTCAACCAGCAACTGGTTGAGGGTCTGCTCACGCTCATCATGACCGCCGCCCATGCCGGCGCCACGGTGACGACCGACGGCGTCGATCTCGTCGATGAAGATGATGCAAGGAGCATGCTTCTTGGCTTGCTCGAACATGTCACGGACGCGGCTGGCACCCACCCCGACGAACATCTCGACGAAGTCGGAACCGGAAATGGTGAAGAAAGGCACCTTGGCTTCACCAGCGATGGCTTTGGCCAGCAACGTCTTACCGGTACCTGGTGGGCCCACCATCAACACGCCGCGAGGAATACGACCGCCCAGACGCTGGAACTTGCCTGGGTCACGGAGGAATTCAACCAACTCACCTACTTCTTCCTTGGCCTCGTCGCAACCGGCAACGTCAGCCAAGGTAGTTTTCACCTGATCTTCAGACAGCAAGCGCGCCTTGCTCTTGCCGAAACTCATCGGCCCGCCCTTGCCTCCGGCACCACCCTGCATCTGGCGCATGAAGAACATGAACACCGCGATGATCACCAGGATCGGGAAGCTGGCCACCAGCAGTTGAGTCCAGATGCTTTGCTGTTCAGGCTGCTTGCCTTCGACCACCACGTGGTTGTCCACCAGGTCGCCGATCAGGCCATTGTCCTGAATGGCAGGACGAATGGTCTTGAAGCTGTCGCCATCGTTGCGCTTGCCGGTAATCACGTAGCCATCAACCGCTACGCGCTCGACCTTGCCATCCTTAACTTGCTGGATGAAGTCGGAATAGTTGAGGGTCTGCGGCTCGTTAGGGCTGGAGAAGTTGTTCATCACCGTCACCAAGACGGCGGCGATGATCAACCACAGGATCAGATTCTTTGCCATGTCGTTCAATTAACTACCCTCTGAAGCAAGCTCCGCTACTGGCGCGCGCTTCGCATGATATTCACCGGCCTAACTTACTACATTACCTACAGCTCTGGCAGGCGCTGTCTGTAACCCTATGTGAAACTTAGACTACACAATATGCGCTTAATCTGACGGGGCGAAATACGAAAATCCTATCACCCCAGTCAAAACTCTTACTTACTCACTACGACCACGGAAGCCGCGACCCAGCAAGTATTGCTCCCGAGAACGGTCACGAGATGATGACGGTTTGCGCATCTGCACTTTCTCGAACATCTGCCGCACGCTCTTGTGGTACTCATCGAAGCCTTCACCCTGGAAGATCTTGATCAGAAAATCACCACCTGGACGCAAGACCCGACCAGCAAGATCCAGCGCCAACTCACACAGGAACATCGCTCGCGGCATATCCACGGCTGCTAACCCACTCATATTGGGGGCCATATCGGAAATCACAAGGTCAACTTCAGAATTTCCGACCGCCTCGAGGATCTGCGCCAGTACTGCATCCTCAGTGAAGTCCCCTTGAATAAAGGTCACATCGGGAATGCTGTCCATTTCCAGGATGTCCGAGGCAATCAGGCGCCCCTGGCCACCAATCAGACGACTGGTCACCTGCGACCAGCCACCCGGGGCGGCCCCCAGGTCGATCACACTCATGCCAGGACGGATAAGGCGGTCCTTTTCCTGGATCTCCAGCAGTTTGTAGCTGGCACGGGAACGGTACCCATCTTTTTGCGCCATTTTGACGAATGGGTCGTTGAAGTGCTCTTTCAGCCAGTTATGGCTAGTTTTGGAACGGGCCACGGGCCACCTCAAAATAAAACGGGTCGTGATTAACTGGGCGGTCCCGGACTCGCTCGGGTAAACTGGCCGCCGCTTTTTACAAGATCAGACGCAGGGGTCAGATTATGCCGCTCACTCAAGAGCAGAAGAAACAGTACAAATCCATTGGCCACCATCTGAAACCAGTATTGACTGTGGCTGACAACGGTTTGACCGAAGGTGTATTAGCCGAACTTGAACGCGCCTTGAGCGATCACGAGCTGATCAAGATCAAGCTCAACATCCTCGAGCGCGAGTCGCGCCTGGAAGCCATTGCCCAATTGTGCAAGGCCGGCAAAGCGGATCTGGTGCAGGTCATCGGCAAGATGGCGCTGATCTACCGCAAGAACGCCAAGGTAAACAAGCAATTGTCGAACGTCCATCGTTTCCACTGACGTCGACTCGGGTCAAGGGTGTGCCTGGCGCACCCTGCCACCCCATCCCGGCACTGGCTGCAACACCAGTACCAGCCCGGAAAAACCCAGGACCAGATAGCTGAACAACTGCCAGCGCTGAGCTTCAGGCAACAAGATGCGTACGACGAAATACATCGCACACGCATACATCGCCATCAATAGCAGTTGCCCCCGAATATCCCGCCACAAGCTCCTCAGCCCTTCGGACTGGATCAATACCAGTATCTGCAGGACCAGGCACGCCGCCGAAAAACCTACCAGCAACGCACTGAGCAGCGACGAGATTTCTTCGATCAGCAAGGGGGCAAGGCCAATCTGCCCCAGGGCGGGCAGCAAGCCGAGATGCAACAACCACAAGCCGCCGACCCACAACATCTGGGCCAGCTGCCAAAGCATGGCGCCCGCGTGCAGCGGGCGCCTTCTTTCAGATGTGACGGACTTCGACAATCTCGTACTCGATAACGCCACCAGGCGTTTTGACCGCCACCACATCACCCTCTTCCTTGGCAATCAAGGCGCGAGCGATCGGCGAGCCGACGGAAATTTTACCGAGTTTGATGTCAGCCTCATCCTCACCCACGATCTGGTAGGTGACGCTTTCGTCAGTTTCGACGTTGGCGATTTCTACCGTGGTGCCAAAGATCACCTTGCCGGTATGAGGAATGGTCGTGACATCGATGACCACCGAGTTCTGCAGGCGGCCTTCAATATCGCGGATCCGCGCTTCTACCATGCCCTGCTGTTCGCGAGCGGCATGGTATTCGGCGTTTTCCTTCAGGTCACCCAACTCGCGGGCCGTACCGATGTCCTGGCTGAGCTTCGGACGCACGACCTTGGTCAGGTGAGCATGCTCTTCTTCCAGGGCGCGCGCGCCCTGGACGGTCATTGGGTATTTATTCATGCCTTCAATCCTGCGTGTAGATCCTGCAAGCGACGCACGGTCTTTTCCGGACCGAACTTCAACGCTTCACAGATAGCTTCGCCAGCAGCAATGGTGGTGGTGCAGTAGATCTTGTGCTGCAAGGCGTTACGACGAATGGAATAAGAGTCAGCAATCGACTGACGGCCTTCAGTGGTGTTGATGATCAGAGTGACTTCGTCGTTCTTGATCATATCGACCACATGCGGACGACCTTCAGTCACCTTGTTCACACGACGCACCTTCAGACCGGCCGCCTCGATCAGCTTGGCGGTGCCCGCAGTAGCGACCACTTCGAAGCCCAAGTTGATCAGATCACGGGCCACGCCTGCAACCAGAGGCTTGTCATCGTCGCGCACGCTGATGAACGCAGTACCGCCGGTCGGCAGCACTTCGCTGGCACCCATCTGGGCCTTGGCAAAGGCTTCGCCGAAGGTGTCGCCCACGCCCATCACCTCGCCGGTGGACTTCATCTCTGGGCCGAGGATCGGGTCGACGCCCGGGAACTTGGCAAACGGGAATACCGCTTCCTTGACGCTGTAGAAATTCGGAATGATTTCCTTGGTGAAGCCCAGCTCTTTCAGGGTCTTACCGGCCATCACACGAGCAGCGATCATCGCCAGGGAGACACCGATGCACTTGGAAACGAACGGCACGGTCCGGGAAGCACGCGGGTTCACTTCGATGACGTAGATCTGATCGCCCTGCAGGGCCAGCTGCACGTTCATCAGGCCAACCACACCCAGTTCCAGGGCCATTTTCTTGACCTGTTCGCGCATCTCGTCCTGGATGTGCGCCGGCAGCGAGTACGGCGGCAGCGAGCACGCAGAGTCACCGGAGTGAACGCCAGCCTGCTCGATGTGCTGCATGATGGCGCCGATCACTACGTCGGTGCCGTCGCAGACCGCATCCACGTCCATTTCAATGGCGCAGTTGAGGAAGTGATCCAGCAGCACCGGGCTGTCGTTGGACACTTGCACCGCTTCGCGCAAGTAGCGCTTGAGTTCATCTTCCTCGTAGACGATTTCCATCGCCCGGCCGCCCAGCACGTAGGACGGACGCACCACCAGCGGGTAACCGATCTTGGCGGCGGCACGAATCGCTTCGTCTTCGCTGCGCACGGTAGCGTTTGGTGGCTGACGCAGGTTCAGGCGTTCGACCATCTGCTGGAAGCGCTCACGGTCTTCGGCGCGGTCGATAGCGTCTGGGCTGGTGCCGATGATCGGCACGCCGGCGGCTTCCAGGGCACGAGCCAGTTTCAGCGGAGTCTGGCCGCCGTACTGCACGATCACGCCTTTTGGCTTCTCGACACGGACGATTTCCAGCACGTCTTCCAGGGTCACTGGCTCGAAGTACAGGCGATCCGAAGTGTCGTAGTCGGTGGAAACGGTTTCCGGGTTGCAGTTGACCATGATGGTTTCGTAACCATCGTCGCGCAGCGCCAGGGCGGCGTGTACGCAGCAGTAGTCGAACTCGATGCCCTGGCCGATACGGTTTGGACCGCCACCCAGGATCATGATCTTGTCGCGGGTCGAAGGTGCGGCTTCGCACTCTTCTTCATAAGTCGAGTACAGGTACGCAGTGTCGGTGGCGAACTCGGCGGCGCAGGTGTCGACGCGCTTGTAGACCGGGAACACTTCCAGCTTCTGACGATGTGTGCGCAGGTTCTTCTCGGTCACGCCCAGCAACTTGGCCAGACGCTGGTCGGAGAAGCCTTTGCGCTTGAGGCGGAACATCAGGTCGCGGTCGATGGCCGACAGGCCCAGGGTCTTGACCTTCTCTTCTTCCTTGATCAGGTCTTCGATCTGCACCAGGAACCAAGGATCGATCATGTTCATGCCGAAGATCTGCTCAACGGTCATGCCGGCACGGAAGGCATCAGCCACGTACCAGATACGCTCGGCGCCGGGCACGGTCAACTCGCGCTTGAGCACGTTCATGCTTTCCGGATTGCTCAGGTCGAGCTTGGGATCCAGGCCGCAAACGCCCACTTCCAGACCGCGCAGGGCTTTCTGCAGGGATTCCTGGAAGGTCCGACCGATGGCCATGACCTCACCCACCGACTTCATCTGGGTGGTCAGGCGCGCGTCGGCCTTGGAGAACTTCTCGAAGGCGAAGCGTGGCAGCTTGGTCACGACGTAGTCGATGGACGGCTCGAAGGACGCCGGGGTCTTGCCGCCGGTAATATCGTTGGACAGCTCGTCCAGGGTGTAGCCGACAGCCAGCTTGGCCGCGACCTTGGCGATCGGGAAACCGGTGGCTTTCGAAGCCAGCGCCGAGGAACGGGACACCCGCGGGTTCATCTCGATCACGACCATGCGGCCTGTGTTCGGGCAGATACCGAACTGCACGTTGGAACCGCCAGTTTCCACACCGATCTCGCGCAGCACCGCCAGGGAGGCGTTACGCAGGATCTGGTATTCCTTGTCGGTCAGGGTCTGCGCCGGAGCCACGGTGATGGAGTCACCGGTGTGCACGCCCATCGGGTCGAAGTTCTCGATGGAGCAGACGATGATGCAGTTGTCCTTCTTATCGCGGACCACCTCCATCTCGTACTCTTTCCAGCCGATCAGGGATTCGTCGATCAGCAGTTCCTTGGTCGGCGACAGGTCCAAACCGCGGGCGCAGATCTCTTCGAACTCTTCACGGTTGTAGGCGATGCCACCACCGGTGCCACCCATGGTGAAGGATGGACGGATGATGCAAGGGAAGCCCAGCTTGTCGAGGACCGCATTGGCCTCTTCCATGCTGTGGGCAATACCGGAGCGCGGGCACGCCAGGCCGATTGACTTCATGGCAGCGTCGAAGCGCGAACGGTCTTCAGCCTTGTCGATGGTGTCGGCGTTGGCGCCGATCATCTCTACGCCGAACTTCTCCAGGACGCCTTCACGTTCCAGGTCCAGGGCGCAGTTCAGCGCAGTCTGGCCGCCCATGGTCGGCAGCAGCGCGTCCGGACGCTCTTTCTCGATGATCTTGGCAACGGTCTGCCACTTGATCGGCTCGATGTAGGTGGCGTCGGCCATGGCCGGGTCGGTCATGATGGTGGCCGGGTTGGAGTTCACCAGGATGACCCGGTAGCCCTCTTCGCGCAGGGCCTTGCAAGCCTGGGCGCCGGAGTAGTCGAATTCGCAGGCCTGGCCGATCACGATCGGGCCAGCGCCAAGAATCAGGATGCTTTTAATGTCTGTACGTTTTGGCATGGGTTGTCACTCAAATCCGCAGGTCAGTCGGCAAGCCGTCTTGAACATTCTCTGAGGCGCCTGAGGGGTTCCGCCGGATTTGCCGGGGCCGCCCTCAAGCGCTGCTCGCTACACTTTCAAGGCGAGCGTTTAGCGTCGCTTGGCCATCTCGTTGATGAAGCGGTCGAACAGCGGCGCCACATCGTTCGGGCCCGGGCTGGCTTCCGGGTGGCCCTGGAAGCTGAACGCGCTCTTGTCGGTGCGCTCGATACCCTGCAGGGTGCCGTCGAACAGCGACTTGTGGATCGCCCGGACGTTGCCCGGCAGCGTGGCTTCATCCACCGCAAAACCGTGGTTCTGGCTGGTGATCATGACCACGCCGCTGTCCAGGTCCTGCACCGGGTGGTTGGCGCCGTGGTGGCCGTGGCCCATTTTCAGGGTCTTGGCACCAGAGGCCAGGGCCAGCAGTTGGTGACCCAGGCAGATGCCGAACACCGGAATCTCGGTTTCGAGGATTTCCTTGATCGCCTTGATGGCGTAGTCGCAAGGCTCGGGGTCACCTGGGCCGTTGGACAGGAACACACCGTCAGGCTTGAGAGCCAGCACATCGCTTGCCGGGGTCTGGGCAGGCACCACGGTGACGCGGCAACCGCGCTCCACCAGCATGCGCAGGATATTCAGCTTGACCCCGTAGTCGTAGGCAACCACGTGATACGGCAGCTCGGAAGCCTCGATGGTGGCGTGGCTGTCGGTCTTCAGATCCCAGACAGTCGAACGCCACTCGTAGCTTTCCTTGGTGCTGACGACTTTCGCCAGGTCCATGCCTTTGAGGCCAGGGAAGCCGCGCGCTGCAGCGATCGCCGCTTCTTCGGAAATGTTGTCACCGGCCATGATGCAGCCGTTCTGTGCACCTTTCTCACGCAGGATGCGGGTCAGGCGACGGGTGTCGATACCGGCGATCGCCACCACGCTGTTGGCTTTCAGGTAATCGGACAGGGACAGAGTGTTACGCCAGTTGCTGGCTACCAGCGGCAGGTCACGGATGACCAGGCCGGCCGACCACACACGGTCGGACTCGGCATCTTCCGGCGTGGTGCCGGTGTTGCCGATGTGAGGGTAAGTCAGGGTAACGATCTGTTGGGCGTAGGAAGGATCGGTAAGGATTTCCTGATAGCCGGTCATTGCG
Organism: Pseudomonas sp. NFPP12; assembly: GCF_900103205.1. Classification (NCBI taxonomy): domain Bacteria; kingdom Pseudomonadati; phylum Pseudomonadota; class Gammaproteobacteria; order Pseudomonadales; family Pseudomonadaceae; genus Pseudomonas; species Pseudomonas sp. NFPP12. The sequence continues at coordinate 831,691 of NZ_FMWW01000003.1, forward strand.
GTGTTGAACACCACCTCACCAACGGTTTGACCGTCGGCTCCAATGGCTTCGCCGCGAAAAATGCTGCCATCAGCAAGGGCGAGTATGGCTGGCTTAGTCAAGAAGACCTCCCGTAAATAGAGCCTGAAAGGGCGATCGCAGGTTGCAAAAAAGCGGAATGACGTATAGACACGTCACCCCGCTTCTTCGTCGAATTATCTGCGCGCTTTTAGTGGACACACTAAAGCTGTAGCTTACAGAAAAAGGCTTTTTTGGTCCACCGCTAATGAGCCTTAAAGGCAGAGGAATGCGACAGGTCATCGCTTGGCGGTTTGAAGCAGGGTCCAAGCATCGCGCTTCAACCCTGCATCAGATGCATCTCAACGCAGATCCAGCACATCCTGCATGTCGTAAAGACCAGCCTCGCGCCCGTCCAGCCACAGCGCGGCACGCACCGCTCCCTTGGCGAAGGTCATGCGACTGGAGGCCTTGTGGGTAATCTCCAGGCGCTCGCCCTCTGTGGCAAACAGCACGGTGTGATCCCCCACCACATCGCCACCACGAACCGTGGCGAAGCCGATGGTTTCACGCTCACGGGCGCCTGTATGGCCTTCACGACCATAAACCGCGACCTGCTGCAGATCACGCCCCAGGGCGCTGGCGATCACCTCACCCATGCGCAGGGCGGTGCCCGATGGCGCATCGATCTTGTGTCGGTGATGCGCCTCGATGATCTCGATATCCGCATCGTCACCCAGCACCCGAGCCGCCATATCCAGCAGCTTCAGCGACAGGTTGACCCCAACACTGAAGTTGGCAGCGAAGACGATCGGAATCTCCTTGCCCGCCTCGGCCAGCAATTGCTTTTCCCTGGCACCCAGGCCGGTGGTACCGATCACCATGGCCTTGCCTGCCTTGCGGCAGAACGCCAGGTTCTTGAGCATCACTTCCGGCAAGGTGAAGTCGATCAGCACATCGAACTCATCAACCACCTTCTCCAGACTGTCGGACATCGGCACGCCAAGACGCCCCAGGGATGCCAGCTCACCCGCATCCGCCCCCACCAGAGAACTGCCCGGACGCACGATCGCCGCGGTCAGCCCGGAGAGCGGCGAACGCAGTTGCACGGCCTCGACCAGGGTCTTGCCCATGCGCCCCGCGGCGCCCATCACTGCTATACGTCGCATGCGTTACTCCTTACAGGTCGCCGAAGAAGCGCTTGACGCCCTCGAACCAGCCGGTGGTTTTCGGCGAGTGAGAATTGTCGTCGTCCAGCGAACCACGCAACTCTTCCAGCAGCTCGCGCTGACGACGACTCAGGTTCACTGGCGTCTCCACCGCAACCCGGCACATCAGGTCGCCGGCACCGCCGCCACGCACGGGAGCAACGCCCTTGCCACGAATCCGGAACTGCTTGCCGGTCTGAGTTCCTTCGGGAATCTTCAGCTTGACCCGACCATCCAGGGTCGGAATCTCCAGCTCGCCACCCAACGCCGCATCTACGAAGCTGATGGGCACCTCACAGAACAGGTGCTTGCCGTCGCGCTGGAAGATCGCGTGCTCACGCACATTGATCACCACATACAGGTCGCCAGTCGGGCCACCCTGGGTCCCCGCCTCGCCTTCGCCGGACAGGCGAATACGGTCGCCGGTATCGACACCTGCCGGCACTTTCACCGACAGCGTCTTGTACTCTTCGACCCGACCTTCGCCGTGGCAGGAATCGCACGGATCGGAAATGATCTTGCCCTGGCCATGGCAGCGCGGGCAGGTCTGCTGCACCGAGAAGAAGCCCTGCTGCATGCGCACCTGACCAATACCGCCACAGGTCGGACAAGTGACAGGGGAAGACCCTTTCTTGGCGCCCGAACCATCGCATGGCTTGCAGTTGACCAGTGTCGGCACACGGATATTCACCGTGGTGCCACGCACCGCTTCTTCCAGGTTCAACTCCAGGGTGTAACGCAGGTCGCTGCCGCGCTGCGCACCGCCACGGGAACCGCCGCGACCGCCACCGAAGAAATCACTGAACACGTCACCGAAGATATCGGAGAAGTTCTGCCCGCCGAAGCCGGCACCCCCGCCACCCATGCTCGGGTCGACACCAGCGTGGCCGTACTGGTCATACGCGGCACGCTTGCTGGAATCGGACAGTACTTCGTAGGCCTCGTTGGCCTCCTTGAACATGTCTTCCGACGCTTTGTCGCCGGGATTACGATCCGGGTGATGCTTCATCGCCAAGCGACGGTAAGCCTTTTTCAGCTCCGCATCGCTGGAGCCACGCTCCACACCCAACACTTCGTAATAGTCACGCTTTGCCATAAGTCTTTGCACTCTTAAGGACGTCCGGCAAACCCTCCTGAGCTCTGCCAAACTCGCTGAGCCCCAATACAGGCCCGGACCCAACTCACGTCAATTCAACGATCCTGGTCTTGGAAAGCCAACCCGGTTGCGGGCCGACCATTGCGGTCATCACAGCCGGAAAGCAGGAGCTTCTCCGACCCGACCGCCAGCGCACAAACGGAGCTTGTACGCCGTCAAAATTTCGCTGACTCCAGACACGCCAACGCGGGAGCAAGCTCCCGCGCGGCGACATCCTACCAGTCACCGCCCAAAGGCAGTCAACCGGCCGACCAACAAGCCATTACTTGTGGTCTTTTACTTCTTCGAACTCGGCATCGACGACATCGTCGGCTTTTTCAGCGGACTCGGCGTGCGGTGCCGCGCCTTCTGCAGGCTGGGCCTGTTCGGCGTACATCTTCTGGGCAACCGGGGCCGAGACTTTCGACAGCTCTTCAACCTTGGCGTCAATGGCGGCCTTGTCGTCGCCCTTGACGGCAGCTTCCAGGGCAACCACGGCAGCTTCGATTGCGGTTTTCTCTTCCGCGGTCACTTTGTCACCGGCGTCAGCCACCATCTTGCGAGTCGAATGCACCAGCGCATCACCCTGGTTACGGGCGGTGGCCAGCTCTTCGAACTTGCGATCCTCTTCCGAGTTGGCTTCAGCGTCACGGATCATCTGCTGGATCTCTTCATCCGACAGACCCGAGTTGGCCTTGATCACGATCGACTGAGTCTTGCCGGTAGCCTTGTCCTTCGCACCTACGTGCAGGATGCCGTTGGCGTCGATGTCGAAGGTCACTTCGATCTGCGGCACGCCACGTGGAGCTGGTGGAATGTCGGCCAGGTCGAACTTGCCCAGGGACTTGTTCTGCGCGGCTTGCTTGCGCTCGCCCTGCAGTACGTGAATGGTCACTGCGCCCTGGTTGTCGTCGGCAGTCGAGAACACTTGGGATTTCTTGGTAGGAATCGTGGTGTTTTTCTCGATCAGCGCGGTCATCACGCCACCCATGGTTTCGATACCCAGGGTCAGCGGGCTGACGTCCAGCAGCAGTACGTCTTTCACGTCGCCGGCCAGTACCGCACCCTGGATGGCAGCACCCATGGCAACAGCTTCGTCCGGGTTGACGTCCTTGCGCGCTTCCTTACCGAAGAAGTCGGTTACGGTCTTCTGTACCAGCGGCATACGGGTCTGGCCGCCGACCAGGATCACGTCGTTGATCGAACCCACGTCGATACCGGCGTCTTTGAGCGCGATACGGCAAGGCTCGATGGTGCGCTGAACCAGGTCTTCAACCAGCGACTCCAGCTTGGCGCGGGAGATCTTCACGTTCAGGTGCTTAGGACCGGTGGCATCTGCAGTGATGTACGGCAGGTTGACGTCGGTCTGCTGGCTCGAGGACAGCTCGATCTTGGCTTTCTCGGCAGCTTCTTTCAGGCGCTGCATGGCCAGCGGGTCACCCTTGAGGTTCATGCCGCTTTCTTTCTTGAACTCATCAACCAGGTAGTCGATCAAGCGGATGTCGAAGTCTTCACCACCGAGGAAGGTGTCACCGTTGGTGGCCAGCACTTCGAACTGGTGCTCGCCATCGACTTCAGCGATTTCGATCACCGAAACGTCGAAAGTACCACCACCCAGGTCGTAAACGATCACGGTGTGATCGCCCTTGGCCTTGTCCATACCGTAGGCCAGAGCGGCTGCGGTTGGTTCGTTGATGATACGTTTGACGTCCAGGCCTGCGATGCGGCCGGCGTCTTTGGTCGCCTGGCGCTGGCTGTCGTTGAAGTAGGCCGGAACAGTGATGACCGCTTCGGTCACGGCTTCGCCGAGGTAGTCTTCGGCGGTCTTCTTCATTTTCTTGAGGATTTCAGCCGAGATCTGTGGCGGAGCCATTTTCTGGCCGTTCACTTCAACCCAGGCGTCGTTGTTGTCAGCCTTGACGATCTTGTAAGGGACCATCTGGATGTCTTTCTGCACAACTTCTTCGTCGAAGCGACGACCGATCAGACGCTTTACTGCGTACAAGGTGTTGTGCGGGTTGGTGACAGCCTGACGCTTGGCCGACTGACCTACCAGGATTTCGCCATCGTTGGCGTACGCGATGATGGACGGCGTGGTACGCGCGCCTTCAGCGTTTTCGATAACTTTTACGTTGCCGTTTTCAAGAATGGAGACGCACGAGTTGGTGGTCCCCAAGTCAATACCGATAATCTTGCCCATGTTAACTCTCCCGAAACTTTGGATTTGGATGCCGCAGCTGTGGTGGCAAACTGCGGTAGCACTTAAACGCTTGACTGATAAATGGGGGCTCTACAGCCGTTTTCAAGCCTTTTCGTCAATCGAAGGCGAAACCGGTGCAGGGGCCTTGCTGACCACGACCATGGCCGGGCGCAGCAGGCGACCGTTGAGCTGGTAGCCCTTCTGGAACACTTTCAGAACACTGTTCGGCTCGACATCCGCGCTTTCCTGCATGGCCATGGCCTGATGCTGTTCAGCGTTGAAGGGTTCGCCGTGTGGATCGATGGCTTCCAGCTGATAACGCTTGAGGGTGTCGTGGAACATCTTCAAGGTCAGCTCGATGCCTTCACGCATCGGGCGGATGCTTTCGTCGTCCGGGTTGGACAGCTCCAGGCCACGCTCCAGGCTGTCGATCACCGGCAGCAGGTCGCCGGCAAACTTCTCCAGCGCGAATTTGTGAGCTTTCTCCACGTCCTGCTCGGCGCGGCGGCGGACGTTCTGCAGATCGGCAGCAACACGCAAAGCCTGATCCTGCGCGCCAGCCAGTTGCTCTTCGAGCACTTGTACACGAGCCGCCAGGTCATCACCCGATGCCTCGGGAGCCTGATTGGCGTCTAGATTTTGCGTATCCAGCGTCTGTTCGTCAGCCATGAAATTCTCCTTTCAATATCGTCTGTGAGCCGGGCTCACTCTTCTGCCCAGCTATATGGGGTCGCATTTTCAAGGTTCAAGTCCGCAGCCACAGCAAAAGTCGTTCCGACCCGATAAATCCTGTATGTGGACATTACCGAGCGCACTAAAAAGCCAGAACGACCAAGCAAATCGAGCTAAGGGAAAGCATTGTCAGCCCGAAACAAAACACTGTATAAATAACCAGACATCTAGTTTGGGAGCGGCCTTAATGCTGGTGCACCTGTCCGTACACAATTACGCCATCGTCGAACACCTGGATCTGGAACTCGATCGCGGGATGAGCGTCATTACCGGCGAGACCGGTGCCGGCAAGTCGATCATGCTCGACGCGCTCGGCCTGACCCTGGGTGATCGTGCCGACAGCGGCGTGGTACGCCCCGGAGCCGACAAGGCCGATATCCTCGCCACCTTCGATCTGGCGGATATCCCCGAGGCCCACGCCTGGCTGGCCGAGCGTGACCTGGACACCGACGGCCCGTGCATCCTGCGTCGGGTCATCACGGCAGAAGGACGTTCCCGCGGCTATATCAACGGTACGCCCTGCCCGCTCGGAGACTTGAAAGCCCTGGGCGAACTGCTGATCGATATCCACAGCCAGCATGAACACCAGTCGCTGCTCAAGACCGATACCCATAGGCGCCTGCTGGATGAGTACGCCGGCGCAACCGACCTGGCGCGCCAGGTGCAACTGGCTGCGCAGCGCTGGCGCCAGACCCGCCAGGAGCTGGAGCGCCTGTCCAACTCCGGCGACGAGCAGCGCGCTCGCCATCAACTGCTCAGCTACCAGCTCGAAGAACTGGAAAACCTGGGGCTCGGGGAAAATGAACTCGAGCAGCTGGAGCAGGAGCACAAGAACCTGACCAATGCCGAAACCCTGCTGGGCATCTGCCGCCAGGTGGTGGAGCAATGCAGCGAAAGTGATTCAGGCAATGTCCTGAACGCCCTGACTGTCAGCCTCAACCGCCTGTCGAGCATCGGCAACTCCTCGGGTTCCCTGGGCGAGGCCACCAACCTGCTGGCCAGCGCGCAGATCCAGGTCGAAGAAGCCGTGGGCGAGTTGAATCGTTTCCTTGACCACTTCGACGCTGATCCGGCACGCCTGCAACAACTCGAAGAACGCCTCGACGCCATCTATACCCTGGCGCGCAAGCATCGCATCCAGCCCTTCGAACTCGCCGCCATGCAGCAAACCCTGCTGGATGAAATAGAGACTCTGGACGCCAATGACGAATCCATCGAACGGCTGGGCGAAGAGCTGCAATCCTTCGCTCGTCATTATCAGGAAAAAGCCCAGGAACTGAGCCAGTTGCGCCAGCAGGCCGCGACCAGCCTGGCCAGCGCAGTGGAGCAGGAGATCCAGCGCCTGGGCATGCCCGGAGGGCGCTTCACCATCGAGCTGCGCGCCAACAGCAGCGATGAACTGCTGCCCAACGGCCTGGAGCAGGTGGAACTGCTGGTCAGTGCCAACCCTGGGCAACCCCTCAAGGCCCTGGCGAAAGTCGCGTCCGGCGGTGAGCTGTCACGTATCAGCCTGGCGATCCAGGTCATCACCGCGCAGACCTCGCGGGTTCCCACATTGGTATTCGACGAAGTCGACGTGGGGATTGGCGGCCCGACAGCCGAGATCGTCGGCCAGCTGCTGCGCCGCCTCGGCGAACGCGGCCAGGTATTGACCGTGACACACCTGCCGCAAGTCGCCGCCCAGGGGCATCAGCATCTGTTCGTGCACAAGGTGCGCGGCAGCGATGCCACTCATACCGCAGTATCCAAGCTGGGCAAGAATGAGAGGGTCGAGGAGGTGGCGCGGATGCTCGGCGGCATCGACCTGACCAAGGAGTCTCTGGCCCACGCCAAGAAAATGGTGGTGACCGCCAAGGCCTGAACCTTCAGCGCTTCTTTTATATAGGCACAAAACACGAAGGCGACCCTAGGGTCGCCTTCGATCGTTTCACGACGATAAACGCCGCGTGAGGGGCTTACTTCTTCTTGCGCACGTACAGCACAAGATTGTGATCCACCAACTCGAAACCGTGCTTTTCGACAATCGCCTTCTGAAGCTTTTCGATTTCTTCGTCGAAGAATTCGATCACTTCACCAGACTCCACGTTGACCATATGGTCGTGGTGACCGCCATCCGCCAGCTCGAATACAGCGTGACCGCCATCAAAATTATGGCGTACCACCAGTCCGGCTGCTTCGAATTGAGTCAGTACACGGTAAACCGTGGCCAGACCCACATCCTCACCAGCTTCCATCAGCGCCTTGTAGACATCCTCAGCGCTCATGTGCCGCTGCTCGGTGGAATCGAGCATTTGTAGAATTTTGACTCGTGGCAGAGTCACTTTGAGGCCGGCTTTACGTAGTTCGCTATTTTCAACCATGGTCAGCTTTCTCGCCGATGCTGCTTCGCAGCTTCTCTTAATGCGGGTATGATCGGGGTTTACGTTGTCCCAGCCAAGATAGTGGAAGTCGCCCACCGATGCAAAACACCAAGCTCTTGCTAACCAGTTTCACCTTCGTGGGACTGCTCGCACTCGCCGGTTGTTCATTCCCCGGGGTTTACAAAATCGACATCCAGCAGGGCAATGTCGTCACGCAGGACATGATAGACCAGTTGCGCCCCGGAATGACCCGACGGCAAGTACGGTTTATCATGGGCAACCCTCTGTTGACCGACACGTTCCATGCCGATCGCTGGGATTATCTCTACAGCCTGCAGCCTGGTGGTGGTGAACGCCAACAGGAACGCGTGAGCCTGATCTTCAACGGCAACGACCAGTTGGTCAGCTTGGCCGGTGACTTCATGCCAGGTGTAAGCCGCGACGAAGCCCTGCTGGGCAAGGACAGCGCCAACACCGTGACAGCGCCTGCCGAGAACGTCGAGAAACCAAAAGCCGAGAAACCAGCCAAGCCTGGCTCGCTGCTCGACCAGATCCAGAAGGACGTGGATGGCGTGAAAACCGTGCCAGTTCCTACGCCTGAACCACTGGATACTTCGCCGGAATAATTTGTGGCGAAATAAAAAAGCCCGGGCATGCCCGGGCTTTTTATTGCCTGTCACCATCAATCACGATTCGCGCTTGCGTGCCTCGGCCGCTTTCGCCGCCCGCAGACGCCGAACCTCTTTCGGATCGGCCAGCAATGGGCGATAGACCTCAATCCGATCCCCCGCCTGAATCACATGCTGTTCAGGGTCACTGACCTGCTTGCCGAAGATCCCCACCGGACAAGCCGCCAGATCCAGTTCGGGAAACTGCTGCCCGATGGCTGAAGCCTGCAAGGCTGCACGCAGCGTCGACCCCTGGGGCACCTGCACACTGATCAACGCCTGGCGATCGACAGCCGCGTAGGCCACCTCAATCGAAATCATCGGCTCAGCCATGCAACTGCTTGGCCCGCTGGCAGAAAGCGTCCACCAGGGTATTCGCCGCCTGGTTGAACAGCGGCCCCAAGGTCGCTCGAACCAAAGGCCCCGCATAATCGAAAGACAGATCAAGGCTGATCTTGCAGGCCTTCTCGCCCAGCGGCTTGAACACCCACACGCCATGCAACTGATTGAATGGCCCCTCCTCCAGATTCATCTCGATCGACTGCCCCGGCACCAGATTGTTGCAGGTAACGAAGCGCTGGCTCATGCCGCCCTTGGCCACCGCCAGGCTCGCGCGCATCCGCTCTTCGCTGCTTTCCAGCACCTCGGCCGACGAGCACCAGGGCAGAAACTCCGGGTACCGGGCCACGTCATTGACCAGGTCGTAAAGGAACTGCGCCGGATAGGGCAGAAGGGCCGAACGTTGAATATGGGTCGTCATGTGAGCTTCATTTCCACAACTGGGCGGCAAACACCACAAGAATGCCGACGGGCGCCACATAGCGCATCAAAAACAAGGCCAGAGCGAACAACAGCGGGCTACGTAACGACAGCTCATCACGAACTGCCTCACGGCCCATCACCCAACCTGCAAATACCACGAAGCACAAACCGCCAAGAGGCAACATGATCCGCGAGGTGAAAAAGTCGATCACACCAAAGAAGTCCAGACCGCCGGCCGCGCCCCATTGGTAGAGATGAAAAACGCCGCCTTCGTTCACGAAAAATTTGGCCTGTTGCCAGATGTTGAAAGAGAACACCGTTCCCAATCCCACGAACCAGCAACTGAACGCCAGCCAGAATGTCACCCAGCCGCGGCGGATTTTAGTCCTCTCGACGAGATAAGCCACCATCGGCTCCAACAAGGAAATGGCCGAACTCCAGGCAGCGATCGCCACCAGGATAAAGAACACTACGCCCATAAGCTGGCCGAACGCCACATTCCCGAAGGCAAACGGCAGGCTGATGAACATCAGCCCCGGCCCTTCGCTGGGGTTCAGCCCGGCGGCAAATACAATGGGGAACAGGGCCATCCCAGCCACCAGCGAAACGAAGGTATCCAGCAGCGCCACCCCGACCACGGTGCCGGCAAGGGACGAATGCTTGGGCATGTAGGCGCCGTAGATCATGATCGAGCCCACTCCCACGCTGAGGGAAAAGAACGCGTGCCCCATGGCTGGCAACAGCCCGTCGAGCAAACGCTCCAGGCTGAAGTCGAACATGAAGTGCAGGCCCCGCATGAAGTGCCCGGTGGTCATGCTGTAGCCCAGCAGCACCAGCAGCATCACGAACAGCAGCGGCATCATGACCCGCAGGCTGCGCTCAAGCCCGGCCACCACACCCTTGGCAATCACCAGCGCCGACAACAGCATGAACAGCGTGTGCCACAGGGTCAGGCGCCAGGGGTCGGCCGTCACCGCGGAAAAATAGGCGCCGACCTGATCCGCCGTGACACCCTGAAAATCGCCGCGCCCCATGTCGATGATGTAGTCCAGGGACCAACCACCCACCACGCTATAGAAGGAGAGAATCAGCAGCGCCGTGATCATTCCGGCAAAGGCGCCCCAGGACCACCTGGCCGAATGCCCGGCCTCCAGGGCCAGCACCTTCAGGGCATTCGCCGGGCTTTGCCGCGCGCGGCGGCCAATCAGGGTTTCTGCCAGCATCACCGGCAACCCGATCAGCGCAATACACGCCAGAAACACCAGGACAAAGGCACCACCACCATAGACGCCGACCATGTAGGGGAATTTCCAGATACTCCCCAGGCCCACGGCCGAACCAGTTGCAGCGAGTATAAAGACCCAGCGGCTTGCCCAGCCGCCGTGGACAGAGACCCTGTCTGTCGACATCGTTAACACGCCCAACCGAAAAAAAAGAGCGCGCATTGTCCGGGATTCAATCAACCTGCTCAAGCACGCTGCGTCACCGTAGCCGACGCGCGCGCAACTCCCTATAATGCCGCCCCTATGGCTAAACAGAAGAAACACCCAACAGGGACCATCGCGCAAAATAAAAAGGCGCGTCACGATTACTTCATCGAACATCGGTTCGAGGCTGGCATGGTCCTGGCCGGCTGGGAAGTAAAGAGTCTGCGTGCAGGCAAGGCACAGCTGGTGGACAGTTATGTGCTGCTCAAGGATGGTGAAGCCTGGTTGCTCGGCAGCCACTTCACGCCATTGACCACCGCCAGCACCCACGTCATTGCCGACCCTACGCGCTCGCGCAAGCTGCTGCTCAACCAGCGCGAGCTGGAAAAGCTGTTTGCCGCCGTGCAACAGAAGGGTTATGCCTGCGTATGCCTTTCGCTCTACTGGAGCAAGCACCTGGTCAAGTGTGAGATCGCACTGGGCAAGGGCAAGAAGGAATACGACAAGCGTCATACCGAACGCGAGCGCGATTCCGATCGCGAACTGCAGCGTGCGGTGCGCACCAAGGGCAAGGAAGACTGATCTTCCTGCCTTGAGGTCGTTTTCGCCGGCAAGCCGGCTCCTACAACACCCAGGTAGGAGCCGGCTTGCCGGCGATTTGCATTACATGCCCTTGCGCCGTTCGGCCCGCGCCACTCGCTGCACTTCCTGACGCACTTCTTCGAGCACTTCCTGCACATAGAGAATGTGCCGGCTGGAGATTTCCCGCGCCTCTTCGGCCCGCCCTTCGATAATTGCCTGGTACAGGTCGCGGTGCTGGCTGATCAGCATGTCGCGGGTTTCCGTACGCTGCTTGTACATGCCGCCGATGTTGGTCACCACGTTGCGCTTGAGCAGGTCGAACAGCCCGCGAATGGTGTGCAGCAGCACGGCGTTGTGGCTGGCCTCGGCAATCGCCAAGTGGAACTTGGCATCCGCCGCACCCTCCTCGGCACGACTGACATCGTCGGAGCGGGAATAACAATCCTGCAACTCCTCGAAGGCTTGAGTCAGCCGCTCACGATCCACTGCCGTCGCCCGCAGCGCCGCGTAATAGGCGCAGGACGCTTCCAGCGTATGCCGGAACTCCAGCAGGTCGCGCTGGGCATCGGTGTTGTTTTCCAACAGGTGCAGCAGAGGATCGCTGAAGGTCGAGCCCAGGGATTCCACCACATAGTTGCCGCCACCCTGGCGGCTGATCAGCAGCCCCTTGGCCGTGAGCTTCTGGATCGCCTCGCGCAGTGAGGGCCGGGAGACACCAAACTGCTCGGCCAGGGCGCGCTCGGCCGGCAGCCGCTCGCCGGCCGTCAAGGTGCCTTCAAGAATCATCCCTTCCAGACGCTCGACGATATCGTCGGACAAACGGCGCTGGCGTATCTGATCAAACCCCATAACTCACTCTCCACCCTCCCGACCCTTCGCCGGGGGGCTCTATTCTGGCCTATTCATGGCGCGCCAACACCTGTCAGAACACGGCCATTTGCACCGATCAGATGCCCGCGCCATAGCGCATTCGACAAAAGTTTTAGGGCGGCAAATTGACACACCGAGCACAAGGCTTTTACCCTAGCCAACAGCGATTGTAAATTGGTCTTACCAATTAACCAAGACGCTAGCAGTGCCTGACCAACAACAATTAGGGGCCACCCCATTATGCAAACCTGGCAACAGCTCTATAGCCCGCTTGGCAGCCTCGGCCTGTCCGCCCTCGCCGCCGTTATCCCGATCGTGTTCTTCTTCCTGGCTCTGGCCGTGTTCCGTCTCAAAGGACACGTCGCCGGGAGTATCACCCTGGCCCTGTCGATCCTGGTGGCGATCTTCGCCTTCAAGATGCCCGCCGACATGGCCTTCGCTGCCGCTGGCTATGGATTTGCCTACGGTCTGTGGCCCATCGCCTGGATCATTGTCGCCGCTGTATTCCTCTACAAACTGACCGTGAAAAGTGGCCAGTTCGAAATCATCCGCAGCTCGGTGCTGTCGATCACCGACGACCAGCGCCTGCAGGTGCTGCTGATCGGTTTCTGCTTCGGTGCCTTCCTTGAAGGGGCTGCCGGCTTTGGCGCGCCAGTGGCGATCACCGCCGCCCTGCTGGTGGGCCTGGGCTTCAACCCGCTGTACGCCGCCGGCCTGTGCCTGATCGCCAACACCGCGCCCGTGGCCTTCGGCGCCCTGGGGATTCCGATCATCGTTGCCGGCCAGGTGACGGGCATCGACGCCTTCAAGATCGGCGCCATGACCGGCCGCCAGCTGCCGCTGCTGTCGCTGTTCGTGCCGTTCTGGCTGGTGTTCATGATGGACGGCATGCGTGGCGTCAAAGAGACCTGGCCCGCCGCGCTGGTGGCCGGCCTGAGCTTTGCCATCACCCAGTACTTCACCTCGAACTTCATCGGCCCGGAACTGCCGGACATCACCTCGGCCCTGGCCAGCCTGATCTCCCTGACCCTGTTCCTGAAAATCTGGCAGCCCAAGCGCACCGCCGGTGCACAGATCGCCGGCGCCACCTCCAGCGCAGCCGTGACCGCCAGCGCCGGCGGCTTCGGCCAGCCACGCAACACCGTCGCTTCGCCCTACAGCCTGGGGAAGATCTTCAAGGCCTGGTCGCCGTTCCTGATCCTCACCGTGCTGGTGACCATCTGGACCCTCAAGCCCTTCAAGGCGATGTTCGCGGCTGGCGGCTCGATGTACGGCTGGGTGTTCAACTTCGCCATCCCGCATCTGGATCAGTTGGTGATCAAGATGGCGCCGATCGTGACCACCCCCACCGCCATCCCGGCGGTATTCAAGCTCGACCCGATCTCCGCCACCGGCACGGCGATTTTCTTCTCCGCGCTGATCTCCATGCTGGTACTGAAGATTAATTTCAAAACTGGTCTGACCACTTTGAAAGAGACCTTCTACGAGCTGCGCTGGCCGATCCTGTCCATCGGCATGGTGCTGGCGTTCGCCTTCGTCACCAACTACTCGGGCATGTCTTCGACCATGGCCCTGGTCCTGGCTGCCACCGGCGCGGCGTTCCCGTTCTTCTCGCCGTTCCTGGGCTGGCTCGGGGTGTTCCTCACTGGTTCCGATACCTCGTCCAACGCCCTGTTCAGTTCGCTGCAGGCCACCACCGCGCACCAGATCGGGGTCAACGACACCCTGCTGGTCGCGGCCAACACCAGTGGCGGCGTGACCGGCAAGATGATCTCGCCGCAATCGATCGCCGTGGCCTGCGCCGCCACCGGCCTGGTGGGCAAGGAATCCGACCTGTTCCGCTTCACCCTCAAGCACAGCCTGTTCTTTGCCACTATTGTCGGTCTGATCACCCTGGCTCAGGCCTACTGGTTCACCGGCATGCTGGTGCACTAAGCGACACCGAAAGAGCCGACGCCGCCCTCACCCGCGGCGTCAGTCATTCACCACCCGGTCTGCAAGGCTGCTGAAAGCTTGCTGGTTTATCTTTCAGCCGCCGCGACGGACGAATAACCGGGACCACCCGGAGACACGCCTGATGAGCGAGCTTTTCTACAACGCCGTGCCCAATGCAACCCGTGTCGCGCCGCCGCTGGCCGAACCCCGGCAGTACCCCAGCGCGAAGCCGTCGCGGGTCTACCTGTTCGGCACCTGCGTGGTCGACCTGTTCTATCCCGAAGCCGGGATGGACGCGATTCACCTGCTGGAGCGCGAAGGCATTCGCGTGGAGTACCCGCAAGGGCAAAGCTGCTGCGGACAACCGGCCTACACCTCGGGTTACACCGAACAGGCGCGCACCGTGGCCCGCTCGCAACTGGCGCTGTTTGCCGGCGACTATCCGGTGGTGGTGCCGTCGGGTTCCTGCGCAGGCATGCTGCGCGAGCATTACGCGGACTTGTTCAAGGACGAGCCCGAGACGTTGCAACAAGTGCAGGCCCTGGCCGCCCGCACCTATGAACTGGCCGAGTTCCTCCTGCACGTGTGCAAGGTGCAGCTCAAGGACAGTGGCGCTCCGGTCAAGGTGGCCTTGCACACCTCCTGCTCGGCACGCCGGGAAATGAACACCCACCTGCACGGCCGTGAGTTGTTGTCACAGCTGAGCAACGTGGAACGGGTAGAACACAGCCACGAAAGCGAATGCTGTGGCTTTGGCGGGACTTTCAGCGTCCGAATGCCGGACATCTCCGGCGCCATGGTCGCGGACAAGACCCGGGCGCTGAAGGAATCCGGCGCCCACCAGGTACTGAGTGCCGATTGCGGCTGCCTGATGAACATCAACGGCGCGCTGGAGAAACAACAAGAGGCATTGCGCGGCCAGCACCTGGCGAGCTTCCTCTGGCAACGTACTGGAGGTGCGCAATGAGCACCCCAGAGCTGATTCCGACCACCGACGTGGCGGACGATTTTCGCACCCGGGCCCACCAGGCCCTAGGTGACCAACAACTGCGAAACAACTTTCGCAGCGCCATGGATTCACTCATGGCCAAGCGTGCGGCCTCGTTCAGCGATGCCCACGAAAGAGAACACCTGCGCGCCCTGGGCAATGCGATTCGCGCCCGGGCGTTATCCAAGCTGCCCGACCTGCTCGAGCGCCTGGAACAGAACCTGACCCGCAACGGTGTGACAGTGCACTGGGCGGAAACGGTGGACGAAGCCAATGGCATCGTCCTCTCGATCATCCGCGCTCACGAGGCGCGGCAAGTGATCAAGGGCAAATCGATGGTCAGCGAAGAGATGGAAATGAACCATGTCCTCGCTGAACAAGGCATTGAATGCCTTGAGTCGGACATGGGCGAGTTCATCGTCCAGCTCGATCACGAGAAGCCTTCACACATCATTATGCCGGCGATCCACAAGAATGCCGGTCAGGTCGCGTCCTTGTTCCACGACAAACTCGGCGTGGAGTACACCAAGGACGTTGACCAACTCATTCAGATCGGTCGCAAGGTCTTGCGGCAGAAATTCTTCGAAGCCGATATCGGCGTCTCCGGCGTCAACTTCGCCGTGGCCGAGACCGGCACCCTGCTGCTGGTGGAAAACGAAGGCAACGGGCGCATGTCCACCACCGTGCCGCCGGTGCACATCGCCGTCACCGGGATCGAGAAAGTCGTCGAGAACCTGCGGGACGTGGTGCCGCTGCTGTCGCTGCTGACCCGCTCGGCCCTGGGCCAGCCCATCACTACCTACGTCAACATGATCTCCGGCCCGCGCAAAGCGCATGAGCTGGACGGCCCCCAGGAGGTGCATCTGGTGCTGCTGGACAACGGCCGCAGCCAGGCGTTTGCCGACAGCGAACTGCGCCAGACCCTGAACTGCATTCGCTGCGGCGCCTGCATGAACCACTGCCCGGTCTACACCCGGGTCGGCGGCCACACTTATGGCGAGGTCTACCCGGGGCCGATCGGCAAGATCATCACCCCGCACATGGTGGGTCTGGCCAAGGTGCCGGATCACCCCAGCGCCTCGTCGCTGTGCGGCGCCTGTGGCGAAGTCTGCCCGGTGAAGATCCCGATCCCGGCGCTGCTGCGACGCCTGCGGGAAGAAAACGTCAAGGCCCCGGACAGCCCCCATCAAGTGATGCGCGGCCAGGGCAGCAAGTACTCGCGCAAGGAACGTTTCATCTGGAACGCCTGGGCCCGCCTCAACAGCTCGCCGACCCTGTATCGCCTGTTCACCCTGGCCGCCACCCGCCTGCGCGCCCTCGCCCCGAGCAAGGTCGGCCCCTGGACGCAGAACCACAGTGCGCCAAAACCCGCCGCCCGGTCGCTGCACGACCTGGCCCGTGAGCACCTGGACAAGCAGGGAGACCGCTGATGAGCGCGAAACACAACATCCTCGCCAAGCTGCGCAACAGCCTGAGCGGCACCACGCCGATTGTGGATAACTTCGACGAGGCGCTGGTCACCGAGCCTTACAGCTACAGCGCGGAACAACGCATCCCGCAGCTGCGCAAACAGATGGAAGCAGTGCACACCGAAATCCACCTGAGCACCGGCGCCGGTTGGCCCGAACTGCTGGCCCGCCTGCTGCAGGAACGCCAGTTGCCCAGCCTGCTGATCGCCCCCGGCACGCCCCACGGCCAGCGGGTCACCCAGTACTGGGCCGAGCGGCCGCAACTGCCGGCGCTCAAGGCCTACGACCGCCCGGTGGAAGAATGGAAAGCCGAGCTGTTCAACGACACCCCGGCCAGCCTCACCACCACCCTGGGCGCCATCGCCGCCACCGGCAGCCTGATCCTCTGGCCGACCCGGGAAGAGCCGCGGCTGATGAGCCTGGTGCCGCCGGTGCATTTTGCCCTGCTCAAGGCCAGCGAGATCCGCGACAACTTCTATCAGGTGCAGCAACAGATGAACTGGGCCGCCGGCATGCCGACCAACGCGCTGCTGGTGTCCGGCCCATCGAAGACCGCTGATATCGAGCAAGTCCTGGCTTACGGCGCCCACGGCCCGAAAGACCTGGTGGTGCTGATCCTGGAGGACCAATGAGCCTACCGGCCGCTTTTCTGCGTGATGCCCAGCAACTGATCCCCCCGGAGCGGCGCTTCGACGACCCGCTCTCGACCCTGGCCTTCGGCACCGACGCCAGCTTCTATCGACTGATCCCCAAGCTGGTGATCCGCGTCGAATCCGAAGACGAAGTGGTGGCCCTGCTCCAGCTGGCCCAGCGCGAACGGGTGCCGGTGACCTTCCGCGCGGCGGGCACCAGCCTTTCCGGGCAAGCCATCAGCGACTCGGTGCTGATCGTTCTGGGGGATAACTGGAACGGCAAGGAGATTCGCCATCAGGGTACGCAGATTCGTCTGCAGCCTGGTGTGATCGGCGCCCAGGCCAATGCCTGGCTGGCACCTTTCGGGCGCAAGATCGGCCCCGATCCGGCCTCGATCAACGCCTGCAAGATCGGTGGCATCGTCGCCAACAATGCCAGCGGCATGTGCTGCGGTACCGCGCAGAATACCTATCACACCCTGGCCGGCATTCGCCTGGTACTGGCCGATGGCACGCGTCTGGATACCGAGGATGAGGCCAGCGTCGCCGCCTTCCGCGCCAGCCATGGTCCGCTGCTGGAGCGCCTGGCCGAACTGGGCCGCAGCACCCGCGCCAACAGCGAGCTGGCAGCGAAGATCCGCCACAAATACCGGCTGAAAAACACCACCGGCCTGTCCCTCAATGCCCTGGTGGATTTCGACGAGCCACTGGACATCCTCAGCCACCTGCTGGTGGGTTCCGAGGGCACCCTGGGCTTTATCAGCGCAGTGACCTACGACACGGTGATCGACCACCCGAACAAGGCGTCGGCGCTGATCGTCTTTCCCGATGTGGACACCTGCTGCAACGCGGTGACCGTGCTCAAGAGCCAGCCGGTATCTGCTGTGGAACTGCTGGACCGCCGCAGCCTGCGCTCGGTGCAGGACAAGCCCGGCATGCCGGCCTTCGTCCAGCAACTCTCGGCCAACGCTTGCGCGCTGCTGATCGAGTCCCGCGCCGCATCCTCATCGCTGCTGCACGAGCAACTGGCGCAGATCATGAGTTCCCTGGCCGCCTTCCCGGTGGAAAAGCAGGTGGACTTCACTGAAGACCCGCAGGAAAACGCCAAGCTCTGGGCGATCCGCAAAGACACCTTCCCGGCGGTGGGCGCGGTGCGCAAGACCGGCACCACGGTGATCATCGAAGACGTGACTTTCCCCGTGGAACAGCTGGCCATCGGCGTCAACCGCCTGATCGAGCTGTTCGACAAGCACCACTACGACGAAGCGATCCTGTTCGGCCACGCCCTGGAGGGCAACCTGCACTTCGTCTTCACTCAGGGCTTCAACAGCAGCGAGGAAGTGAACCGCTACCAGGCGTTCATGGACGACGTGGCGCAACTGGTGGCGGTGGAATTCGGCGGTTCGCTGAAGGCCGAGCACGGCACCGGGCGCAACATGGCACCCTTCGTCGAGCTGGAATGGGGCAGTGATGCCTACCAGCTGATGTGGCAACTCAAGCGCCTGCTGGACCCCAACAACACCCTCAACCCGGACGTGGTGCTCAGCGAAGACCCGCAGATCCACCTCAAGCACCTCAAGCCACTGCCGGCGGCCGACGAGATTGTGGATAAGTGCATCGAGTGCGGCTTCTGCGAGCCGGTGTGCCCGTCCAAGGGGCTGACCCTGAGCCCGCGCCAGCGCATCGTCATCTGGCGTGATATCCAGGCACGCAAACGGGCCGGCATCGATACGTCCGAGCTGGAGGCGGCCTATCAATATCAGGGCATCGACACCTGCGCCGCCACCGGGCTGTGCGCCCAGCGCTGCCCGGTGGGCATCAACACCGGCGAGCTGGTGAAGAAACTGCGCAGTGAACACGCCACCCATAACGGCACCGCCGACTGGCTCGGCTCGCACTTCGCCACCACCTTGCAGGGCGCCCGCTTCACCCTGCACGTGGCCAACGGCGCGCGCATGCTCCTGGGCGCGCCGCGCCTGAGCAAGCTGTCGGCGAGCCTGACGCGCCTGTCCAAAGGCCAGGTGCCGCAGTGGAGCAGCGCCATGCCTCAGCCGGAAAAGGCCATTCGCTTCAGCCCGAGCGTCAGCGACGCGCGTCCGCGGGTGGTGTACCTGGCAGCCTGTGTGTCCCGGGTCATGGGGCCAGCGGCGGGCGACAAGGAGCAAAGCTCCCTCTACGAGAAAACCCGAGGTCTGCTGGAAAAGGCCGGTTATCAAGTAGTGCTGCCGGACAACCTGGACAACCTCTGCTGCGGCCAGCCGTTCGCCTCCAAAGGCTACGCCACCCAGGCCGAGGACAAGCGCCAGGAACTGATCGGCGCCCTGCTCCACGCCAGCCGGGGCGGCCTCGACCCGATCTACTGCGACACCAGCCCTTGCACCCTGCGCCTGGTGCAAGACCTGGGGGACGTGCGCCTGGACCTCTACGACCCGGTGCGTTTCATCCGCACCCACCTGCTGGAGCGCCTGGATTTCACCCCGCAGGAAGCGCCGATAGCGGTGCACGTCACCTGCAGCACCCAGCACTTGGGCGAGAGCCAGGCCTTGATCGACCTGGCCCGGCGTTGCAGCAACAACGTGGTAATCCCCGAAGGCATCCATTGCTGTGGTTTCGCCGGCGACAAGGGTTTCACCACCCCGGAACTCAACGCCCACTCCCTGCGCAGCCTAAAGGACGCGGTGCAGTATTGCAGCGAAGGCATCTCCACCAGCCGCACCTGTGAAATCGGCCTCAGCCAGCATGGCGGGATCGACTATCACGGGCTGGTCTACCTGGTGGATCGGGTCACCCGGGCCAAGGCGGTCTGAGCCATCGAGCCGGGAAAAAAAGGGGCGTTTTCGCCCCTTTTTTGTGCCTGGCGGAAAACGCCCCTGGCTTTTTCATTTCTTCGAAAAAAAAACAGAACCCCAGCGCGCGGCTACAGTCCATTTTCTAGGCCCGCAAAAAAGGGCTTAGCCCACTCGGCAGCCGGCCCTGTTGACCGGCAACACCGAGCCCCTGCGATCAAGGAGATAACCATGAAGCGTTCCGCACTGGCTGGACTGTTCATTACCGCCGCGATGCTCGCCTCCCCGGTGTTTGCCGCCGGGCAAGAGGACCTGTGCCAGATCAACCTGCAAAAAATCAAGGATGCCAAGGTCAGCACCGAGGCCATGAGCTCGGACCTGAGCAGCGACATCGACGCCAAGGTCCAGCAAGCCACCGCCGAACACGCCAAAGGCACCGAGGAAGGCACCAAGAACTGCATCTCCCTGACCACCCAGGCGATCCAGCAATTGCAGAACAACACCAAGGGCGATCAGTAGGCCGATGCATTGGGCCAACCTTCGGGTTGGCCTTCTGGCCTCGGTTAGCGTAAACTCCGCCCACCTGTTGGTAATGCACAACAGGTTCGGGGCCGTTTAGGATTCGACGCCGGTTGCGAAACTTTAGGTGCATGCCGAGTTGGTAACAGAACTCGTAAATCCACTGTTGCAACTTCCTATAGTTGCCAATGACGAAACCTACGGGGATTACGCTCTCGCTGCGTAAGCAGCCTTAGCCCTTCCCCCCTGGTACCTTCGGGTCCAGCAATCATCAGGGGATGTCTGTAAACCCAAAATGATTGTCATATAGAACAGAATCGCCGTGCAGTACGTTGTGGACGAAGCGGCTAAAACTTACACAACTCGCCCAAAGCACCCTGCCCGTCGGGTCGCTGAGGGTTAACTCAATAGACACGGCTAAGCATGTAGTACCGACAGCAGAGTACTGGCGGACGGGGGTTCAAATCCCCCCGGCTCCACCACTTCATCATCTAAAGACGTCCACGGACGTCTTTTTTTGTGCCTGAAATCCAGTGAATAAAGGGGTTTCAGCGCTTATGGGGGCTTTGCAGGGTTTCTAAGTTCCAGGCGCTTTGGTATCCCAGGTGGTATCCCGGACTGTCAAATGCTATTTTCAGGATACCAAAACGGTGCTGGAGGTAGCCCCCCATGCCTACTAACGCAACCCGCCTCTCCGATCGCCAGCTCAAGGCAGTCAAGGCAACTGGTAAAGACTTCGTCCTCAGCGACGGCGATGGCTTACAGCTTCGAGTACGCGCCAGCGGCTCGATGATGTGGAATTTCAATTACCGCGAGCCGTTGAGCAGAAGCCGTATCAACATGGCGCTTGGTCCATACCCCGACCTCTCGCTAGCCAACGCTCGGAAGAAAGCCGCAGAGGCGCGTGAGTTGCTCGCTTTGGGCACTGATCCCAAAACCCAGCGTGATGAGGTAAGGCAAGCCAAACTTGCTGAGACTGAACACACTTTCGAGAAGGTGGCCACTGCCTGGTTCGAGCTGAAGAAAGACTCCGTAACCAAAGCCTACGCCGAAGACATTTGGAGATCGCTGACGCTTCATGTTTTCCCAAGCATGAAAACAACGCCGCTCTCTCAAATCACTGCTCCGATGGTTATCAAGATCCTTCGCCCAATCGAGGCCAAAGGGAGCCTCGAAACCGTGAAACGATTGAGCCAACGACTCAACGAGATCATGACCTACGGGGTCAACTCCGGGCTGATATTTGCGAACCCTCTCAATGGCATTCGGGCGGTGTTCAAGAAACCCAAGAAAGAGAACATGGCTGCGCTACCACCTGAGGAGCTTCCCGAGCTCATGATGGAAATCGCGAACGCCAGCATCAAGCGCACGACCCGCTGCCTGATCGAATGGCAGTTGCACACGATGACCCGCCCTGCCGAAGCAGCCACCACACGATGGGCAGATATCGACTTCGACAAGCGCATTTGGACCATTCCGCCAGAGCGCATGAAAAAGCGTCGGCCGCACACAATCCCTCTTACCGATCAGGCACTTTCGTTACTGGAGACGCTCAAGCAACTCAGCGGTAACAGAGAGTACGTGTTCCCCTCAGATAGAAACCCCCGCACCCATGCCAATAGCCAGACCGCCAACATGGCGTTGAAGCGCATGGGCTTTCAGGACCGTCTAGTCAGCCACGGCTTGCGCTCGATGGCGAGCACCATCCTGAATGAGCATGGCTGGGATCCGGAGCTGATCGAGGTCGCACTGGCGCATGTCGACAAGGACGAAGTGCGTAGCGCCTACAACCGGACGGATTACATCGAACGCCGGCGTCCGATGATGGCTTGGTGGAGTGAACATATCCAGAAGGCGGCCACCGGCAGCCTGTCGGCATCGGCCATCAATCAAACTAGAGATCGCAACGTCGTACCGATTCGCTGAATATCCAAAAGGGGTGCGCCACCGGCTACGATCCGTGTCGTGTAGTAGGGCGAGAAGAGTGACGACAGTTGCCAGATCTCTGGTAGCCCCTGAGTATGGGAAGGCTCCGCATTCCCATACTCAGGGGCTCACGCTTAAAGATCTATCAGGCAACCACGACTTTTGCCTTTCTACGACGGATCAACCCTGCTGTTAACTCGTAGTAGTAGATGGTAGCTGGAGCTGAGCGCCGCAAATAGTGCTCCAGAAACCATCTCACGTGCTTTTCTCTCCAGGACCAGGGCGTCGCGCAACCCCAGCGTTCACGAATCACCTCGTGCATCCTTTCTGCTTGCCTGATGTGCCGCTGCCGCGTGGCATGCGCACCTTTGAGCACAGGGCTCAGAAACAACGCTATGTCGAACTCGGACGTCATCGCCGACCTCCGATGTAGGCACTCACTACATCGATGCGGTTATGTCCCAGCTCGTGGCTGATCTGCTGTCGTGCATGCTGATCAAGCTCTCGATCGTCTCGATGAACACGACCGCCATTGATGGGTGTATTCAAGCCAGTCAGTTGCTCATAGCGCTCACAGGCGTAAGCCGCCCGCAGCTCATGAAAGCCTTTCAATCCATGCTCGTGCAAGATGTCCCGTGCCGGTCGCACAACTGACTGCATAAACTCTTTGTAGCTCTCATTGGGGGTCAACAGGTTCCGACTGCGACTGGGTGAAGCCTCCCAGGCCCTATCCAAGGCGCCACGGATTTGATCAGTGACCGCGATCCAACGCGGCGCTGACGCGCCTGATCGACCGCCTTTGGTGCCGTCCTGGATGTTGATCTTGCCCAGTTGCTCGGCCTCACGTTGCAGTCGGGGCAGGTCCGCCAAGATCGCTTCACGCAGACGCATACCAGTCTCCCGGGCCAGGTGCACAATTGCGGCCACTCGTTGCTGACCCCGCTCTGACAGTGCGCGTGCGATCAACTCAATCTGAGCACGATCTTGGCCTTGCGGGGACTCCCCGCGCACGCTTGAGCGCTGCAAACCCAGCGCCTTGCTCGGACTGGGGATTTTGACGTACTGATCACCGCGCAGCGCAGCCATCGTTCGGTTCACACTGGACAGTCGGTTCTGCGCGGTGGCGATGCCAACGTTGCCCTGGTCCACTTGCTCCCGCATATAGGCGGCGTACCGCATGAGGATCTCGCGGTCGATCTGTCGCGCGTCATTTAGCCTCGGCCCTTCCTCGAATCGACACCAATGCACGAATGCTTGCCAGCGATCGCTATGGGCTTTGACGGTAGCAAAATGGCCGTCGCCAAATAGATCTTTCAAGGCTTGCGGTCCGGCATAGCTGAGCTGGCGACCGAAGCCGAAATTGCGCCCCGCTCGCTTACCGACGCGAGCCATTTTTCTGATCCTGATCGACTGCAGCGAGCTCATGTTGAAGCGCTCGCCAGTGTGCGCCTACGATGGCGAACTGGGCCCAATCAGTAGGGCGAAAACACAGCGTGTTGTCGACGACGTAGAGATGCGCCCCCTCCTTTTCTAACCACTGGATAATGGCTGTCGTCGAGGTGATAGTTTTACGATCGGTGGCGACATCGGCGACAGCGGCGACAACCCTTGTCCTACCTGGTTTTGAGCGTGGCGACAAAGTGGCGACACTCGCGGCGACAAACCGCACTTTCGGCTCATTGTGACGTTGAGCTAAGTGGTTGCGCAGTGCTTCATCAAGATTAAACATGGCGCACCTCGAAGGTGTGGCCGTCGGTGATCAGCCACTGATGATCAAGCAACTCGACTAACAGCTTGGTGGCATGGCGACTGCTTTTACGGGCAAAGCGGGGGCCGTTGCGGTTCAGGTCTCGAATACTAAAGCGCTTCCAATCTTTGACCTGCAGCCAGCGCAGCAGCCTGTCTGCCTCCTCTTTTACCCTGCACATCGGTTCCTGCTCGGTCAGGCGCTGGATCTCGGTGAGGTAGTAGCCGACTAAGGCCGAGGCCCGTTGGATATGATCGACCTCCACGACGCTGCTCTCCTCCACTACTGCCAGATTGCCGGCGACGCGCAGCAGGTTGTCGGCGGCCTTCGATCCGCTAGGCCGTACGCTTGCCAACTCGCCAAACTCACCCAACTGGGCCTCGATGGCATCATGCAGATCAATCCAGCGACGACGAGCCAATGGACTGAGGCTCAGCGGTGACAGCCGCAAGGCACCGTCAGCGGAAAGCGACCAAGGCTGATGAAACAGGGCCGAAAGACGGTGGTGATATCGCTTTAGAGCGGGGTCTTTTGACAAGTCGACAGCCTGGTAACTGCGTTGTCCGGCCAGGCTGGTGGGCCAGGTCATGAGGCAGCGACCGAGAATGCCTTGCCCCTGCAGCAACGGGTCACTGAGTAACTGCATGGCTAGATACGGTTGCAGCATCAGGTGCAGGCTTAAGCGTCGATCGTAAGCTCGCAAGCTTTCACCCACCATGGACCGCGCGCGATCTATCGGACTGCCGTCCCAGAGTGACGACAAGGTCGTAACCGCTTTCAAACGGTTATCCCGACTCATGGTGCTGCTACCGAGGAATTGTCCCCCCTCGTCACAGAACAGGCCCATGCTCGGCAAGTCATGGCAGAGTCCCTTGATCAGGGCCTCGATAGTCGGATCCGTGGTGATCAGCCTAGGTGCTGAGGGCTCCGCTTCAAGCGGTACGCCGTTTGTGGGGTTGGGATCGCCAGGGTTGATACGCTGCGCCTGTCGCTGCGCGACACGGTACCGGGCGAGTTGTTCGCGATAGCGCTGCCACTGCTCACGCTCCCATTGCCGTGCGGGCAGCAATGCAAATCGATCTGCCGCCGTTTTGCGATCGCCGGATGCGGCCACGGTGATCAGGTACAGCGACAGCGGATAATTTCTCCCATCGAGCTGTAAGCCCGCATGACCTTGAGTGGCCAGCGCCGAAGCAGCCAGCACCGATTGTGCAGCCAATGCCTGGGGCACCCCGATGACCTCAGCCATGCGTTCGACTGCAGGCCCAAGAATCCCACCCAGTGCCTGCACCGGATAAGGCTGGGCCACGGGATTCGACTCAATCAGCGGTCGAGGTAGTTGTGGTAGCTCAAGCTTCGGATCTAACTGCTGCATGGGCCGTCTCCTCGTCATTGCTGGTTGTCCTCACGTAGTCCCGCCACGGCTGTTGAGTGTTATCAGGGATCAAGGCCCCTGCGGCCTGTGAGGTGTTCACTGACGCGGAACGAACGGCTCATTACGACCGAGAGCAAGGGCATAAACCCATGAATCTGGCCTCCTAAACGCATCCGAAGATGCGGGCGGGTGGAGGCTGTGCCGACTGACGAGTTCGGCACCTGGATATCCTGGGTGAGAGAAGGCAACAACATCGACACCTGGGGCATGCCTGACTGTCAGTCAGGTGCAGCCTTTCCATAGGCTGCGGCACCGGTGCCTGTGTTGTTGTGGATGGCGACGAATCGGATTTGTCAGGCCGATTGTCACGCGGAGAGTTGCGGCAACGCCTTGTACGTCGTGGCTTGCAGCAGTGGTATGAGCGCCCGTCTCTTTCCTGGAGAAAGAGACGGGCGAGGTCTGGCGCAGCGAAGTGTGCCAAGAGGTGAGGTTGCTGCAATGCAGCGACGTAGGTCCATCGTCTGCCGCAGTGGGCAGATTGGTCGAGTAGGCATCCATCACTCTTGGGGAGTGACCGTGCGAGCCGCCGGACGCTAATCGCACTTGGGGAAGAACCACCACGCGAGTGGCGTAGCCTTCAAGGTTCTGGCTACCTGGGCTGGTGCTGTCAACGACAGCGATCCGTGCGCCAATTTTTATACCTACTCGAAAAGGCGGTCAAGCGTCACGGCCAATGCGCTCAGAAAGTGGCGACTGTCGCCACTTTTGTCGCCATGCTCCAGTCCGCGCTCTACGTGCGTTGTCGCCGTTGTCGCCGGTGTCGCCACCCCTATAGCCATAGCCGCACGAGAAGATCAGCTCTGACATTTGAGCAGCACTTCGATTACTAGAGATAGAGGACAATTGCTGACGGGAACTGAAGGCGCGGCGCTAATTAGACATGGGATGAGAACGTGGAACGCGGTGGCCCTGAGCAAATCAGTTGAACCCTCCGATCAGCGCGATCAAAGATCGCTTGATCGGAGGGTTTGGCGGGAAAAGCAAAATCCTAAACTTCAATAGTGCCTCAAGTATCAATGCCGGTTGATTGGGAAGAAGAAGCCTCACGCAGCATGATCAGCGTCTGCTGCAGCCGCAGTAAAAAACCGGCCTCGAACGCTTCTTGGGGATCCTCCGGGCGATGACGTTATCGGTTCTGCGCCAGGGCTCACCATAACGGTAGTGACGAGCATCGAGCTAAACCTCAGCACAATGAACGCCGTCCGCAATCATTGGGCCAAACTCGTTGCCCCAGGGCGTTCACATACCCGGACAACCTTTAGCGGAAGGCACTGCATAGTACTCAGTGATCGGCTGCAGACCTCGGTGGCGACGGACAGAATTCGGCCATTAGCTGAAGCTCGACCTACGACGCCAACCGGCCAAAAGACTGAGGCTGATAACTGTCTACGAAACCAGGAACGATTCACTTACTTTTTTGTTTCGTGGGCGATGAGCAGGGCACGACCAGTTGTGTAAAAGCTTTCTATTAAGCTCTTGATCATGGACGTACCAGTCCCCTGAGTCCCAATCCACCCCGCATGAACCAACGAGGAAAACTCAGTGTTGGTCAGGTACCTTGGGGCATTCTCGAAGGTGATCTGGCTTCCCCCTCGAGGACCTTTGGGGCCGGCAGTGCTGATCAAGAAGTTCATGTACTCTCGTGAGAGATACATCCCCTTTATAAGCTCGCCAGAAGCTGGCATCAGTCCCGTGTTGGGCACCATCTTCACCATGAAACCGTCGTCGCTTAGTCTATGGGCTTCATGAGACGCCAACGGGGCCGTATTTTTGGCCACATCCCTGAACGTATCCATTCGTGCCAACTCTTCCGAAAGTTGCCCATCGGGTCGGTAGACCATCACGCCGCCTTCGTCCTTCATGATCTTGTATTGAACGAGTACGAATAGGTCAAACAGCTCGTTGTAATAAATCAGGTCAACACCTAGCGTATGCTCGAGCGCATTCCGATTAGCGTAAATAACGGAAAGCTTTCGGCCTCCTTGCTCAAAGACCGAGATACCTCCGGCATGAACAGGCGCATCGCCTGGCCATGTGAAAAGATCGTGCTGGATCGCAGATTCTTCCTGAATATACCGGGTCGAAATTCCACTGAGGAACGACGGACTAGACGTGGGCAATGCCAACAAAATTGCCGACTGGTTTTCCTCGTCAAGATCAGACACCGCCTCGGCAGGCGGGGCCCACTCGCTGAGTACGCGATTTCGAAGCTTGTTGCTACCCGAGAAGATATCCAACGATATACCCAGCGCCTCTCGCTCCTGAATCTGGATCTCGGCGACGCTGCCATGAAAACGCATACCCGAAAACCGTTGCAGGGAAAGGATTCGCTCTATTTCTGGTACAAGGTGAGGCCGTAGCTCTTTCACGACGTCGATTGCTGCCCCCCACGTTTTGGGCGGTATCGCCCCACCGATGCCTTGGGAAGCCTTAATGAAATATCGATGTACGACCGTGGGTAAAACAGCTTCGATCTCTGAAATTCTTATCGACTCAAGATCCAGTACCGATGAAAACTCCACACGACTTTTCGAGGTGACAACCTGATTACCCTTTTTGGCCAGACATATGTAATCAATGGTGGCTTCCGAAAACGAAAGCAGCGCGGTGCTGAATTGGCCAACGTCCCAGTCAGTCACACTCAGCGCATCGGAGAATGATTCAAAGCCTTCTCCGATTTTCCATTTGATTACATCCGCCCGACGCGACTCATCGAAGCGAACCAGCAATCCGGTATTTTTTCGTGTCATTGAGAAACCATTAGCAGTTGGACTCATACGGAGCAGAGCGTCTTCCATGATTGCGCGACGCAGCCTTCCCTACCCTACCGCACAAAACTGCAATATTCGATCTCTGTAATGGCGCATTGCCTCTGACCTTTGTATGCTCAGACGAGCATCACCCGTGCCCGGTCCAGAACATGCGGTACACCAATTAGAAGCTAGCACTACTGCTGACTCCCGAAAGCTTGTTATTGACATGGCAATGAGGTCGCGATGGATCGTGAGGAAAAGAACACCAAGAGCCAAACGAATGTGCGGTTGAATGAGATCGGCACCGCGCGATCCCTAATCGAACTGGACAACGTCTTAACCCAGAGCATGGCGCGGCAACAGATACAGGCCATGATCAAAGAGGGAGGGCTGGACCTCATTCTGCAGAAAGTTGAACAGCTCGCTAAAACTGAAGATGAAAGCCCGGAATCCGGTCTCCTTGTTCTGGCGTTACTCGGCAGACTTTCAGCTGTTGCCCGCGGCCGCGAGAGCAGTATCTTCAAGATGCTGGCAAGCACCATCCATGCAGCCACACTTCCTGCCCTTGAGTCATCCACCCTGGACGGCGATGGCAAGTTCTACGCAGCACACAGCCTCGCGCAACTTCGCACCTCTGATCGGGCAGACTATGTACTGGCCGAATCCGTTGCCCTGGAGACTGCTGAAAAGGCACGCAAGCAGCTCATCGAACTGGTGCTCAACAGCCATTCAACAGCAGCAAAAGCTCTAACGGCACACACCACCGCACTCGATAGCCTTATGGAAATTGCAAACTCGGAGTCGAGACTTCGCAAAGCCCGAAGGATCAGTTCCGGCTGGGTTGAGGTGATGCGTAGCAGAAGCTTCGAACTGGGCGACCAGCCCGGTGAAGCATTAGCCAAATGGATAAGTGCCCTTCTTATCGGTGACCTGAGAGAAGTCGAAGAGTCACTGCTGTTCAACATCGTCGATGACGGCGTAGACATCCTGCTCAGAATTATCGAGCTGCGCTTTTCTCACGCCATGCTAGCTGATACCTACCAACTACTGCCGCGTGCAAAAGCATTGCTGGGCCGCGCGCGCTGGATCCACTACCTGTCCTCATCCAGGATGCGCCCGGCATTGAACATGTGCTTGCGAGAAGCTGCTCTGGTCCTCGCCGGCCAAGGTAAAACCGACAGTACGCTTTTGGATCTGATCCACACGATGTACCAGTCGAAAGCTCAAATGCTCAAAGAGCTAACCAACCACTTTGGAGAAGCCTTAGAGCTGGACCCGGATGTACGCCAATGGTGGATCACCGGTGGCTCGGTCAGTAGCAGTCGCCGGACAGTTCACAAGGTCGGCAATACCGAAGACCAGATGATTGGTGAACTGCTCATTGAAGTCTTAAACACTGAACCTTCAATGCACGCATTGAGGCGCACTGTTGCGCCCATGTTGGAAATCTCTGACCCAGTTACTGCTTCCAATGTCATCAGCGCCGCCGCCGGCTACGCCGAAATCGCGCAAACGGCGTTGCTATTGGCGCGCATGCGAAAGCTAAAAAAGACTGAATTGAAGGGAATGGTTGTCGAATTCAATCCTTTGCAGCATGAGCTCCTCAGCGACACCAGCCAAGGGGTAAGAGAAGTGCGCGTGGTTCGTGACGGCGTGCAGAAAGATTTTGGTGGAAGCATCAAAACGCTAGTAAAGCCCAGGGTCGAGCCATTGGCCTAATCAACAGGAAGGGGAACATCGATGGACCGGATCGAAGCTAAGATTCTCATCAACAATCTATTAAAGCGCATCAAACAGATAGATGCTGAGCAGTATGAATTACCTGGAGTTTTAACGACCGGCGAACTCGACGCCCTCAATCTAGCACTGGCAGTTCTTGGAGGGGCAACTTCTCCTACTTTAAAACTTACGGCAACTCCTCCGCCTGCTGCTACTGTTTCCTCACCGCCTTCCATCGTCCTCAACCTCAGTATCTTCGAACTCCCACAACCCTCCCTCAAAGAGCGTCTTTGCCTCGATTTCGGCACGGCCATGTCCAAGGCAGCCCTTGTCTTGAGCGGCATAGACGAAGATGACGTCGAGGAAATTCATGTTCTTGAGCTGGGGAAACCTGGAGACCAGCGCGAAGTCAGCGACACCATGCTCATATCCTCTTTGTACATTGATAACAGCGGACTGATCTGGTTTGGGAAGAAAGCACTGGATCGCTCGTTAGTTGAAGGTGGTAACGGCGAAAGAATGCGCATCGACAACGTGAAACGATTTTTGTCTGAGCGCGCAATGCAGACGGATGTATCTGCAATCTACAACCCCACTCAGACACAACTGAAGATGGGAGACCTATTACTGGCATATCTGATGTTCATGACCTGGGCTGCCAACTCGGACGCTGCAAAATATGGTGCTCCCAGAAACATCAAACGCCGCTTCGCGATGCCTTGTTTCAGCGCTGAACAAAGTCGAGAGGTTGAGGGGACGCTTCGAACACTGCTGGGACAGGCTCAGGTTCTGGCCGACACCTTCGGGGATTCGCTGCATCAGGGGCTTCGCGTAGAAGACTTCGAGGAGGCTACGAAACAGCTTCGCTCGGTATCTCGCCAGTACGACTTCGTAACCGAAGCCCTCACTGAACCCTTGGGCGTTGCGAACGCGATATTGAGCACCGACAGCAATACCCGACGCCTTACCCTTATCGTTGACGTCGGAGCTGGCACGAGCGACGTGAGTCTGTATCGGTTGCATGTGGACTCTGACAGCGGAGTACGCCAGGCCTTGGAAGCCAAAGGCGCTGCCAGGGGAATTCCGCTGGCAGGCAACCATCTTGATCGAGCCCTTACTGAGCTGATCCTTAGAAAGGCAGGCGTGGGTTCAGACAATCCGCGGAACGTAAATATACGCAGCAACCTAGCGCTGAATATCCGCGACTACAAAGAGGCGCTGTTCATCGGTGAAACCCTCACCGTCAGATTACTGGATGGTCAGGTCGTTGATATCGAAATCAATGAGCTCATTGAGCTGGCAGCAGTCCAAACATTCCGAAATGAACTAAGACAATGCCTGGTGGACACGCTCGAAACAGTCGATGAGAGCTGGGTCGGTGTTGCCAGCAGAGAAGGCTTAGCCGTCATTCTCACTGGTGGGGGATCGAAACTGGCAATGGTTCAGGAGCTCACCTCCGGCCAACTTGAGGTCAAAGGAAGGACCATTCGCCTGCTGCCAACCGCCGCCTTTCCGGATTGGCTGAGAAGAGAATATCCCGCTCTAGAGGATGACTTCCCTCGAATTGCCGTCTCTCTCGGAGGAGGCCGTGAATCGCTAATTCATCATCAACTGGCGCAAGTCACCGCTGGTGATGTCCTCAGTGCTCCGGTGCTCGATAGATTCTGATTGAACCCGGGCAGCACTGAGTAGCTTCAACGAAGCAATCAATTGAAAGGCGGTATCAGGAAATCACATGGAAACGACTCAATACACGTTGCATGTCACAGCTCTGGAAGAGCGGCGCTTGGCGATAGCGCAACGAATCACAGAAGCGCTTGTTCGCAATAACGTGCGAAAAGAGTACAAATTCAGAAACGGCAACGAAGATTTACCAGTCATATCATTGCCTGAAGACTTTCTGATTTACCGCCTGGAGAACTATCGTACTCGCGATACCCAGTTGAGCTTGATCGCTGCCGGTGAGCAGGAAGTAGGATTTTTCGAACCTGCAAGACGGGAAGACCCATCAGTCCAAGCAAGGCAGCATCGGATCCTCTACCAGCAAGCGCAAACCGGAAGCGGCGAATCCGTAACCCCGATTCACTCAGAGTTGGGGCGAGTCGGAATTCAAACTGAAGATCTCATTATTTCATCTGACGGCATCGTGGTTAATGGCAACAGGCGCCTCAGCGCTATGCGCGAACTATGGACCAGCGATCCTGCGAAATTCGCGACGTTTCAAGAAATAAAATGTTCGGTTCTCCCGACGTCTGCCAGCCCAACAGAAATCCTCAAGCTGGAAATCGGGCTGCAAATGCAACCCGAAACAAAGCTACCTTACGAATGGACGGCTTTAGGTCGAGCCGTACGGGATTTGCGAGAATCACTGATACCCGACGATGAAATCGCAAACCTGATGAATCGCGACAGATCCGACATCGTCCGAGCAGCAAAGATGATCGACAACGCCGACCTGTACTTGGACGAGTGGCTTTCCAGGCCTCAGAGTTACGACCAATTAGGAGAAACCGAACAGGCATTCAAACAAATCGCATTAAAAAACAACGTCAAAGGAGATGACTCCGGCGTTCGGGATATCACCCGGCAATTCGACTTCTTGCTGATTGAGCAACGTAAAGACCTCACGGACCGGGCGTACGTTTTTATAAACGCAATCGAGCAGAATGCTGAACTCTTTCTAGAGAACCTGGCCAATGCTCTCGAGATTGAGTTGCCGGCGGCTGAGCCAAGAAAGCCTTCCCAAATCAAGATTTCGTTTGAACCGTCTGGACCAGCTGCAAAAAGCTATGAGCCGCTCGTGGATTATCTGCACGCTCAAAGAGAAAGCGTTGAGGCTGTGAAAAAACTGACTGCCACGATCCAACAAGTGAGCTTGATTGCAGCAGAGCAGGGCAAAAAGAAAGAGGCAGCCGCACTCGACTTCGCGATTCAGGCAGAGAAAAAGCTTGCTGCTGTAGATATACAAACGGCTGGGCCAGCCACGCACGAAGACCTAAGAAGCTGCCTGGAGCGCTGCATCAGCCGCAGCGAAATGCTGTTGACGGAGCTGTCTGATCGCCAAGCTCAAGGAAGAAGCAAATGACCCCAACCATCGTTCTTTCATACGAAGAACGTTCGTCTGCTGGAGTTTTCACGCGAGGAGCTGGCGTCAGCGATAACATCTGGATTCGTATGAAGCAGTACGCTCAAGACGCAGAATCCGCGCCACGCATTTCCTCTCACCGACTTGAACTTACTTGGCCGGCGGCTTTGAATGTGCTGCGCGAGTCTTCGTCACTACAGCACAAACACAATTTCATATTCGACGTTGACGAAAGCTCGGCCGAGCGGATTCAACGTTTTATGGAACAGTTTGCGAGCGTAAGTAGCGTTTCAGGCTCGATCGCTTTGCAGATGCCAGAAACGGATATCCTTACGCGCTTGGAAGCTGCTGGCTGGCAAATGGATAGCCATCAGTTGAAGGACTACCAGCTGACAAACTTGCGGCACCTCCTGTCACTGGCAAATGGAGCCAACTTCTCAGTTCCCGGGGCTGGCAAAACTACTGTCACCTTTGCACTACATCTACTTTCACGCGAAAAGATCGACGCGCTCATTGTCGTTGCGCCGAATAATGCCTTTCCAGCTTGGGAAGGTGTGGTAGATGAGTGCCTCTACTCTTCTGCCTCTCAGGACCTACGCGCTGATTTTGTTCCCCTGACTGGAGGAGAAAACAAGATTGCATCGCTCCTGGCGTCGGGTTCACGCCGCTTCATAATCTCTTATGAGCAACTCGTTCGGGTTGATCAACACATCAGCAATTTCATGGCGACGAACAAGGTGCATCTGATCCTGGATGAATCACATCGCATGAAATCTGGTCACTCCAGCCAGCGAGGCTCAGTCCTGCTTCGCATGGGTTACCTCGCTGTAAGGCGTGACATCTTGTCAGGTACCCCGATGCCTCAGGGTCGGCAGGACATCGCCTCACAACTCGATTTTTTATGGCCTGGCCATGGTTACGGATCAAAAATTTCTGCAGGCCATGAGCCACGCGACCTGATTGGTGACATCTACGTCCGCACCACAAAGAAAGACTTACAACTACCCAAGCGCACCATAAAGACCGTACCCGTCACATTGACCGATGCGCATCTGGCGCTTTACAGCATATTGAAAAGCGATTTGACCGCCCGCTCCAGTGAGCTTCGAAGCGGTAAAGGCGGTGTGGCACTGATCAACGCTCGTAAATGCGTTATGCGCATACTGCAAGCAGCCACAAACCCCCTTCTTGTGATACCTCACCTGCAGCAGCACCACGAAACAGGTGAGAACGCGGCAATCTTGGAGGCCGTTAAATCAGAAGGGCCTTCAGCAAGGATACATAAGACGGTAGCGCTCGCGCAGGAACTCATAGCAGCGGGCAAAAAAGTCCTTATCTGGACTATTTTCACAGAAACCCTTCACCAGCTTGCACACGCGCTAGCCGGCTACAACCCGGCCACTATTCACGGTGCCGTTTTACTGGGCGATGTTTCCGACACTGCATCCAGGCAAGGCCAGCTTAAACGCTTCAAGGATGACCCAAATTGCCACGTGATGATCGCAAACCCTGCGGCGGCATCTGAAGGCATCAGCCTACATACGCACTGCCACGATGCGATCTACGTAGATCGCAGTTATAACGCAACGCACTATCTTCAATCCATCGACAGGATTCATCGACTTGGCTTGAAGCCAGACGCTGTCACTACGATCTACATCATGCAAAACGCACTTCCTAGAGATGTCGGCTCAATCGATCGAGCGGTGGCCCGTCGGCTGATGACGAAAATTGGAAACATGCAGGAGTTGCTGGATGATCCCGATCTCCAGGAACTCACTCTTGATGAGGAAGAAGCAACCTCGGTAGAAAACTCCATTGATCGCAGGGACATCATAGAGTTGATCGAAGAGATCGAAAGACCGATGACATCTGCTCCAAATGAGCAAACAGATTGACCAGGCAAGTTTGGTAGCGGCGTTCCTGCGAATGCTAAAAAGACAGGGGTGGCTCATGGCCCCCCGATTCTTTGTACCTGCCTCGTTGAACCATCAAACGCGGCTTTGTCGCTCAGGCCAAAGATCAGGGCGCCTGGTGAAGGCTGAACGCTCATCCGGCTTGATCACCTCAGTATCAGCGCCAACACAGTAAAACATCCAGCGATAAAAACCTGACGCATTTCGCCCATTACTTGCTCTAACTTATAACGCGCGGTCTTAACCTTGTGTTAACAATTAATTCCTTACTCGCGGTCAAACTTAT
Organism: Pseudomonas sp. NFPP12; assembly: GCF_900103205.1. NCBI lineage: Bacteria > Pseudomonadati > Pseudomonadota > Gammaproteobacteria > Pseudomonadales > Pseudomonadaceae > Pseudomonas > Pseudomonas sp. NFPP12. Next base: position 866,828 of record NZ_FMWW01000003.1, read on the forward strand.
AAATAACGAGCGGAAAAAGATCTGTATATTTAATTGAGATCACTCTGCCAGACAAAGAAGAACCATCTACGCAATACTACTTGACGGAAAATATAAACCCAGAAAGAGCTCAACCATAATTTTAATAAATCCGATACCGACTAAAATAAAATAAAGAAAATAACAATGTAGACCCTCCGAAAACTATAATCCGTACAGAAAATTCACAGAGCAACACACAAGAGTGCATTTGACTACATACGGACACCAATATACAATAAATTGCACCCATCATTCAAAACACCATGAGCTCAGCTTAATGAAACTATTAAATACTTATGAAGACCATGATGACGCAAAACACGCCGAAGGTCTGCTGAGGGGGCAAAAGCGATTAGCAAGCGAGCGAGACGACACTAGCACCATTTATAACTTATTTGGCATACCCTCATGGAAGAATTTTCATGCTTTAAAAATGTACAATCTTGAAGAACTTCAAAATCTTTTACAAGAGAGAAACACTTGGGGTGAAACCCAACAGAGAAAACACAAAGAAATCATAGAAGCACTCAGCATAATTTCGAAAAACTATGAATTAGCAATACCCCCGCATTGGTTGTAGGAGAAGGCGTAAATACATCCGGACTGGTAACCATTACGCCTGAATCCAGTAATTAAAAGTCAATTAGAAAAAAACTTTTCGTACAAATCAGTTCCCAACTGATTCCAATGGCTAGACCTGTAAGGAGAAAAGTCAAAGTTCTTAACGCCAGTCAACTTACGTCTATACTGATCGAATCCTTGCGCATCACCTTCTTCCAAAATAATCCGAAGGCACTTTATAAATCCGTTAATAGCAGTCGGGGTAAGAATCTTGCTCTCGTGACCTATTTGCCAGCCATCAGGATATGAAGCTTTCACTGCATTTAGAAGGTCATTAATTTGTGCCACGCAATAATCAATATACGCTTCTAATGACAACCTACTTTTTTTCGCCAAAATTTCTGACTTTTTAGCAGCCTCAGGCCAAGCAGTAAACAGTGAATCCCCACCTTCCCATTTCACCAGAGGTTTCAACCCATAACTAACAATGGACGAGATCTTCAGCTTTTTCGCATCATCAAAGACATGCTCCTCCAACTTGTCCTTCAATGCCCCTTTCCGCGCGAGCTTGATTAGTATTGCTTTAGCAACAGCTGTACCTGAGAACGGATTAACTATAAGCTCAATTTCTTGAGTTAAAGCAGACTTAACTTTAGTTTGCCGACTATTTATCTCTAGAAATAGCTTAGCTTCAAAAAGCGTTTTATCTTCCTCTGATACACTCGCCGGATAAATAATGCCGGTAACTAATAAATTCTGTTTAACTCTCAGACGCCCAATTTGAGGCTCATAGCTGTCGACACCCTCATGATAGGAGTAAATTCTATGCTGGCCATCAATCAGACCTACAACGTTATATTCATCCGGCAATGATATGCTTACAGGCTTCACATTCAGCTGATCATTAGACGCTAGCTGATTGGCTGTTTTAATATCATTTATTTTGGTCGACGAGGGCAAAGTGGCGATTATATTACCCAAATAAACTCTTCGATTTTCTGAAAGATACTGCCTCATAGATCTTATTTTTGGCATATCTAAAATTCGCTGATAGGACAAATTAGGTTCAACCCAACCATTTTTGCGCAACACAAAGCTTTTTTTCAAAAGTGACGCAGGATCCGCATAGAATGAAACAACTTTGTATCCATCCGGATAACTACTGTTAGCTTCAGGCAGTAAAAAACCCTGAAAAGAACTTAGCGCACCAGAGCTGCCACCTGATAACTTAGCAGCACCCAGATCTTTGTAATCAACTTTGAGAAATTTTAGGATTTCATATTTCGCGGAAACAGAAACATTTTTGACAAGAGCATGGAAATAATTCGTCAGCGCTCTCTCCACGACTTGAACACCTATACGCGCCGCACTTTCAACGTACTCGGACTCAACTGAATGCATACTGAAGTATACAATTCTAAGTTCATAGTCAACTGGCTCATAAGGCTGAGACGTAAAATACTTGTCAAAATCAGGAAGATTTTGCTTAAGACACTCTACAAAATCTACTTTATTTTTCAGGGCTAAATCGAACACTATTTGTTTTTTTGCTATATGGGGCCCTGGCGTTGCAATACATGTATCCTCAATAACCACCAAGACATTTTCATACACAAAGACCCCATCTAACTCGGTAGTCCTTGATCCTACTGAGGTATGCAAAACAAATTCTTTATTTTCAGAAGAAATGAATTCAAATCCTGACTTAGTAAATATCTCTTTAGCTGAATTACGAAACTTTGACTCATCTCTTTTTTTCTTAGCCAATGCCCGAACTACAATCTTTTCCGCCGCAGTCAATTTTTTGCGTACTTTTTTTTGTCGCTCCTGGCTTGGCCACTTTCATCGAACACTCCTATAAATTTCTTCATTAATATTCAATGCAATCGAACTGAATATAAATTCATCCTTGCGAATTTGGCTCTTCACATCGGTTTTTTTGTATTGATGTGTATTGCTTGCGGTATAAGTGTACATTTCGGACGTCGGCAGAATATCAACAAAGTCTTTCAAATCAACTAATTGTTCAAAGTCAGCACAAATACCAAACTTTGATAAAGGTGGGTGTGAAATAATTTCTTTAACCGAACTTAAAAACCAATCCTCTGATACGGCCTTATCAGTTAAAAAGATATACTTTGCTGAAACAATGTCATATTTACCACGAACAGGACGACTGAGGGGTTCAACCCAAATTTTATCGACAATGATCCCCACAGACTTTAACTTTCTGGCAAGCAACCTTGCAAACTTTAGAACTCTCAACTGAATAATGGTTTCTCTAAAGACATCAGCGTCTATGGATACCTTCGAGGCCAAGTATGCGGCTGAACGCTGCTCTATATTATCGGAAAGATACGATTTAAACATATCCAGATAATCAGGATTCAATTCAAACCCAAAGTATTTTCTTGCCATGAACGCGGCTTGCGCAGGTACGGTACCCGACCCTGAAAATGGGTCGAAAACAGTATCCCCCTCATCAGTCGTGAGTGTCAAAATCCTCTTGACGAGATCCTCCGGAAGAGGACAGAAATGTTTAATATATCCCTCCCCCCAAGCCCCCTGAGTGGGAATACTAAACTCCCATATTTCCTCAAGAGCTTTCCCATGTGGGCTATAGCGCTCAGGATAACGCACCCACCATTCCTTCAAGTCTTTTATTTCTCTTGCTCGTTCAGAGTAATACTTAAAGTCTTGCCCCTTAGAGAAGAAGAGTACATATTCAAATATTTTTCTAGTGGCGCCCTTTTTACTCCACGGGACAGTCTTATCTTTTTTCCAAATAATAACGTCTTGAAGCTTCCAGCCTACCGAACTGATCTCTCTAGCGAAATCGAACGGGAGAGTAACGACTGCACCATCACGTTTAAAGGAGTCGATGACCACCCAAAGAGAACCTGTCTCTTTAGTAACGTGATAGACATCCTTGAATATCTTCCTTAGATCCGCCAGATAATTATCATACGTCTGACCAAATCCAATTTGCCCAGAATGGCCATAATCCTTCATATCAAAATATGGTGGCGATGTAACCGTAACGTCAACAGAGTTCTTCTTTACTCTTTTTCTTAAGTTTCGCGCGTCATCTAAAAAAACTTCGGACATCTTTTATTCTCTGGCGCTACCGCCATTCGGTAAATATTTTCATTATATACTCCTCCTTTGCAATTTTCCAGCACAACCTAACAGAAATATATTCATTAAAAACCAGATACAGCGGAAAAATTAACGAACATTTTAAAAGCTCGGCTTAAACAATATTGAAAATACATTCCGCTATTTTGTCTGCTCACGCAGCGCTAAAAACACGAGCCCGATATCTACCCTTCAGCTTTAAAATTAGAAGAAATTAAAACCCAACCCCTATATCTTGAAGAGGCATGCAAATATGGATTAGAAAGCTCCGCTGCCGCTAACTTTGCTATAGTACCGGAACCAGCCGCAGATTTACGGCATGATCACTCATTTCCGTCTGCAACCACAGCCCGACTGGATCAGTTTTCAATTACTGCGGGCAGCTATAAGAAGGTGAGTTAAACGACTAAACTGTACGCTATCAAAGCGTATCCATAGTTATCGCACTATTGGGGACTACGCTGACCAGCATCTTTAAATAAAAAATAAGTATCTGCAACCCGTCTCCCGGAGATACGTTTTCTAATACTACCCGAAGAGGCAATGACTGTTTTCTATCTTGAAACTGAGGCAAGTTTTGGCACTTGTCGTCAACGCTTTCACCATTCAGCCGCGCGCTTGGCCACAGTTCGATTACTACTCAAAATGAAGATGACAGGGACATCGATAGACAGAGGAACCAACTCCTATCCGTGGCCGAATCAGATGCGCTCGGCACTATTGCGCCGGTCAAAAGTGGTGTAAGTGCGGACGTCCGTGGAAGATCTGGATCAACTAACTATGGATATCACATGGAGACATCCGCCGACGAGCTGCTCTCAATGGCGGAAAAGGTTTGCTTGAGCGGAACACCAACGCCGGAACGGACTACATTCGTGCGCGTGAGATCGAAACGTTGAGGAGGCTCGCAAGCCTGCAATAACGGAATTTTTTATCACATATTCTACAAAGCCTCATTCGGTCGATCGACCATTATTTTGCCGGGCATCGTTCTGCGTGATATCATGCGGCCACTCTCCGAGCATAAGCCACACGATGCAACTCATCGTGCTGCAACCGGCCAGTTGGGTATCTGCCGCCATCCTCCTGGAAATCCCGCGAGAGCGGAAAAAGGAAATGGGCAGAAATAGTCTGAACCTCCCTGCCAGCTGCTTTATGAGACTGGGAGAACAGCAAGGGAGGATTGCCATGGGCATTTCTGAACAAGCTGGTTCAGCAGCTCTACACCTTCGCCTCACGGCGTTAGGCAGCTTCGTCGGGGTGCTTTGCACCTACGGCGCCGCCCCGGTACTCGCTGTTGGACTAGGGCTTATCGCTGCTTTTGTTTTAACAAGGATGTAAAGCTAGGGTGGTCATGGGCGCGAACATGGCCATTCGAACCTTACTCCAAACCCATTCCCCGGCTTCCTGCCGCACGATCTCAATCCTGCGTTAGGTAACGAGTGTTAAGCTTTTCACTCCAAATAGCATTATCTCACCTGCTCCCCTCTCTGCAGTCCACCATCAATGAAAACCTGCTCGATATTTAAGCGGCAACTATTGAGTTTACCATCCAGTCGGTACTGAGATCGCCGACAACGCGCTGGGAGCTGTGGACACACTCTGACGGAAAAAAGAGTTCATCAACTCACATTGGCGTCTTTCATAACGTCTGAACGATCGAGCGTCAGCGAGCTACTGTCCCGAAATCTGCATGGCCTGCACATAGCGCAACAGATCCCTAGATCTAATTTAAAATAACCTTCAGCGCTTTCATAAAACTTCGAGCAGTGATCGGGCCGATTGATCCGGCCATAGGTCGGCTGATCATCTCGTCTAACAAGGTGATACTACGTTTTTCAGGCCCGACCTCGTTCAAAATAGTCGACCAGATGCTCGTTACTCAGATCGAGGGGCCCACCTCATCTTGGACAGGAAGCGAATGAGCAAAGCAAGGTTTTCACATTGAATACAAGCGGCGGATCAACGGAGCGCTATTTCATGCGGTATTCCAAATGGTATTCCAATCAAGATAAGAAATTAGTATTACTTATAATTATCAAAGAGATAAAAGACCAGTTCAGATTACCCCGGCCCACCAACTCAACAAGAAAAGACGTCCATGGACGTCTTTTTTTGTGCCTGGAATTCAGAAAATGCAGGGCCTTGGCCTCTATTAGTGCCCGCAGACGTCCGACAAAATCCACACGTGCTTGTTTTCGACAGGGTGTTCCAAGCCCTTCAGGGGTAATTTTTGGAATACCGAATGATGTCATGGAATACTAAACCGCCCTGGTTTAGTAGACGCATTCGAGTGACTGCATTTGGCTGACTCCGTTGAAAAAGTCGCCCATGGTTTCTGCAGAAGAAAGTAATGCGCCCGAAGTTGAATTCTTTACGTCGGCAAAGGCTTCCGAACTCAGATTTCAGTTAGTCGTTTGCAAAAAAGGCGTTTTAACCAACCATTATTTAATCCGTTTAGGCAGCCCGACTCTCAACTGAATCTGCCGAATGCTGCTTGCTGTGAAATGCGGCAGCCGACCTAAAGTTAACGCTATATATGTAATCAAAATGTAGTGCGCCTTCCCTCCTCCATTTCGACCGCAGGTCAGTCCTGCTCCTCCTCCTCTCTCTTGTGCTTACGATAACGGGAGAGCGAAATTCCCGTTTGGCGCTTGAAGTAGCGACACAAGTAAGACGCGTCGACGAAGTTCAATTCGTCGGCCACACGGCCAATAGCCAAGTCACTGTATGAAAGAAGAGCCTTGATCTCCAAGGTTACCTGCCGATCGATCAGGCCCTTGGGAGTGTCATTGAAAAACGCTTTGGTCAACTGCGACAGGTAGAACGGCGTGATATTCAGTGCGTCGGCGTAGAACTTCACATCTCTGTGGCGCACACAATGTTTGCCTATCAATTCCCAGAAGCGCCAACTGAGCATTTCCTTCCGGCTGAATCCCCTGTTTTCTATCTGGTTGGCTGGAAGTTGCTCGGCTATTTTCAAAAAGAGGTTCTGCAGCTGATTGCGCAACATGATGCGTTGGTAGGTGGGACAGGTCTGCGCAATGTTCCGCATCTGCGTCACCCAGCCCTCTATCAGCGGCATGTCGTCCTTGGATGGAATGCAATGAGGATGGTCATGCAGAAATACGAACAAGGTATTTGGCAGAGGGTAGGCAACCTCTGCGGCAAAACTTTTCGGCATAAGGCAGAAAAACACCTTGAAGCGGCGCGAGCGACGTTTGAGCAAGGCAATAGTGTCCTCAGCCAGCAGCATCACACCACCGCGCCTAACCGCATGCTCTTTGAAGTTAAGAGTGAAGTGGGCACTACCGCAGAGGCATACCAGCAGCGTCAAGTAAGCGTGGCCGAAGGAGAGCGGTAAACCGAGCCCTTCCGCTAGCGTGGTTTCTCCCATCCGCATCGAGTCGTCAGGAGCGGAAAGTTTCGGAATGTGATGCATAGTGCCCCAGCGCTACAACAAACAAGAGCCAAAATCCTATCACCGCTTGGCGCAGCTGTTTCGAAAAGTACCGAAAAAGCCGAGGTACTGGCGTGTACCGATGATCTGTCTCCCAATACTCTGTCCCGAACGAACCAATCCATTCGGGTACAGGACATGACACTTGAAACAGAACGACTCTTGCTTCGCCCCTGGCAGGCCACAGACGCCGCCGATCTATACGAATATGCCAAAGACGCCCGAGTCGGCCCTATCGCTGGCTGGCCCCCCCATACCAGTGTGGAGAACAGTGCCGACATCATCCGTACGGTCTTCAATCACCCCGAGGTGTACGCGGTCGAACTGAAGGAAAATCGCCGCGCTGTTGGTTGTGTGGGCATTCTCATAGGCAGCAACAGCAATTTTGAAATCAGTGAGCAGGAAGGGGAAATCGCCTACTGGATCGGTGTGCCGTACTGGGGCAAAGGCCTGATTCCGGAAGCCGTGCGTGAAGTGATGCGACACGCCTTTGAAAACCTGAATCTCAAAGCACTTTGGTGTGGTTACTTCGCCAACAACATCCAGTCCTATGCTGCTCAATCCAAGTGTGGCTTTCGCTTTCATCACACGGAAGAAAACAAATACAACCAGTTCCTCCAAGACTATCGGACAGAACACATTAGCCGTATCACCTACCAAGAATGGCTGGACCATACGAAAGAGTAAGGGCACAAACCGAAGATCCCGGTGTACGGCGACCACGACCGACGGACGCAGCCTGGTGACGACGTATACCGCACGAACGCCGCAGAGGAGTTCAAACCTTACTTGGAGCTGCATGGAGAGCTAAGCGGAATCCCCCGCCGCCCCAGCACTGCCGTGAACTGCAACAGCTAGAGTGCGAAGCCTGCCGCAGGACAGCGCCGAACTGTTCGTGGCGCTGCTGGCGAAGGCGCAGGAGGAACTGAATGCCCGTGAAAGTTAATTGAGCCTTATCCACACCCCAGTTCAGGAGACTTATGAAAATCTCACTTACCCAAGTAACGCAAAAAAACTATGAAGCGATTTGTGAACTGGAGGTTACTGAAGAGCAGGAAGACTACGTGGCAAGTAATACCTGGTCGCTCGTTGAGGCTGCGTACAACCCAGGTTACTTCACACGCGCCATCATCGCGGATGGAGAGCCCGTAGGCTTCTTTATGTGGGTGCAAGAGTCAAAAGGTAAAGTTTCTATCTGGCGCTTTATGGTGGACAAAGAACATCAGCAGAAATCCATCGGTAGAGTAGCGCTGGGCCTCGCCCTACATGAAATAAAACAGATCGCGGATTTGGAAGAAATTGAAATCTGCTACAACCCCAACAACATCGTAGCCAAAGGGTTCTACTCCAGTTTCGGGTTTGTCGAGGTTGGTATGGATGCAGACGGCGAAGATATGCTGGCGAGGATCAGGATTTGAACTGCGCCAAATACAATTCGAGCTTTGCACAACAGTTCTAATTACCTTCAACTCCAACCGCTTATGGCTCAAGAGGGTGCAGAGTCTGTTTCTATTGTGCGAAACGTCCAGGTTGAATCTAACCACTTGTACTGGGAATTGTGGATGCCTTGCTCGATGGTGAGGGGCCTCAACGCTCCGACATCACCACCATCACTTCCGCATCCTCATCCCCTTCCGCCAGGTAGATATGGCCAATGCTGCTGTTGAAGTAGGCAGTCTCCTGCGGGCCGATGCTCACGGCCTCCCCGGTCTCGAACTGAATTCGCACACGCCCCGACAGCACCAGGGCAAATTCCTGCCCGGGGTGGCGGATGTAATCCTCGAACTGCTGCAGCTCGCGGGCAAAGATCCGCGCGTACATGGGGGTCATGCTGCGCCCGGGAAAGTCCCCGGCCATGGGGTGGTAGTCGTAGTTGCCGGTGCTGTAGCCGGGGGCGTCGGCAATGGTGGTGCTGACCACGGTCGGTTGCACCTGGGCGCCGCCGGTCTGGATCAGGTTCGGCGCGGGGGTGAACAGCTGGGCAATGTCGACGCCCAGGGCGCGGGCCGCCGCGGCGAGTTTTTCGTAGCTGACCGAGACCTGGGCCAGCTCCATTTTCGACAGGGTCGACAGCGCCACGCCGGAGCGTTCCGAGAGCTGTTTGAGGGTCAGCTTCTGGTTTTTGCGAATGGTCCGCAGGCGGGCGCCGACCTGGGTTCGGTCGATCAGTGGATGGGCATGGGAGCTCGAGGCGGGCTGGGCTCGGTCGGAACTCATTGAGGCTCTCTGTCTGGCAAATAAGGGCAACCGCGACGCTGGCCGGGGCACGTGGCGAAATATTAACCCATGACCCCGGGTTGACTGGAAAATTCTCATATCTTACATTTCTCGTATGTGAGAATTTTGACCCCTGTCATTTCCCAGCGATCCAGGAACCCCGGCATGCACGCGAACCAATGCTTCGACTTCGTCATCATCGGCGCCGGTATTGCCGGTGCATCCCTGGCCTATCGCCTGGCCGGGCAGGCCAGCGTGCTGGTGCTGGAACGTGAATCGCAGCCGGGCTACCACTCCACCGGGCGCTCGGCGGCGATGTTCATGGAGGCCTACGGCACCCCGCAGATCCAGGCCCTGACCCGCGCCAGCCGGGCTTTCTACCAGCGGCCGCCGCAAGGTTTCTGCGAACACCCGTTGATGGAACCCCGTGGCTGTCTGTACGTGGCCAGCGAGGAACAGCTGGACCAATTGCAGCAAACCTACGATGAAACCCGCGCCCGCTCCGCCAATGTGCGCCTGATCACGGCCGAGCAGGCCCGGGCCCTGGTGCCCTGCCTGCGCCCCGAGGCCGTCGCCGGGGCGATGCTGGAAACCGCCGCCCAGGACCTGGACGTGCACGCCCTGCACCAGGGCTTCCTGCGGGCCATGCGCCGGGCCGGTGGGCTGCTGGAGTGCGACATACAGATCGTCGAGGCCAGCCGCGAAGACCGCCACTGGAACCTCAAACTCAGTGATGGCCGCGTACTGCAGGCGCGCAATCTGGTGAACGCTGCCGGCGCCTGGGTCGATGACGTGGCCCAGCTGTGCGGCGTGGCCCCCATCGGCCTGCAACCCTGCCGGCGCAGCGCCTTCACCTTCGACGGCCCACCGGATGAAGACTTCAGCCGCTGGCCGGCGGTGATCGGCATCGACGAAAGCTTCTACTTCAAGCCCGACGCCGGCCAGTTGCTCGGCTCCCCGGCCAATGCCGACCCGGTGCCGCCCCAGGACGTGATGCCCGAAGAGCTGGACATCGCCACCGGCATCTACCACATCGAGAACGTCACCTCCCTGAGCATCCGCCGCCCGCGCCACAGCTGGGCCGGCCTGCGCTCCTTCGTCGCCGACGGCGATCTGGTGGTGGGCTGGGACGACAGCTGCGAAGGCTTTTTCTGGCTCGCCGCCCAGGGCGGCTACGGCATCCAGTCGGCGGCCGGCGTCTCGCAACTGGCCTGCGCCCTGCTGCTGGGGCAACCGGTCCCCGAAGAACTGCTAAGCCAGGGCGTCGATGCCCAGGCCCTGGCCCCCGCTCGCTTGCGTTAACCCACCCAGCCCACGAGGCCCTTGCCATGTCCAATGACATCCAGCGTTATCCCAGCCACCTGCCCTACCCCTTTTCCCGGGCGATCCGGGTCGGCGGCTTTCTGTTCCTCTCCGGCCAGGTGCCCATGAGCGCCGAAGGCGAAGTGGTGCACGGCGACATCCGCGTGCAGACCGAGGCCGCCCTGGCGCGCATCGGCGAGACCCTGGCCGAATGCGGTGCCAGCTTCGACCAGGTGGTGAAGAGCACTGTCTGGCTCACCGACATGCAGCACTTCGCCGGCTTCAACGAGGTCTACCAGCGCCACTTCAAGAACGGTTTCCCGGTGCGTTCCACCGTCAGCGCCCAACTGGCGCTGGGGGTCGATGTCGAGATCGAAGTCCAGGCCTGGGTCGGCGAAAACTGAGTCACCCGCCCCAGCCCTCAAGTGCGATGCCCAGGACCACCACGGCCATGAATGCCGGGGTGGTCCACCCCACATAACAACAAAAAATCGAGGCTAATCGTCATGAAAGAAAGTCTGAAGATCGCCGGCGCCTTCGTCGGTGTGATTGTCGGCGCGGGGTTCGCCTCCGGTCGTGAACTGCTGTTGATGTTCGTCGACTTCGGCGCCTGGGGCCTGGCGGGTGCGGTGGTCAGCGCGGCGCTGTTCACCTTCCTCGGCATGGCCCTGGCCAGCATGGGCAGCCGCCTGCGAGCGGCGTCGCACAAGGACGTGGTGCAAGCCCTGTGCGGCAAGCACCTGGGGGCCCTGGTGGACCTGATGATCACCTTCTTCATGTTCGCCGTGACCGTGGTGATGCTGGCCGGCGGCGGTGCCCTGCTGGAACAGCAATTCGGCATTCCCGCCATTGCCGGCAGCGTGCTGGTGACCCTGATCGTGGTCGCCATCGTGTGCCTGGACGTGCACAAGGTCATCGGCATGATCGGCGCGGTGACGCCCTTCCTGATCATCACCGCGGTGGGCGTGGCCCTGTATGGCGCCGCGACCCGCGACCTGAGCTTCGGCGAGCTCAATCAACTGGCGGCCAAACAAGAAGCCGGCGCCAGCCACTGGCTGCTGGGCGCCTTGCTCTACGTCTCCTACAACATCGTGGCCGGGGTGCCGATCCTGGCGATCATGGGCGGCGCGGCCAAGGGCGAAAAACAGGCGATGTGGGGCGGCATTTTCGGTGGTGCGCTGCTGGGCCTGCTGATGCTGGTGATGAGCCTGGGCCTGCTGTCGCGCCTGGACAGCGTGGCGGACCTGCCGATGCCCATGCTGTCGATCGCCAGCGAAGTCTCCCCGGCCCTGGGGCTGCTGATGGCGCTGATCATCTTCTGCATGATCCTCAACACCGCCGTGGGCACCCTGTACTCCTTTTCTGCGCGGCTGTTTCCAGCGGGCACCCGACAGTTCCGCCTCGGTTCGATAGCCGCCGGTGCCCTGGCGTTTGTCGGCAGCCTGGTGGGTTTTATCAGTTTGGTGGGGCAGGTCTATCCGTTCTTCGGCTACCTGGGGTTCCTGCTGATTGCCGCGGTGGTGATCGGCTGGCTGCGACCACGGCGGGTGGTGGTGGCGTAGGCGTCGCTCGATGGGGCAGGCACCCGGGAGTTATCCCAGGTGCCTTGACTCAAGCCCGGTGCCGTAGGAGCGGCCCGCTCAAGCAAACCGGCTCCCTTTGAGCGCCTTCAAAAAGGTATAGGACGCATGGTTCAACGTCTCTCGCGGGGCGGTGATCACGCTCACCGAGCGCACGATGCGCTGGTCTTCCAGGCGCAGGAAATTCAGCTGGTCACCCGCTGCCGAACGGCTGAGCAATTCCGGTAGCAAGGTCACGCCCATGCCCTGGGCCACCAGTGCCAGCAAGGAGGTGGTGTTTCTGACGCTGAGGGTCGAGTGGTCGCGGATGTGCCGGAACTCGGCGGCGTTGATCTCGGCGCCCAGGCCGCTGTTGATGAAGTTCTGCCCGTCCAGGTCGCTCCAGCGCAGTGGGCGCGCCAGGCGATTGAGGGGGTTGTCGCTGGCGCAGACCACGCAGAAGGCGTCGGAGAACAGGAAGTCCTGGTCGATGTTGGGGATGCTCGCCGGTACGGTGCCGATGCCGATGTCCACGTCGCCGCTGAGCACCGCCTGCACCACTCGCTCGGAATCCATGTCGCGGATATCCAGGTGGAACTGCGGGTGCTGTTCATGGAATTGCTTGAGCAGCGGCGGCAGCAGGGTGATGGCGAAGGACGGCACCGCCGCCACCCGCACCAGGCCGGTCTCGGCCTTGGCGTAGGTCTTGATGGTGCTGATGGTGCGGTCGAAATGCGCCAGTTCGCGCTGGGCTTCCAGCAGCACGAAACGCCCCAGGGGGCTGAGCTGGTTCTTGCGCTCGCCTTCGAACAAGGCGCCGCCCAGTTCCTCTTCCAGTTGCTTGAGCGAGAGCGACACCGCTGCCGGTGTGCGGTGCAGGCGCTGGGCAGCCTGGGTCAGGCTCTGGCTGGTGGCCACCGCGACGAAAAACTGCAAATTGGAGATCTTGATGCTCATGGCGGCGCGTCCTGCTGGCAAAGGCATAGCTTAAATTTTACTTAAACAACCTTAAAATTTATTAGATTTACTTAATAAAAGGCAGACTCATAATCCTCCCAGAACCGCACAAAGGCAACGCCCCGCCTGGCGTGCCGCCCTGGAGGATTTCATGAGCGACAACCATCACAACTACATCGCCGGCCAATGGCTCAAGGGCGCCAGCGAGATCGAGAACCGCAACCCGTCCGACACCCGCGACCTGATCGGCCTCTACGCCCAGGCCTCGCGGGCGCAGTTGGACAGTGCCATTGCCGCCGCCAGCGAGGCCCAGCGAATCTGGGCCCGCAGCGGCCTCGAGCAACGCTACAAGGTGCTGATGGCCATCGGTCAGGAGCTGATGCAGCGTTCTGCGGAAATCGGCAGGACCCTGTCCCGGGAAGAAGGCAAGCCCATGGCCGAAGGTGCTGGCGAGGTGTACCGCGCCGGGCAGTTCTTCACCTACTACGCTGCGGAAACCCTGCGCCAGTTGGGCCAGACCGCCGACTCGGTGCGCGACGGCATCGAGATCGATATCCGCCGTGAACCCATCGGCGTGGTGGCGATCATTTCGCCATGGAATTTCCCCATGGCCACCGCCTGCTGGAAGATCGCCCCGGCCCTGGCCTTCGGCAACGCCGTGGTGTGGAAGCCGGCCAACCTGACCCCGGCCAGCGCGGTGATTCTCAGCGAGATCATCGCCCGCCAGGACTTGCCCGCGGGCCTGTTCAACCTGGTGATGGGCGCCGGTTCCGAGATCGGCCAGGCGCTGATCGAGCACCCGGGCATCAGCGCCATTTCCTTCACCGGCTCGGTGGACGTGGGCAAGGGCATCGCCGCCTCGGCCGCCGCCAACCTGACCAAGGTGCAACTGGAAATGGGCTCGAAAAATGCCCTGGCAGTGATGGATGACGCCGACCTCGACCTGGCGGTGAGCTGCGCGGTGAATGGCGCCTTTGGCGGTACCGGGCAGAAGTGCACCGCCTCCTCGCGGTTGATCGTGCATGAAGGCATCCACGATGCCTTCGTGGAAAAACTGCTGGCGGCAACCCAGGCGCTCAAGGTCGGCCACGCCCTGGAAGCCGGCACCCAGATCGGCCCGGTGGCCAGCGCCGCACAGCTGGAGGCCAACCTGGCGAACCTGCAACTGGGTCAGCAAGAAGGCGCCGAACTGCTCACCGGCGGCCAGCGCCTGGAGCTGGAAAGCCCCGGTTACTACCAGGCACCGGCGCTGTTCATTGGCGGCAGCAATGCCATGCGCATCAACCGCGAAGAGCTGTTCGCGCCCATCGCCTGCGTGATCAAGGCCGGCAGCTACGAAGAGGCCCTGAGCCTGGTCAACGACACCCGCTTCGGCCTCACCGCCGGCATCATGACCCGCTCCCTGGCCCGCGCCAGCCACTTTCGCCGCAATGCCCGGGTCGGCTGCGTGATGGTCAACCTGCCCACCGCCGGCACCGACTACCACGTGCCTTTCGGCGGCCGTGGCGAGTCCAGCTACGGCCCGCGCGAGCAGGGGCGCTCGGCGGTGGAGTTCTACACCCACGTGAAGACCGGCTACATCGCCGCGGGGGCGCCACTATGAGCCTGCCCCAGACCTTCGCCAGCCGCGGCCCGCGCATCGATGCCATGCAGTACGACAACTGGTCGGAAAAGATCTTCCAGCAGATGCGCGAAGGCGGCGTCGATGCGGTCCACGTGACCATCGCCTACCACGAGACCTTCCGCGAAATGGTGGCCAATATCGAAGCCTGGAACCGCAGGTTCCAGCGCTACTCGCACCTGATCCTGCACGGCAAGTGGGCCAGCGACATCGCCCTGGCACGGCAGACCGGGCGCACGGCGATCTTCTTCGGTTTCCAGAACCCCTCGCCCATCGAGGACGACATCGGCCTGGTGGAAGTGGTGCACAGCCTCGGCGCACGCTTCATGCAGCTGACCTACAACAACCAGTCGCTGCTGGCCACCGGTTGCTATGAACAGGAAGACCCGGGGCTGACCCGCATGGGCAAGCAGGTGGTACGGGAGATGAACCGGGTCGGCCTGGTGGTGGACATGTCCCACTCCGCCGAACGCTCGACCCTGCAAGCCATCGAGCACTCCGAGCGCCCGATCGCCATCACCCACGCCAACCCGGCGTTCTGGCACGCGGCGCTGCGCAACAAGTCCGACACGGTGCTCAAGGCCCTGGGCCAGAGCGGTGGCATGTTCGGTTTCTCGCTGTACCCGCACCACCTCAAGGACAAGAGCGCCTGCAGCGTGCAGAGCTTCTGCGAAATGATCGCGCGCACCGCCGAGCTGATGGGCGTCGAGCACCTGGGCCTGGGTTCCGACCTGTGCCAGGACCAGCCCAACAGCGTGGTGGACTGGATGCGCGTCGGCCGCTGGACCCTGGATGTCGACTACGGCGAAGGCTCCAAGGCGCAACCGGGCTTCCCCGACCAGCCGGCCTGGTTCCGCGACAACCGCGACTTCCCCAACATCGAGGCGGGCCTGCACGGCGTGGGTTTCAGCGCCCAGGAGGTCGCCGCGATCATGGGCGGCAACTGGCTGCGCTTCTTCGAGAACAATTTTGTTCCGGCCAAGGCCCAGGCAGGTGCCGCCGCCCACCCTCACGAGATCGCGGTCTGAGGCCCCCGACTGTTTCCCGATTGTCCTGACGTCCGGCCTGAACAGGGTCATCGCCAAGCACTAACAACAACAAATGCGCCCATAACAATTATTAGCGATCGACAACGCAACACGGAGGCACCATGGAAATTCCAGGCGAAATCAAAGCGGGGATCGACACCCGCTCGCTGCACAGCCGCGCCGCTGGAACCCTCGACTGGTCGATTTTCTGGATCAGCGGAGGTTTCTTCCTGCTGTTCCTGGTCATTGCCCTGATAGACCTGAACACCCTTTCCAGCCTGATCGGCCACGCCTTCACCTGGAGCACCCACTACTTCGGCCTGTACTGGCAGGTGCTGATGCTGGCGACCTTCGGCGCCAGCCTGTACATCGGCTTCACCCGCCTGGGCCGGGTGCGCCTGGGCGGCGTCGGGCACAAGCCCAGCATCAGCACCTTCAACTGGGTATCGATGATCATGTGTGCCCTGCTGGCCGGGGGCGGCGCCTTCTGGGCCGCTGCCGAACCCATGATGCATTTCATCGCCCCACCGCCGTACTTCGGCGCCGTGGCCAAGAGCGACGCCGCCGGCGTGGCCGCACTGTCCCAGTCGTTCCTGCACTGGGGCTTCATGGCCTGGGCGGTGCTCGGCAGCCTGCTGACCGTGGTCTACATGTACCTGCACCACGAAAAGAACCTGCCGCTGATGCCGCGCACCCTGCTCTATCCGCTGCTGGGCGAGCGTGCCCTGAAGGGCCCGATCGCCGTGTTCGCCGATGCCTCGGCGATCATCGCGGTGGTGGCCGGCACCATCGGCCCGGTGGGTTTTCTCGGCCTGCAGATCGCCTTCGTCCTGCACTCGGTGTGGGGCGTGCCGAACACCATCATGGTCCAGGCCATGGTGATTCTCTCGGTGACGGTGATCTACACCCTGTCCTGTGTGGTGGGCCTGGGCGGCCTACGGCTGGTGAGCAAGGTCCACGTGTGGCTGATGCTGGGCCTGGCGGCGTTCCTGTTCATCTTCGGCCCCACCCTGTTCCTCAGCGAAACCCTGGCCCAGAGCCTGGCGGTGCACGTCACCAGCTTCTTCCAGACCGCCCTGTACCGCGATGACAACGCCTGGCTCAACAGCTGGACCCTATTCTACTGGGGCTGGTTCATCGGCTACGCGCCGATGATGGGTATCTACGTGGCCAAGGTCTCCCGCGGGCGCAGCATCCGTGAGGTGATCACCCTGATGTCGGTGGCCGCCCCGCTGATCACCATGCTCTGGTTCACCCTGGTGGGTGGCACCGGGATCGGTATCGAACTGCAGTCGCCGGGCCGCGTGATCAGCCACGGCGTGCAACCTGAGGCGCTGCTGCTCGGGGTGGCCCAGTCGATGCCGCTGCCCAACCTGATTTCGGCGCTGTTCCTGTTCCTCAGTTTCTTCTCGGTGGTCACCAGCGCCGGCTCCATGTCCTATACCGTGGCCATGGCCATCAGCAGCAACCACGCCGAATCCCCGGCCTGGCTGCGGGTGTTCTGGGGCGCCGGCATGGGCCTGGTGGGGGCGACCCTGATCACCCTCGGTGAGGGCGGCATCAGTGCCTTGCAGTCGTTCATCGTGATCACTGCGGTGCCGGTGTCGCTGCTGATCCTCCCGGCGGTCTGGGACGCGATCCGCATTGCCCGGCAAATGGCCCGTGAACAGGGGGTGCTCTGAATGAACCTGCGACCACCCGCCAGCGTCATGAAGGCGGCGCGCCTGGGGGCCTTCCACCAGTCCCGGCTGTCGTTCATGCGCCAGTTACTGCGCCGCCTCAAGGCTGAAAACTGGCAGTTCCAGCGCCCGCTGTGGACCCTCGACAGCCAGGGCGTGGGCCGCGCGGTGTACACCGCCACCGGCCCGCAGCGCAGCTACAGCCTGGTGGCCTTCGCCCATGACCTGGACCCGGCACTGCGCTCGGACCGGGTCATCGCCACCGCCTGGGATGCCACCTTCGCCCTGTTCGACGGCGTCCCCGATGCCGCCGACCTGGACCGCCTGGAGGCCAATGTGCCGAAGCAGGAAGCCGGGCGCATTTCCTCCCGCGAGCTGTGCATGGCCCGGGCCAACCGATCGGTGCGGCTGTTCGACCATGTGATCGAGGCCCTGGCTGCCGGCCGCCAGCCGCAGCGCGAGTTCATCGATGAAGTCGGCTACCTGATGCGCACCACCGCGGTCTACGGCAGCGGCAAGTTCGGCGCGGCCGACCGTGAAAGCATCGCCCAGCGGCCGGAGCTGGCGGCACCGTTCCAGGCGGAAATGCTCACCGTGTTCCTGATCCGCGCCTTCACCCTGGACCTGGTGGAGCACCTGGCCCAGGCCCGGGCGCCCCGGCAGGCGGTGCCCCTGGAGCCGCAACTGCGCCGGCGCCTGGGCATCGGCAACTCCACGGGGCTGGGCATGGCGCCGTTCCTGCTGAACCATCCGGTGCTCTTGAACAACTGGGTACAGGCCCGTGAAACCGCCCTGCAACGGGTGCGCGCCGTGCGCCAGCCATCGGCTGCGGAGCGCCAGCGGTTCGTCGAGTTTCTCACCCGGGCCCAGGCCGGCATCGGCCACTGGCACTCCGAGCACGAACTGCAACACGGCCGCATCCTGCAACTGCAAGGTGACCTGCAGCGCCTGGAGCACCATCTCGCCAGCGGCATCCTGGAGCAGGATTCCCCCTGGGACGAACTCTATCGCTGGGCCGAAGGCGCTCTGTCGCTGGAGGCGCAGGAATGCCTGGTGTCGCTGCTGCTGGAGCCCTACGGCCACCTGGTGGATGAGCTGGGCGCCGGTATGCAGGCCGATGAGCAGGCCAGCTTCAGCGTCGACGGCAGCATGAGCATCGGCCGCCTGCGGCAGATACTCGACGAGCATTATTCCTGGGTCGCGGCCATCGACTTTTCCAGCCAAGCCAGCCGCGCGCTGTTCTGGTACGTCTCCGAGGAAAAACTCGAACCGCGGATCGGCCAGCGCTTTGCCGAGCCCGGGCAAGACCTGGAGCAGCCCCTGGCAGTGGCCCGGGACATCGCCCAGTTGCAAGCCGCCCTGCCCGGCTGGAGCGACGCGCAAAGCGTCGCCAGCTTCCTGCTGCGGCACCCGGAATATCGCCACAGCCTGCGCCGGGTGCAACTGGCGCCAGCGTTCCCCTACGCCGACATCCAGGACAACCTGATCGACCAGGCGCTGCTGCCCATCGACCTGCTGCGCTGCAAGCTGTCGTTCTTCGGCGCCACCCACTTCGACCCGCGCTCGGATCGTTGGGTACGCATCACCCTCTACCAGAACGCGCCCTTCCCCCATGAGCTGGGGCAGATGGCCGCGGACGACTGGTCCTACCCCAACCTCGACAGCCAGGAGCAGCGCCGTGCATGCCTCGTTGAATGAAATCGAAAGCCTGTGCAAGAAAGCCGCCCGCGGTGCCGGGCTGTCCTGGGGCCTGGCGGAGGAAGCCGGCAAGGCCGCGCGCTGGCTCTCCGCCCACGGCCTCGACGGGCCCGGCGTGCTGGCCACGCAACTGCGACAGAATGACGGCTGTGCCTACCAGCAACTGGCCCCGGATGTCAGCGCCGAGCCCTGGCAGGTGCCCGGGCATGCCCTGTGCCCGCTGATTGCCGGGGCGACCCTGAGCGACCACGCCTACCTGCTGCGCAGCAACGGCCGCATCGAGCTCCGGCAGGTGGCGCACCCGCAACTGCTGCTGCCCTTTGCCAGCGCCACCGCGCGCCAGCTCGGCCTGTGGCTGGAGCTGTCCTGGAACGGCTGCTGCCTGAAGTTTTCCCCCTCGGGCGAAGCCTGGCTGGTACGTGCGCAGAACCTGGGCGCCGCCACAGCCGCCCAGGTGCGCTGCACTTGCACCGATCCTGCCGGCACCCTCGGCAAGCCTCTGGCGGGCAGCATTCCGGACCTGGGCGACAGCCCCCAGCACGAGCTCGATCACCTGGCCGCCCGCACCTACGTGCCGGCCTCCGAAGCCTCGCGCCTGCTGGGCGCCGGGGCCGGCCTGAGCGACAACAACTGACCTTTCCACCCTTGAACCAATGGACGAACCAATGGACCTCGACATGACCTCATCCATCCAGCGAATCGGCACCACCGCGCGCTTCAGCCAGGCCGTGATCCACAACCGGACCGTGTACCTGGCAGGCCAGGTTTCGCAATTGACCGAAGGGGACATCCGCGCCCAGACGCAGGATGTGCAGCAACAGATCGACGCCCTGCTGGCCAGGGCCGGCACCGACAAGGGCCACCTGCTCAGCGCGCAGATCTGGCTCAAGGACATGGCTGACTACCCGGCCATGAACCTGCTCTGGGATGCCTGGCTCGAAGGTGTCCAGGCACCGGTGCGGGCTTGCGTGCAGGCGCCCATGGCCAAGCCGCACTACCGCATCGAAGTGTTGGTGATTGCTGCGCAACCGGCCTGAATCAGCCCAGCCCTGGCCCGGTCTCAGTGGCCACCAGGGCCCGCTCCATGATCAGCGTCAGCTCCTCGCCCTCGTAATGCTCGCGTACCCGGACAAAGCCCAGGCGGGCATAAAAGCCTTCAGCGGTGACCGACGAGGGCACCACCAGCGAGGTCTGGCCCGAATCCAGCGCCGCCTGCTCGACCGCGGCCATCAGTTGCCGCCCCAGGCCCTGGCCGTGGTAGGCCGGGTCGACAAACACCGAACGCACCGCACGCCCGTCGAGGCTGGCGGTGCCCCGCAATTCCCCGTGCACCAGGGCGACAAACATCTGCCGGCGCTGCATCAGTTGGCGCACTGCATCGGGGGTGAAGCTGGCCTGGACCCGCTCGATCACACTGGCGGGGTAGTCCTGGGCATTGCTGGCGAGCAAGGCCGCCAGGATCACCTGGCTGACCTGTGGAGCATCGGCCGGTACGGCCGGACGAACCTGATATTGCATGACCACTCCCTGGTTATCCCGCGGATGCCAGTGGCCAAAATACGGCCCGTCCCAGGCCCTGCCAAGCACTTATTGCAACTGGAACACCAGGCAGGGGTTGTCGTTGAGCCGCCCCTCGAACACCGGCAACTGATTCTCCAGGGAGGTGTTATCCAGCAGCCCCCGGTCCTTGCGCGCGATGATCACCCAGGAGTCATGGGGCAGCGAGTCCAGGTGCCCGGGGTCGTCGCCGCTGACGAACAGCGGCTGTTCGTCGTGGGCCAGGTTCATCATGTAGCGCACCGCCCAGGTGTCCTGGCCCAGGTTGAAGAACACCAGCGGCCCGGGGCTGGACTGGCGCAACTGCTCCACCTGGGAAACGAAGGTCCTGGTGTCGAACTGCAGGTCCTTGGCCGGGTCCACCACCGCCACCAGCAACGTCCATTGCGCCGCCAGCGCCAGGGCGCTGAGCAGCACCAGGCGCCGCCCGAAACTGCCCAGGGTCCTGCGCCAGCCGTACAGCGCCAGCAGCTGCAACACGACGAAGATCGCGATCAGCAGCGGCAGGGACACCGGCGGCCAGTAACCGTGCTTGTGCCAGCTGTGGCGCAAGACGAACAGCACCAGGATGCACAGCCCCGGCAGCAGCCCCACCAGCCACAGGTAGCCGCTGCGCACCTTGCCCAGCCAGCCCCGGGCCGTGAGCAGGCCGTAGGCCGCCACCGCAGCGAACATCGGCACCATGGGCAGAATGTAATAGGCGCGCTTGAAGTGCGGCACCGACAGGCCCAGCAGGATCATCAGGCCACAGGCCCCCAGCCGCAGGACCAGGCGCAGCTGCGGGTTCACATGGCGCTGCGACCATTGCCGGCGCAATACCCAGAGCGTCGCCAGGGCCAGGGGCACCACCGGGAAGTAACGGTACAGCGCCAGCTGGAAGTAGAAGTAGAACGGCTCGCCGCTTTCATCCAGGCGCCCGACCACCTGCATGTTGTAGACCTGACGGACGAAATCTTCGCCACCAGCGAGATAGGCCAGTTGCATCAGCAGCCACCAGCAGCCGGCCAGCAACAGGAGGCCACTGACGCCATAGGCGAGCACCCGTTTGATCAGCGTCAGGCGCGCCTCGCGGGTGCGGCTGTCCCCCAGCAGCCAGTAGGTGCAGGCCACCCCGCAGACTTCCACCAGCCCCAGGGGCCCGCGAATGGCAAAGGCCAGCACCAGCAGCGGCAGCACCGCCCACAACCGCAGCCGGGAGCCCAGTTGCTCGCCGCTGTGCAGCAGGTAGAAGGTGCCCAGGCACAGCAGGGAAACCATCTGGTCCAGGCACACCGAGCGGGACTTGTCCAACAGCTGGCTGGTCAGCGCCGTGAGCAGCACCGCGAGCAGTGCCCAAGTGCGCCCCGAAGGCGCCAGCAAGCGATACAGCAGCGCCAGCACCCCGGCAGAGGCCAGCGCGGTGGGCAGGATATTGGCCAGGTGGTTGGGGGCGTCGAAAGCCCGGGCGAACAGGTAGCTGAAGAAGGTCGCAGTGCCCGGGTAGTCCGGGTATGGCTGGCCGTAGGTGGTGGGGAACAGGCTGGCGCCGTGGCGGAACATTTCCTGCAGGAACAGCGCCCAACGGCCGTCGAAACCCTGGGGCTGCTGGTCCCAGATGCCAAAGGTGAACAGCAGCAGGGCCACCAGGTAAATACCCCAGGCCTCACTACTCAAACGCGTTTCTCGAACCATCTTCGCCCCACCAGAAAGCGCCGCACCCAAAGCGAGGCATAAGGCCGGACATGTTGCTCGCGCAGCCCCTGAACGGTGCCTGAACAAGGATAAAAAACCCGCTCCGCACAGCCGACTGTAGCCGCTGCCGAGCCCGCGAGGCTGCGAAAAGGCCCGCAGGGCCTTGCCTGGCGATCTCCTGGCAAACCGCTGATGGCCTCAGGGTCCCTGCGCTTCCTGCGACAGTGCCCCCAAAGCGTTCGCAGCCTGCGGCAGCGGCTACAGGGAACGGCGACCCAGGGTGAAAAACCGGCGCCAGTCAAATTGCCCCACCGCCAGCGCCAGCAGGATCAGGCCCATGGAAATGCCCTCCTCGGCCCCGAGCCGCTGCCCCAGGAGCAACACCGAACCGGCCATGCCGAACACCGGGATCAGCAGCGACAAGGGCGCCACCCGGGAGACCGGATACTCGTGCAGCAACAGGTTCCAGCCCCAGTAACAAAAGTGCGTTGCAGCATAGACCTGAAACATCAGCGACAAGGCCGCGCTGGCGGACACCTGCCCGGCCAGTTGCAGAAACGGCGCCGCACCATGGCTTATCCAGGTCAATGCCAGCAGCGGCAATGGCGCAAACAGGCTGGCCCAGACCACGAAAGCGAACACCTCACGCACCCCGCAGCGCTTGATGATGACGTTGCCCACGCTCCAGCTGAATGCACTCACCAGCAGCAGGGCATAACCCAGGCTGGTGGCATGCCCGGGGCTGTCGCCAATGATCCGCAGCAGCCCCCACAGGGCAATGGCCGTGGCCAGCACCTGTTGCAGGCGCAGGCGCTCGCCGAACAGCAGCACGCCCCAGCCCAGGGAGAAAAAGGCACTGAACTGGATCAACAGTGCAGCCGTGCCCGGCGCCACGCCGTGATCGATCCCCAGGTTGATCAGCGCCCACATGGCGACGCCGAAAATCAGCCCGTAGGCCGCCAGCCAGGCGAATGCCACCGGCGGGCGCGGCACCAGGAACACCCAGGGCAGCGCCGCCAGGGTGAAACGCAGGGCGGTGAGCAGCAACGGATCGATACTGGCCAGGCCCAGTTTGGTGATGGGAAAGTTCAGGCCCCACAAGGCCGTCACCAGCAGGGCCAGGAACAGGTGTTTTTTCTGCATGTCGCGCGGTCCAGGACAGGCGGCCGCGGGTCATTCCCCGGCCGGGGCCGAACTATCGCCCCCGCGCGCCATGGCCCGCTTGCAGTATCAGGTCAACTATCAGTAGATTCGGGCCATGCAACCCATCGATATCGATCCTTACGAAAATACCCCGCGGGATGTGGTGGTCACCGCCATCGACTACCCCGACGGCCTGTACTTCGCCGAGCACCAGCACCGGCGCGGGCAGTTCGCCTATGCGGCCACGGGGGTGATCAGCGTCTTCAGCGACCAGGGCAACTGGGTGGTGCCGCCGCAGCGGGCCATCTGGGTGCCGGCCGGCGTGCCCCACGCCATGCACATGAGCGGGCCGGTGACCATGCTCAACACCTATGTACGGCCCCGGGCAGCCAAGCGCCTGGGCCTGCCGGAACAATGCCAGGTGCGGGAGGTGTCCGAGCTGCTGCGCCAGTTGCTGCTGCGGGCCACGGCCATTCCCCCGCGCTACGCCGTGGGCAGCGTGCAGGGCCAGGTGATGAACCTGCTGCTGCATGAAGTCGCGGCCATGCCGGCCCTTGCCCTCAATGCTCCGCTTCCCCGCGAGCCACGGCTGGCCAGGGCCTGCCGCGAGGCGCTGGAGCAGCCTTCGCTGGAGTTGGGGATCGATGAAATGGCCGAGCGCGCCGGCATGAGCCGCCGCACCTTCACCCGGCTGTTCCGCCAGCACACCGGCATCAGCTTCGTCGAGTGGCGCCAGCAGGCCTGCCTGCTGGCGGCCGTGGTGCGCCTGGGCCAGGGCGAAGCCGTGACCCGGGTCGCCAGCGACCTGGGCTACAGCAGCCCGAGTGCGTTCAGCGGTGTGTTTCGCAAGGTATTGGGCGAGACGCCCAGCCGCTACTTTGCCCGGGCCCGGGCCTGAAGGACCCGAGCCGGAGCGAGGCCGTGCTAGAGGAACACGGCGGACAACATCCCCAGCGCGCCGAGGCAGAAGCCGATCAAGGCACCGCGCCCGGGCGCCTGCTGGAACAGGGCCCAGATCACCAGCGGTTCCAGGAGCAGCAGCGACGTTACCGAGACCACGGTGATGATCCAGATGTCGCCCACCGCCACGTAACCCAGCCAGTAGGCCGCCAGCAGGCAGATACCGCCCAGGCACATGATCAGCACCGGCAACGCCAGTTCGGCACCGGAGGTGTTGCCGGAATGGGCCAGCCGCGCCACCACCACTTCACTGTAGATGGCGCAGAACTCGCCCAGCACCATCAGCCCTACAGCAGAAACTCCGAGTAATTCTTTGGACATGTAACAAACCCCTTCGTATTGAGAGCCCGATTTTTCAGCTTCCAGGCATTGATCGCTCCGCTGACGGAGCCTGTATCTCGATGCGCAGGGGTACGAGGCAACTCGGTAATATCCAGGAACTTGAACATGTCCATCTCCTTCTGGGTGGGGGTACAAACCGAGCCCGTGCACGACCGACGGGCCGCTGCCTGTATAAGGGATTTTCTGCCCCGGCGTCATCCACCAGAGCGCGTCGACCGCGAAAAAACCACGCAAACTCCACAAACAGACAGCCTCGCTGCCGATAGCCTTGCTCCGGTCATTCTCAGCCTGAAGCCACTGCCACCATGCCCCAGCCGTCCACATCCCTTCGCACCGTTGAGCCCTCTGATTGGGTTGCTACCTATTTCATCAGCGTCGCGACGCTGGCCCTGGTCCTGACATTGCTGGTCAACCTGGTCGTGCAGTTCAGCAGCCGGGACCCGTGGAGCAATCTGCTCGACGTCCTGTCTTTCAGCGTGGTGGCACTGCTGGTGAGCGTGGCGGTGATAGGCGCCGTCGCCGCCCTGCCCTGCATCCTGTTCTTCTGGCTGGCCCAGCGTTTCACCTGGCGCCACCTGTGGATCTACCTGTTGGGCGGAGCCCTGGCGGCGATGCCCGCCATTCCCATGGTGGTGAGCCTGTCTCCCGGCTTTTTCAACCTCCCGCACGGCGTCAACATCCTTGAGCGCTATGCGCCGTTGGCACACTTGTTCGGCGCTTGCGGGGCCTTTCTGGGAGCGATGTCCTGGTGGCGCAGCGGGCGTCATCTGCGCTGACTACTTCCTGCAGGAGCCGGCATGCCGGCAAAGAAAGCTCCCACGGCCCCGGCCTTGTCACTCACCTCAAGAAGCGATAGCTCCCATGCCCACAAAAACGCCAACCCTTCGTACCGTGCAGCCTGAAGACTGGTTCGCCGCCTACTTCATCGGCGTCACGGCCCTGGCCACGCTCGTGGCCGTGATGCTGATGCTGGGGATGCTGGCCAGTGCCGGCGCGTTGAACACGGACATCATTCTCCAGACGCTGTTCGTGGGCCTGCTGACCCTGGTGTTGAGCGGTGTGCTGATCGGCATTTTCACGGTCCTGCCCTGTGTGCTGTTCTTCTGGCTGGCCCAGCGCTTTGCCTGGCGCAATGTGCTGATCTATCTGTTCTGCGGTGCACTGGCGGCGATGCCGACCATTCCGCTGGTGATGAGCCTGGCCCCGTCGAGCTTCTACACCGACTCGCCGGATGAAGAACCCGAGCCCGAAGGGCTGGCGCGCTACCTGCCGGTGGCGCCGCTGTTCGGCTGTTCTGGGGCCTTCCTCGGCGGCATCTTCTGGTGGCGCAGCGGGCGCCACCTGCGCCGATCAGCCCTCCCCGACACTCCACTTCCATAGGAGCCGGCTCGCCGGCGAAGAGGCCCTGCGGCCCTGCGCCAGAGGTGATGACGCCTTCGCTGGCAAGCCAGCACCCAATCAGCGCCCACCCAGCCAGCGCCTACAAGGAGGCGATGGCCTGGGCGTCGCGGGCCACTACCACTTTGCCCGGCAGGCCGCCCTGCTCCACGCGTTCATGGGCCCGGCGCAGGCTGTCGGCGTTGAACGGGCTGAAGACTTCATTCAGGGTGCAGCGGATCAATCCCTGGTCCAGCAACTGCGCCAGCCGGTTGAGGATGTGGTGCTGCTCGATCATGTCCGGGGTCTTAAACAGGGCGCGGGTGAACACCATCTCCCAGTGCAGGGACACGCTCTTGGCCTTGAGCGGCACCGCATCGAAGAAGTCGTGATCGTCGATCAGCGCGATATGGCCATGGGGCACGATGATCCGGGCCAGCTCGGCATAGTGCCGCTGGGTATGGGTCAGGGCGGCAATATGGGTCACGGGTGGCAGGTCCAGGGCCACCAGTTGCTCCACCAGCGAACGGGAATGGTCCAGCACCTGATGGGCCCCCAGGTCCAGGCACCACTGGCGGCTGTCCGGCCGCGAAGCCGTGGCGATGACGGTCATTGCGGTCAGCCGGCGCGCCAGTTGGATCAGCACCGAGCCAACGCCACCGGCACCGCCGACAATCAGCAGCGTGCCCTGTTCAGCGAGGTCGCCGGGCACCCGGCCCAGGCGCTCGAAGAGCAATTGCCAGGCGGTCAGCGAGGTCAGCGGCATGGCGGCCGCCTGGGCGAAGGACAGGCTGGCCGGCTTGTGCCCCACCAGGCGCTCGTCCACCCGGTGCAGCTCGGCATTGGCGCCATCGCGGGTGAAGGTGCCGGCATAGAACACCGCATCCCCAGGGGCGAACAGGGTCACCGCGCTACCCACCGCGCGGACCACGCCACTGGCGTCCCAGCCCAGGGTGCGCACCTCGTCGGGCACCGCCACCTGGCCGGCGCGGACCTTAGTGTCCAAAGGGTTGACCGACACCGCCTCGACCGCCACCAGCAGGTCATGAGGTTCCAGTGGCGGCGGGTCCAGTTGCACCTCGCAGAACGCGTGGGGGTCAGACAGGTGCGAGCCTTTGAGGTAGGCGATGGCCTTCATTGCAGAGCTTCCTTGGCGGTTGAAAGCGCACACTTAAATCCCTCATGCCCTGCCCGCACAAGTAGGGTACTTTTGCGTACCAGCTACGCAAAAGGGTCGTCAGGCAATGAAAAACAAACACTATCAGGACATTCCAGGCTGCCCGGTGGAGGTCACCCTGGACCTGATCGACGGCCGCTGGAAAGGCGTGGTCCTGCACCAGTTGCTGGCCAACGACTTCCTGCGTTTCAACGAACTGCAACGGCGCCTGCCGGGGATCTCCCAACGTCTTTTGACCAAGCAGTTGCGGGACCTGGAGGCCGCCGGCCTGGTGTCGCGCACGGTGTACGCCGAGGTGCCGCCGCGGGTGGAATACCGCCTGACCGACGAGGGGCAATCGCTGCAGCCGGTGATCGAGGCGCTGTCGGCCTGGGGCCGCGGGCGAATCAGCCGGCAACAGCAGGAAAGCGCCCTCACCTGATCCCTCACCAGAGCCCCCCATGCCCACCCACCCGGATGCTCCAGCAAGGTTCAAGGTTTACCAGGGCTCGACCCTGCTCGGCTGGTCGGCCCTGGAGTCGGCCGACCCGCCCATGGGCGTGGCCTTCGGCCAATTCATCGCCGCCCCGGCCTATGCCGGCCTCCAGCAGCAGGTACGCGCACTGGCAGGAGCGAGCCAGAGCGGGCTGCACCTGGTGGTGCACCACCTCGACCAACCCGTGCCGGCCCTGGGCGTGAGCATTCAGGACTACTCCGCCGAATGTGGCGCCGATGCCATCGAGATCACCGTGCTGGGCATCGCCTACCCCCTCTACGAACAGCTGTTCCCGCAAGCCGTGGCCGCCTACCAGCAGTCCATGGGCTGACCCGCGCACAGCCGGCGAACATCCGCACGCTTTCCCCCTACTTGTTCACAATTCGTTAAGACTTGCCTACGTATACTTTCGGGCTTGCCTGCGGCCTTCCGGCTGCGCCCCTCGACCTGCCGGCGCACAACTCATGTCACGACCCGCTCCGCTGCTGTTTCTGCTGGCCTGCCTGCTGTTCTTCTTCGCCCTGGGCAACCACCAGTTGCAAGGTTCCACCGAAGCCCGGGTGGCCGGGATCGCCATGGAAATGCACCTGGACGATGACTGGGTCACACCGCGCCTGTTCGGCACGCCATTCCTGGAAAAACCGCCGCTGAGCCTGTGGCTCGATGCCGGGGCCATCCGCGCCTTCGGCGGCACGCCCCTGGCGGTGCGCCTGGCCTCGGCCTTCGCCGGGCTGTTCAGCGTGATGCTGCTGTACGCCATGCTGCGCCGCTTTGGCCGGCCGGCAGCCCTGGCGGCCATGGCCGGGCTGATGCTGGCGACCATGGCCAGTTACTGGAGCAACGTGCGCGGCGTGGGCGAGGATGCCCTGCTCAGCCTCGGGGTAACCCTGGCCCTGCTGGCGTTTTTCCAGGCCCATCGACGCCAGGCCGCGCAGCAGCCGGCGCTGCTCTCCTGGCTGGCGTTCGCCGGCGGGATCGCCATCGCCACCCTGAGCAAGGGCGTGCTCGGCCTGGCCATGCCCGGGGTGGTGATCTTCGCCTACCTGCTGGCCGACAGCCTGATCGACAAGCGCTTCACCTTCAGCCACTGGCTGCGCCCGGGCCTGCTGACCCTGCTGGGGCTCGTGCCGCTGATGATCTGGCTGTACATGCTCTACCAGCGCGGCGGCCTGCAGGCCCTGGGGGAAGTGCTGTGGACCAACAGCGTCGGGCGCTTCGACGGCTCCTTCGAGGAGGCCGGACACTACGAGCCCTTCTACTACTACCTGGCCAAGCTGCCCCAGGCCTTCCTGCCGTGGAACATCCTGGTTTACCTGGGCCTGTGGCATTTCCGTAAAACCCTGGTGCAGAACCGCTACCTGCTGTTTTTCAGCCTCTGGCTGCTGGCGCAGTTCGCCTTGCTGTGCCTGGCTTCGAGCAAGCGCACGGTGTACCTGATGTCCCTGACCCCGGCCGCGGCGGTGCTGGCGGCGGAATATGGCGCAGTACTCTACCAGCGCCTGGCCAAGCGGGCCCCGGGCACGGGTTTCTGGAGTGCCGTGGGGCGCCAGCGCAGGGGGTGGCTGATAGCGCTCATGGCCCTGGTGATCGGCGGCTATCTGGTCAACGCCCAATGGGCCGCGCCCAGGGCCGACCGCGAACTGTCGTTCGTTCCAGTGACCGACCGGATCATGGCGTTGCAGGATAGCGGGCACCAGCTGGCGCTGTACCAGGCCAACGAACGCATCGCCGGCGCCAGCGTGTTCTACACCCAGAGCCTGCTCAAGGACCTGCAGAACGATGCGCAACTGCTGGCCTTCTTGCGCGAGTCGCCGCAGCACATGGCGGTACTGGGTGGCGCCGAGGCGCCCAAGCCGCCGCTGCAGATCCAGCAGACCCTCATGGTGGGCCGCCAGGCCTACTACTTCGTCAACCTGGCGCCGGCCGGCTGAACGCAAAAAAAACGGCACCTGAATCAGGTGCCGTTTGCCCATCCCTGCCGCCCCATGCCCCTTGAACCCTTTCCCGCTGATACCCGCCCGCCGCCCTTGAAACCATGACTCCTGCCCAACGACGGGCTTTCCCCGAAAAGGAGTCAGACATGAGCATCACCGTTATCAGTAGCCCCCTGAGCCGGGCCGTTGCCCAGAAGGCCGGGTTGCGCCAGCAACTGGCGGCGCAAAACATCCTTGGGGTGGAAAACATCAACGACAACGCCATCGGGAACACCGTGGCCAAGGAACTGATCGCCAAGAGCAGCAAGGAAGGCCTGCGTCGGGACTACCTCGACGCCCGCTGAGCCTTGCCCCCGGCGATACCCTAGTTGCCGGGATCTTCCCTATGATCGTGTCGGGCCGTTACGGCCTGGAAAAGGAGATATTCCCATGTTGATTCTGCGTTCACTGATCCTCGGCCTGAGCCTGCTGGCCAGCGCTGCCCAAGCCCTGGAAACCACCAATCTCCCACCCGCCACCCTCAAGGCCTACGCCGCCACCCTGAGCACCGCCGCCGGCAACAGCCAGTGGCAGCAGCTGTGGAAACGCTCTCGGGACCAGGGCGCATTCACCCAACAGGGTGAACAACCGCGCTTCACCATCACCCAGGACAAACTGCCGGACATGGCTCGCAGCACCTTGATCAATGCCAGCAGCGTAACCCCGCAGAACACCACCCAGGCGCTGTACCGCTATGAGTTTTCCAACCCCATCGGCCAAGCCAAGGGCATTTCCCTCAAGGCCATGTGCCTGTTGGTGGACTGGCGCTCGCTGCCCAGCGGCACACAACCCGACGACACCAGCCACATGGGCAACGCCAGCCTGCTGCAAACCTACCCCTGCCCTTGAAACCGGCAAGCCGCCCAGGCCTTGAGCCTGGGCGGCGAGCACTTACGAGGTTAGCTGCGAGCCCAGCAGATCAGCCTCCTTGCGCCGGCGAGTGCCGTAGCTGTCGCCAAAGTTGCGCAGGTTGGCCAGGGCACTCTTCCAGTCGCGGGCCACCACCTGGGCCCAGAAGTTCGGTGTGCGACTGGCCAGGTTGCCGTACTGAAAGGCCACCGAGGCGATAACGGTCTGCATCGGTGCCGGCAGTTGGGCGAAGTCCACTCCGCTGGCCTGGGTGTAGTTCGCTGCCAGAAGATCGACGAAGGGCGCCTTGAATGCCTCGTCCACCAAAAGCGCCTCGTCACTGCTGATGTTCAAGGGCTGGCCGTCGAGAAACGCCTTGGCCTTGAGCCCCTTCAACCCCAGGTAGGGGGTCAGTCGCCGGATCAGGTCCGCCGGCAGATTGAGCGCCTGCAGGTCCTCTACGTTCCGTTGCCCCAGATCGAAGCCTGTGCCCACCGTGACGCCACTCTTGCTCTTGTCCGGATCGGGCACATAACCGCGGGTAATGGCAGCTCCCTCCAGAGCGGCGATAAAGCTGAAATCAATCGCGTAGCGTGACATGGATTTTTCCTCATCCAGTTTAGGAAAATCCAGTGCACCACCAGCGACCGATACAACATCAGAATGTAATAGTTCCCCTTAATAGGGGGGAAATTTCCCACTGAACAGAGGACGAGACACCTCCTTAGGATCAAACCAGCCTTATCCATAATTCCAAGGAGGTACCAAATGGACGTGAAAGACCTCGTACTCATCGATGTTCGCCAGCTCCCTCACTCGCTCCAGGCCCTCATCGACTGCATCGGACTGGAAAATGCCTACCGCCTGACCCGTGAATACGGCGGCCGCCCCAAGTACATCCCCAAGCACGCCGAACGTACCTCCCTGGCTTTGATCCTGCCGCCCGACGCCCTCAACGCGCTGATCGAGCGTTTCGCCGGCCTGGCCCTGGAGATCCCCAAGGCCGACCACTTCTGCCGGCAGATCCGCAACCAGCACATTCAACTGGAAAGCCTGGGCGGTATTTCCCGCAGTGTGCTGGCGGACAAGTACGGCCTGAGCCTGCGGCAGATCGGCAACATCCGCCGCCTGGATGCCAACACTCACCGGTAATCGATTCCTGCTGAATCGGCCTTCACGGCTTTCTTAACCTGCAAGGGCGCATTTCGCGCAACAAAGAACAAGGAGCTAGACCATGGCAGATATCGATAAGGGCCTGATTGGCGGCGTGATCGCCGCCCTGCCCCTGGACAAGATGATCACCGGTCCACTGATGGCGATGATCCAGGCGCAGGTCGCCGCGAGCAAAGCCTATGCGGACTTCCTGATGGGCGTGTGCATTCAGAACGGCCAGGCGGTTTCGGTGCAGTTCGACTATGACGAAACCCTGGTGGATGAGCAGGGGG
This sequence comes from Pseudomonas sp. NFPP12, assembly GCF_900103205.1. Classification (NCBI taxonomy): domain Bacteria; kingdom Pseudomonadati; phylum Pseudomonadota; class Gammaproteobacteria; order Pseudomonadales; family Pseudomonadaceae; genus Pseudomonas; species Pseudomonas sp. NFPP12. The sequence goes on from NZ_FMWW01000003.1 coordinate 899,038, forward strand.
TGTACAAGGGCACCGTGAAGAAGTCGATGCGCATCCCGTTGCTGGCGGCCATCAGTCACCCCAACATCACCATCGAGGAAGGCTCCATCGAGTTCGAGCTGACCATCAGCCAGATGGCCGAGGACACCAGCAGCACCGAAGCCTCCGGCAGTTTCGAGGCGAAGATGGGCTGGGGCCCGTTCAGTGTTTCGGTCAAGGGCGCGGCGAGCCACAAATCGACCCAGACCCGCAAGACCGACACCCGCGCCCGCTACACCATCAGCACCAAGATCGTCCGCCAGGACCCACCGGAAGCCCTGATGCGGGTCATCGACTTCCTCACCGACGCAGCCACCAAGCCTGTGCGGCTGCCTAGCACTCAACCGACCGACACCGACAAGCTGCCGACCGCCAACGCGCTGAAAATGCCCGATGCCGCGGACGAGAAGAAAACCGGCACCGGCGGTTGATCCACATCGCGCCTTCGCCCCAGTAACCCGCCCCGCCTTCATGGCGGGGCACTTCAGCCACCGAACAAGGAGCGTGATCCATGGCGTTTTTTTCTCGCAGCAAGGAGCCCATGTCCGCCAGCGACCTGAGCCATATCACCCGCGGCATGCATCAGGCTGCAGCCGCCACCCACAACCTGATCGCCCAGCAGTACATCAAGTTGTTCGACCAGTTCTTCGACTACAACGTCGACGACCTGGGCACGCCGATGAAGGCCAAGATGGTCGAGGTGGCGCTCAACGAAGACCACATCATCAATGTGCCGCTGATTGCCCTGGTCTCGCCCAAGGGCCTGGCCCTGCACAAGATGACTGTCGACCTGTCGGTGCGCATGCAGGCCACCGAGCTGCAGAAGGCCAGCCACGACCTGGAGAACGGCGAGCTGCAGAGCGAGAAGTTTTTCGTCACCTTCGGCAGCGGCAAGCGTGACGGCCAGGAGCGCGACCCGGACGAGGTACAGATCAGCATGGAGTTTCGCGACTGCCAGCCGCCGGAAGCGATCCAGCGCCTGATCGAGGAGTTCACCAACCTGATCAGCCCGCAGCGCATCAACGACGGCCCGGCAGCCACCCCGCCAGCGGCTGGCACACCACCGGCCGAGCCGGACCTGCTGGCACCTTGAGCCGCTTCCTATGCCCCTGAAGGCCAGCCACACGGAGCGGCCGCCTGCGGTCAGGGCTTGAGGTTCACCGAGCGCCAGTCACTGGCCTCGATCAGGCCGAGCATCTTCGGCGCGCCATTGAGGGTATCGGTGGAGACGAACAGGGAAGCGCCGTACCCCAGGGTCGGGGTCGCCCGTTTCAGGTCCTGTTCCATCTGCGCCATGCATTCGCTGTGGGTCACCAGCACCAGGTTGCGCCCGGCGACCTTGTGCGCCATGACATCGCGCAACATGGAGTTCTTGCAGTTGAACAGCCAGCCATCGCCACTGCTGACCTTGCTGAACATGTAGCTCGCGGTCTGCGCGGTACGCGTCAACGGGCTGTTGTAGATATCGGTACGCTCCAGGCCCAGGTGCTCGAACTGCGCGCCGAGCCCCACCGCCACCTCTCGGGCCCGGTCGGTAATGCCATCGGCCGGGCCCAGGCACGCGGCATTGGAGCGGTCGCAGCGCTCCATGTGGCGCACCAGCACAATCATTTCGCCCTTGTCCCAGGCGGCCGTCAGGGCCTGGAGCCCGGCCCCGTTGCCGTGGCTCAGGTCGGGCACCGAGGCCGGCCGGAGCAGGAACAGCCCCAGGGGAATCACCAGGCAGGCGCCCAGCAACGGCACCAGCAGGCTCTTGTAACGGACCAGGACGCGCCCCAGGAAGGGCCGCTTGCTCGCCGGCAACACCAGTCTTGTAGTCAATTCCCAGCCGCCCTTACGAGAATGTTCCTATGTCTTGAGCAGCGCACAGCAAGGCTACGAAAGCCTGATGACAATTGAACGCTGGCCGATGCCTATGGCATCGACCGCCCAGACTCTAGGGCGCCGGGCGTGGGGCCCGAGTGAAATCAATGTGAAAAAAAGCTCAACGGACCGGCGGCACATCCCGCAAAATAGCCGTCCATCGCCTAAAACATTGTCTTGGGACAATGCCGACGAAATCGTTTCAGCTATGGCACATCCCGCCGATACACCCCCTACAAAACACCTTGCTGGTCACCAACAACAACAATCTTCCAGCTAACTCAAGATCAAGAAGAGCTACGTTCCTGGAGGAATTCAATGAGTAGTTGGTTTGCCAACATCAGCGTCAACCTTAAGCTGGGCCTGGGTTTCGGCCTGGTCCTGGCCCTGACCACCGTCCTTGCACTGACCGGCTGGACCAGCCTGGGCAGCCTGATCGACCGCAGCAACTGGATGAGCGACATCACCCAGCTCAACAGCGGCCTGACCAAGCTGCGGGTCACCCGCCTGCAGTACATGCTGGCCAACGGCGACGAAACCGCCGCCCAAGGCGTGCAGAACACCCTGGACGATTTCAGCGCCCAGCAGAAAAAACTCCTGGCCTCGTTCCAGAGCCCGGAAAACATCAAGCTCCTGCAAGGCCTGGGCGCGACCATCAGTGCCTATCAGGATTCGCTGAACAAGATGCGCAACGCCTACCGCAGCGGCGACGCCGCACGACTGGCGATGAACCAGAACGCCGAACGCGCCAATGACCTGATCAACGGGATCAACTCCTGGGTCAAGCAGTTGCCCCTGAGCGACGAGCGCTTTACGCAGTTCCAGGCCATCACCCAGGCCAAGGAAGCCTTCCAGCTGGCGCGCTATGAAGTGCGCGGCTACGTCACCACCAACAACCCGGACACCGAACAGAAAGCCGTCACCCAGCTCAACGCTGCGATTGCCGAAATGGATCAGCTCAAGTCCCATTTCAGCAGCACCCAGCGCGATGCCCTGCAACAGCTCGAAACCGCCCTGAGCGGCTACCGCAGCTCGCTGCAGGCCTTCAAGGTCGCCTTCACCAACGCCGTAGAGGCGCGCAAGGAAATGACCGACCAGGGCGCCGACATCGTCAGTCGCAGTGACGCCCTGTACCAGATCCAGCTGGACCGCCGCGACATCGAGAGCGCCCAGGCCCGCAGCCTGCAGCTGATCAGCACCCTGCTGGCGCTGCTGGTCGGTGTACTGGCCGCCGTGATCATCACCCGGCAGATCACCCGCCCGCTGCAGGAAACCCTGGCCGTGGTCGAGCGCATCGCCTCCGGCGACCTGACCGAGAACCTGCGGGTCACCCGCCGCGACGAACTGGGCGTGCTGCAACAAGGCATCGTGCGCATGGGCGTGACCCTGCGCGAGCTGATCAGCGGCATCCGCGACGGCGTGACCCAGATCGCCAGCGCCGCCGAAGAACTGTCCGCGGTGACCGAAGAAACCAGCGCCGGGGTCAACAGCCAGAAAGTCGAGACCGACCAGGTGGCCACCGCCATGCACGAGATGACCGCCACCGTGCAGGAAGTCGCGCGCAATGCCGAAGAAGCCTCCCAGGCCGCGGCCGCCGCCGACGGCGAAGCCCGCCAGGGCGACAAGGTGGTGGCCCAGGCCATCGAGCAGATCGAGCGCCTGGCCAGCGAAGTGGTGCGCTCCACCGACGCCATGACCGTGCTGCAACAGGAAAGCGACAAGATCGGCAGCGTCATGGACGTGATCAAGGCCGTGGCCGAACAGACCAACCTGCTGGCGCTCAACGCCGCCATCGAAGCCGCCCGCGCCGGTGAAGCCGGGCGTGGTTTCGCCGTGGTCGCCGACGAAGTGCGGGCCCTGGCCCAGCGCACCCAGAAGTCCACCGAAGAGATCGAGGAACTGGTGGCCGGCCTGCAGAACGGCACCCAGCAAGTGGCCACGGTGATGAACAACAGCCGCAGCCTGACCGACAGCAGCGTCGAACTGACCCGCAAGGCCGGCGCCTCGCTGGAAAGCATCACCCGCACCGTGTCCAACATCCAGTCGATGAACCAGCAGATCGCCGCCGCTGCCGAGCAACAGAGCGCCGTGGCCGAAGAGATCAGCCGCAGCATCATCAACGTGCGCGACGTGTCCGAACAGACCGCCGCCGCCAGCGATGAAACCGCAGCCGCAAGCGTTGAACTGGCGCGCCTGGGCGGCCAGTTGCAGATGATGGTCAGCCACTTCCGCGTCTGATTCGCGCAGGCCCCTTCGCCGGCAAGCCGGCTCCTACACCCTCCGTAGGAGCTGGCTTGCCGGCGAAAGGCGCCAATCCCCGGACCCGAGCATTTACACCCATCAGGGTTTGCCCTTACCTTTCCCGGTCTTCGTCCTGCTGTCCTAGGGATTAGTCACCAGGAACCCGTTCATGCCCAGCCTCGGTTTTACTTCGGTCCCGCCCCTGCTGAAATACCTGCTCTATGCGGAGCAATTGGGTATTGCCACCGAGCCGGCGCTGGCCGCGGCCGGGCTTAGCGCCGCGCAGTTGAACGACACCAGCCTGCGCCTGCCGATGGAGGTGCATGAGCGGCTGCTGGACTACTTCTGCCAGCACTCGGGCGATCCGCTGTTCGGGCTCAATTCGGCGCGCTTCGTCAAACCCAGCTCGTGGAATGTGCTGGGCTACATCACCATGAACTGCGCGACCCTCGGCGAAGCCATGGGCCGCATCATGCCATTCGAAAAACTGGTGGGGGACATGGGCACCAGCCGCGCCGAAGTCGCTGGCAACCAGGTGCGGCTGATCTGGAGTTGCCGCCATCAGCGCCCGGACATCCGCCGCCACCTGGTGGAAAACGTCCTGGCGTCCTGGCTGTTGTATGCGCGCTGGATCGCCGATTCGCAGTTGTCGCCCAGCGCGGTGTGGTTCGAACACGCCCTGCCGGAACCCGTCGAGGCGGCGCAGTACGAGGCGTTGTTCGGCTGCCCGGTGCTGTTCCAGCAACCCTGCTCGGCGCTGGTGGCGCCGCTGGAGTACCTGCAGATGCCCCTGCGCCAGGCCGACGCGCGCCTGCTCAAGACCCTGGAAGAACATGCCCAGGCGATGATGGCTTCCCTGGGCGATGCGCCCCTGGCCTTGCAGGTGCACAACGTGCTGCGCCAGTTGCTCAAGGACGGCCTGCCGCGCAAGGAGCAGGTGGCGCAGCACCTGCACCTGTCGGTACGCACCCTGCAGCGCCAACTGCAACAGGCTGGCACTTCATACCAGCAGATTCTCGACGACCTGCGCCAGGAGCTGGCCGAGCACTACCTGCGCCACAGCGAGCTGTCGATCCAGGGCATCTCCGATTGCCTGGGTTTCACCGAACCGCGCTCGTTCCACCGCAGTTTCAAGACCCGCACCGGGCTGACCCCGGGGCAGTTCCGCCTGAGCGCGCAGAGCTCCGGCAAGGCCTGAAACCCGTTACACGCTGATGGCGTTGGTGAACACCAGGCGATTGCCGAACGGGTCGCTGATGGTCATGTCCTGGCTGCCCCAGGGCATGGCCTGGATCTGCGGATGGGAGAAGCGGTACTGCTTGGCCAGCAACTGCTGCTGGAAGGTTTCCAGTTCATCGGTCTCGATCCGCAGGGCCGCACCCGGCGAGCAGTCGCCATGGTGCTCGGTAAGGTGCAGCACGCACTCGCCCCGCGAGACCTGCATGTACAGCGGAAAATCGGCTTCGAAGCGGTGTTCCCAATCCAGGGAGAAACCCAGGAAATCGAGGTAAAACTCCCGGGCCTTGGCTTCATCGAAGATCCGCAGGATGGGGGTGGTTTTGCCAAAGCTCATTGCGCGACTCCCTGACTGAAATGAGCCGACTATACAGACGGCGATTATCAGCAGTTCGGCGCCGCTCGGGGATTCTTTAATAGCACAGCGCCATCATTGTGATGGAGGTCAACAAATCAGCCAGCGGATGTAAATCCCGGGCGCAGGTCACCTTCCCGGGGCAGGAAGCGCCCGTGGCGTTCGCCGTTGGCCCGGCCCTGGGCAAAACTGCACACGCCATTGACCCAGACCCCATCGATGCCTTGCGCGGCGCGCTGCGGCTCCTTGAAATCCGCCACGTCACGCACCCGCGCCGGGTCGAACAGCACCAGGTCGGCCCAGTGCCCTTCACGGATCTCGCCACGCTGGTGCAGGCCGAAGCGCGCCGCAGACAGCCCGGTCATCTTGTGCACCGCAGTGTGCAGCGGGAACAGGCCCAGGTCGCGGCTGAAGTGCCCCAGTACCCGGGGGAAGGCGCCCCACAACCTTGGATGGGGGAAAGGATCTTCCGGCAGGCCATCGGAGCCGATCATCGACAGCGGATGGGCGAGGATGCGCCGCACATCGTTTTCATCCATGCCGTAGTACACCGCCCCCGCCGGTTGCAGGCGCTCGGCAGCGGCCAGCAGGCTGACGCCCCAGTCGGCGGCGATCTCGCTCAAGTCACGACCGCCCTGCTCGGGGTGCGGTGTGGACCAGGTGATGGTGATGCGGTAGGCATCGGTGACCTGCTTGAGGTCCAGGGTCGAGGAGCTGGCGGCGTAGGGATAGCAGTCGCAGCCCACCGGGTGTTCCCGGGCGGCGTTTTCCAGGGCCGCCAGCAGTTGCGGGCTGCGCCCCCAGTTGCCGGCGCCGGCGCACTTGAGGTGCGAGACGATCACCGGCGCCCGGGCCGCGCGACCAATCAGAAAAGCTTCGTCCATGGCCTCCAGCACCGGCTCGAACTCGCTGCGCAAATGGGTGGTGTACACCGCGCCGAACGCCGTCAATTCCTGGGCCAGTTGCAGCACTTCATCGGTCTCGGCGCAAAACGCGCTGGCGTAGGCCAGCCCGCTGGACAGGCCGAGGGCGCCGTCCTCCAGGCTTTCGCGCAGTTGCCCGCGCATGGCGCTGATTTCATCGGCCGTGGCCGTGCGAAACAGGTCCGGCAGATGGTTGCTGCGCAGCGCGGTGTGCCCCACCAGCGCCGCCACGTTGATCGCCGGGCGCGCGGCATCCACCGCCGCGCGGTAGTCACGAAAACGCGGGTAGACGAACATCGAGCGCTCGCCCAGCAGGTTCATCGGGTCCGGCGGGTCGCCCTTGAGGGTCACCGGCGCGGCGCTGATCCCGCAGTTGCCGACGATCACCGTGGTCACCCCCTGGCTGAGCTTGGGCAGCATCTGCGGCTGGCGGATCACCACCGTGTCGTCATGGGTGTGCACGTCGATGAAACCCGGGGCCAGTACCCGCCCGGCGGCGTCGATCTCTTGCTCGGCGCTGGCCGCGGACAGATCGCCGATGCGCGCGATGCGCCCGTCGAGGATGGCCAGGTCGGCGGGGTAACCGGGACGGTCGCTGCCGTCGATGATCAGGGCGTTGCGGATCAGCGTGTGGTAGCGCATGTCAGTCTCCCAGGGGCAGGCAATCGTCGCCGCCACGGTAATGGTCCAGGGCCAGCTTGATCCGTCGCAGGCGTTCCTGGTTGTCATCGGGCAGGGCCAGGGCCAGCTCGGTGGCCAGCACATCAATGGCCAACAGCATGCCGTAGCGGGCCGCGGTGGGTTTGTAGATGAACGAGGTCTCGGCGCTGTGCAGCGGCAGCAGCACATCCGCCAATTGCGCCAGGGGCGAGTCGGGCAAGGTAATGGCCAGGATCCCGGCGCCGTAGGTCCGGGCCAGGGCCACCGCCTCCAGCAGCTCGGGGGTGATGCCGGTCAGCGAACAGGCGATCACCGCGTGCTGCGGCCCCAGGGCGGCAGCGGTGACGCGCATCATCACCGGGTCGTGGCAGGCGGCAATGGGATAGCCCAGGCGTACCAGGCGCACTTGCAACTCGCTGCTGCACAGGGTCGAGCAGCCGCCCATGCCGAAGGCGTGGATCATCCGCGCGCGCCCCAGCAGGCGCACCGCATCGGCGAATTGGGCCTCCTCGAAACCGGCCAGATGCTGGTGCAGCGCAGCTTCGATATCGCCAACGATCTGCCGGTAGAACCCGGACTGTTCCAGGGTGCCGGCGGGGTCCAGGAAGCGGCTGCCCACCCCACTGGCCTGGGCCAGTTGCAGGCGCAACTGGCGCAAGTCGCGGCAGCCGACGCTGCGGGCAAAGCGCGACAGGGTGGCGGCGCTGACTTCAGCGCGGCGGGCCAGTTCGTCGAGGCTGGCAGAGGCGGCAAAGCCCACATCGTCGAGCATCAGCCGGGCGATCCGCCCTTCCCCGGCGCTGAGAAAATCCAGGCGCGAGCGGATCTGGTAAAGGATGTCCATCTACAAAAACTCCGCGAGGACCAGGGTCAGGCCGAAGGCGATCACCGAGATCAGGGTCTCCAGCACGGTCCAGGTCTTGAAGGTCTGGATGACGGTCATATTGAAGTATTCCTTCACCAGCCAGAAGCCGCCGTCGTTGACGTGGGAAAGAATCACCGAGCCGGCGCCGGTGGCGATCACCAGCAGCTCCGGGTGCGGGTAGCCCAGGCCGACGGCCACCGGCGCCACCACCCCGGAAGCGGTGGTCAGGGCCACGGTGGCCGAACCGGTGGCGACCCGCATCAGCACCGCAAACAGCCAGCCCATCCACAACGGCGAGAGCTGGAACTCATGGGCCAGGCCGACGATCTGCTCGGTCACCCCGGAGTCGATGAGAATGCGGTTGAGGCCGCCGCCGGCTCCCACCAGCAGGGTGATGCTGGCGGTGGGCGCCAGGCATTCGTTGGTGAACTTGAGGATCGATTCGCGGTTCATGCCCTGGGCCAGCCCCAGGGTCCAGAAACTCACCAGGGTGGCCACCAGCAGGGCGATCACCGAGTTGCCGATAAACAGCAGGAACTGGTTGAGGCCGGTGCCGGGCTCGGCCAGCAGGTTGGCCCAACCACCGATCAGCATCAGCACCACCGGCAACAGAATCGTGGCCATGGTCAGGCGGAAACTCGGCAGGCGCGGGCGCGGCTCGCGGGCAATGAACTGGCGCTCCAGGGGGTTCTGCGCCGGCAGGTGGATGTGCGGCACGATGAACCGCGCGTACAGCGGACCGGCGATGATCGCCGTGGGCACGCCGATCAGCAGCGCATACAGCAGGGTCTGACCCACCGACGCCTGATAGGCCTGCACCGCCAGCATCGCCCCCGGATGCGGCGGCACCAGGGCGTGGACCACCGACAGCCCGGCGACCATCGGCAGGCCCACCATCAGCAGCGACACCCCCACCCGTCGCGCCACGGTAAAGGCAATGGGGATGAGCAGCACAAAGCCCACCTCGAAGAACAGCGGCAACCCCACCAGAAAGGCGATGCAGACCATGGCCCAATGCGCGTTGCGCTCGCCGAAACGGTCGATCAGGGTGCGCGCCACCTGCTCGGCACCGCCGGATTCGGCCATCAGCTTGCCGAGCATGGTGCCCAGGGCCACCACCAGGGCGATATGCCCCAGGGTCTTGCCGACCCCGGCCTCGTAGGCGCCCACCACTCCGGAAGGCGGCATGCCGGCCATCAGCGCCAGGCCCACCGACACCAGGGTGATGACGATAAAGGGGTTGAGTCGGTAGCGGGCGATCAACACGATCAGCGCAATGATGGCGACTGCGGCGTAGCCCAGCAGCCAAGAACCCGTAGCGGGAGCCATGGCGTCCTCCTTGAAAACAGCGTCACTTTCGAATGGTTGTGAAATTCATTAATCACTTAAGGAAGCAAACTTCAAACCGAGTGAAACTTATTTTCGTAAAGAGGCAGGCTTTGTCGCGAACAGCTAAGTGAAAGGCCGGCTTATGAAAATCGGCAGTGGGTATTTTCATCCACTGCCGCTGTGGCCGATCTCAGTCGTGATGCTCTCGGGCACGCTTGAGCAGCTTCTTGCAGCGCTCGGACAGGTGCAGCACCCGCAACTGCTTGCCGGCCTTGGCATAACGCTCGCGCAGGGTTTTCAGCGCGGCGATGGCCGAGTAGTCGACAAAACTCAGGTGGCGACAGTCGACAGTCACGTGCCGAGGATCGCCAGCCGGATCGAACTGGTTGAGAAACGGCGTGGTGGAGGCGAAGAACAGGGTGCCATGCAGTTGGTAGTGCTTGCTGCCGTCGGCTTCCAGGTGGCTGTCGGCGTACAGCTCGCGGGCCTGCTGCCAGGCGAAATTGAGGGCGGCAATGACGATGCCGCAGAACACCGCCATGGCCAGGTCGGTGAACACGGTGATCACGGTCACCGCGAGGATCACCAGCACATCGTTGAGCGGCACCTTGTTGATCACCCGCAGGGACGCCCAGGCGAAGGTCTGCTGCGACACCACGAACATCACCCCCACCAGCGCCGCCAGAGGGATGCGCTCGATCAGCGGTGAGAGAAACAGCACGAACAGCAGGATCAGAGCGCCCGCCACCACGCCCGACAAACGCCCGCGGCCACCGGAGCTGAGGTTGATCACGGTCTGGCCGATCATCGCGCAGCCACCCATGCCGCCGAACATTCCCGAGACCACATTGGCCGCGCCCAGGGCCACGCATTCACGGTCCGGGTAACCGCGGCTCTCGGTGATTTCGTCGGTGAGGTTGAGGGTCAGCAGGGTTTCCAGCAGGCCGACCATGGCCATCAGGAACGCGTAGGGCGCGATGATGCCCAGGGTTTCAAGGTTCCACGGCACCTGGGGCAGCGCCAGGCTCGGCAGGCCGCCGGCGATGTGGGCCATGTCCCCCAGGGTGCGGGTCGGCAGGCCCAGCAAGTACACCAACGCGCCGACCCCGAGGATCGCCACCAGGGCCGGTGGCACCGCCCGGGTCAGGCGCGGTAGCAGATAGACGATGGCCATGGTCAATGCCACCAGCCCGGCCATCAGGTACAGCGGCTGGCCGCTGAGCCAGTGTTCGCCGCTCTTGAAATGTTCCAGCTGGGCCAGGGCGATAACGATCGCCAGGCCGTTGACGAAGCCCAGCATCACCGGGTGCGGCACCATGCGCACCAGCTTGCCCAGGCGCAGCAGGCCGAAGGCGACCATCACCAGCCCACCCAGCAGCACCGTGGCCAGCAGGTACTGCACCCCGTGCTGCACTACCAGGGCGACGATCACCACCGCCATGGAGCCAGCCGCGCCGGAGACCATGCCCGGCCGGCCGCCGAACAGCGCGGTCAGGGTGCAGATGAAGAACGCGCCATACAGGCCCATCAACGGGTTGAGGTGGGCCACCAGGGCGAAGGCGATGCATTCGGGCAGCAAGGCAAAGGAGGTGGTGAGTCCGGCCAGGACATCGGCACGCAGACGTTTTGCTTTCATGATTGACCTGATAGACGGACCGGCAGGCGCGGCCCTGGGAAGTGCGGAAAGAAGGCGGGGAATGTTACGGAATTGAGCCGCCTCCGACCAGCCGGCCGTCGGCGCCTGCACAACGAAGGTAGGAGCTGGCTTGCCAGCGAAGAGGCCGCTCGACCTGGCGCCAGGCTTGCGGGCCCTTTCGCCGGCAAGCGGAACGCCGCCCGGCCAGCTCCTACAGGGGTTCAGCGGTTATTTGACGACCTTGCCGACACCGCGGCCACGTGGATCGGAAGCGGTTTCAAGCGCGGTGCCATTGACCCGGATCGCCTGGATATCGCCCATCTCCCAGCCCTGGTCTTCCAGGGTGTAGCCCATGGCTTTCAGCTCGTCGGCCACCTTGCCGGTGAGCGGCGCATAGGCGTCGTAGTAGATGGTGTCCTTGGGCAGCAACTGGTGATGCACGCGCTGCGCGGCCACGGCCTTTTCCAGGGGCAGGTGGTAGTCGTAGAGGTTGTTCAGCACCTGGAAGATCGAGGTGAAGATCCGCGAACCTCCGGGGGTGCCCAGCACCAGGGTGACCTTGCCATCGCGGGTCACCAGGCTCGGGCTCATGGAGGACAGCATGCGCTTGCCCGGGGCGATGGCGTTGGCGTCGCCGCCCACTACGCCGAAGGCATTGGCCACGCCCGGCTTGGCGCTGAAGTCGTCCATTTCGTCGTTGAGCAGAAAGCCCGCGCCCTTGACCACCACGCCGCTGCCATAGTCCCAGTTCAGGGTGTAGGTGTTGCTCACCGCGTTGCCCTGGACATCGACAATGGAGAAGTGGGTGGTCTGGTGCGGCTCAAGCCCGGGGCGCACTTTCTCGGTAGCCGAGATGGCGTTGGGGTTGACCTCGGCGGCGCGTTTTTTCAGGTACGCCGGGTCGGTCAGTTGCTTGACCGGAACATCGGAAAACGCCGGGTCGCCCAGGTAGTCGGCGCGGTCGGCGAACACCCGCTTTTCGATTTCCGCCAGCAGGTGAATGTACTTGGCCGAATTGAGCTCCACACCCTTGAAGTCCGCCGCGCGCTCTTCCTTGATGCTGATCAGCTGCGCCAGGGCCACCCCGCCAGAGCTGGGCGGCGGCGCGGTGTACAGGGTGTTGCCACGGAAGGTCACCTGCAGCGGCTGGCGCCACTGGACCTTGTAGTCCTGCAGGTCCTGCTTGGTGATCAGGCCCTTGTCGGCCTGCATCTGCGCCACCAGCAAGTCGGCGGTCTTGCCGCTGTAGAACTCCTTGGCGCCCTGGTCGGCGATGCGCTCCAGGGTCGCGGCCAGCTCCGGCTGGCGGAAGGTCTCGCCCGGTTTCATGCTGCCGAAGTAGTCGCCGAAGTTGGTGGTGCCGTTGAACAGCTTCAACGCATCCTCGCGGTACTGGTACTGCTTGTCGGCCACCTTGAAGCCGTTCTTCGCATAACCCACGGCCGGGGTGATCAGCTCGCTCCAGGGCAGCTTGCCGAACTTCTGGTGCGCCTCCCACAGGCCCATCACCGTACCCGGCACCCCGGCGGCGCGGGCGCCCACCAGGCTCAGGTTCTCGATCACCTCGCCCTTTTCATTCAGGTACATGTTCCGGGTCGCGGCCTTGGGCGCGGTTTCCCGGTAGTCGAGGAAGTACGGCTTGCCGTCGATGTACATCGTCATGAACCCGCCGCCACCGATGTTGCCGGCCTCGGGGTAGGTCACGGCCAGGGCAAAGGCCGTGGCCACCGCGGCATCCACCGCGTTGCCGCCCTTCTTGAGGATCTGCGCCGCGACATCGGCGCCGTACTGGTTGGGCGCGGCCACCGCGCCGCCTTCCAGGGTCACGGCGAAGGCCGAGCTGCTGGCGGCGATAGCGGCCGTCAGGGCCAGGGTCTTGAACAACAGAATGCGCATAGGTCCTTCCTTTTCTTGTTATTGAACGGCAAGAACATAGGCCCGAGACGGTGGTTTGAGCAATCGCCAATCGTGGCACGAACGTCCCAAGCCTCAGCCATGGATAACCGTAGGAGCTGGCTTGCCAGCGAATGCAGTTTCGAGAGTTGCACAAAACCCGGGGGCCCCTTCGCCGGCAAGCCGGCTCCTACAGGGGATAGGCGGGGAATGGGGGAGCCTTCAGCCCTGGAACTCGGGGTTGGCGTAATCGGCCAGCTTGCCCTGGATGAAATCCAGGAAGCACTGGATGCGCAGGGCCAGTTGCGAGTTGCGGTAGTACACGGCGTTGATCGGCTGGCGATAGCCGCTGTTGAACGAGGCCAGCACCGGTTGCAGGCGCCCGGCGCGGATGTCGTCGATGGTCATGAAGTGCGACAGGCAGGCAATGCCCTGCCCTTCCAGCGCCAGGTGGCGCAGGGTCTCGCCACTGGAGGCGCTGATGCCCGGCTGGATCTGCCAGCGGTCGCCATGCACATGGCGCAGCGGCCAGTGGTTGAGGGTCTCGGTCTGGGTGAAGCCCAGCAGGGTGTGCCCGGCCAGTTCGGCCACGCTCTGCGGCGTACCGTGGCGGGCCAGGTAGTCAGGGCTGGCGAGGATGTGCAGCGGGCTGCAGCCCAGGGAGCGGGCATGCAGGGTGGAATCCGCCAGCACCCCGATGCGAATGGCGATGTCGGTGCTCTGCTCCAGCAGGTCGATGATCAGGTCGTTGCTGTTGAGTTCCAGCTGGATATCCGGGTACAGGCTGCGGAACTCGGCCACATAGGGAACGATGGCGTGCAGCATGAAGGGCGACGCAGCGTTGATCCGCAAGCGCCCGGACGGATTGCGCTGGCGCGACGACAGGCGCTCTTCGAGCTCGTCCATCTGATCGAGGATCAGCTTGGCCTGTTCGAAGAAGTAGCGCCCTTCCTCGGTCAGGTCCATGCGCCGAGTGGTGCGGTTGATCAGCGTGGTGTCGAGCTTGGCCTCCAGCCGCGACAAGCTGCGGCTGACCGCCGAAGGGGTCTGGGCCAACTGCTCGGCGGCGGCGGAAATCGAGCCGCACTCGATGACACAGACGAAGACTTGCAACTCGTCGGATCGGGCTTTCACATGAGTCCTCTGGCGGCAGCGGGGCGACATCGCCCCTGAATTTCAAGGCACTCAATAGTAGCCGGATTCAGCCCGGCAGATTGAACACTGCCTTGAGGTGTTCCTCGTAACGCTGCACATCGCCTTCGATGTTCGGGCGTTTCATCACGTCCACACAGAGGAAGGTTGGCAGGGCGCTCATGCCCAGGAACTGGTTGGCCTTGTGGAACGGGAAGTAGACCGCGTCCACGCCCTTGGCCTCGAAGAAGTCGGTGGGATCGTCGAAGGCTTGCTGCGGGGCGTTCCAGGTCAGCGAAAGCATGTACTGCTTGCCCTGGATCAGGCCACCGCTGCCGTACTTCTGCGAAGCATCGGAGCGGGTCCGGCCGTCGCTGGCGTAGAGGCTGCCGTGGCCTTCGGTGAAGACTTCGTCGATGTATTTCTTGACGATCCACGGTGCGCCCATCCACCAGCCGGGCATCTGGTAGACGATCACGTCGGCCCAGAGAAACTTCGCCACTTCTTCCTGGATGTCATAACCCTCGTCGATATGGGTGACCTTGACCTCCACACCACCCCGGTCGAACACCGCCAGGGCCGTGTCGTGCAGGGTCGCGTTGTAGCGGCCATCGGAGTGGGCGAATTGCTTGGCGCCATTGAGCAGCAGTACTTTTTTCATGATCCAGCCTCATCGGGAACAACCCGTTGCGCATCGATGGCGGCGGGCTGTAAAGATTGAAAACGATGGCGGCAGGTTAATCAGGCCAGGGCCGGAGAATAAGCCCGGGTTGTTCAAAATACATTTGACTCAAACGCACGAATCAATGGTGGATTGTTGCCTTAGAATTTTTGCCGACCTCCCCATCAGCAAGAGTGCTCCTTATGCCCACACCCCAGGCCTTCATCCTTCACGCCAAGACCCGCCCGGAACGGGCTGATGCCTTCGAGGCGTTCTTTCTCGGCCATGTAGCCGCCAGCCGCGCTGAAGCCGGCTGCATCGAATACCACATGCTGCGGGACCGACAGGACCCGAGCCTGTTCATTTTCTACGAGGTCTGGGCTTCCCAGGAGGCGCTGGATAGCCACTCCAGCCTGCCGCACATGCAGCAGTTCCTCGACGCGCGCATGGACTACCTGGAGCGCGACTTCGAGATCCGCGCCATCGACATGCTCAGCCCGGCCGCGGCTGGCCGCTGAGCAAAAGGTCTAGCCGCTGATCAGCAAGTGCCCGCCCAAGAGGCCCATGCCGACAAAGAACACCCGCTTGAACAGCTGGGCGCTGATGCGCTGGCGCAACCACTGCCCCAGCCACATGCCCAGCAGCGCCGGGGCCAGGGTCAGCAGCGAGGCCCCCAGCTCGGCGCCGCCCAGGGCGCCGCGCCACAGCAGGCCGCCGGCCAGGGCCAGGGTCGAGACGGTGAACGACAGGCCCAGGGCCTGCACCAGATGATCCTTGTTCAGCCCCAGGGCTTGCAGGTAGGGCACAGCCGGAATCACGAACACTCCGGTGGCCGAGGTGATGACCCCGGTGACCAGCCCGCACAGCGGCCCCAGCCAGCGTTCCTGGGCCGCCGACACTCGCAGGGTCGGCAACAGCAAGCCGCTCAGGGCATATAGCAGTAGCGCCGCCCCCAAGCCCCGCACCACCCAATGCCCGGCGTCGATTCCCAGCCACAGGGAGCCGGCGGCGGTGCCGGCAAAGATCGCCAGCAGCATCGGCCACAGGCGCTTGAGCAAGGCCGGCAGATGCCCGCCAAAGGCCAGTTGCCAGAGATTGGTCAGGGTCGCCGGAATGATCAGCAGGGCCGCAGCCTGCGCCGGCGCCATAGCCAACCCCAAGAGGCCCATGGCAACGGTGGGCAGGCCAAGACCGATCACCCCCTTGACCATGCCGGCCAGCACAAAAGTGCCGATCACCAACAGGGAAAGGGCCATTCCGAGATTCTGATAAAACGCGAGCGAGCTGTTCATGGGCCTATCCTGCGCCCTGCTCGCCCTGCTGAAAATCTGCCATATACTGAGCCAGCCTCTTGCCCGGCAATAGGCACATACAAAAACCTATTGCCCGTACCGCCGTAGGAGCTGGCTTGCCAGCGAAAGCGATTTCGAGATTTGCGCAAAACCCGCGGCCTCTTCGCCGGCAAGCCGGCTCCTACAAAAATGACGCTCCCCGAGAGATGCCCCATGCACTTCGACCTGATCGACCTGCGCCTGTACCTGAACATTCTGGAGGCCGGCAACATCACCGCCGGTGCCGCTCGCAGCCACTTGTCGCTGGCCGCCGCCAGCGCTCGAATCCGCGCCATGGAGGCCTCGCTGGGCATCGAGTTTCTCGAACGCGGGCGTCGTGGCATCCGCCCGACAGCCGCCGGCAAGGCCCTGGCCCAGCATGCACGAACGCTGCTGCTGTACGCCGAGCACCTGCAGCAGGACCTTGGCGAATACGCCAGGGGGGTCAAGGGCCAGGTGCGCCTGTTGTGCAACACCACCGCACTCAGCGAGTACCTGCCAGAGCTGCTGGCAGACTTCCTGCACAGCCAGCCCCATGTCGATATCGAGCTGCAGGAGCTGCCCAGCCAGCGCATCACCCACGCCCTGCGCCAGGGCGCGGCGGACCTGGGGATCGTCTCCGACGCGGTGGACACCCAGGGCCTGATGACCCGGGCCTTTCGCGACGACCCACTGGTGCTGGTGATGCCCCCGGACCACCCCTTGAGTAGCCTGCCGGCCCCCAGCTTCAGCGACAGCCTGGCCCACGACTATGTCGGCCTGGCCAGCCACAGCGCCCTGGCGGTGTACCTGGAGGAACAGGCCCTGCACCTGGGCCGGCGCATGCAGTTGCGCATCCGCGCCGAAGGCTTCGACGCCGTGCTGCGCATGGTGGCCCGCGGCGCCGGGCTGGCCCTGGTGCCCCTGGCGGCCCTGCAACGCAACCTGCACCTGGCTCTGCAAAGCCGCCCCTTGAACGAGGCCTGGGCACGCCGCCGCTTGCTGCTGTGCGCCCGCGACTTCGACGCCCTGCCCCTGTATGCCCAGGGCTTGTGCCGTGCGCTGCTGGAGCCTTGACTCTCCCCTTAGGGGCAGACTTTAGCCTTGGGGTTTATTCCTCAAGGACCACGGCAATGAGCAAACGCATCCTGGTGATTCTCGGCCACCCTTCGCGCCACAGCCTGTGCGCGGCATTGAGCGAGCGCTACGTGAAAGCGGCGCAGGAAGCCGGCCATGAAGTGCGCCAGCTCAAGCTCGGAGACCTGCATTTCGACCCGGTTCTGCGCGAAGGTTATCGCCAGAT
Source organism: Pseudomonas sp. NFPP12 (assembly GCF_900103205.1). Lineage (NCBI taxonomy): Bacteria > Pseudomonadati > Pseudomonadota > Gammaproteobacteria > Pseudomonadales > Pseudomonadaceae > Pseudomonas > Pseudomonas sp. NFPP12. The sequence goes on from NZ_FMWW01000003.1 coordinate 916,462, forward strand.
CCAGCCCCTGGAAGAAGACCTGCAGCAGGCCCAGGCCGACATCCTCTGGGCCGAGCACCTGACCTGGGTCTTCCCCATCTGGTGGGGCGGCATTCCGGCGCTGATGAAGGGCTTTCTCGATCGCGTGCTGCTGCCGGGCTTCGCCTTCAAGTACCGCCCCGGCAAAGCCTTTCCGGAGCAGTTGCTAAAGGGCCGCAGCGCCCACCTGCTGGTGACCATGGATACACCGCCCTGGTACTTCCGCTGGTTCTACCGCATGCCCGGCTTGCAGCAGATGCGCCGCACCACCCTGGCCTTCTGCGGCATCAAGCCCTTGCGCACCCTGACCTTCGGCCCGGTGCTGGACGCCAGCCAGGAACGCCGGGCCGACTGGCTGCTGCAAGTGGAGCAGCTTGCCAGGCAGTGAAAGCGCCGGATAATGCGCAACGCCGTCCACCGCCCGACGACCCGGTACTGGAAAAGGAGCCTTCATGTACATCGGCCAAGCCGCGCAACTGTCCGGAACCACGGTCAAGAGCATCCGTCATTACGAGGCCATCGGCCTCTTGCCCGAAGCGCCACGCCAGGGTCGCTACCGCCTGTATGACGCGCAGAGCGTCGAGCAACTGATATTCATCAAGTGCGCCCAGCAGTTGGGCTTCAAGCTCAAGGAACTGCAGCAGGTGTTCGCCACCCACCAGGGGCAGGCATTCCCCTGGGACCGGGCCCAGGCGGCCCTGGCGCAGAAAAAGCGCGAGCTGCAACAGCAGATCGAGGATTTGCAGCAGTTGCAGGGCCGGCTCGAGCTGTTCGAGACCAGCCTGCAACAGGCGCGAGAGGAATGCCCCCTGGGCAGCCGCTAGGACCGCCCGGGCGGCCTTGCTTCAGACCTCCGACAAGCCGGCGACCACCCGCGGCTTACGAAAGCACAGGTAATAGACCAGGGTCAGCAACAGCAGGAACGGCACCCCGAACACCAGGGTCATTTTGAACGCCTCGGTGAAGAAGGTGGTGATCATCACCGCCCCCATCAGCACCAGCCCCAGCAGGGTGCTGTAGGGAAACAGGCGCATGCGGAACGACAACTGCTGCTCGCCGTGGCGCTGGTGATAGCGGCGGAAGCAGTAGTGGGTGAGGAAGATCATGAACCAGGTAAAGATCGCGCCGAACATCGAGATCGCCATCATCAGGGTGAACGAACTCTCGGGGTACAGCACGTTGACCAGGGTCGCCAGGGCGATGCCGGAGCTGGACAGCAGCAGGGCATTGAGCGGAATCCCGTTCTTGCTCAGGGCCCCCATGGACTTGGGCGCATAGCCGGCGCGGGACAGGCTGAACATCATCCGTGTGGTGATGTAGAGCTGGCTGTTCATCGCCGATAGCGCGGCGATCAGGATCACGAAATTCATCACCCCGGTGGCCCCGGGAATACCGATGGTCTGCATCACCGTGACGAACGGGCTCTGGGCCTTTCCGGCCTGGGCCCAGGGCACGATGGCCAGCATCAGCGCCAGGGTCAGCAGATAGAACACCACCAGGCGCACGATAGTGGCGCGAAAGGCCTGTTTCACCGCGCGTTGCGGGTCCTTGGCCTCCCCCGCCGCCACCGCGATCATCTCCACGCTCAGGTAGCTGAAGATCGACACGATCACGGCAATCCACATGCCTTCGAAACCGTTGGGAAAGAAGCCGCCGTGAGCGCTGTAGTTGTGCAGCCCGTAGTCGGGGTTGCCAGAGCCGAACACCACGTACACCGCCAGGATGATGAAGCCGACGATGGCGGCGATCTTGATGGTGGAAAACCAGTATTCGAAGTTGCCGAAGGTCTTCACGCTGATGCCGTTGAGCACGATCAGCACGCTGGAGAAGGAGATGATCCACACCCACTCCGGAACGTTGGCGAACCAGTACTTCATGTACATGGCGATGGCCGTGACTTCGGCACCCACCGCCAGCACGATGGCCGCCCAGTAGGCATAGCGCACCAGGAAGCCGGCCAGCGGGCTGACGTAGAACTCGGCGTAGGCACCGAAGGAGCCGGAGGTGGAATGGGCCACGGTCATTTCCGCCAGGCAGCCCATCAGGATCAGGGTGATCAACGCGCCGATGGCGTAGCTCAGCAGCACGCTGGGGCCGGCATAACCGATGGCGTAGGCGCTGCCCATGAAGAGCCCGGTGCCAATGGCCCCGCCGATGGCGATCATGCTCATCTGGCCGGCGGTCAACTGCCGCCTGAGGCCGTGCTCGCGATTGGATATCGCTTCGAAACCCTTGTTGGAGGTGGTCACTTTGAGTGCCTCTTTATTGTTGTGTGCACGTATAAATCGTTGTGACGGCCCGTCCTTGTGCCGCTGGCCTGGTCGCCGCACAGGGCGGCAACCAGGGGGTGAAACACGTCTCAGGTCACGCTGTGGCGCACCTGGAATTGCGCCTGGGCCCAGGTTTTCTGGTCGAGGATTTCACCGAGGATCTGCACCGCTTCCCACACCTCACTGAAGCGGGTGTACAGCGGAGTGAAGCCGAAACGCATGATCCGCGGCTCGCGGTAATCGCCGATCACGCCCCGGGCGATCAGGGCCTGGATCACCGCGTAGCCTTCGGGGTGCTCGAAGCTCACGTGGCTGCCACGCTTGGCATGCTCACGCGGGGTCACCAGCTTCAGCTCGTGACCGGCGCAGCGCTGCTCCACCAGTTCGATGAACAGGTCGGTCAGCGCCAGGGACTTGCGCCGCAGGCTCTGCATGTCGGTCCGTTCGAAGACTTCCAGGCCGCATTCGACCATGGCCAGAGAGGTAATCGGCTGGGTGCCGCACAGGTAGCGGGCAATGCCGCTGGAAGGCTCGTAGCGGGTGGCCATGTCGAACTGCCGGGCATGGCCGAACCAGCCGGACAGCGGCTGGGTAACCAGGTCGCAGAGCGCCGGAGCGACCCAGGCGAAGGCCTGGGAGCCGGGGCCGCCATTGAGGTACTTGTAGGTGCAGCCGATGGCGTAGTCGGCGCCGCTGCGGCCCAGGTCCACCGGCACCGCGCCGGCCGAGTGGGCCAGGTCCCAGATGCTCAGGGCGCCCGCCTCGTGGATCAACCCGGTGGTCGCCTGCATGTCGTGCATGTAGCCGGTCTTGTAGTTGACGTGGGTCAGCAGCACCACCGCGGTGTCCTGGCCGATGGCCGCCGGCAGTTGTTCCGGGCTGTCCACCAGGCGCAGGGAGTACCCCTGCTGCAGCAGCTGCGTCAGGCCTTCGACTATGTACAGGTCGGTAGGAAAGTTGCTGCTTTCGGAGACGATCACCCGCCGCTGGGGCGCACGTCCGGCCTGGACCTGCAGGGCGGCGCTGAGGACCTTGAACAGGTTGATGGAAGTGGTATCGGTGATGACCACCTCACCAGCACCCGCACCGATCAGCGGCGCCAGCCGATCCCCCAGGCGCTGGGACAGGTCACGCCAGCCGGCCGTGTTCCAGCTGCGGATCAGGCCCTCGCCCCACTCTTGCTCGATCACCTGCCGGGCCCGCTCGGCAGCCGCCACGGGGCGGGCACCAAGGGAGTTGCCATCGAGGTAGATCACCCCTTCGGGCAGGCTGAACTGTTGGCGCAGTGGCGCCAGGGGGTCCTGTTCATCGAGACGCAGGCAGTGGTTTTTATCGATCATTGGCAGTCCTGTCTTGGTCAATGTCATGCCCACCGGAAGGGGCCGGGCACGGGGTCCTGGAAACCCGAAAACTTGAGAAATAATGGACGAAGGCCGGGAGAATTTTCGTGCAAAGTGCAGCGCGCTGTCGTACTAATCTCGAATAAAATTCTAATCCTCCAATAAAAAACGCGGATTTATGCCAACCATGACCCTCGACTCCACGGACCTGCGCATCCTCTACTTCCTGCAACAGGACGGGCGTATCAGCAATCAGGAACTGGCGGAGAAAGTCGCCCTCTCGCCCTCGGCCTGCCTGCGCCGCCTGCGCCTGCTGGAAACGGAGGGGATCATCAGCGGCTATCGCGCCCAGCTCAATGCCGAGCGCCTGGGCATCGAGCTGGAGGCGATCGTCCACGTGTCCCTGCGCCAGGACGTGGAAGGCTGGCACGAGACCTTTATCGGCAAGGTCCAGCAGTGGCCGGAAGTGGTGGCCGCCTACGTGATCACCGGCGCCAGCAACTACGTGCTGCGCATCCAGGCGCGCAACCTCAAGCACTTCTCGGATTTCATCGTCAACCATCTGAACCGGGCCTCGGGCGTGACCGACATCCGCTCGGAAATCGTCCTGCAGAAGATCAAGGAACAGAACAGCCTGCTGGACCTGGTGCAGCGCAAGTAAGCCGTCCTAGAACCCGGCCGGTCGCCGCGCGGGGTGACGCTGGGCAGTGACGCTCGGGGTTTCGTCGAACAGCTTGCGGTACTCGGCGGAGAACCGCCCCAGGTGGGTGAAGCCCCAGCCCAGGGCAATCTCCGAGATGTTGCGCGCCGAGCCGTGCTCGAGAATTTCCTGGCGCACGCCATTGAGCCGGTGGCGCTTGAGGTAGGCCATGGGCGACAGGGCGAAGTACTTGCGAAAGGCCTCGAACAGCTTGAAGCGCGAGACGCCGGCGGCGGCCTCCAGGTCTTCCAGGTGCACGGTCTCGCGGGCATGTTCATGCAAGTGCTGGCGGGCCCGTACCAGATAGTGGGGCAGCTTGACCCCGAGCATCGCCCGCAACTCGCTGGAGTAGTTGTTGGGCTGGGCCAGGATCAGGCCCTTGATCAATGAGCTTTCGATTTCCCGGGTGAAGGCCAGCTGTTCATAGAGCTCGTTGCCCTGGGCCAGTTCGCCGATGAAATGCTGCGCCATGCGCCACCAGGCCGCGGCGGCACCGTGCAGCGCATCCATGCCGGGCTCGAAACGCAGCGGCTCCAGCACCGGGCGCTGCAACAGGCCCTCCAGGGCCTCGCTCATGGCCGGCCGGGAAATCACCACCTGCAGCTTGCGACAGTCTCCGGAGATGGCCAGCACCTGGCTTTCGTTGGGGGCGATGATCACCCCCTGGCCGCGGTCCGAGCGCAAGAGGCGCCCGTCCTTGCTCAGTTCCTGCTCGCCGCACAGCGGCAGGCTCAGGCTGTAGCTGCTGAAGCGCTCGGTGTCCTGGATATCCACCACCACATCGGTGCCGTACTCGATGATGCCCAGGGTCGTGGAACGGGACCTGAGCACGTTGGCACTGTGGTGGAAACGAATGCGTTCGGGGTTGGCGGTTTCCAGGCGGTGAGGCCCACAGATTCCCGCCATCCAGTTCCTGGCCCCTTCAAGGTCAAAGCGATCGATACGAATCTCGCGAAACTGCCCATCAGCCTTGCTATTCATCACGGCGCACCCACGGCAATTTTTATTCAGCGCGCTCTGACGGCGCGTCTTGTATGACAGGGCAAGTTTTGCGCCAGCCGACGGCGCTGCCAACCCAGTGGATAGCAATCGTCGACTAAGTGGATAACCGGGCCCCATCACTCTCATTGGCTGCGCTCACAGTAGCCGATCAGCGCACCAACAGGCAGCTATCCATCGCTTGCCTGCACGATGCTGGGTAGATGCTACCCAGGGGCCTGCTGCTCCATGCCTTGCCGGGAACGGGCAATTTTGTGGATGACCTTGGCCGACTAAGCGGATAGCCGCAGGCCCCCTCCCCTCTCTCTAATGACTGCACCCGATTGGCCTGAATAAAAAGGTACCGACTCATGAGTGGTGCAAGAAACGTCGAGCAGTGGCAAGACTTCATCGGCAGCTGCCTGGACTTTCGTCCCGCGGACGGGGTGTTCCGTATCGCCCGGGACATGTTCACCGAACCCGAGCTGTTCGACCTGGAGATGGAGCTGATCTTCGAGAAGAACTGGATCTACGCCTGTCACGAAAGCGAGCTGCCCAACAACCACGACTTCATCACGATGCGCGCCGGGCGCCAGCCGATGATCATCACCCGCGACGGCGAGGGCCGGCTCAATGCCCTGGTCAACGCCTGCCAGCACCGCGGCACCACCCTGACCCGGGTTGGCAAGGGCAACCAGTCCACCTTCACCTGCCCCTTCCATGCCTGGTGCTACAAGAGCGACGGGCGCCTGGTGAAGGTCAAGGCGCCAGGGGAATACGACGAGGGCTTCGACAAGGCCACCCGCGGCCTGAAGAAGGCCCGCATCGAGAGCTACAAGGGCTTCGTCTTCATCAGCCTGGACGTGGCCGCCGACAATTCCCTGGAAGACTTCCTCGGCGACGCCAGGATCTTCTTCGACATGATGGTCGCCCAGTCCCCCGACGGTGAGCTGGAGGTGCTGCCGGGCAAGTCCGCCTACACCTACGACGGCAACTGGAAGCTGCAGAACGAGAACGGCCTGGACGGTTATCACGTCAGCACCGTGCACTACAACTACGTGGCCACGGTGCAGCACCGCCAGCAGGTCAACGCCGACAGCGGCGCCGGCAGCAGCGCCACCCTGGACTACAGCAAGCTCGGCGCCGGCGACGCCAGCACCGACGATGGCTGGTTCGCCTTCGAGAACGGCCACAGCGTGCTGTTCAGCGAAATGCCCAACCCGGCGGTGCGCTCCGGCTACGCCAGCATCATGCCGCGCCTGGTGGCCGAGCACGGCCAGGCCAAGGCCGAGTGGATGATGCACCGCCTGCGCAACCTGAACATCTACCCCAGCCTGTTCTTCCTCGACCAGATCAGTTCCCAGTTGCGGATCATCCGCCCCATCGCCTGGAACAAGACCGAGATCATCAGCCAGTGCATCGGGGTCAAGGGCGAGAGCGACGCCGACCGGGAAAACCGCATCCGCCAGTTCGAGGATTTCTTCAACGTCTCGGGCATGGGCACGCCGGACGACCTGGTGGAATTTCGCGAGGCCCAGCGCGGTTTCCAGGGGCGCCTGGAGCGCTGGAGCGACATCTCCCGCGGGCGCCAGCATTGGGTCAGCGGGCCCACCGCCAACAGCGAGAACCTGGGTATCCAGCCGGCCATGACCGGCACCGAGATCACCCATGAGGGGCTGTACGTCAACCAGCACCGCAACTGGCAGAAATTCCTCCTCGACGGCCTGCAGCGCCGGCCCCTGAAACTGCGTGAGGTGTGATCATGAATGCGCAATTGCAGTACCAGATCGAGCAATTCTTCTACCGCAAGTCCGAGCTTTGCGATGCCCAGGACTGGGACGCCTACCTGCAACTGTTTGCCGTGGACAGCGAGTTCCACCTGCCCCAGTGGGACTCGGAACACGTCTACACCCGGGACCCGAAACGCGAGATGTCGCTGATCTACTACGCCAACCGTTCGGGACTGGAGGACCGGGTATTCCGCCTGCGCACCGGCAAGGCGGCCTCGACCATCCCTATGCCGCGCACCCTGCACATGGTCAGCAACCTGCGCATTGCCGAGGGCGACAACGGCCTGCTGCGGGTACGCCTGAACTGGCACACGCTGTTCTATCGCCTGGCCACCGCCGAGGAGTTCTACGGCCACGCCACCTACGACCTCAAGCCCCAGGGCGACAGTTGGCTGATCCAGCGCAAGCACGTGCTGCTGCTCAACGACACGATCAACTCGGTGCTCGATTTCTATCACCTCTGACCCACGGAAGTTCTCCCATGACGCACAAGGTCGCGTTCAGCTTTGCCGACGGCAAGACCCTGTTCTTCCCGGTCAAGGCCAATGAAATCCTGCTCGACGCCGCCCTGCGCAACGGCATCAAGATCCCCCTGGACTGCCGCGAAGGGGTGTGCGGCACCTGCCAGGGCCGTTGCGAGTCCGGCCAGTACAGCCAGGACTATGTGGACGAAGAAGCCCTCAGCGCCCAGGACCTGGAACAGCGCAAGATGCTCACCTGCCAGACCCGGGTGCAGTCCGACGCAGCGTTCTATTTCGATTTCGACTCCAGCCTGTGCCACAGCGCCGACCCGGTGCAGTTGCAGGGCTCGGTGATCGACGTGCGCCAGGTGTCCGAAAGCACCGCCATCCTCCACCTGGACCTGGGCGGCCATCAGGCGCCACTGGATTTCCTCCCGGGCCAGTACGCCCGCCTGAGCATCCCCGGTACCGGCACTAGCCGGGCCTACTCCTTCGCCAACCGGCCGGCGGCGGACAACCAGTTGCAGTTCCTGATCCGCCTGCTGCCCGACGGGGTGATGAGCAATTACATCCGCGAGCGCTGCCTGGTGGGCGACACCCTCCAGCTGGAGGCGCCGCTGGGGGCCTTCTACCTGCGCCAGATCAGCCGTCCGCTGATCCTGGTGGCCGGTGGCACCGGGCTCTCGGCCCTGCTGGCGATGCTCGAACAGATCGTCGAGCAGGGCTGCCAGCAGCCGGTGCACCTGTACTACGGCGTGCGCCACAGCCGCGACCTGTGCGAGCTGGAGCGGATCCAGGCCCATGGCGAACGCCTGGCGGACTTTCGCTTCACCCCGGTGATCAGCGACGCCGACCCGGATTGGCCGGGCAAGCGCGGCTACATCAGCGAACACTTCGACAGCAGCGAACTGCGGGACCAGGACACCGACATGTATGTGTGCGGGCCGCCGCCAATGGTCGACTCGATCCGGATCTGGCTGCAAGAACAGCAACTTAACCGCGTTCAGCTGTATTACGAGCGGTTCACCGAGAGTAATATCTGATCCCGTCAGCATTCGCCGTGATCGACCCCGATCGATCCTGATAACAACTAGAAGAGAGCGCACATTAGTGGATCAAACCTTGAAGCAGGGTGAACTCAAGCGTGGCTTGAAGAACCGCCATATTCAGCTGATCGCCCTGGGCGGGGCGATCGGCACCGGACTGTTCCTCGGCTCGGCCGGGGTTCTCAAATCCGCCGGACCTTCGATGATCCTGGGCTACGCGATTGCCGGGTTCATTGCCTTCCTGATCATGCGCCAACTGGGGGAAATGATTGTCGAGGAGCCGGTGGCCGGTTCCTTCAGCCACTTCGCGCACAAGTACTGGGGCGGCTATTTCGGCTTTCTCGCGGGCTGGAACTACTGGGTGCTGTATGTCCTGGTGGGCATGGCCGAGCTCACTGCGGTGGGCAAGTACGTGCAGTTCTGGTGGCCGGAGATCCCCACCTGGGTCAGCGCCGCGGTGTTCTTCGTGCTGGTCAACCTGATCAACATGATGAACGTGAAGTTCTTCGGCGAGGCCGAGTTCTGGTTCGCCATTATCAAGGTAGTGGCCATCGTCGGCATGATCGTCCTCGGCTGCTACATGCTGTTCAGCGGCAGCGGCGGCAGCCAGGCCTCGGTGAGCAACCTGTGGTCACACGGCGGCTTCTTCCCCAACGGCGGCACCGGCCTGCTGATGGCCATGGCCTTCATCATGTTCTCCTTCGGCGGCCTGGAACTGGTGGGCATCACTGCCGCCGAAGCCGCCGAACCGCGCAAGGTCATTCCCAAGGCCATCAACCAGGTGGTCTACCGGGTGCTGATCTTCTACGTCGGCGCCCTGGCGGTGCTGCTGTCGCTGTACCCGTGGGACGAACTGCTGGTGAGCCTCAACGCTGGCGGCGACGCCTACAGCAGCAGCCCGTTCGTGAAGATCTTCTCGCTGATCGGCAGTGATGCCGCAGCGCAGATCCTCAACTTCGTGGTCCTGACTGCGGCGCTGTCGGTGTACAACAGCGGCGTGTACTGCAACAGCCGCATGCTCTATGGCCTGGCCGAACAGGGTGACGCACCCAAGGCGCTGATGAAGCTCAACAAGCAGGGCGTGCCGATCCTGGCCCTGGGCATTTCCGCGCTGATCACCCTGCTCTGCGTGCTGGTCAACTACCTGGCGCCCCATGAAGCGCTGGAGTTGCTGTTCGCCCTGGTGGTGGCCGCATTGATGATCAACTGGGCGCTGATCAGCCTGACCCACCTGCGCTTTCGCAAGGCCATGGCCGAGCAGGGCGTGGTGCCTTCGTTCAAGGCCTTCTGGTCGCCGCTGAGCAACTACCTGTGCCTGGCCTTCATGGTGATGATCGTCGGCGTGATGTGGATGATCCCCGGCATTCGTGCCTCGGTGTACGCGATCCCGGTGTGGGTCCTGGTGATCTGGGGCTTCTACCTCCTGAGCCGGGCGAAGAAAGCTTCGCAACCCGCCCTGCGCTAAGCCCACAGGTTCACGCCACACCCCCGAGCCCGGCCTTATCCAAGGCCGGGCTTTTTTGTCGGCGCCGCCAAAGTGGTCTGCCAGCAAACAAGAATGTGGCTCGAAACGATAGTCCATCCGTTACCTAGAATCGGGCCTCTCCCGGCGCTTGGGCCAGGGAGCCTGTTCCTTGACGGAGAGTGGCTTATGAACAGAACCGCGACAGGCCTTAGACCGGCCGATATCTTCTCTCCCACCGTGGCGGCACTGATCTCAGTGCTGGTGAACTATGGCGGGACCTTCATCCTGGTGTTCCAGGCCGCTGAACTGGCCCGGCTGACACCCGCCCAGACCACCTCCTGGGTCTGGGCCGTGTCCCTGGGCGTGGGCCTGAGCGGCATGTGGCTGAGCCTGCGCTACAAGGCGCCGATCATCACCGCCTGGTCTACCCCCGGGGCGGCCTTCCTGGCCACGGTGATGCCCTTCACGCCCTATGCCGAGGTGATCGGCGCCTACCTGGTTTGCGCCCTGGGGTTCATCGTCCTGGGCGGGTCCGGGGCTTTCGACAAGCTGGTGCGCCTGATTCCCAAGGGCATCGCGGCTGGCTTGCTGGCAGGCATCCTGCTGCAGTTCGGGATCAACGCCTTTGGCGGCGCGAGTGCCGATCCACTGCTGGTGATCGTGCTGGTACTGTCCTATGCGGTGCTGCGGCGCTTCACTTCACGCTTTGCCGTGGTGGGCATCCTGTTCATCGGCCTGGCGTTGCTGATCGTCCAGGAGCGGGTCGACTTCGCCAGCGTGCACCTGAGCTTCGCCGCTCCCCTGTTCACTGCGCCACAGTTCTCCGTGTCGGCCTTGCTCGGCGTGGCCCTGCCACTGTTCGTCATCACCCTGACCGGCCAGTACATGCCGGGCATGCTGGTGTTGCGCAATGACGGCTTCCAGACCAGCGCCAACCCGCTGCTCACGGTCACCGGTTTGGGCTCGCTGATCATGGCGCCGTTCGGCGCTCACGCATTCAACGTGGCGGCGATCACCGCGGCGATCTGTACCGGCGAGGATGCCCACCCGGACCCGGGCAAACGCTATATCGCCGGTATCGCCTGCGGCGTTTTCTACATCCTGGTGGGGACCTTCGGGGTCACCCTGGCGACCCTGTTCATGGTCTTGCCCAAGGCCTTTATCACCACCCTGGCCGGCCTGGCATTGCTGGGGGCAATCGGCGGCAGCCTGGCCAACGCCATGGCCGATACGGCCACTCGGGAAACCGCGCTGATCACCTTCCTTGCCACTGCCGCCAACGTCACTCTGCTGGGGATCGGTGGTGCCTTCTGGGGGCTGGTTGCCGGGCTGACCGTGCACCTGTTGATCCTGGGCCCGCGCAGCGCCCTGGCACTGGAACGCGCCAAGCCCTGACCGCCGGCGCTGGAAAAAGGCCGCTGGCTAGGCCTTTCCCAGGGCCTGGGCCAGACGCGCCATCGCCGCCTCGATCTCATGGGCGCTCAGGGACGCATAGCCCAATAGCCAGCCCTGCTGCTTCTGCTCGCCCGCATAAAGCCGGCTGAGCCCCGGCAACTGGATGCCAGCCCTGGCCGCGCGTTGCTGGGTCAGCTCCTCGCTCCAGCCGGGCTCCAGAAGACACGGGACCTGCAACCCGCCGGGTGGCGGCAAGGCCCTGGCAATGCCCGGCAAATGCCGGCCTATGGCCTCGAGCATGGCCTGCCGGCGCCCGGCGTAGAGCTTGCGCATGGCCCGTACATGGGCGTTGTAGTGCCCCTCCTCCATGAACCGCGCCAGGGTCAGCTGGAGGATCTGCGGCGTGTGCCCGTCCATGATGCTGCGGGCACTGCTGAAGGCCCCCACCAGTTCGGCGGGCAGGATCATGTAGCCCATGCGCAAGCCCGGATAGAGAGTCTTGCTGAAGGTGCCGATGTACAGGGTGCGCCGAAACGGGTCCAGGCCCTGGACGCAGGCGGTGGGCAGGCCCTCGTAGTGGAACTCGCTGTCGTAGTCGTCCTCGATGATCCATCGGTCGTGCTCGGCGGCCCAGCGGGTCAGCTCCAGGCGGCGCTCCAGGGACAGGGTGGCACCCGTGGGGTACTGGTGCGAGGGCGTCACATAGACACAGCGGGCGCCGCTGCGGTCGGCTCGCAACAGGTCGGTGCGGATGCCCTGGCCATCCACATCAATGGGCACGATCCGCGCCTCGGCCGCCTCGAAGGCCTTGCGCGCGCCGAAGTAGCCTGGGTTCTCCATCAGGATCGGCTTGCCGGCGTCCACCAGCAGTTGCGCGCACAGGAACAGCGCCTGGCGAGTGCTGCTCAGCACCAGGATCTGCTCGGGCTGCACCTTGGCCCCGCGTTCCAGGTTGAGGTAGGCGGCAATCGCCTTGCGCAGGGGCAGCGCGCCCTGGGGATCGCCATGCAGCAGCACGCTGGCACGGTAATCCTTCAATGCCTGGCGTTGCAGGCGCTCCCAGACCTCCAGCGGGAAGCTGCGGGTTTCCGGCAAACCGGTAGCGAAGGCCGTGACCGCCTGCTGATCGCTGACCCCACCCCGCGCCAACAGTGCCGCGCCGCGCCGGCTCAGGCCCGCTCCCGGTTCCGGGCTGTGGGCCGGCAACCCCTGCTGGAGCTGGCGCCGGCGGGACGGGCCACGCAATTGGGCACCGATGGTTTCGCAGACATAGCTCCCCGAGCCTTTGCGCCGCAGGACAAAACCGTCGCGCTGCAACTGCACATAGGCGTTTTCCACGGTGTCGCGCGATACCGCCAGCGACTTGGCCAGGGCCCGGGTCGCCGGCAGCTTCACGCCGGGGCCCAGGGCGCCGTCGAGGATCAGCCCGCGCAAGGCGCGCTGGATGCGCTGGTGCAGGTCCAGAGGGCGGAACTCAGGATCGCTGAGCCGCATCTTGAGGGTTTCAAGCTCGAAGGTCCGGGACATGTGGTCTGCCTTAGAGAGTAAAAATGGTGCACCGAAGGCGGCCACCTTATCCCCAGAGCGCAACTGCCGCCAGCGCCCGCTGCTCTCTAACGACCTCTGTAGCCGCTGCCGCAGGCTGCGATAAGGTCCGGAGGACCTTCCAGACCTCAAGAACGCGTCTGCTGCGCTGCCGATCGCAGTCTGCGGCAGCGGCCGCACCAGGGTCTCAGGGAGTCAGACGCCGGCAGGCACATGAAAACGCCCCGGCAGGCGGGGCGTTTTCGGGTCAGAGCGAGGAGCGCACTCGCCACAGTTCGGGAAACAGCACGGTGTCGAGCATCTTGCGCAGGTAGCCCACGCCCTCGGTACCACCGGTACCGGGCTGGAAGCCGATGATGCGCTCCACCGTAGTCACATGGCGAAAGCGCCACTGGCGGAAGGAGTCTTCCAGGTCGATGAACTTCTCCGCCAACTGGTACAGGTCCCAATAGGCCGAAGGGTTGGCGTAGACCTCGCGCCAGGCCGCTTCCACCGACGGGTCATGCTGAGTCGTGGTGGTGCTGTCCAGTGCCAGGCGCGCAGGGTCGATGCTCAAGCCGCTGCGGGCCATCAGGGCAATCGCCTCGTCATACATGGACGGGGTGGCAATCGACGCTTCCAGCGATTGCAACAGTTCGGGACGATGGGCATGGGGCCGCAGCAGGGCCGCGCTCTTGTTGCCGAGGATGAATTCGATCTCCCGATACTGGAACGACTGGAAGCCCGAGGACTGGCCCAGGTAAGGCCGGATCGACTTGTACTCGGACGGCGTCATGGTGGCCAGCACCGCCCAGGCGTGCACCAGTTGATCGAAAATCCGCGAAACCCGCGCCAGCATCTTGAACGCCGGCGGCAACTGGCCCTGGCGCACATGCTCGCGGGCCGCCTTGAGCTCGTGCAGCATCAGCTTCATCCATAGCTCCGAGGTCTGGTGCTGGATGATGAAGAGCATCTCGTTGTGGTCCGGCGACAGGGGATGCTGGGCGCTGAGGATGCGCCCCAGGTCCAGGTAGTCGCCGTAGCTCATGGAGTCGGAAAAATTCAGCTCGGCGTTATGCCACTCAGCCGGCGGATTGCTTGAAAAGGGACATTGGCTCATCGCGTGGGCTCCTCGCCTCAGGCAGCGGTTGCCCATCGCTGGCTGCGCAGCCCGGATCGGGATGCACAACGGCGCGAAGGGCCAGCTGTGTATTTATTGTAGGAATGAATCGGCCAGGGGGCGCAGGATCGCCCGCACCGGACTGGCGTCCAGGTGAGCGAAGCGCAGTGGCAGGGCAATCAGTTCGTAGTCGCCTTCGGCAACCTCATCGAGAACCACGCCTTCGAGGATCGCCATGCCATGGCGGGCCACGGTGTTGTGGGCGTCCATGGTCTTGGACTGCTGGGGGTCGAGGGACGGGGTGTCGATGCCGATCAGGCGCACGCCGAGGCTGGCCAGCAGCTCGACAGTGGCTGGAGCAACGGCAGTAAAGTCCGGGTCCCAGGCACTCAGCGGAGCCTGTGGATAAGTACGCAGCAACACTCGCGCAGGCAAGTTTTCGAGGCGCCCGAGCAACGCCTCGGGCTGCACCAGAGCACCGCTGTCCAGGCAGTGCAGGACCCGGCACGGGCCCATGTAGACATCCAGCGATACTTCACCGATGGGCAGGCCGTCCGGCCGGTAATGCAGGGGCGCATCGACATGGGCACCGGTGTGGGGCGACAGGGTCACCCGCCCGACATTCACCGGGCACTCGGGGCCGAACTGCCAGACGCGCTCCTCCTGGAACGGCGTATCTCCCGGCCAGGTCGGGGTTGCGGTACTCAACGGCGGGCTGATATCCCACCAGCGTGGTGTATTTTCCATTCGTGCGGCTCTTAGGTCACTCCGAGCTGAATGATACGAGCGAAACCGGTAAAGATTCTTGCGAAATAACTCGGGCAGCCGCGGATATTTCGCAATTACTGCTAACAAAGCCCTGATTGTCGAATGAATCTTGCAACCGCCACGCCTCTTCCCGGCCCTGCGCCCAGCCACCTCGACTCGGGGCCGCGCTGCGCTTCTGGATACCCCGAGGTCGAGTACAGACAACCCCCTGCCCGCCAGGCGCTATAGGGTGCGGCTTCAGTTCTCTGCCTGCTAGGAGCACAGCATGTCCCAACCCATCACCGTTCTTCGCGACACTCATCCGCTGCCGGTGCTCGACGCCTGCAAGTGGGAAAAACTCCAGGGCGATCCGCACACCGTCAACCTCAACGCCTACACCAGCGAGGATGGCAGCAAGATCATGGGCACCTGGATCTGCACCCCGGGCAAATGGCGGGTGGCCTATGAAAAGTGGGAGTACTGCCATTTCCAGGAAGGCTACTGCGTGATCACCCCGGACGGCCGCGACCCCATCCACCTGCGCGCCGGCGATATCTTCGTGGTGGAGCCCGGGATGAAAGGCACCTGGGAAGTGGTGGAAACCGTGCGCAAGTACTTCGTCTTCGCCTGAGCCCTCCCTCGATACCGGGAGCCCGCGCCAGCCGGGCTCCCCTGGCCGTGTTGCGATTCAAGCCAGCGCCTTTTGCCAAATGTCTATATAATCACTGCCAAATGGCAAAAGGCAGGAGCTGCACTCATGGTCGCGCTGACAGGCACCGGCCTCGTTCCCAAGCGGCGAGGCAAACTGGTATTGAAAGAGCAGTCCTCGGACATCCTTCTGGGTGGCCGGGCACGCTTTGACGATCGTATCTCGATCTATCGCCTGACCGAGGAGGGCATCCCGCTGACGGCGATCATCAAGTTCGTCTCCTCGGTGCCCATGCTCAAGGACGAACAGGTCCTGGCCAAGATCATCGGCCTTTCCGAACGCACCCTGCACCGGCGCCTGAAAACCCCGGACGAGCCGCTGAACCCGGAACAGAGCGCCCGTGCGGTGCGCTTCGCCCAGGTGCTGGCCAAGGCCGAGGACATCTTCGGCAGCAGTGAAGAGGCCCAGGAGTGGATGGCCAAGCCGGTGATGGGCCTGGACGGCCACAAACCGGTGGACCTGCTGACCAACCCCATCGGTTTCGAACTGGTGGACGAGTTCCTCACCCGCCTGGAATACGGGGTCTATCAGTGATCAGTGTGCCGGGCAGCAGCACCCTTCACTTCTGGCGGCTGGACGCCGCCCGGCACGCCGACAGCTGGGACAGCGGCATTGGCGCCGAGCTGTGTGGCGGCCGCTGGAACTCCAAGGGCGTGAAGGCGGTGTACGCCAGCGCCGATCCGGCCACGGCGATTCTGGAAGTGGCGGTGCACAAGGGTTTTGCCGCCCTGGACAGCGTGCCCCATGTACTCACCGGCGCCCTGATCCAGGACCCGACCGCCATCTACCGAGTCGATGAAAACCGTATTCCCAACCCCAACTGGCTGGTGCCGGGGATTCCCAGCGCCGGCCAGCAGAAGTTCGCCGATCAGTTGCTGGCGGACCACCCTTTCGTGCTGGTGCCCTCGTCGGTTTCCCGGCACAGCTGGAATATCCTGATCAATCCGCTGCTGGCCAAGGGGCTGTACCAGGTGGTGATCCAGGAACGCTTCGGCCTCGACACCCGCCTCAACCCTCCCTCCGGCACCGTTGCCAGCCGGCCGAACTGAGCCGGGCAAAAAAAAGCGGGAACCTGCCCGACGCAGGTTCCCGCAAATGCCCCGGCTGAAGGGGCTGCATTCAATGACGCGTGGAGCCGCTGCTGAGCCCGCGAAGCTGCGAAAAGGACCGAAGGGCCTTGCCTGGCGATACCCAGACAAACCTCTGCCGGGTTTGAGACCGCTGCGTCTCCTGCGGAGCCGTTCGCAGCCTGCGGCAGCGGCTACACCGCCCCTTGTAGCCGCTGCTGAGCCGCAGGACCTTGTTTGACGATACCCAGCCACTGGCGGCGAGATTGCCGCGCAAACCCGCCAGCGCCCCCTCCCTACAAGCGACGCCTTACTGCGGCTTGCGGTAGCTGTTGACGATGGCCGAGAAGTCCTTGCCACCTTCCCCACGCTGGCTCATGGCCTGGTACAGCTGCTGGGCCACGGCACCGAGCACCACCGGCTGGTGGGCCTGGCGCGCGGCTTCGGTGGCCAGCCCCAGGTCCTTGAGCATCAGCTCGGCACCAAAGCCTCCGGTGTAGCCGCGGGACGCCGGGGCGGTTTCAATCACGCCCGGCCACGGGTTGTAGGTGTCGGAACTCCAGCACCGGCCGGTGGAGCTGTTGATGATCCCCGCCAGCACTTGGGTGTCGATGCCCAGGGCATCCCCCAGGGCCATGGCTTCGCTGACGCCGATCATCGAAATCCCCAGCAGCAGGTTGTTGCAGATCTTGGCGATCTGCCCGGTACCCACTTCACCGCAGTGCACGATGTTGCGACCCATCTGCGCCAGCACCGGTTGCAGGGTGGCGAACAGTTCGGCGCTGGCGCCGACCATGAAGGTCAGGGTCCCGGCCTGGGCGCCGCCGGTGCCACCGGATACCGGTGCATCGGCCATGGCCACGCCCTGCTTGGCGGCGGCTGCGGCCACTTCACGGGCGGTCTGTGGGTCGATGGTGCTGCAATCCACCGCCGGAATGCCGCGGCCAATACCCGCCAGCACCCCATCCTCGCCCAGCCAGACGCTGCGCACATGGGCCGCAGCGGGGAGCATGGTGATCACCAGTTCGGCGCCTTCGGCAGCGGCCTTGGGCGAAGCACTGATACGCCCGCCCAGTTGCGCCAGCTCGGCCAGCACGCTCTGGTTGAGATCGAACAGGTTCAACTGATGGCCGGCCTTGATCAGGTTGCGGGCCATGGGCGCGCCCATGTTGCCCAGGCCGATAAATGCAATGTTCATGTCAGGCTCCTCAACGCAGGCTGATGGTGGTGTTCACACCGTCATTGACGCTGTCATCGTCGAACCAGCGGCTGGTGACGGTCTTGGTCTGAGTGTAGAACTGCACCACTTGCTTGCCGTAGGGGCCCAGGTCGCCGAGCTTGGAACCGCGGGAGCCGGTAAAGCTGAAGAATGGAACCGGCACCGGAATGGGGATGTTGATGCCCACCTGGCCGACGTCGATTTCGCTCTGGAACTTGCGCGCCGCCGCACCGCTCTGGGTGAACAGGCCGGTGCCGTTGCCGAAGGGGTTGGCGTTGACCAGGGCGATGGCCTGGTCCAGGGTATCCACCTCCAGCACCACCAGCACCGGGCCGAAGATTTCCTGGGTGTAGATCTGCATGTCGGTGGTCACCCCGGAGAACAGGGTCGGGCCGATGAAGTTGCCCTGCTCGTAGCCCGGAACCTTGATGTCGCGGCCATCGAGCTCCAGCTTGGCACCTTCTTTCACGCCGCTTTCGATCAGCTCCAGAATCCGCGCCTTGGCACGCTTGGAGACCACCGGGCCGACATCGGTGCCCGGCTCGCTGCCGGCGTTGACCTTGAGTTTCTGCGCCAGGGCCTTGAGGTCCGGCAGCCATTGTTTCGCTGCCCCCACCAGCACCACCACCGAGGTGGCCATGCATCGCTGGCCGGCCGCGCCGAAGCCGGCGCCCACCAGGGCATTGAGGGTCTGTTCGCGGTTGGCGTCGGGCAGCACCACGGCGTGGTTCTTCGCGCCCATCATCGATTGCACGCGCTTGCCATGCTTGCCCGCCAGGTCATAGACGTGGGTGCCGACCGCAGTCGAACCGACGAAGGACACCGCCTTGATGTCCTTGTGGGTGCACAGCGCATCCACCACGTCCTTGCCGCCGTGCACTACGTTGAGCACACCGGCCGGCACCCCGGCTTCCACCGCCAGCTCCACCAGCAGCATGGTGGACAGCGGGTCCTGCTCGGAAGGCTTGAGGACGAAGGTGTTGCCGCAGGCGATGGCCATCGGGAACATCCACAGCGGAATCATTGCCGGGAAATTGAACGGGGTGATCCCGGCGCACACGCCGATCGGCTGGCGCAGGGTGTAAGTGTCCACGCCGCCGGCGACGTTTTCGGCGAATTCGCCCATCTGCAGGGTGCCGATGGAGCAGGCATGCTCCACCACTTCCAGGCCGCGGAAGATGTCGCCCTCGGCGTCGGCGATGGTCTTGCCCTGCTCGGCGCTGAGGACCACGGCAATGCGTTTGGAGTGC
Organism: Pseudomonas sp. NFPP12; assembly: GCF_900103205.1. Classification (NCBI taxonomy): domain Bacteria; kingdom Pseudomonadati; phylum Pseudomonadota; class Gammaproteobacteria; order Pseudomonadales; family Pseudomonadaceae; genus Pseudomonas; species Pseudomonas sp. NFPP12. Next base: position 935,561 of record NZ_FMWW01000003.1, read on the forward strand.
TCGCGGATCAGGGCCTGGAGCTTGAGCATGATGCGCATCCGCGCGCCGATCGGGGTCAGTTTCCAGGTCTGGAAGGCGCGCTGGGCAGCGGCGATCGCGGCGTCGACTTCAGCGGCAGTGGCAAAGGGCACCTTGGCCAGCACTTCCTGGGTCGCCGGGTTGACGATGTCGTGCCATTCCTGGCTCTGGGACTGGACCCATTCACCGTCGATCAGCAGTTTGACCTGTTGCAGGGTGGTGCCGTCGGGCTTGAGGGATGCGTTCATGGGGTCTCCTGACTTCTTGAGTTCTTATGCAGGGAAACCAAGGCGGGCAAGCGCCTTGAAAGAGGGGCTGTCGCGAGTTGGTATCGGACGGTTTTTGGAGTATAGATGTGCAAACTTCTAATAAGAACGCACATAAAATCCGGTCCATCATGCAAAAAAACATCACCTCGCTAAGCACCCTGAACTGGGACGACCTGAAGTTTTTCCTCGAAGTGGCGCGCACTCGCAAGGCCAGCAGCGCGGCCAAGCGCCTGGCGGTGGACTACACCACGGTATCGCGGCGCATCGGGTCCCTGGAAACCGCCCTGGGCACCTTGCTGTTCGAAAAATCCCGCACCAACGGCTTTGTCCTCACCGCCGAGGGCCAGCGCCTGCTGGGTTATGCGGAGTCCATCGAAAGCACCCTGCACATGGCGTGCGAGCAGGTCTCGGGCTCCGGAGTGGCGTTGTCCGGCCATGTGCGCATGGGCTGCACCGAGGGCTTCGGCACCTTCTTCATCACCCCGCAACTCAGCCACTTCCTCGACGCCTACCCGGCAATCTCGGTGGATATCCTGCCGCTGCCGCACTTCATCAGCCTGTCCAAGCGCGAGGCGGATATCGTCATCGCCCTGGAACGCCCGGAGCACGGCCCCTATGTGTGCTGCAAGCTGTGCGACTACCGCCTGCAGCTGTACGCCACCCAGGAATACCTCGACCGCCACCCGCCGATCCGCCGCCCCGGCGACCTGGGCGAGCATCAATTCATCAGCTATGTGGATGACCTGGCCTTCAGTTCCGAGCTGCTGTACCTGGCCAATGTGGTGCCCGGGGCCAGCGCCAACCTGCGCAGCACCAGCGTGATTGCCCAGTACGTGGCAGCGCAGCAGGGCCGCTCGCTGGCGATCCTGCCGTGCTTCCTGGCGGCCCAGGACCCGCGCCTGCTGCCAGTGCTGCCCAAGGAAATCAACCTGACCCGGCAATTCTGGATGTACTGCCGGGAGGATCTCAGGAAGTTGAAGCGGATCACCCTGTTATGGGATTACATCCGCGAGGTGACCGAGCAGAATCGGCCGCTGCTCATGGGCGAGAGTCGCAGCATGCGCTTCGCCGCCCCCTGACCCTTAGCGGCCGCAAGGCGGCAGCCGCAACCCGGCAGGTCGTCGATCAGTCGGCGATCACCACGATCGACACCCGACGGTTCTCGGTACGCCCGGCCACGGTGCTGTTGGAGGCCACCGGCTCGCTGCTGCCCAGGCCGCGCAGCTGGATGTTTTCTTCACGCATGCCAACCTGGGTCAACACCTTGACCACGCTCTTGGCCCGGCGCACGGACAGTTGCACGTTGTAGGCCTCCTTGCCCGACGCGTCGGTGTGACCGTCGACCCGGACCTTCTGGATATCGACGCTGAGCAGCGCCTTGCCGATGCGCTGGACGATCTCGGTGCTGGCCTGGTTCAGGGTTTCCACATCGCTGCCAAACAGCACCTTGCCCGACAGGCCAAAGGCCCAGCCTTCATCCGTCAGTTCGAAGCCCTCCTGTTTCAGTACCGCGATCTGTTTCGGGGTCAGACCTTTGGGCGGCACGCTCTGACAGCCGGCCAGGGCCAGCAGGGCCATGAACACCAGAGTGCTGAACAGTCGAACCGAACGTTGCGTCATCGAGAACAAGGGAATTAGCTCCTGTTTTGAACCTGAACGATAGGGAGCTCCGCCCCCACTGTGTGTTGCCCGCCTCGCGAACCGCGCTTGGCTTGGTACATGGCCGCGTCGGCGGCATTCAACAGACTGCCCGGTGTCGCGCCATGATCCGGGTACACGGCAATACCGATACTCAGCGATGTCAGGATCGACAGGCTGCCGGGCAGTTGAATCGGTACTTCCATGCTGCTGATGATCTTGTCGGCGATGCGCTGGGCATCCTCGACCCGGTGCAGCGGGGTCAGCAGCACGGCAAATTCGTCCCCGCCCAGGCGCGCCACCAGGTCGTCCTCGCGCAACTGCGCGCGAATCCGCGTGGCCACAGCCACCAGCACCGCATCGCCGGCGGCGTGGCCGAAGTTATCGTTGATCTCCTTGAACCGGTCGCTGTCGAGAAACAGCACCGCCATGCGCTCGTTGAGCTTGTTGGCGCTACGCAGGGCACGGATCAGCCGGCCTTCGAAGAACGCCCGGTTGGGCAGTCCGGTCAGGCTGTCGTGGCTGGCCTGGTGGGCCAGGGTTTCATTCTCGCTTTGCAGATGGGTCTGCCAGGCTTCCAGCTCATCGAGCAGGGCGTTGAAGTCGTTGCCCAGGTTGTCCAGTTCGGCGATTTCCGCAGGCGGCACCCGCTGATCGAAGGCCCGCTCGCGCCGGGCCGCGTGGGCCACATCGGCGAGGCTGCGCAACGGCCCGGTGATGCCCCGCAGCTGGCGGCGCGCCAGGTACAGCGCCAACCAGGCGCTGAGGGCGATGCACAGCACGATGCCCACCAGGCCACTGAGGAGAAACCGCAACAGGCTGCCGCCATGGCCGGTGACATTGATGGTGCCGATTTCCCGCCCCTGGTGCAGGATCGGCAGGCTGATGGGCTTTTCCAGAAAGGCGCTGGCGACGTGCATTTCCAGGTTGGTCAGAAAGCCGCTTTCCGGGCGCTGCCAGCTGGCCAGCAACTGGCCCTGGCTGTCATACACCTTGGCGTCGGCCACCTCTTCGGTGGAGGCGATCAGGGCCAGGGCCTCGGTGGCCACCACACTGTCGTTGAACACCACTGCAGCTTCCACGGTGTAGCTGATGGAGCGGGCGATCAGGTGCAGGTTGTGATCGGCGTACACGCGCAGGGCCAACACCCCGAGAAAGGTCAGGGACAGGCTGGCCATGGAGATCGCCAGCAGAGCGACGATCAGGTGGCCGCGACCGATGACCGACCGCAGTGTAGGGCGGGCGTTGGGCTTGAACAGTTTCATGGGGCCGCCGGACGACGACGGGAAAGCTGCAGCACGCTGGGATGAATCTTCACCCCACTGCGGGCCACGGAATCCAGGTTGACCTCGAACGACACCTGGCTGTCGCCGACCCGCAGGCAGAACAGGCTGCCCACGGTGCACTGGTCGCCCCCCTCGCTGATGCTCAGCACCGGCTGCCCGATCAGCGAGTTGAACAGGCGGGTACGCTCATCATTGGACAATTTGCCGACATAGACCGAATCGCACTCACTGGCCAACGACGGGTTGTTGGCCAGCAGACGCCGCACCAACACCGGGCGGCCGGTGGCCTGGGTCGCGCCCTTGAGCAGGTCATCGGTGTATTCGGTGGGGCCAACCACGCACAGACGCAGTTGCGCAGGCTCCACGGGCCAGCGAGCGTAGCTGAGAATGCCCAGCACCACTTGGGTTACAGCCTTGGCCCGTTGCTCGGCCAGGCTCGCGGCCGCCGGTGGCTCCGACTGCGCGATGGCCAACAGGCTGAACAGGCAGAGAATGGTCGACAGCACACACTGTCTCCACCCCAAAATGCGCTCTGTCCTCAAGACAGCCACGTCCATGCAGGGATTCTCTTTGATTTTCACGGAAATGATGCCGCAACGATAGCACAGCCCGGGAAAATGCAGCGAGACCAGCGCCCGAGCACGATGCCTGAGAAAAGCCGGAAACATGGGCGTCAGTCCAACTCCAGCATCAACCCGCTCAGACGCTTGACCTTGCGCCGAACAGCCTCTTCGAACACTCCGGCACGGGGCTCGATCAGGCTGAACCAGTCCTTGGCCCGGGTGATACCGGTGTAGATCAGTTCCTTGGTCAGCACCGGGTTCAAAGCGTCGGGCAGGATCAACGCGGTGTGGGCGAACTCCGAGCCCTGGGACTTATGCACAGTCATGGCGTAAACGGTTTCCACGTCATTGAGCCGGCTTGGCAGCACCAACCGCACCCCGCCCTGGCCATCGTTGCGCGGAAAGGCGACGCGCAGCACCTGACGCCCCGCCTCCGAGCCTTCCTGCTCCGGCAGTTTCAGGGCGATGCCGATATCACCGTTCATCAGGCCCAGGCCGTAATCGTTGCGGGTCATCAGCACCGGGCGGCCCTCGTACCATTGCTGGTCGCTGTCGATCAGCCGGGCCTTGAACAGCGCCTGGGTGATCCGCAGGTTCAGGCCTTCGACACCCCAGGGGCCCTTGCGCACCGCGCACAGCAATTGGAAGCGATCAAAGGCCTGCAAGACATGGCGCGCCCAGTCGGTCCAGCGCCGATCCTCCAGAGGCGTACCCGGCGGCGGGCGCTGGCTGCGCAGTACATTCAGGTAGTGGCGGTAGCCTTGCGGCCCCTCGCCATGGCCCTCCAGCAGCAGCCGTTCCAGGGCCCGATCCTGCTCGCCCTTGAGGCTCAGGCCATACAGGTCGGCATGGCTGCGAGCCGCCAGCAGGCGCCGGGCTTCATCGGCCTGCTGCTGGTTGACCCAACGCGCCAGCTGGCCGATGCCGCTGCCTTCGCCGAAACGCCGGGAATGGCGCAGCATCACCACCTGCTGCGCCAGGGGATGCTGGTGGGCGCTGTCCTCCTGCAGGCCGCTGTTTCCCAGGTGCTCGCCGCTGACCGCCTCCAGCCAGGCCCGGGTCTGCGGGTTGTACCAACCGGCCTCGGCGTCACGGCACAGGTCGCCGAGCACGGCGCCGGCTTCCACCGAGGCCAGCTGGTCCTTGTCCCCCAGCAACACCAGGCGTGCATGGATGGGCAAGGCGTCCAGCAGGTTGGCCATCATTTCCAGGTCGATCATCGAGGCTTCGTCCACCACCAGGACATCCAGGGGCAAGCGGTTGCCGGCGTGATGGCGGAAATGCCGGGTGCCCGGGCGATTGCCCAGCAAGCGGTGCACGGTGGTCACCTCGCTGGGGATCATTTCCCGCACCTCATCGGGCACCGCGAGGGAACGCACCTGCAAGCTGATGGACTCGGTCAGGCGCGCCGCGGCCTTGCCGGTAGGCGCCGCCAGGCGAATGCGCAGCGGCTTGCGTGCTTCCACCGCCGGGCCCTGGAGCAAGGCCAGCAGGCGCACCACGGTGGTGGTCTTGCCGGTGCCGGGGCCGCCGGTGATGATGCTGAAGGCGCCCCGGGTGGCCAGAGCGCAGGCGAGTTTCTGCCAGTCGACGGGCCCCGCCGCCTTGGCCGGGCCGAACAGCCCGTCGAGGCGCGCCGCGAGGTTTTCCGGCGTGGCCTCGGCCAAGGCCAGGCGCTGGCGCAAGGCGTTGTCGATACGCCGCTCATAGGCCCAGTAGCGGCGCAGGTACAGGCGCTTGCCGGACAGCACCAGCGGCCGCTGCCGGGAAGACTCGGCATGATCCGCCGCCAGGGCCACCAGGCGGCTGCCGGCCAGGACCTTGCACCAGTGCGCCCCTTCAAGCCCCATCAACACCTGGGACGGCAGCGCCGGTGCGCCGTTTTGTGCGTCGCCTTCGGGCGGCAGCGACAGGGCGAAGTCCGGCTCCTTGAGGGTTTCGAACAGGTCCAGGCAGACATGCCCGTGCCCCAGCTGATGGCTGGTCAGGGCCGCGGCCATCAGTACCAGCGGATCACAGCCCGGGTCCAGCTCATGCAGGAAGCCGACAAAGGCCCGGTCCAGGGAACGCAGCCAGCCGCGCTCGACCCAGCGCTCAAGCAACAGCAGCAAGTCGTCGGCGCGGCTCAGGGGCACCAGGTCGAAGGCCGGTTGCGGCGCCTGGTCCAGTGCATCGAACAGGTCCTGGGTCATAGCAGCACTCCCTGCTCCCAGGTGGGCTCGGCCTTGGGTGGCTCGGGCTGGCCCTGGAACATGCGGTCCAGTTGCTCGATCAACTGTCGAGGCGGCCGGGCGAAGTAGGCCCCCTGGCTGGCGGCACGGGTGCCCCGCAGGAACAGGTACAAGGCGCCGCCCACATGGCGATCGTAGTCGTAGTCCGCCAGCCGGGCCTTCAATTGCCGGTGCAGGGCCAGCAGGTACAGCACGTATTGCAGGTCGTAACGGTTGTCGAGAATCGATTGTTCCATGGCCTGCTCGGTGTAGGCCGCGTCGTCCGCGCCCAGCCAGTTGGATTTGTAGTCGGCCACGTAATAGCGGCCCTGGTATTCGAAGGTCAGGTCGATAAAGCCCTTGAACATGCCGTTGAGCAATACCGGCTCGGCCGTGACTCGGGGCGCGCCCTGATGGGTTTGCTGGCGTACCCGCTCATCGAGCTTGAGCACATCGACCTTGTGGCTGGCGAACCAGAACTCCATCTCGACCCGGTACTGGGTCAACTGCCCGAGCACCACCGGTGCCTGGCCCTCGCCCAGGGGCAAGGGCGCTTGCAGCAGGTGCTGCAGCCAGTCGCTCAGGGTCGGGATCCAGCCTTGCCAGCCGCGGCGATTGCAGCGCCGGGCCACGGCGTCCTCGATCGCCTCGGGGGCAGCGGCAAAACCCTCCTCCCCAGCCCACTCCAGCAGGCCATGAAGGAAGGTCCCGGGGTTCGGGCCGCGGGGGAAGCGGTGGATATCGCCGCCGCTGGCCAGGGTTTCCCGAGGAGCTTCGGGGTCCAGGCGTTCGTCGTCGAAGAGTTTCTGCGCCTGGGGGTTTTCCGGCGCCTCGGTGCTGCCCGCCCCCAGGATGTCGCTGATGCGCAAGGCACTGTAGGAGGCAATCCACCAGTTTTCCGCGGCGCGGCGGCTGGGCGTCAGCGGCGCCAGCAGAGTGGCCTCGTTGCGCGGTGGCTGATAGCGCTGGTCATCGACGACGGGCAGCTCGGACACGCCAATCGCAGCGCAGCCCTGCTGCAGGTCCAGCAGCCAGCGCAACAAGGCACTGGATTCGCCCAGGACATCGCCGCCGCCCAGCAGGTAACCCAGGGCCGAAAGGTGCAATACCGAGCTGCTGTGATTGCCCCGCTTGAGATCGGCCATCCCCAGCCAGCAGGCATGCTGGGCCCGGGTCAGGGCCACATAGAGCAGCCGCAGGTCTTCCGCCAGGCGCTCTTCATCGGCCAGGGCAATCAGCTCCGGGGTGGGCCGCAGGCTGACCTGGGGCTTGCCGGCAGCATCGTGGTAATGCAGCGGCAAGCGGCTGCCATCCACCGGCTTGGTGGAACAGATGAAGGGCAGGAACACCAAGGGGTATTCCAGGCCCTTGGACTTGTGGATGGTCACCACCTTGACCAGTTGCTCATCGCTTTCCAGGCGCAGGATCTGCTCCTCCCCCGCCTGCCCGGACAGCGCCAGGTGCTCGGCCAGATGGCGGATCAGGGCCTGCTCGCCGTCGAGTTCGGCGGCGCTTTGTTGCAGCAGCTCGGACAAGTGCAGAAGGTTGGTCAGCACCCGCTCGCCATCACTGCGGGCCATCAGCGCCTGGGGCAGCTGGAAGTCATGCAGCAGGCGCCGCAGCATCGGCAGCACGCCCTGGCTGCGCCAGATCGCCCGGTAGCCACGGAACTGCATGACCCGCGCTTCCCAGGCCAGTTCATCCTGGTTGAGCCGCTCCAGCTCCAGCAGCGGCAGGTTCAGGGTCAGGGACGCCAGGGCCGCGCGCAGCGGCCGCTCCACGTCCGGCTCGGCGCAAGCCTTGAGCCACACCAGCACATCCCGGGCTTCCTGGGCGGCGAACACCGAGTCCTTGTCCGACAGGTACACGCTACGCACCCCGCGGGCCGCCAGCTCGCCGCGCACGGCCTGGGCCTCCTTGCCATCGCGCACCAGGATCGCGATATCCGCCGGCAGCAAGCCTTTCAGCGCTTGCTGCTCACGGACAAACCCACTGCGCCCCTGCTGGCCGCCATTGAGCAGGCCGACAATCGCAGTGGCGCAAGCCGCCGCCTGATGCTGGCGATACTGGGCCCCGGACAGCGGCTGTTCCGAAGGCAATTGCCAGAAGTTAAGTGCCGGCACCGGCTGGCCGTCGACCAGCAATTGCTCCTTGCGCCCCTGGGCGGCCACCGCCAGGAATGGCACCGGGTTCTCGCCATCCGCTTCGCGAAACAGGAAGGCCCCCTGTCCCTGCGGCCGCTGTTCGGCTTGCAGGAACACATGGTTGACCGCGCTGACCATCGCCTGGCTGGAACGGAAGTTGGTGCCCAGGGTGTGCAGGCGCCCGCTGGTGGCCTGGCGTGCCCGCAGGTAGGTGTAGATATCGGCGCCACGGAAGGCGTAGATCGCCTGCTTGGGATCGCCGATCAGGAACAGGCCGGTCTCGGGGTCGTTGGCCTCGATCCGGTAGATGCTTTCGAAGATCCGGTACTGCACCGGGTCGGTGTCCTGGAATTCGTCGATCAGGGCCACCGGGAACTGCTCGCGGATCAGGGTCGCCAGGCGCTCGCCGCCATCGCTCTGCAGGGCGCTGTCCAGGCGCAGCAGCATGTCGTCGAAGCCCATCTCGGCGCGCCGCCGCTTCTCTTCTTCGAAACGTGCCCCCACCCATTGCGCGGCGTGTTGCAGGACCGCCGCATCCGGGCTGGGCAAGGCATCGAGGCTGGCCTTGAGCCCGGCCATGGCGTCGAGCCCGGGGTGATCGGGGGCCGCGCCTTTCCAGGCCTCGCTCATGCCTTCGGGGGTCAGGCGGGTGAAGCCGGTGCCGATGTCCAGTTGCTCGACGGATTCATCCTCGGCCCAGGCACTGATCTTTTCGAACCAGGGCTCGAAGAACCGGGCCTGCATCTTGCGCCCGTCGACGCTCTTGCTGGCCACGCCTTGCAGGCAGATCTCCCGCAGTTGCGCGGCCCACTCGCGCCAGGGCGCCTTGATCTGCACCAGGGCTTCACGACGTTCTTGCAGGCAGGCTTCGATCAACTCGCTCGGCGTCTGTTCGGGTGGGTCCCGACGCTCGTTGCCGAACATTGCCCGCACTCGGGGCATGAGTTCGGCCGGCCCGACCCAATGGCTGCGCACCCAGTTCAGGGCATCACCCTGCATCGGGTAGCAGAACAGCCGCCAGTAATCGCGCAGAACCTGGCCCAGCAGGTCGCTGTGGTCGGTTTCCAGGGTCTGGGTGAACAGGCTGCCGCTGTCGAACGCATGTTCGCGCAACATGCGCTGGCACCAACTGTGGATGGTCGAGACCGCGGCCTCATCCATCCATTGCGCGGCGATGTCCAGGCGATTGGCACAGGCGGCCCACTGCTCGACGGGGTATTGCTCACGCAACTCGACGATCAGGCCATCGGGGGCACTGGTTTCATCGCGAAAGAAGCGCGCGGCTTCCGCCAGGCGCGTGCGAATGCGCTCGCGCAATTCCTTGGTGGCGGCATCGGTAAAGGTCACCACCAGTATCTGCGGCGGCAGCAATTCACGCCCGAAACCCGCCGCCTCGCCGCCATGGCCCAGCACCAGGCGCAAGTAGAGCGCGGAGATGGTGAAAGTCTTGCCGGTACCGGCACTGGCCTCGATCAACTGGCTGCCGCGCAGAGGAAATGCCAGGGCCAGGGGAGCTTGTGCAGTCATGCGCCTGCCTCCTCGCCGAGCGCCGAACGCCAGGGAGCATTCAACAGGGGTCGATAAAGGGTCTCGGCCCAACCGCTGAAGGTTTCATCGGCGATCAGTGCGTTGTAGTCGGCGAATTGGCGGGCCAGGGCCGGGCTTTGCCGGCGTTCGCCCTCGCTGTTCTGGCCGTCGCCATCGTAGGTCTTGCGTGCAGCGGCCGCGGCTTTGTCCGGGTCGCTCTGGCCCAGCCAGGCGAAGGCGGTCTTGATCGCCACCGGCAGCGGCAGGCGCATGCCGGCCTGCCAGGCCTGCAGCAGGCTGCCGAGAATCTGCCGGGCCACCTCCTGCTCCAGCGGCGGCAACAACAGGCTGTCATCGCTGGCCACCAGCGCGGTGGTCAAGGAGTAACCACTGGCGCAGGCCAGCAGATGATTGACCCAAGGCTTGATCAGCCGATGCCATTTACGGGTCTTGGTCGAGCCGATGCCGTTGGGGATGGCGCTCACAGCCAACAACCCGCCATCAGCTCGCTGGTGCAGGCTGCTGAGCCAACCTTCCAGGCGCACGCCTTGCAGTTCCAGGCTCACCGGCAGCGCACTGGTTACCGGGGTCGGCCACAGGTCGAGCAGTTGCCGATAACGCTGCAACAGGTCCGGCAGGGGCTCCAGCAGTTCGCGCTGCAGGCATTCGCCAAAACCGGCCATGGGCAACAGGCCACTGGCTTGCAGCCTCTGGGCCTGGGCCTGCAAGGCTTGCTCGGGCTGCGCTGCGTCGCCCAGCGCCGCTTCCAGCAGGCTGTCGCTGAGGCTGTAGCGCTGCAGGGCATCGAGCACGAAGGGCTCTTCATCGGCCAGCGGTGCTTCCATGGCTTCAAAGAACACCTTGAGCCTTTGGCTGAAGAAATGCCGCACCGGGTTGCGCAGGAAATCCTGCAACTGGGCAAGGCTCAGGGGCTCGTCCTGGACATAGGGTTCCAGGCGTTCGACTGCGCCCAGTTCCTCTCGGACCTGATGCAGCACTTGCCACTCCCGGGCGTAGCTGAACAGCGTGTCGCTGTCGTGGAAATAGCGGGCACTGAAGGGTTGCAGGGGATGCTCCTGGGTCAGGGCCTCCAGCAGGGAGTCCTGCTCATCGGGCAGTCGCCAGCCGCTGGCCAGGTGATCGCGCAACTGGCCGATCAGGACCGAGGCCGGGCGCTCGCTGTTGTCGCGAATGCTGCGGCCAACCCAACTGACATAAAGTTGGTCACGCGCCGAGAGCAGGGCTTCAAGCAGCAGGTAACGGTCGTCTTCGCGCCGTGATCGGTCGCCGGGGCGGTAGTCGCTGCCCATCAGGTCGAAGTCCAGAGGCGGCTGCGCCCTGGGGTAATCGCCATCGTTCATGCCCAGCAGGCACACCAGCTTGAAGGGAATGGCGCGCATCGGCATCAGGGTGCAGAAGTTCACCGCTCCGGCGAGGAAACGCTGGGACAGGCGCCCCTGGTCCAGGCCAGCCAGCCAGGCTTCGCGGACCACCGTCAGCGGCAACTGATCTTGCAGGCCCACAGACTCGCAGGTTTCCAGCCAGTTTTCCCGCAGGTCGTCGAGCTGTCCCAGCAGGTAATCATCGTGCTCGTTGCTGGCAAGGAAGAACTGTTCCAGCAGGTTGTGCAGGCGCTCGCCCCACTCCGCCGGATCCGCCGGCTGGGTGAGTTGCTGGTAGGCGATCTGCAGGGCGTCAAGAAGGGCGACCAGGGGACCGATCAGCGCCGCATCCAGGCCACCGATCTCGTCATAAGGCTCGATACCGTCACAGGCGTCGGAGCGGCCGACGGCATAACCCAGGAGCATGCGCCGCAAGCCGAAACGCCAGCTGTTCTGCTCCAGTTCCGGGGGGAGCCCCAGTTCTGCGCGCTGCTCGGCATTCATTCCCCAACGGATGCCGGCACCTTCAATCCAGCGGTGCAGGGTCGGCAGGTCGGCTTCGTCGACGCCAAAACGCGCACGCAGGGCTGGAACGTCCAGCAGGTCGAGAATCTCACTGACCGGAAAACGACTGTCCGGCAGCTTCAATAGATGTTCGACGGCGATCAGCAGCGGGTCACGGCCACGCTGGCCCTGGTCAGTGAGGGTAAAGGGAATGAAGCGCCGGTCATCCCGCTCCAGCTGGCCGAACACCGCGCGGATATGCGGGGCGTAGCTGTCGATGTCCGGGACCATGACGATCACATCCCGGGGCCGCAGGTCGGGCTCTGCACTGAAGCGCGCCAGGAGCTGGTCGTGAAGGATTTCCACTTCTCGCTGGGCGCTGTGGGCAATGTGAAAGCGGATCGATTGATCGTGCTGGATATCAACCTGCGGCCACAACTCACGTGTTTCGTTCAGCGGGCGCAGTTCGAGAATGTCGTCCTGCAATTGCTGGAGCATGCTGGCCGGCTGGCTGTCACTGAACAGATCGATCCGGCCATCGCGAAAAGCGCTGCGATAGCTGTTGGGATCGTCATAGCTGTCCAGCAGGTTGATGTAGTCACGGCCTTGCTTGCCCCAGGCGGCCAGCAGCGGGTGGGCGTGCTGGTGCAGGGTTTGCGGATCCAGGGCCTGAGGCATGCCGGCCTTGCGCGCCTGGCGTTTGTATTGGTGGCGCAGCAGGTCCTTGTCGGCAACGATATCGGCCCAGTGATGGCGACAAGGGTTGTGCACACACAGCAGCACCTGACTGAAGCGGGCCAACCCGGCCAGTGCCTCCAGGGCCTGGGCTGGCAGCGAAGAGATACCGAAAACGATCACTCGGGACGGCAAGCCCCTGGGCGCTACCTCCAGTTGGTTGATCCGCTCGATAAAGCGCTGGTGAACGCCTGCGCGACTCTGGGCCATCCCCTCGGTGCCGACATCCAACAGCAGCGCGCGCCATAGCTCGGCCTGCCAGCAGTTGGCAGGCGTCAGGGCCTTGGTTTCACCACGACCATTGCGCAGTTGGTGGCGGCCGGCGGCCCAATCCTCCAGCCAGTCGGCTCGATATACCTGGTATTGGTCGAACAGATCGGCCAGACGCTCGGCCAATTGATAGCGCTTGCGCAGGTCACTGTCGTGGGTCAGGAAGCGTTGCAGGGGTTCGAAATGCGGCTCATCGATCAACTCCGGCAACAGGCGCATCAGCCGCCAGGTCAGGGGAGCTTTATCCAGCAGGGATTTGGGGGGGATTTCGTCTCGCCCCAGGACCAGGCGGTACAACTGCCACATGAAACTGCCCGGCAATTGCACATCAATGGCAGCGGCAATACCGCAGCCACCGCCGTCATCCACTTCGGGGTCTTCGGCCAGGGCCAGTTTCAGCCATTGGGCGATACCGTTGCTCTGTACCAGGGCAATTTCATTTTCCAGGGGCGCCAGGGGATAACGCCGCATCCAGCTGACCACCAGGCTGCGCAACTCGTCCAGGCGGTTACCGTGAACCACCATGAAACCAGGGTTGAGGGACGAGGCGTCCGGCATAAAGGCTTCCTTGGAGAATGCAAAAAGCTAGGGCGGAACCTTAGCACTGTCACCGGGCAGTGGCAGCCAGGTCGAGCAAACAGTGACAGAGAAAGCGCCGGGCTTTTATGTCGCGCAAAAACAAAACCCCAACTGCATGCGCAGTTGGGGTTTCGGAATTTAATCTTGACGATGACCTACTCTCACATGGGGAAACCCCACACTACCATCGGCGATGCATCGTTTCACTTCTGAGTTCGGGATGGGATCAGGTGGTTCCAACGCTCTATGGTCGTCAAGAAATTCGGTAGCCAGTCCGTTGCTTGTGCAACGTGCCAGCGAATGGGTATGTAATAGGTTTGTGTGTTCGCAAACTTTCGGTTTGTATCGTCTTCACACACCGCAACTCGCTTCTTAAGCAAATTGCTTGGGTGTTATATGGTCAAGCCTCACGGGCAATTAGTATTGGTTAGCTCAACGCCTC